>CAMDKS010000012.1 GCA_945900755.1 Bdellovibrio sp. ZAP7
GCTTTGAAAGCAAGCAAACTATGATGGCACCAAGTGCCGTCAGCGCTGACGCCACGACCATAGGCTTTACTAAGATAGAACTTGCTTTGGTAATTTGCAGACCAAACCCCTTACATCCAATTTATGTCAGCAAGTCTAACAAAAAATGATTTGAAGACATCCAAGATATTGTGAATGTAGGAATTTAAATCCCAATGATAGGATTGAGACGGGCTCTAGTGAGGGTTCTGTCGCAATCTAGCCGACGCGGCGATGGTATGGTAAGTCTTGCTCCGCCGAAAAACTGGACGAAAGCTCGATTTATGAATTTACAACGTTTGATAACGTGGGCTAATTGAAAACGCCAATTTCAGGTATATTGCAGAGTTTCCCATGCTGTAATTTTCCTACCGGGATGATTTCCCAGTTTGTAGAAGAGGACTTCCACATAACCTGAAGAGCTATATGCTTAGGGGGCCCTTGAAACCAATCAACAGCAATCTTATGAATACCCGCTTTAAGAACAAGCATGGTGCTTTCAACTATTTGGGGTGCATGCGTACCGTCATTATTAACGACTAAATCTGAATCGATAAATAGTTTCGATCCATCGTCTGAAATGGTTTTAAATTGATACGAGCCATCGGCCTCAACTTTGAAATACGCATAAAATCTAATACCAAAATAGGACGTCAATGATGGAACGCCAGGGAATCCTGTTGTCCATTCCCGCTTAGGAACGTGTAGTAGCAACACACATTGTACGATTTTCGCAATTAATCTTGAGGAAACCTGATATGTGGATGAAATTATTAAACTCCTCTGGCCACATTTAAAAAAATTAATTGCTTGCGATGTAGTGGAACCAGCGATTATGTCTCGCTGAGATTTGACAGGGATTATGTCCTGTCGAAATTGTTCCGCGATTATGTCCCGTCAGATTTGACAGGGATTATGTCTCATGGAAATTTGTCGAATCAACGTCTCTGCAGTCACACTGGGTGATGGTCGTTATGGATCAATATTCGAGAAGAATCAAAGGTTTTGCTATCAAGGCCGGGTCGCTTTCCGGAATAGATATAGACCTTCGGCGCAAACTAATAAAATACCAAGAATACTTTAACGAAGGCCGCGTGCACTATTCATTGAACGGCAAAGTTCCTTATCAGAGTGATGACCAATGAGCAATAAATCGTAATGAGCCTGATTGCTGTTTAAGGAGGATTGTGCTTGAGTTCATTGATTCGACCATATATAGATCGCTACTCTGGACTCTTAAATGGTGGAAAAGTATAGGACGGCAGGAATTTGATTCAGTTGCGACGACATTTGATTTTAATGCGGCCTGGCTTTGAGGAGCCTTTAAAGGACGAATTCTCAGCACGTTTCTCGCTGGAGGGTATCGTTGCTTGTCGTGCCGGGGTCTCGTTTCCCGAGTCGGCCAGGATGCCTAAGGTCGTTGATACTGTCTTTGCAAGACAGATACTCCCCCGAGCCCTGCAATTTATTGGTGCTGATGACAAGTCCGCCGCAGAGTTCATATGCGAGCGAATTGACGTTTTGACGAAGCGTGGAAACCGCCAATCTGGGTCTTGGACTCTCCATGGATTTGCCATTGACGATGACGACAATCTAGCTCGTGCGACTAGGATCGCCAAATTAGTCATGGGGCATGTCCGAACGTCACAAAAAGATTTTTTGAAACGCTACCTATCGCCTGAGGCGTTCGCGACCACCGAGCGAACCTCCTCAGATATTCTTTTGCAAATTTACGCTCCGTCTAACGATGCGATTTGGTTTTCTTGTGGCACCATGGCCGAGGGTATTTCAGTCTGGGAGGCGGGGTTTCAGCGTATGAAAACCCTTCGCGGCGCGCCGTCTCGCAGTGCCAGTAAGCTTGAAGAGGCGCTGGCTTATCTCGGAGTCCATCCAAAGGCTGGTGATACCGCCGTGGACCTAGGGGCAGCCCCTGGGGGCTGGAGCTTTGTTTTAGCTCGCCACGGGGCACACGTGCAGGCCGTGGATCATGCGGCATTGGACCTAAAGGATATGGGGCCCTTAAAGGGTGAAATTATTCATGTTAAAGACAATGGTCTGAAATTTATGCCTGAAAAGGCCGTTGATTGGATGGTTTGTGACATGGTGATGGGCGCACGAGATACTCTTGGCGTCCTAAAAGCGTGGCATGAGCAGAAGGCTATGGCAAACTTCGTCGTCAATATAAAGCTTCCGAAATCAAATCCTTGGCCTCAGGTCTCCGAGGCCCTAGGCTTGATCGAATCCTTTGGCTGGACGTCGGTTAAAGGCCGTCATCTCTTGCACGACCGCAGTGAGATCACGCTCATTGGCCGGAAATAGTCTGCGGTCACGGCAAAAAGGTCTCCATAAACCCAAGGTCACCGTCTAAAGTCTAGTCACTGTGCCTAGATATTTTGCTAGGCTTTGCGGCTTAAAATTTAAAAGACTTAAAATTCAGCAGGTTATATATCTTGCGGGCGGTGAATGGCTGGCTTGCATCTTGCAAAGTCATAGGAGCAGACTGATGCCCTCAGAATCTTATGGAGTAAACTATGAAGCCCTCAATCAACCATATCGTCAACCAAATCGTCGCAAGTTTCGTCACAGTCGTTTCCATACTCGCTCCCCAAACCCTGCTGGCTGAGGCCCGCAAGGTGGTTCCTGTCGTACAGCCTAAAGAATTTTGCCAGCGTTTTTCCAATACCATGACGACCCTTGCCGAGCAGCAGGGGTTAGATCGTCGGAATGCAGCGCGCACAGGCCTTCGCGCCTCGTCTCATATTGTATCTCAAATGACTTCAGGAAAAATGGATATCTATTTGGACGCGGCTAGTTTTGAAACCAGTGTCGCCAGTGGCGGCGAACGCATGTGGTTCAATATTCCTGAGATCCTACTGAGCTCGATGGGAACCGTGCCGAACCATCCTGTTTTTATCGAGGACATTAGCGAGTTGAAGTCTACGCCAAATGTCATGCCTGGAACTCAAATTTTGGTTCTAGTGAAAGAGTTTGGCGACATTACGGCCAGTCGAGCCAAACTTGTCACCGAGAATGCTAGAGCTCTTGGCGTCCAATTGAATATTATTTGGGTTGGTCGGGGTAGAGGGCTGGCCGACGCTCGCCTCGCTTCTGAGCTGGCGCTAATGACGAGTTCCACCGGTGGATCCTTCTTGAATTTTGGCGCTCTCAATAGTTGTACTGGCAGCTAATTCCCAATAAGCGTATTCTCAACAGATAGACCGTTGAGGAGATTACGCATAATGAATCGCAATTATAAATGGTTGACGACGGCGCAAACATTCCTGTTTACAGGAATATGGTTTAGTGCCATTTTTAATGGACCTACATTATTCGCAGTAAATAAAACCGTGGTCATTGCAGCCGATGCTTGGTGTCCCTACAATTGCGACGAAAAAAGCCAGGAACCTGGCTTTATGATTGATTTGGCTCGAGAAATATTGGGTGCAGTTGGATATAAAGTAACCTACCACAATCAACCGTGGACCGACGCGTTGAGCGACGTCGCCGCAGGAAAAATTGACGCTGTCGTTGGAGCGGGTGCAAGCGAGGCGAAAAATTTGACACTTGCAGGCGTGCCCCTAGGCGAGAATCAAACCTGTTTCTATACCAGGCAGGACGATTTGTTTCAATATCAGGTGGGAATGTCTTTAAGTTCAAGACGGGTTGGCGTTATTTCTGGTTATGTATACGAGAAATCTATAGACAAATACTTGCTTGAAAATCGAGCCGACTATAACCTTGTGCAAATCGCCACCGGAGACAAACCTCTTCTCCAAAATATCAGAAAGCTAAAAGCTAGGCGCATTGATACCCTGATCGAGAATATGGTGGTCATGGATTTTAGCATGGCTAAGTACCAAGTTGAGGGACTTAGGCTTGCGGGGTGCGAGCGTCCCACGTCCCTATATATTGCCTTTTCTCCAAAGCGTGAAGACCATGGTCGCCTAGCCGAGGCGATGAATGTTGGAGTTCGAACCATGAGGAAAAATGGCCGACTCGCAACGATTCTTGCTCGTTATGGGCTCACAGACTGGAATGGATCAGAAGCTCAAAAAATCTCGAAGTGAATTTTTTAGAATGTTACCAATATTTGTTGAGCACTATTGCATCGAGCAAAGGACGTTAATCTGTACGGCCTTGCCGTCAGCTTGTTTGCCAGCAAGTGTACCAGGATAAAAGCCTAATTTCGTAGGTTCCATCGTGACAATGAATTTTAGTTCGCCGAAGGTGAAAATGTGCTGATAGGACTTAACGTCGTCCGAACTATCATAGGTTCCACGGGAGGAGGTTTTACTTGGCTCTTCACCTGCTATTGCAATTGGGGTGGAAATTAGGGTGGCGCCATTTCCGGTGGAATCACGTTCAATTTCAAACTGGTGCTTTCCCTCATAACCTGCATCCGAGCAAACGGCAAAAGCATGGCTGACGACTTGGCCTGGAGCCTTTGAATCCGATGCCACGGATTCAAGTGTAGATTTGTCGGCACTATTATTTTTACAGGAAAGCGCGGTGAGGAACGTTGCCGCCAATAGCGTGGCGGAAATTAACGTGGATCGAGGACAAGTAGATTTGACTGGTCTCATTTGGCGTTCCTTTAATACTCGAAGGCTGTAGTGCCGTTGAGGGGGATAACTGGATCATGAGATTAATTATGCCAAAAATCCATGCAAGTTCCTATAGAATTGAGAAAAAAAACAGGCAACACGAATGTTGCCTGTTTTTGGGTGCCAAAGGGGCGAGTCGGGGGTTTATTCCTTGATGCCCTTAGCCTGATTTTCACGGTACTTAGAAGAAACTTGCTCTTGAATGCTAGCAGGAACTGGCTTGTAGCGAGCAAATTCCATGGAGAAGTTGGCCTTACCTTGAGTCTTCGAACGTAGCTCAGTGGAGTATCCAAACATTTCAGACAACGGAACTTCGGCCAGAATAATAGCGTACTGATCTCGCATATCAGAGCCGAGAAGAAGCGCACGACGGCTTGCAAGGTCGCCTTGGACGGGACCTTGGAATTCGATTGGTGTCTCAACTTCAACTCGCATGATTGGCTCGAGAAGCACTGGTTTTGACGCCAAGAATACTTCTTTGAAGGCCTGACGAGCGGCAATTTTAAACGCCATTTCAGAGGAGTCGACGGCATGGAACGATCCGTCAAGAAGGTCGATTTGACAACCGATAACTTGGCAACCAGCAAGTGGTCCTTTGTCGATCGCTTCTCTAAGGCCCTTTTCAACGCCTGGAATAAATTCTTTAGGAACAGATCCACCAACAGTCTTGTTGACAAACAAGAACGGAACATCACTGTCATCAGGAAGAGGGGTCAACGTACCGACGATGTGCGCATACTGTCCAGAACCACCTGTTTGTTTTTTGTGTTTGTAATCAAAACTTGCCGCTTTGCCCGGTGCTTCACGGTAGTTAACCTTTGGCTGACCGACAAGAACATTCGCTTTGTACTCACGTTCAATTCGCTGAACGTAAATTTCAAGGTGAAGTTCGCCCATGCCCTTAATGATGGTTTCGTTCGACTCTTCGTCGATACGAACCCTAAAGGTAGGATCTTCGCGCATAAAGCGGCCAAGGGCTTTGGATATTTTGATCATGTCCTCTTGTTTTGCTGGCTTAATCGCAAGTTCGATTACAGGCTCAGGAACGAAAATAGATTCCATGGACACGTTAATGTCTTCGTTACAGTACGAGTCACCAGAGGCACACTCGACTCCAACCATTGCGATGATATCGCCAGCGGAGGCTTCTGGAATTTCTTCTTTGTCGTTTGCGTGAAGGCGAACAATTCGGCCGATACGCTGAGTTTTGCCTGCACGAGGGTTAAAGCAAGTGTCACCTTTTTTGAGGGTTCCTTGGTAAATTCTGGTGTAGGTCAACTGACCGAAAGTTTCTTCAACGATTTTAAACGCCATAGAAATAAGTGGTAAAGATGGATCGGAGAAAACTTCGATTTGTTCTTTTTTCTCATTGTCGGTGCCGTAGTAATTTCGGTCAAGAGGACTTGGTAAATAGCGCTCAACGCCATCAAGGAGTAATTGAACCCCTTTATTTTTGTAAGCAGAGCCACAGAAAACTGGAGTCAATACACGCTTAATACATACTTTTCGCAGAGTATCGTCGATCATTTTTGCGGGAACTGGTTTTTCTTCCAGCATCAAATTCATCATGTCGTCGTCGAACATGCTGACAGCGTCAAGCATGATGTTGCGATACTGGTCTGCTTTTTCGACGTAGTCTGCAGGAATGGCTTCTTCGCGAATGTTTTCGCCTTTAGCGCCATCGAAATAATAAGCCTTCATTCTTACAAGATCAATAATGCCGTTCAACTCGTTTTCGAGACCGATCGGAATCTGAACCATGACCGCATTGTGAGCTAGTTTGTCACGAAGTGCCGCCGTAACGCGGTACGGATCAGCGCCAGAACGGTCTAGTTTGTTGATGAAAGCAACGCAAGGCACGTTGTACCGTTTCATCTGACGGTCAACGGTAATCGACTGGGACTGAACTCCAGATACGCCGCAAAGAACCATGACTGCGCCGTCAAGAACGCGAAGGGAGCGCTCCACTTCAACGGTAAAGTCCACGTGTCCTGGGGTGTCGATAATATTGATGGTCAAGTCTTGCCAATGAACCGTCGTCGCAGCTGAGGTAATGGTGATACCACGCTCTTTTTCAAGCTCCATGTGATCCATCGTTGCGCCGTCACCGCCGCCACGAACTTCTTCAATCTTGTGAATTCGGCCAGTATAATAGAGAATTCGCTCAGTCAGAGTGGTTTTACCTGAGTCGATGTGGGCCGAAATGCCGATGTTCCGATAACGTGCTAAATTCTTTGCCATGTTTCTGCCCTTAATTACGAAAAAAAGGTTAATCCTTCAAAATCTAAGTTTTCAGTGCTGACCAAGGTCGCAATGAGAAATAAATGTAGGCCGAATTTTTAGCGCCTAGTGCCCAAAACTTCAAGAGAAATCATGGCCTTTCACAAAATTAATCAATTTTCCCCTAAAAGCGAGAGGGGGAGATTAAAGATTTTGCTAAAGATTATTTGGTCGATGCCGAAAATCGTCCAGGTTCCCTTTTGGAGCCATGGAGGTAGAGAATGACGTATGAGTCTGAAAATACTGTGTCAATGTCGATTGATATGCCTCAGAGCCCTGTTTTAGGCGCCTTTCCAGGGAGTCCGACACACGTTGCAGCTCCAATGACCGACATGAGCAGCTTTGCAATGCATATGGCTTCCCACCAAACGGCGTTTCTTACTATTGAGAAGAAATCTCCGGTAGGCAAGGTCGTGGCAGGAGTGGCACTCACGTTGGTATGCCTTGGTGCCTATGTCGCAAGCAGCCCGGCTCAGTTAGACCAATTTCTTCAGTTGTTGGGTCTTGCCGAGCCACCTGTGCCTGTGTATGTGTCTCGTAAGTCGAACCATGCACCAATTGTACCAGTGGAGCCTGCTGCGGCCGTTGAGACTAGAGCCTCGGTGATCCCATCAATCTGGACTGAAGTTGAAAATATAGAGGGGACAGGAACGGTCAATATTGGACCTGCGCTGTCCATCGGCGAACTTCAGAAATTCAACCAAGGGATGACCAGCCCTTTTAATTATCAACACTATCAAGCGGTCGTGGATCTAGGCAAGAGACTTCCTGCGGGAAGTCAGAGCGTATTTCAAGGAGCTATTCAAACGGAAAAGTTTTGGACTCGGATGCGAGCAGTCATTGCCCTCGCCGATCTTGGTGGGAATATTAGACGAAGCGACATAGAAATGGCACTTGGGCACACCTCCGGCGAGCTCAGAGCAAGATTCTTCAAGCGTTTTGAGAAATCCCCGTGCAGTGTTGGATGCTACTTTGTAGCTCGCGCATCGATCCAGCACTTGGATCCCGAAGGCAGAGCGCAGCTGCTGCGTGTCATTTCCAGAGAACCATCTAAAATCAGAGACAGGTTCATGGTCGCTGGCACGTTCGATGAATCCGAGAAAGTGCGGCAAACAGCCATAGAGTGGTTAGACGGCCATTCCGTTGACCCTAAGATTTGGGGTGAGATGAATAGGAAACGCGGTCTTAAAGTCGTTGAGGCCGTAAGCCCAATCTTTGATTCGAAAAGGGCCCAGGGATTAAGCGAAGCGGAAGCTGATCTTAGTGGGATGCAAAATGCTGAGCCGGAATCTGAAATTAAGTAAAATTAACTTACTGACATCGAGCGCCGGTTGGCAACCAAAGTCCGCGGCCAATGGTAGACTGTTGAGACAAGGCTCCACTTTTGATTTTTTCTACAATCGCAGTGCGAGTCATTTTCCCACAGGCCTCTTGGTATACGGTCAACGCCGCTGCGGCAACGGCAGCAGCCGTGGAACTTCCGCTAAAAGCAAATCCAGATTGAAATTCGATGAGGGACGGTGCCGCCACCTCGGGCTTATGGTTTCCGTCGAGTATCGTGCCGTACGAGCTTGACGAGTCATCACTTGCGCCTACAGTCAATACGCTAGGATTGTCTGCGGGGATCATCACGGATGCATTTTCTGCGATGTCAGTAAATGAAATATTTAGGCCATCAGCCGAGATTCGAATACTTGAGGCACTATCAAAATTATCGCTCTTGAGGTCAACTTGAATTAGGTAGGTGCCAGGCTCCAGGGTTGTTTCGATAGCTTCACGGGCGTGGGCGCTGTAGGCCGTATTCTTGTCGTGGTCGACGCCATCTTGAATTTTTTTGCTGGATTCCACAAGCTTCTGGTTTGAATCTAAAAGGCTAAGGTCTAAATCTCGTGGTGTCATCCAAGTTTTGCTGTCGGTAAAATCATTCCAAGACAAAGAGATTTTAACTTTGGTTGAAGCGTCTTTGACGACCAAGCGTACATATTTACCTAAATAGGGAAGGACAGCCGTGCGCTCAGTATTTGCGACAAGTTTTCCTTGCCATGACGACGCAGCATAATTTCCTGCAGCGTTGATCCACAAAATTCCAGCAGCGGTAGCCTTGTTGACGGCGACATTAATAAATCCTCGACCATCAAAATTTCCGCCGAACTCCCAAACCTGAGAATATACGATCATGTCAACATGGTCGGCAATCGCCTGATCTACCGCTGCGTTGAGATTGGTAAAACCATTGGTATTGTACAGTTTAAGCTTTGGGTGGGTACTTGCGGTCGTCCATTTAGGAGAGCCTGAGGTCATCGCAAAGATGATTTTAGCAAGCACGGTGCCGTGCGGAGTTTTTGATTCATTGTCGATGGCAGGCTTTTCGACCGACAAATTTGCAGGTAGGTCTTTACCGAGCGCAAGGCTGAGTCCGGCAAATCCATTGTCGAATATGGCAATGGTTGACGTTTGACCGTGGTTTTTTGCGGCTAGCCACGAATCTAGGTTAACACTTGAGAGCAAATACGAGTTGTTGACGATGCTAGCCGTAAGTTGTGGATCATCGGGAACGGTGGCTTGAGTGACTTCGGGGGCGGACACCTGACTGGTCGTTGCATCCTCATCTTTTACGCCAATTTGCATCCACGCTGGGGTAGGGCCGCAGGACGCTAAAACGGCAATAATTGCACTGATATTAAGCATGTTACGAACGTATTTGTTACAAAAAGCCATAATAATACTCCTAATATTTAAGAGCAATATATACATTTAATGATTATTTGTCAATTTTAAACAATATAATTAGCACTATAAAATTAATATGAATAACCAGATGCGGTATGATTCATGGGACTATTTTGTTCAGGTCTTGCTGCCTTCGGATTTGCTGCTCTCGGACTTGCTGGGAGAAGGAGATGACTCAGGCGAGGCCTTATTTGCGGATGTAGGCTTGTCTGAGGACGTCCTGGCTGCGTCGACCTTGTCAGCTGTTGCCCCGGCATTGGCGGCTTTTGACTCAGTCTGATTAGGGGCCGTAGTGTCTGAGTTATCACCATCTTTTGGAGGGCTAGGGACTTTGGGCTTGCCCTTAAAATCGGTTTCGTACCAGCCCGTCCCCTTGAGGGCAAACGACGACAAGCTCATTTGCTTGACCATCGGCCCATTTCCACAGGACGCGCAGGTTTCTGGAGCGGGATCTGTGAATTTTTGCATGACCTCAATTTGGTTTTTGCAGGCTTCGCAAAGATACTCGTAAATGGGCATAGTCCAAAAAACTCCTTTTTATAATACTTCGTCGACTCAGACTGGGGGCCTAGTAGGCGGTGGCCTGATTTCCATAGACAACGAACCTAATAATCCAGCCAATGATGGTCAATCCAATGGATCCCCAAACCGCAGGCATAAATCCTATAATCTCAAATCCAGGGGTCAAGGCCGCCGCAATTTTTAAGGCAATCCCGTTTACAACAAGTAAAAAAAGTCCAAAGGTTAGAAACGTTAGTGGCAGCGTGAGAATGGCCAGTATGGGCCAAATGAAGATATTAACAAACCCAATGGCCACTGAAGCCATCAAAGCCGCTCCAATTCCACTCACCCGAAATCCAGGAACAAAATACGCCGTACCCATGATCGTAATGCTGGCTAATAGCCAGTGTAACAAAGAAGCCATCATAATCTATTAATCCTCATTGGATCGGTAAGCTGTGAAATTCTATTGGTCCATTTCCGGAACGACCACAATAGCCACTCCATTAACACCAATGGCCGAAGTGCTCAAGCCTGTTCTGCTTCACATTATTTATGCAAAGCTACTTCACTGCGACTCGTCTTCGCAACCGAAGAAATACCAAGGCTGTCGTCAGCCGTCAAGTAAACATACTGATCGGCGTAAGCCATCGTGGAAATTGGCGTTGAATACTGACGGGTGATTGGATCTAGGGTCGTTGTTGCCGAAGCTCCAGTGACCGAATCACCCTTAGGATTGTCGGCGTGCATCATGCCAAAGGTGTGACCAATTTCGTGTAACAGAACATGAAAGGCTGCATATTTTGGTCGATAAGTTACAGATGAAATGCTGGAACCAGCTTGCGCAGACTGTTGAAATAAAGATTGAAATTGGGTGTCTTCGCCACTGACAGCTTGTGCGGCTTCTAGCTCACTGGCATACGCAGCTAGAGCTTCAAAATTTTGATTTTCCAATGTCAGTAAATGAGAGTATTTTGCTTTTAGAGACTCCCCAACAGCACCTTGTAGCTGGGGATTTCCATCTATGCCTGCAGGCAATGACGTCCAGTCTACATATTGACTGAGAATAGCGAAGCCTTGTGCGTTTCTAGAAATATTGGACCATTTCTCAGGATTGGAAACAAAATAACTATGACTTAAGCTAGCTGCTGCTCCCCATCCAAGGGTGATTCCGCCGTCAGAACTACAGCGGAAACTTCCGGCGAGGGCTTGACAGCTAATAGCGGCAGGCGAAAAGAGCGTGTTATATTCTTCGCCTACCTGAGCATTGGATGAGTCTGCTATTACAATAGAGGTCATGATCGACAGATCTTGTCGATTACATTTGCTAGAAAGGAAAAATTCGAACTTGGAAAAATCAACGGCACTGTAGCCTGCGGATTTTAGCCACATGACGTAAGCGAGTTTCGTCTCCATCAATAACGAGGCATTAGAAATCGTTGTTTTTTCGCTCTCGACACAAATTTTTAAGCGGTCGCCAAAATTATTGGACATACCCGAGCGAAGAATTTCTAGATGACCAATGGGCGTTCCTAGAATTCTGTTTCCAGGCGAATGAGCATATTCCAAGGATGACGTTGAGGGGGAGAGTTGGCCGCAGGAGGAGCCGACGACGATTGAGGCCAGTAAAAAAATAGGGGACAGAGGAAATTTCATGAGTACCTTTCTAGTGAGGAGGGGGAGGAGCGGAGAATCGACAACAGGAGCGGACTAAAGGCTAAATGCAATCCGTTGCATCATATAATGATTGTATATCATTATATTAAAAAGTCCATAAATTTTAATAAATGTCATCTATTTATTAATTAATTATACCGAGCTTACATTATTATGTCCTATAGCCTAAAAACCAAAAGATCCCCCGGTCTATGACCGAAAGGATCCTTTGGTTTTGTCTATGATTTCGCAGGGAGGTCCTACGAGTTTAGTGACTCATTAAGAGAATTCTGAGTCTACACGCTGCTTTAGCTCTTGTCCGGTTTTCCAGAAAGGTAGCCGTTTTGGTGGAACAACGATTTTATCGCCAGTCTTAGGATTGCGTCCCTCGTACGTTTTGTATTCTCTAACGGTAAAGGCTCCAAAGCCGCGAATTTCTACTCGGTCCCCACAACATAGCGTTTCAGCTACGGAATTGAAGAACAAATCGACTGCTTCCTCCGCTTTAGCAATGGTAATATCTGCGCGTTCAGCCAAGTGTTCGACAAGTTCTGATTTGACCATGGTGTACCTCGATAAAATCGGTCCGATAATTCGGTTTACCTCCTATCATTTTAGCAAGATGCAGGGGGAAAAAGCAAATTTTTATCTCAAAATAAATTTTGCCTACGGAACCTCGTAGGCTAGTAGATCCCTGTCGACTTTCGGCAGAGCAAGTTAAAGCTATGATATTATGTTATTTTTAGCAATTATTGGTATTCTCATGGAGCTTTTAACCCGTCTCTGGTGCGAAAACGCCAGAGACTAACGATTCAGCTCGACACTGCGTGCAACCCTTCCAAAATTTAATGAAATGGATGACCTTGCTTTATAAAAAAGGCAAGATGGACAGAATTGTAACGAGACGAATCAAGTAAGGATGCCTTAATGCTACAAGTTAAAAAATCTTCTCCGAATAAGACAAAATCCTCGCAATCCAAAAAAGCCCAAATACATGGATATGCTCGCGACAATGGAGTTTTAAAAATAGCTGTGCTGTCTCCTTCAAGAGTGACTCCAGCCGCAGCGGCAAAAATAGACGGGGAGTGTCATATTTTCGGCGGCACCAGTTCTGGCTACATAAAATTAGAGACCGAAGTTTTAAAAGGCGTCACGGAGGCGTGGCAGAATACAATGGTTTCAAATCGTAGTGTGGAGTCGCTATTTTTGCAAACACGCCGAGCTCCCGTATGGATTGTGCGTCCAAAAAATTCTGTTGTGGGTAAAAGCTCTGCGCTGATTAGCCCTAAGAAAACTCATCATCAAGGACTATTAGACCAGAGTCCGTATACAAAAATGCGTGATCGTGTTGGAACCCTGTGGTCATCGCTGAGAGACACCGAGGGTTTGAAACATCTTGGTATTTTCTTTCACGGATGCTCGGAGGAGGAGATTCTTGGGGCACTAACGGCCATGGATATTGCGAGCTACCGCTTCACCCACCTTGCAAAATCGCAGTCCTTATTGCCGCCCTTTAAGGTTACGCTTCACGGGGTTTCCCCAAAAACACTGGACGCAGCAAAAGCCATTGCAGAGTCAGTCAACCTTGCGAGGCACTTGGTCAATCTTGATGCGGCGAAACTAAATCCAGCGACGTATTCTAGATTTGTTAGTCATTGGTTTAAAGGCTCAAAAAATATCTCCGTCGAGGTGTGGGGTCCTGCTCGTGTTTTAAAAGAGAAAATGAATCTCCACTACGGGGTGGGTCAAGGGGCGGTAGCACAGTCGCATATGGTTCATCTTAAGTATCGACCCAAGGGTAAAAACCGGCTAGCAAAGCCACTCGCTTTTGTTGGAAAAGGTGTGACGTTTGACACCGGAGGTTTAGATTTGAAGCCTGCAAGTGGCATGAGACTAATGAAAAAAGATATGGGAGGTAGTGCCAGTGTTGTTGGCATTGCTCACTGGCTGGTGGAGAGTCAGTCGGATGTCGCCTGCGATTTATATTTGGCCTTAGCCGAGAATGCTGTTGATAAAGAGTCCTTTAGGCCGGGAGATGTTTTGACGGCTAGAAATGGTATGACGGTTGAAATTCACAATACAGATGCTGAGGGCCGATTGGTCATGGCTGATGTTATCGACGTGGCACAGGGAACAACGGCCGCTCAGCGACCAATGGCATTAATTGACCTTTCGACGTTAACCGGCGCTATGCGTGTGGCGGTCGGAGCCGAAATTGCGGGCCTGTTTGCAAATCATGATGGGCTCGCTGATTTGGCCCTTAAATCGGGAGCCGCATCGGGCGACCCTTCTTGGCGACTTCCCCTGTGGGACAGCTATAAAGTTCAGTTGCGTAGCTCTTTTGCGGACCTGGCGAATAGCTCCGATAATGGACTTGGGGGAGCCATCTCCGCTGCCCTGTTTTTGCAAAAATTTATTAAAGATGATTTGCCTTGGTTGCACTTTGACTTCAACGGTTGGAACGATCGACCTGCTGGTGCTTTTGCTGACGTGGGGGGGAATGGGCAAACTGTACAAATGATGATTCACTTACTGAAAAATATTACCTCTCGGACTTTTTCCTAATGGCGAATAATAATTCAAAATCTGTTTTTCGAACCGGAGTTATATTGGTCAATATCGGGACTCCCGATTCACCTAGCGTGCCTGACGTTCGTCGTTATCTGCGTGAATTTCTGACAGACCCTAGAGTTTTAACCATGTCCAAGGTTGCACGCTGGTTACTGGTCAACCTGATCATAGCGCCCCTTCGAGGGCCGAAGTCGGCACGCGCATACAAAACTATTTGGACCACTCGGGGCTCTCCATTGCGTGAGCATGGTGAAAAATTAGCGGTGGCCCTTCAAGAAAATATTGGCTCTGCTTATGTGGTTCGTCTCGCTATGCGTTACGGCAATCCTAGTTTGGAGGCCGTGCTCACTGAGTTGCTGGATCATCTCAAAGTAGAGGATTTGGTGTTGGTGCCAATGTATCCTCAGTACAGCAGCTCTGCGACGGGGTCGTCGATTGAAAAACTAAACGATTTATTAGCCCAACGTGCGGTGATCCCTGCCGTTCGTGTTGTGGGTGATTTTTATGATGACACGGGCTTCATATCTTCTTCGGCATCGTTGGCAGAGCAATGGCTAGCTTCGTTTAATCCCGATCATCTTTTGATGAGCTATCATGGTTTGCCTGAGATGCATGTGAAGGCTTCAACAGACGGTTATTGTTTTTCAGAAAATAAGTGTTGTGCTCAATTGACGACAAAAAATAGATTTTGTTATCGGGCTCAGTGTTTTGAAACCTCGAGATTGTTAGCCCGCGCCCTAGGCCTATCAGAACAAAAGTATTCCGTGTCGTTTCAAAGTCGGCTTGGTAGGATTCCGTGGATTCAACCATTTACGGATAAAATTCTTGCGGAGCTGTATGAGCGAGGAGTACGGAGATTGGCCGTCACAGTCCCTTCGTTTGTGTCCGATTGTCTCGAAACTCTCGAAGAGATCGGGGACCGCGCACGTGCAGATTGGATGGCTTTAGGTGGCGAGGCGTTTATTTTGATCCCATGCTTGAATTCAGATCCAAGGTGGGTTGAGTCACTCGGAAAAATTGTATTAGGTCGCTAGCATCAGTAAAAAAAGGACGCAGGCGATTGCGGTCAAAGATTTTTTTTCTGACCGAAACGCAGCGGCAATGTTTGGTGGCATGGTAATGTCATCGGCAACCGGCATATTCAAAGGGATCCACGCTGGAACGCGTTCCATGTAACGCTGATAATCGTCGCCAAATTTTGCGAGGAGGGTTTTTTCTTCATATTTGGTGATGCAATAGTATTGAATCAAAAAGAAAGCAATCATCGGTAGCCCTAAAATAACGACCTTGGCATAAAAAATAGCCCCAAAAATTACGATCAAATTAGCAAGGTAAAGTGGATTTCGAATCAGTGCGAAGGGACCGGTTGTAATCAAGTAATCACTGCCGACGGAGTCTTGCAAGTCTTCAGACATAAAGGCACATGTGTACAGCCGAAATCCTGCACCGGCAACAATCATCAGAGTGCCAACGGTTGCACTGCGAGCGGTTGGGCTGGCAAAGACTAATAGCAGCATAAGGGCGGGTATAGTCGTGTAAGAACCCCAGTGGAATAGTTTTTCCCCTAATTCAACGCTTGAGACGTTGCTTAGGCGATGGTCATCATCGTCGTAAGTGGAATTTGGAGTATTATCGATAGACATAGTTATTTACCTTAAACAGTTTGCTGCGCAAATATAGTTGGTTCTGTTTTTGCAATGCGGTCGAGGCGCAAATCCGAGTCCTCGCTCTCAACCCAAGCGGCCGTTGTGTTCAGAGCCGTCAGGGTTAGATCAAGTTCGTTGGAAAAAGTCTGGTTGAAGAGTTGAAGTACTCGGTCTGAAGCCCCTTTTGACGAGGTAAAAATAAATAACTCGGTGCCATTTCCCAGTTCTGTGTCCTTCCATAGCACGTCAACAAACTGAATCTGAGGCAGGGTTCGTCGCAAGAGAGTCGCTGCAATCTCTTCTTTAAGTTTTAGGCGATCCTGGCGTCCCATGGCTTTGCCAGAGGCTTTGTTATTTTTAGCGAGTTCATTTTTGAACAGCATTTGCAGTAAACTGGTGGAAATTTTTCGACGTTCATAGCGCAAACGAAGCATGATTCCAGAGGATACCTGACAATCGGAGATGTCCCAGTGGGCGTCTTCACCAATAATTTCTGAATCTTGAGGTGTGAGTGGGCGAACCCAGCCTATGACCTCCGCCTTTGGCGAGCCGTCAATTCGCAATATCGGCGACTTAAACGCATCCAGCAATGAGCTCAATGTGGCGATACTATGCTTTTGGCCTAGTCCTCCAACTCTAAAGCGATTATAAGCGACCGTCCCTGTGTAAATACCCATGTGATTTCCATATGTTGTGATAGTTGCTAGGATGAGGCCTGCTAGGATGAGGCCAAGAGCAGCTAACTGTGAGTTTAGACCCTATATCGATTTTGAATCCTGCCTTAGAGGGTACGAGTCCTAGGTTCACGGGTCAAGCGCCATTTGGTGCAAAAGAAAATTTTTTGACTTTCTTTAAGGCATTCGAATGGAGCTGTTTAGGTGCCTTAAAGTTCTTCTGGGACGTGCCGATAAGCTCATAATAAGTGCCATTGTGGCCTTAGCTTAAGTAAAATGAGGATAAGTACCTACCAATGTCCAAAAAAACGCATACCGACTATGATACTTACCGTGAAATAATGGATGATCTACTTAAGCCCATTGCTGCAGAAGGGCTAGATCTTGATACGCTGAAAAGGTTGTATGAAAGCAAAATGGTCTATCTCGAGAATCTTCGGTTGAAGTGCTTTCGAGACATGAATGGCAAAAATGAGACTCATTTCACAAAAGATGATTACCGAATCATCGTTGAGGGCGGTAAACAGACGCGTAGCCACTTACGCGCCGTGGTTTTAAGTGCTATTAATACACGATTGCAGAACATTCGGTCGGCCTAGTCAAGTTCCTGGCGCAAAAGCTCCAGCGACTGATTGCCTAAATTTATAAAAAACGTGAACCCTGTGATACAATGGAAACTGAAAATGTTTTCAAACTGTTGCGAGGGTTTTTTATGGTCTGCCGAATTCTTGTGGCTGACGATAGTTCCACCATCCAAAAAGTGATCCGAATTGGACTCGCTGGAGTACCGTGCACTATTAAATCGGTGGCGTCCTTTGTGGAAGCCTCTAAGGTTGTAGATAGTGAGCCCTTTGATCTGATCATTGCCGACGCCGGTTTGCCTGGTGTCTCATCAGGCAATGACTTCTTGAAGTTAAGCGAGCGCACGAATAGAGCCCCATTGATATTGTTGATGGGTAGCTATGACACGGTCCGCGAGGCCGACCTTCGTGCCATCGGAATTGAAAATATTATTAAAAAACCGTTTTCGCCTGGGGAACTCCCAAAACTGGTTCGAAAGCTAATTGGGGGCGTCGCAGGCGACGAAATACACAGTCATCCTGTGAATTTGTCACCAGTAAAAACAGGCGTTTCACCAGTTTCGATTTCGTTGGCACAGGAGTCCGAGGCTTTTAATCCTGCCACTCCTTTTAAGCCTGAATCTGAGGGGGTTCTCAGAGGCCCTTTCGGGGCTGCAGACGGCCAATCTGATATGCCGAGAATCCCAGAGATCGAGTTTGGTCTCCGGGGGCGTCCTGCTTTTGATACGTCCTCAGCAAATTCTATGGATTTGAAAAAATCATTTAGTCAATCCGAGAGTCTTAAGGCCTTGACTAATCGGACGATGGCGACAGCGAATTTCAATGATATCAATACTAACGCAGGGTTGTCAGATCCGATCGAATCTTTTATTAAGTCTGAATTACCTGCATTAGTGGAACAAGCCGTCGAACGCTACTGCGCAGAGCACTTTAAGGGTGTGGCCCGCGAGGCACTTATTTCTGAGCTTCGTCGATTGGCTGATGAAAAGGCTCGTTATCTAGTAGATCAGTAATAGCTCAACTAAAACCAGTTTGCTATAGTACCCTTTGTCGTCATACAAACGAAAGGGCATTGTTATGCAGGAACTTCATGAAATTCAATTAGAACCAATCATCACCAGAGCCCTGGAGGAGGATTGGGGATACGGGGACTGGACCACAGATTTATGTGTGCCAGCCGATAAAATTGTCCGTGCCAAAATCATCACCCGAGAGAATATTATTGTTTCAGGACTTGACGTTGCACGCGCTGTTTTTTTGAAAGTAGATCCAAGGATTGAGGTCAAGCTTTGTTTTAAAAATGGAGACCTCGTCAGAGCCAACCAGGTTCTGTTGGAGGTCTATGGTAATGCACGTTCAATATTGAAATCTGAACGCGTAGCACTTAATTTTATTGGACGGATGTGTGGAATTTCAACCATGTCTCGCGCTTTCGTCGATCAGCTTGAGGGGACAAAGTGTCAGTTGTTAGACACAAGAAAAACGACGCCTGGCCTACGACTACTTGAAAAATCGGCGACCGTAATGGGTGGGGCGCGAAATCACCGCATGGGTCTCAGTGACGGGGTCATCGTCAAAGAAAACCACATTCGCGCCGCAGGTGGTATCAAGGCCGCAGTGTCGCGTTTACTGGAGGCCCTTCCACCTACACTTAAAATTGAGGTCGAGGCAAGCACGTTAGAAGAAGTGCAGGAGGCCTTGGATGCAGGTGCCGATATCATCATGCTTGATAATATGACGATTGCGCAAATGACTCAAGCGGTTCGCACGGTGCGCGGGCGTGCAAAATTGGAGGCATCCGGTGGTGTTAAATTAGAAACTGTGCGAAGGATTGCTGAGACTGGTGTCGATTTTGTTTCCACCGGATCTACCATTCATTCGGCAAGGTGGTCGGACCTCTCGCTACTATTTGATTTGTAGGCGATCATGATCAAGATTCCAGTAGAGTGGCTTGAAGAATGTGATTCGACGTCGCGGATTCTTAAAGAGCAAACGATTAAGTCGCAGTTCACTGAGCCCAAGGTTTTGGCTGCGCGCATTCAGACGGCGGGTACTGGGCGCCTGGGAGAAACGTGGCAGAGCCTTTCAGGAAATTTGCATTTCAGTATGGCCCTACCACCAAGTTGTGTCCCTGAGGACGTGCGCGACGTCATGCCGTTTGCTGCAGCGCTCGTTGTCGCTTGTTGGTTGCGTCGCGTAGCCGGAGTTGGAGTGTGCCTGAAGTGGCCCAACGATATTTTGTTGGACGGCAAGAAAATAGCAGGAATTCTTTGCGAAGGTTCATTTCAAGGGGCCGAATTTAAGGGGATGGTCATCGGAGTTGGTATTAATCTAGGCCAAACCCCCGTGCTTCCAGACGGTCAGTCCTATGCGGTCGGATCCCTCAAAAACTTGACCGGACAGACCCTTGATCCGCGAATGGCCGCAGAGTCTCTGGCTGCGGATTTTGCTGAGTTTGTTCAGAACAAATCGGCGAGCAATCGAAAATCAATTCTCGCGGATTGGTCAGCTCTGGCGATTGCAAATGGTCATTTGTGGGAAAAAAAATCTGACGACAATCAACGGCAAGATTCAAAAATTTACTATCGAGGATTGGGAGTGACGGCAGAGGCTCATTTGCGGTTGCAGCCTTGCAATCTGGCTCCCACCCATGGGAATCTTGTGGCGGCAGCTCCCAGTGCAGAAATTGAGGTGACCTCAGCCACCCACGAATTTGGTTGGACAGGTCAAAACTTGTTTCAAAAAAATGTGCGATTTATGGTGGCTGATGTTGGCAATTCACAAACAAAAATCGCGGTCATAGAAAATTCTAGTGATGGTCCCATTCGTGTTCTTGGAAAAATTTTGCAGTTCGAAAATGAAATGTCCCTGAAAGAGTTTGTAAAAGAACAGGCAAGTGTGGGCACGCCCCCGCTAGTGCACGCGATCAGTGTTAATTCCACTCGTTTCAATAATTTTCGTGGTGCTTGTGCGACGATTGGGTTGGATGTTCGGGACGTTACAAAAATTGCTGTGCGTGCCATTAAATCTTTGTATGACCTCAAGGCCTTAGGTGTAGACCGCCTTGCGCTTCTGGAGGCCGTCCATTATTTGCAGATTCAAACCGGTGCCACATCGCCGGTTATGGCCGTGTCACTGGGAACCGCCACCACTATTGATCATGTGGACTCATCGGGGAAGCACCTCGGAGGATACATCTTAGCAGGCATCCAGACGTCTTTGGATGCACTATCGGAACGTGGAGCTGGCCTTCCAAAAGCATTAAATCCGAGCGAGACCTGCGAGCGTCAGGGTTCTTGGCCTACGACGACACTACAGGCCATGGAGCGAGGGACGATTGACGCAACGGCATCGTTTCTAAGTTCTGAGCGTCAACGTCTCGCCGATCATTGTCGGTTGCCGGTGGAGAAAGTGTCTATGGTGCTAACCGGTGGTTTTTCAAACCTCGTCAAGAAGTGTTTGATCACGCATGCCAATCCAATGCTATCGCAACAAATTTCTGCTGACGAATCTATGACATTGCTTGGAGTAGGAATTCTTGTGGTCAACGGCCGTTGAGTTCATCTTTTTTGTGATCCCTAGCGGCGTTTATGCAATTGGGCTTTCTTGTGGGCTCATCCACTTCCAGGCATAAATACAAGGCCAGAAGACTATGATAGTCAGCGGCGCAAACCAAAGGACCACTCGGCTGACGTCTTGATGGAACAGTTTGCCTAGGAAAATTGTGACGAAAATTACAATACAAACTAAATGTGCCCTTGTTAGTAGGACTAACAATTTCCAAAACCTTCCGGAAGGGCTAAGCCACTGTCCGCGGAAAAATATTGCCAAACCAAACACAAAATAAAGTATATCGGTGGGCCACATCAACCATAAATTGGCATTGTGAGGCAGGACGGTGTGACTGCCAAAAGCCCAAGACAAGGCCATAAATATTCCAAATAGTCCCCAAATGGCTCCGAGGACTATGTTGGAAAATCCCGCAAGACGGATACCAAGTTTTGTGTGAGACGTGTATCTGATGAAGAAGGCGGCTGCTAGGGAGGGGAGTCCTGCTAAGATCCAAAAAATGGCATAGCCATTTATAGCGGGGATTTCTTGCTTCGCAAAGTTGGCCAGTTGCTGGGTGTCGGAAAGCAGCATTTGACCAGGGATTTGCTTACCATCATCGTCTACCGCTGGTGTTCTTAAAAGATAATCGCGAAGGTAGAGTGGAATGAACATGTCGTCCCATTCGCTCATTTCGGTGTCGGGCTCTCGATTCAATATGACATCTTGACCCATCGCGAAAATCGGCGCTGAAGCGTTGTGTTGAATGACGCGGTCGCGGTAGGATTTGCCTGTCATCAGGCCGATCGTGTCAATTTTTATTTTACCACCTAAGGCACCATCAAATAAGTCACGAACTCGTGTTGAGCAGTTGTCGTAAAAAAAGTAATAACGGTAGCTCATGTTTTCGGGCAGCGCCAAAGTGTAAATGTGCCGTACAACATTCTCCTTTTGCTTTGTTGTGAGGTTTACCTTTTCTAACCACATCGATTGGCGATCCTCGATGGTGTACTCGACTTCATCCGACCAAGGACCAAAACTCATACGGTAAATCAAGATTCCTTTGAGAAATTGTGGCAAGAAATCCGGTGTGGTAAAATCAAACGTGCCCCAATTGTAACCGATGTCGGAGCCATTCTGGTGATCCACAATGCGTACAATCGTGTGTCCATATTTGGAATACACCGGAGCCCCAATATCACGTGTGGCCAGAAATATCTCAATCTGTGAAAAATCTGTCGGCAATGGTGGTAATTCTGAGGCGCTCGCGCGGTCTGATATCGGCGCCATGATGATCAAGACGCCTAAAATAATTCTGCGAAGGACCATTTTAAGATTATTTTCGGACATTTTCTATCCATGCCTATGTAAAGAATAGTATTTGGGTTCCAAAGCTAAATTTTTACGTTCTGACTAATTCTAACATTAATATTTTCGCAGACCTCATATTTCTAGAGAGATCCCTCCGATAGTTGCTAATAATATTAAATAAAATTAATAATATCAGACAGTTGTGGTTGTAATTTGTTTTTTTCTCTAAGGTTTTTCTCCAGAACCCCGAACACTCAGACGTTCCGCAAGGTGCGGGATGTCATTTGGAGGTTCCATGATTTTGCCCCATATAAAAAATCAACAATCTCGCGATGGCAATCAGGGGCCAATAGTTTCTGTGGAACTCTCAGGAGACGATGCGACACGTGGAAAATGGCTTCATGACCTTCATGCAGCTGTGGAGGCCTTTAGATTCTTGATTGAAATTACTGAAGAGAACAATGCGAACCCAACTGAGCGTGATCAAACTAAAGTTCGCCAGCTTAAGCGGCATGCGGAGCGACTAAAAGACGGTGTCCAAACTATATCAAATATCATGAAACAAGCTCAATAGAAAGAAGGGGAAAAATAAGATGGCTATTCGCATACTTCACCTCGATGACGACATACAGTTCCTCGAGCGCTTCGCAAAAATACTATCGAAAGAGACCATTTTGGGTGAGCGAATTATTATCAATAGTGTCGAAAAGGGTTCAGAGCTTACAGCGCGTCTAAAGCGGGATGACAATCCAGACATTATTATTGTCGACTTTCATCTCGAGGGGGAAAAAATCACGGGTGCAGAACTAGCGGGAATCAGTCGGAAACTATCGCCAGGTTCCGCAATATTCATTGCATCAAACTCGAAGGACTTACGTTCCATACGCTCCAGCTTAAAAATGGGTGCCGATGATTTCCTCGCAAAAGACGCAAAACCTAGCGATATTGTCGAGCGACTTGAATCAGTCCTCAAGACAAAACGTGAGGTCAAGGTTGAGGTCAATCAAGCCCTAGGCGGAAAAAACATCACTGGCCGAACGATGTCTGCCATTAGACTTCGAGTACCCCAGATTATCCAATCAGCGGTCAATTGCGTCTACGTGCAAGGGGAGTCAGGGACAGGTAAGGAAGTTGTGGCCGCACTATTTGAAGCGGCACTGGGCGCAAAAATCCCGTTTGTTCAAATCAATTGTGGGGCGATTTCATCGAGCCTCGTTGCCAGTGAATTATTTGGCTATGCCAAGGGTGCATTTACTGGCGCGGCGACCGATAAAATGGGCCTCATCGAAGCCGCAAATGGTGGGTGGATATTTCTCGACGAAATTGCAACGCTGCCGTTAGACGCACAGGTCTATTTGCTTAGAGCGATCGACAGTCAAGCGATCCGACGGATTGGTACCACTGCCGAACGACCGGTATCGTTTCGAATCGTGTCGGCGACCAATGAACCTCTCGAGGAATTAGTGGCTCAGGGCAAATTTAGGCGAGATCTATGGCAACGCTTACAGGAAGTGAAGATTGATTTAGCTCCCCTGCGAGATCGTCGGGATGAAATTCCTGAACTTGTCGATTTTTTTACTCAGACTATGCGTGGTGGGCCTTTCGTGCTTGCATCATCCGTGCTCGAGGCTCTTTGTGGGTATGACTGGCGAGAGGGCAATGTACGAGAGCTGCGAAATTGCCTTCGTGCTATGACGGAAAAATCTGTGAATAAAACCTTAACTCCAAACTCGATACCTGATCATATTTGGGACGCAATCGAAGGGGTAAACGGTAGTACTAGGCAAGGCAGCCAGCATCATATGTCATCGCGTACCTTATCACAAACAGGATCTATCCATCAGGAGCCACGGTCATCAGCTTCGGCCATGACCGTAACCTGGGATGGTGAGAGGCCAGAGTTTGAAAAATTAATTGATAAATTGTTGATTGCGGCAATTAAGGTTGAATTCAACAAAAATGGTCGCATGTCAACCAGAGAGGCAAGCCGACTTCTAGGTATTCCTAGGTCCACCATGTCAAACCGCTGCCGCGAAATTGTTGACTCAGGTGCCATTTCAAGCGAGGACCTAGGAAAATTTATTCAGATCTCGCCAAATCTGAAGAAATCTAGTTAAACGTGAGGTGGAAATTCGATGGAGCCATAGTCGATGACGGATAATCTACTTTTTGCTGCAAATTCGACTCTTCGTCAACGGTACCGACTGCGTAATGCCGGGACGCCAACAGAGGGTAACCGTACATGGCTCAACGTGTCCGTTTGCCTTTTTCTGTTAATGGCGATGTTCGTTGCCACCATCAATCTCGAGTACGCAGCTTCGGTTTCGAAAGCAGGATCTCTGGTACCAGTAGATTTTATGGTGCGGCATGCCATGGGCATTTTTATGATCCTGATGTTTCTATTGGTCGATGGATCGCCGGAGTCGTTATCTCTCGGTATGGCCCTCGGCTTTGAGGCAGTGGCTCGATGCATAGGCAATCATTGGCTCACGCCACCGTATAGCGAGTTTCTGGAGCATTTTCTATATCAGATGGGTGACATTTTTCGTCTGTATTTTGCGACCCAGTTGGCGCGAATTTCTTCAAAGCACTCTGTCCCGTGGCTGCTAATCGGAACGATCATATCAATTCCGTACGGGTTAGTCATGGAGATGTCGCCGTGGTTTGTCGCCAATATTGCACCTCATTTTATTGACGCTCGAGATTTCGTCGTGGGAATTCTTGGAGCCTGGATTTGTGCGCGTGTTGCAACAGCGATATTGAAAGATAAATTGCCATGGCGAATACTTGCGCTAACTATTGCTGCACTAGCCTTTGTGGCTGATCCTCTGCGAATTTGTTGTTCACGGTTGCTCGACGTAGAGACTGTAGCAGTGATTTCAGGTGTCCTAATTTTTTATAGAAATATGGCCTATTTTTTATATTCTCTGGCGGCATTCGTGAATATTTCTACCCTTGAAAATCGTGTTCGAGCCCTCTCTGTCGCTAGAATCGAAGAGCAAGTGGCAAAAGTGCGAGAAGAGAAGCGAGTGCATGAGGCCATCGTCAAAACGACGCAAATGCTCGCTCATGACGTTAGAAAGCCGTTTAGCCTTCTCACTGCATATATGGATTTGGTCGCCAACGCATCATCGACGGAAGAAGCGTCAAGGGCATTCAGTCGCATGGTGCCTGATGTAAAGAAATCTCTACACCTGGTAGATCAGATGCTAACTAATGTGATGGAAATTGGGAGAGAAACAATGCCGTCTCCACGGGCGTTGTCGATCGTGAAGGAGCTTGGTTTGGCTATTGAGACTATTTTTAGAACTACAAGGAATCCCAATATTCAATTCCACTACCGTTTCAATCACCAAGGAAAGGTTTGGGTCGATGAGCAGCATCTTCAAAGAATACTTTCAAATATTCTTGAAAACGCTGAGCAAGCGATCAATGGGCGCGATGAAACGATCACCATTTCCACCAGCAATTTTTCAAGCACCGCCGGACAACGCGTTTATGTGGAAATTCAAAATTCTGGTTCATCTATTCGGCCTGAGGATATAGGCTCCATTTTTGAGGCATTTTATACGAAGAATAAGCGTGGAGGCACGGGCCTTGGTCTTGCAATCGTAAAAAAATTGATCGACATCAATGATGGCATTGTTACGGTTGAATCCAATCAATATTCCGGCACCTCCTTTCGTTTTAGCTTTCCATGTGTTTCGTCTACTGCAGATGAAGTGCTCGCCCTGCCTGCGTCGTCACGCGGTGTCCAAATTCAACGGGGAGAAAATACAGAAGAAGCACAGCGTAAGAGGGAGTCAGCGTCGCAGGGGGCAAGACCGTCAGGGCCCTTAGAGCTTCGAATCTTGGTTGTGGATGATGATCCTGTGTATTCAGATAGTGTCAGAGTACATGTAGTCAATGTTCTTGGGGATAGAATGTCACTTAGTATTGCGCAGACATACGAGGAAGGTTTGCGCAGATCATCGGAAGGTACGATCGATATTCTAATATGTGATTTCGACCTTGGGTCCACGTCTCATGACGGTGTAGATCTTATTAATGAAGTGAAAAAAGTATCTCCAGACTGTACGGCGGTCCTTCATACAAATCACTTGTATACGGAAGATATGAGGCTTCGACTTGGTAAAAATACGTCTAGGATTTTGCGCAAGCCGATGGGTCACGAAAGTTTTGATAAGTTACTAAAGGATTTCAACATGTCTCGCCGTGAGCTGCAAAAAAAACCATTAATTGCAATCATCGAGGACGACTTGATATTTTCAGAGGTGTTGACGGCTCGTCTCCCTCAATTTGAAGTAATCATTTATGGGTCGCCTGATGAGTTTATGGAAGCGATTAACGAGAGTTCTCAGCTTATTTCTCGTTTTACTGCCATTGTGACCGATTTACACTTTGATGAGTATTCGACCTCAGGAATTGATTTGGCCCATGCCATTAGAGCGAGGACAATGGTACCCATTGTCCTCTACACCAATGCAGAAATCCCTGCGAATGATAGGTGCCGAGGACTTTTTCAATTGATCGCAAAAAAATCTGGGACCGAACTCGTGGAGTTTTTGTTAAGTTTGCCGAATAAGAATTCAAAATCGGCATAGAATTTCTGTAGATGAAGTGTAGGAGAGGTGAAACAACTGGTCTGGAGGGCGCATGAGTTTAAATCGAGCATTGATGGGGGCTGTAATGTGGTGTGGAAGAAATATTTTTGTAATTGCCGTGTTTTGTTTTGCGTGCGGGAAGCAGAAAAGTGAGCCGACGGCGGTAGCACCGAAGACCTACTTTACGCACGGTGATCCTGCTAAATTGGTTGAAGGGGCAACAATGGACACAAAGTCATTTTTGACTGCGGCTAACAGCACGACCTACGATAATTATTTATTGGCTGGCATCGTTACCTTTTATGAAAAGTCAGAAGTCGGCACAGCTACGTCCTCGGAAACAGGGCAGGAAGCGAGTACTGGTGCGACGACTGCTGCCGCTAAGTGGAGTTTTTCTAGTATCACGCCAGACTACCTATATAAACCTGAGTCGGTGGTCGAGGATCAAGATTTCGCGCTAAAGTTTACGAATTCCGGCTCAGAGCTTTCGTTAGCATCGATATGCGTAGGAGCCACGTACAGTGATTGCACGGCGATCACTGTTCTGCATTACAGTAAACGCACGGATGGACGTGGCATCAGTTTTTTGGCCTCTTATGTTGACGCAGAAAAAGGAAAGGCCCTTGTAGGGATTATTTTTTCCAAGCCTTCTAGTTCAGCGTCAGCCACTGTGGATACTAAGTATAAATACTTAGCCGGTCCAGGCATTGTGACTAAGTGGAAGGAAACTCTTGGGGTACAAATTTGTGGAAGTCCTGGTGCAGAGCGAGCTGCAGAATACACGAAAGGTGTGAATTCGTGGTTAACCTCGGGAAAATTGAGCTCAACGATGTCAGTAAACTTGACGTCAACGACGGTCATAACTCCATTCACTGACCTTGTGTCGCACTGTATTACTACGATCGACAATTTTCTCATTGAAGATCAGGATAGTTCATCTGTTATGGGTATCACTCTGGTAACTCTTGATCTTGGAACGGCGGAGATATTAGGTGGGCAAATTTTGATGATGAGAACGTCGTTGGAAAAAATTGTTGCGACGCAGCCGGCTGATATTCAAACGTCCGTTCGCAGCGATATTTTTCTGCTGACGGCCACTCATGAATTTGGGCACCTCATAGGACTTGACCATGAGTTCTCCAAAAAATCGGATGGAACTCAACTGTATCAAAGCATTATGAGTTATGATACCGAGACAAATCTTGGGTCTCCCATCCCACAATCTCACGATAAAGAAAGTGTTGTGGCGGCATACGGCCCAATATAACTCTCATCAAAATGGTTGGGGCCAACGATTGTCTTCTTCGCCTGAGACATTTGGGTTTTGTCCTGAGTTCACCATACTAAGAATTTGGCGGTAGGTATATTTTTGTTCGTAAAGACTAGTCAAAATGGACATGGTTGACGACGCCATGCTGCCAAACGGTGACGGCATGCTGTTTGTAATCAAATCTAAATATCGACTTGGCTGAGACTCTGGATTTACAAGGCGACGACCTTCCGAAAGTTCGTACCCCAAGTAAGCATAGGTGTCACAGCCGTTGAGATAATACAGCTGAAACTGATTGGGTTTGAATTTCCCCAAACGGCCGATAGTTCGGACGTTCGCGCCGAGGCCAGCATGCCCATTGTAGGAGACAAAATCCGAATTTAATGTGCGATCACTAAAATGTTTGCGCCATTCTGTTGATGTGCTTGAAATAGAGTCGACCAGCAGAATGTTGACATCGACTGTGCCTTGGTTCGTCTGGAAAACTAAGCGGACGTCTGGATTTTGCGTGCCTGGATACTGGCCATTCCTTAGATTTACATTGGTCTCGGTTGGATTTCCAAAATTGGACAGGAGTTGCTGGTACATATCATTGTATTCTGAAACCCCATAATCATTGTCACTGCCCCCCGATACATTTTTGCCGAAGATAATGGTCGCAACCAATTTGTGGTCTTCCCAAATCTTCGCATACTCGGGAAATTTACCACTTGTATTCGTACTGCTAACGGCCATATTCAGACTAAGGAGGTAGGTTAATTCTTCATTCCCACTGCGCTGTGCCAGTGGGCAGGAGCGCATCAGAGGACGAATATAGTACCAAAAATTTGCAGGGCTGAGTTCATGGCGGTCTTCGACACAATTACCCTGATATTTTTCGTAAAAACTTTGAAGTCCCTGATAATCGCCTCGAGCAGGAACAGGGGCAACGATTGACGATGGAACTCGGTATTGACGAAGCCACGAAACATGAAATTTCGCATCGTAGGTAACCTTTGACAAAGTGGTCGAGCCTGGGATCAAATCGATGCTTTTAATGGTGACCACCCGCTGAGCTAGATCCGCCACTCCACCCCAGTTATTGATGAAACCTATTGTAAAAAACAACTGATCTTTAATCTGTTCGTCCAAATTATAATTTGGCGAGGTGGTTAGCATTATGCCGTCGGTCACCGTGGCATCAAGGGCGATGGACGTGGCAGAGTCAAATTTTGGTGCACTTGAATTACGGCTGGGTGACCCACAAGTTGTCAGCAACGCTGCGGATATTGATAAAAGCGTCAGTAGTTGAATTAATTTCATGACTATTCCTTTTCATATTTATCTAGGCGTTCGTTTGTTCGAAGTTTGTTCGTTAAGAGTGTACGTTTGTGAAATCCTAAGTGCAATAACAAATGTGCCTCGTTTCATCTTCCATCTAAGGCCGATGAACAGTGATCATTGCCACAAAAAGCCTGGTCTATTTTTTAAACTAGGAACTTTTTTTCGCAACTGAGTGGCGATGCGAAAAATTTTCGGCTTGATTCTATTTTCCTGTCGATGAAAACATGAGAGCAGCGAGCATTGAGTGGTCGCCTGCTCGTCGGGCATGGGTCAGCACACTGATAAAATCATCAATGAAATCATAAGCATTGATTATTGCGGCACTACACGGTCAATTTAGTTTACTTTGTTAATGACGTGCATTATCATCGTTTTGGATGATGGAGGCTAGGCATTGATGAGACAGCCAAATGGATTCAGAAATGCTTGAGCGAGGGGAGATTCCGCTTGTCGATTCACGCTGGTGAACGAGGATCGCAAAGGTTTGTATCCGAAAATGATATCCGGCACTGTGGAAAAACTGCAAAGAGCATCAAATATCAGCATTCTAAAGATACTTGGCGCGTTATTGGCAAGGACAGCGATAACGAAATCTTAAACGTAATATGTGCAGTTCGCGAAGCATTGCTTATCGTGACTGTCTAGTGAGATGAAAAGTGGCGAATAAAACAATTCATTACCGACTTTGCGGACTTGATTACGTCTATCTTATCGTCCCAGTTTTGAAACTCAAGGGCGGCGAAGAGATTATAGACCTTCCCATGGGAGTTATCGACAAAGGCATCGCCTTTAAAATCATTGAAGACCGAGTTCCAATTCGTGGTGCTGAGGTTTTGTTTTTGAGAAAAGCCTTAGGTCTTAGTTTAAAAGGCTGGGCCGATAAATTTGGGTTGTCCGCCGCGGGAGTCTTAAAGTGGGAACGAGCTCGTGATAAAAGACTCGCTCCTGTAAATGAAGCCGCCGTGCGAGCATTTTGTGCGGAGCATTTGGGTGTTGAATTTGAAGGTACTTGGAGCGAGCTAGTTGCCGATGATAAGACGCCGAAGAAAGTCTCAGTAAAGTTGCCCCTTGCTGCTTAACACAGGTGCGTAAACGGCCGCCTTCGCATTGTCTATTCTTCAAATTCCTGAATCTCTGTTACATTTTGATTTTCAAACTGTAACAAAAAGCCCCAAGCCCTGTTACGCATCTGTGCGCCGGATTTTGAACAGGTATTTCAAACCAACCCAGCCAGTTGGTCCAGGCGATGGACCGTCTTGGCGGACTTTTTTTGGCGATTTCAAAGACTCACTCTGGTCACTGGACTTTTTTCGCGTCGAATCAACGTCTCTGCAGTCACACTGGGTGATATTACCGGTCAATACCATTGACGAAACTAAATTCCGCGATTCGATCTGACGAGCTTAATGTAGTCAATTCTCTTTCGGCTTGCGCAAAAGACACGCTAAGGACGAGGCCGCCGTGCTGAATGCCTGGGTCAAACTCAATACCGAGGAGTCGGACCTCAAGAGGCGCATCAAAGAGGCCGAGACCGACCTCGACACCAAGGCCTACGCCCACTATCGTATTGGGACATCGGCCGATCCATCCTTGAATGCCATCATCAGCAGGGGTGGGGAGCAAAGGTGATTGATCGGCTCTCCCATGATTTGAAAAACGCCTTCCCCTCTACGACCGGATTCTCGCAGCGCAACCTCAAGTACATGCGCACATTTGCGGATGCCTGGCCGGACCGGGCAATTGTGCAACGCACCGTTGCACAATTGCCTTGGCGAAGTAATCTGATGACCCTCGAACATGGCCAAAGAGTTCACTATCTGCTATCGATTCAGCGATAGCGCCGCAGTCAACACTGACACCGGTTTCGCCGGTAATCAGTACTGGAGTCGATAAATTTCTTTGCGCTAACGATGCCAATGCAAAAACACGTTTCATACTTGGAGAAGCAAATCGAGCACCGACAATAGTTGCTAATCTCAGGCCACTAGCTTCATCTTGCTGCTCTTGTCCTTGCGATTCAATAAAACCTCGAATTATTTTTGCTATATTGGGAATATTTATGTCGCGTTTGGAAATGAAATCGGTGGCACCAGCCTGTATACAACGCATCATCGTGTGCGGGTCGTCATGGGTTGAGAGCATGAAGATTTTGGACTGGGGTTGGGCCTTTCGCAGTTCTGGTAGAAGAATCATGCCCGATGCATCGTTGGGGCCAAATGAGATATCGAGCAAAATAAATTGAAATTTGTGTTCGGCCAGCATCTGACGACAGAGGGTCGGAGTTGACGCGGAATATATTTTTGCTTCTGGAAGGTCGTTTACGAACGGCTTAATCGAGGCGGAATAGACGCGGCTATCGTCTTATATAAAATATCAACTATGTTATTAAACTGTTAATAACAGCCATTAAAATGCTTGATTACATTTTAAACAGGTTTTTAGGCATGACGCACAGAAAGTGACCATGCCCGAACCGGGCTCACCTAGGAGCGTCAAGAGAATTAGTAGATTATTTGCCACAAACTATGATGATTTTTGCCACATAATCATGCTAAACTTGTGGCAGTAGTAAGGCGGGTAAAATGGCTCAATACATCGTAAATGCAGTTAAAAATAAGATCTATGGGCACGGTAGAGGGTGGGTCTTTACTCCGCAACACTTTGCAGACCTTGGTAGTGATACAGGGGTGCGTACAGCCCTCTCCCGTTTGCAAAAAGAAAAAGTCATACGTCGGGTGGCGCAGGGGATCTACGATTATCCTCGCACTCATAAGATATTGGGGATCCTCTCTCCGTCAGTGGATGCGATTGCTAAAGCATTTGCGGAAAAAAATGGGGCTCAGATTCAAGCGTCGGGAGCATACGCAGCAAACCTTATTGGGCTTTCGGAACAAGTGCCTGGGCGAGTGATTTTTCTCACAGATGGCCCCACTGGAAAGCTCAAAATCGGAAAGTTAGAAATCTCCTTCAAAAAAACGACGGTGAGAAACATGTTTGCAGCTGGATCGCGGGAAGCGCTGGTGATTCAGGCATTTAAGTTCATGAAAGAAAAAAATATTAATCAGATCATGCTTGAGACTACGAAAAAATTTCTTAAGGGAACAACCAGAAGTAAATTTGAGAAGAACTTGAAGTTCGCGCCTCATTGGATACGCGCGATTCTTTTTGAACTTATGGAAAATGAGTTATGAGCAAAATACATCTCTTATCGCGGAACGAACGCCAGATTTTCATGGAAGAAGCGGCAGCCGCTCTAGGAATCCCATTTTCGATCATCGAAAAGGATTTCTGGGTTGTATGGACCTTAGAACGTCTTTTCTCGTTGGACGAGCTAAAAACTCATTTGACGTTTAAGGGCGGTACGTCGCTATCGAAAGTTTTTGGAGTCATCGATAGATTTTCCGAAGATATAGACGTTTCCATTGAAAAAGATTTTCTAGGTTTTAACAAGGACAATGATCCCGAAAAAGCGGAATCCAAGAAAAAACAGAGAGCGGCCGTCGAAGCCCTGGCAAGCTCATGTTCGACCTATGTTCAAAACAAAATGCTCGCTGATTTGAAAAAAAATATTGCAGAGTGTCTAGGTACCGAAGCTGGTTGGCAACTTTTTGTTGATTCAAAAGATCCTGACGGTCAGACACTGCAATTTGAATACCCCAACATCACCCCAAGAAGCGGCTATATCCAACAATCAGTGAAGATTGAAATGGGAGCCAGATCGGAACACTGGCCAGTCAGCGAACACAAGATTCAAAGTTATGTAAAGGTAGCACTAAAATAAAAAGTCACAGAAGCTGATGTGTACGTTCGTGTTCTCAATGCCGAACGGACTTTTTGGGAAAAAGCGACGATTTTTCACCAATACGCGCATCTCCCTGACGGCAAGACATTGCCGCCTCGCATATCAAGACACTTCTACGATTTTTTCCGCCTCTTGACTTCGCCCATCAAAGACAAAGCGTTGATGGAACGTTCGCTGTTGGAGCGCGTTGCTAACCATAAAAGCATCTATTTTGCATCTGGGTGGGCAAACTATGGAACGGCTCGCCAAGGGACCCTCAAACTGCTGCCGCTTGCTCGGGTGCTGGATGAGCTGGAAGAAGACTATGGCCTGATGACGCCGATGTTTTTTAGAGACCAGCCAGACTGGCGGCTGATTCTTAAAACCATTGAAGAATTTGAGCGGATGTTCAACGCTTAAACTAAAAAGTACAGCGCACAACTTTAGTGCAAAGACCTTGAAAAACCGCCGTGCGTCAATTCAGGACATGTTATAGGTATGAGGTCGAAATTTCGCTGCCCTCGGCATCAGCCCCTCAATAGTTCCGGTAACTTCCCAGGACATCTAGTTATTTTGAATGGATGGGAGCCTCGCCCCCGGATGATCGATCTAGGCTATGCATGGCTCGCAGCGACTGCTTGTGTTTGATTTAATTCGCAAGAGCTTGGCCATGGTGATTCTTTCGTTTATTTCCTTTATTTTTTCCAAAGTCGGATGTCCCCCCAAAAAAACAGACATTTCTTCGGGGGTCGCTCCCTTTAAGGCTGAGTGCGGGATGGTAATATTGCTATCAGTGAAGTAAAAATCAACAGCTTTAACCAGGGGCCTCAAAGTTGGTGAGAGGAATCGTGAAAAGATGTCTGTGCTTTAGTCGATGAAAGAGCATTTCTATCATTGAGTTACTTGACTCGATGTCAATTTGGGCGATTGTCCTAATTATTTGTTTTGATGAAAACAGTTCGTCGACGTTTTTATTGAGATTTTCGGACCCACTATCGACAATTACGTTCGGAATATTAGTCATGCCAAGGGACCCGGCCTTTATTATTGCAGCAGTTAATAATTCCTTGGTGCGCAGGCCGCCATAGTCTGTAGACACTTTCCAAGCGAGAATATATCGAGAGTAATTGTCGATGATACATTGAACAAACGCCCGACTTCCGTATTGTTAGGTATCCAGAGGCATGAAAAGCGTCATCGTCTCGTCATCGTCCTATTCGGTTTCCTAAAGCGAATTTTACAAAACAGCTCAAAAAACGAGCGTATGGAACGCCAATTTTCTGAGTAAAATTCGAAGGGAACACAAAAAAATGAAAGTTTTAGAAACAAATTCTGCAACAGTCGTGGCCCAAAAACAAAGCAAAAGCCAAAAACGGATGGGGTGTCTTCGCCGATTCGAGTGAAGCAAAGCACAAGGAGCAAACTGGATGAACTTTTGCGTCGCGCAAACAAACAAAAGCTAGGTCGTAAAGTCAAAACCGATGACTTGATCTGCTTCAGTCTTGATCTGTTGAATGAGGCGCATCTGGAACAAATTTGTGACAAGGCGCTAACCAATAAGGATCGATTGGAGTTGTTGTTCCGAAAAGTGGCAAAAGAGAAACGAGGCATCACGCGCGATGAATTTTTTGGCATGCTGATTGATGGAAAAGTGACCATTTGAGATTGTCAAAATGGGGTTGTGTCTGCATCGAGAGCGGCACAGCCCCAAATGATTGTTGGCGAAGCAATGAACGCCGCTAATTCCATTCCTGAGCGAGAAGCTGATCCAATAGTTCAATGCCGACCGGCTCATCCGGCATGAGTGGTAGGATCGCCACCCGAGTTGCCAAACCGTTCATTATCCTCTGCAATTGTACTTGCTCGTTGGCCGCGCGTTGGATCAAAACGGGATCGGAAGTGGAGGTAGCCGCTAAGCTGCGATTAACAACCCACCCATATGGTTCGATCGACGCTCGGCGAAGATCGTCTTGCAGCGCGGCGGCTTCGCTGACAGGAGTAGTTTCCGCCAATGCTACAAGTAAAACTTTGGATTGAGTCGAATCCTGAAGCATCATGAGTGGCGTCGTAAGTTTTCCTGGTGCACTCTCCTCCATTTTTTTGAGCATTTCCCGGTGATAGGAACCGGCAGCATCAAGCAGCAAGAGTGTATGGCCCGTCGGTGCAGTGTCGAGTATGACGATGCCCCGGCGCGCTTCAAAAACTGTCTTGGCAAATGCGTGAAATACAGCCACCTCTTCGGTGCATGGCGACGCCAGATCCTCGCGCAATAACGCCAGACCATCTGCATCGAGATTCTTACCCTTTGAGCCCAAGATCTTTTCTGTGTATAGACGCGTTTCTTCTTTGGGATCGATCCTGCTGACTGTCAGATTTGCTAAAGTTCCGACAATCGTTTGTGCCAAATGTGCCGCCGGATCGGTTGTGGTCAAATGTACTGGCTTACCAATCTTGGCAACGGCAACTGCGAGTGCTGCGGCTACCGTCGTTTTGCCAACGCCGCCTTTTCCCATGACCAGAACTAGACCATGTTCGTCATGTGCAAGTTCTTTTGCCAGTGCCGCAAGGGAGAGCGTCGCTTTGGCTCCGGTCGATGGCGCCGCGAGACCCATAGGTAGGTGAGCAAAGGGAGCATCTTCCAGAAGTCTTTTGAGCGAAGCTAGTCCCACCGTATTGAACGGTTGTAGCGGTACAAGATAGCGCGGCAGTCCTTGGATGCTTTGAGGCACCTTGCCAAGAGCAGCGGTTGATTTGTTCTCAAGCGATTGCGCCAGTCGGTCATTCTTGTCCGTGGCGAGGAATACACCGTTTACGACCAAAATTTGATTTGTAAGTTGAAGCTCCCGCAAATCGCTCGACGTGCGGGCCGCTTCATTGAGCGTGCTCAATTCGGGACGGGCAACCAGTACGACGGTCGTTCTCTTTGGATCCTTGAGGGCGTCAAACGCAGCTGCAAAACGAGATTCTTGATTCTTCAGTGCGGAATGAGGGCCTAGGCAACTTGCGCCCCGTTCATTGATGTCAAAGAAGCCTGTCCAGGCCTTCGGGAGGCTGAGCAACCGAATCGTATGACCAGTCGGCGCAGTATCAAAAATAATGGTATCGAACTCGGTAGCGACACCCTGATCAGAAAGCAGGGTTGCAAACTCATCAAATGCAGCAATTTCAACCGTGCACGCCCCGGATAGTTGTTCCCTAAGACCAGCAATCTCGATGTCGGTTGCTTTTCCAAGCATTGGGGCAATGACTCGTTTTCGATACTCTTCTGCAGCTGCATCCGGATCAATATTGAGCGCCATCAGACCCGGAACTTCGGGAACAGGCGTCGGATGATTTGTAAGTGCTATTCCAAGAGTTTCGTCGAGGTTGGAGGCAGGATCGGTACTAATGAGGAGAACGCGTTTTCCACGCGACGCCATTGTCACAGCGGATGCCGATGCGATTGATGTTTTGCCAACGCCGCCTTTGCCTGTGAAAAACAAGTATTTCGTGTGGAAGGCGGCTTGAATTGTTGCTTCGGATAGCTTTGTTAGTGTCGCATTGAGATCGCCCATTGTGCCCACCGGTCCCAGCTAGAGTTTAGCGATCACATTTTTTAGAAGAACGTCTGCTTCTAGTGCAAGTCGGTCGAGTTTTTTGTCGCCGAGCAATTTCATCATCGCTGATGGCTTTATGATTTCGATCGATACCCTGCTCGCGCCAATGTCACGCACGACGACGTTGCATGGGAGCAAGCTCGCCACGTCAGAATTTGCCGTATATGCTTCGTATGCCATGGTTGGATTGCAGGCGCCGAGGATGACTACTTTGGGCAGTTTCTTGCCGATTTTTTCTTCACTCTTGGCGTGCATGTCTATTCTAGACAGAATGCCAAAACCTTCTCCTTTTAGAGCGCTTGTCACTCTATCTATGAGGCCATCGAAGTCGCCAGAAAGTTCTGTTTTAAAATTGATTTGATCGGTCACTTTGTCTCCTGTGGCATCGCGCGCCCGCCATCATTCAGCCATCGATCGAGTGAACTTTGATCGAGCGCTCCGGACGTTCGGGCGATTTCTTTGCCTTTGTGAAAAATAATCAGAGTTGGGATGCCTCTGATGCCGTGGACTTGCGCAGCTCCCGCCTCTGCCTGTGTATTGACTTTCGCGAAGACTGATGTACCCACTCGACGGGTAGCGGTAGATGCAAACGTGGGCGCGAACGACAGGCACGGTCCACACCAAGGAGCCCAGAAATCAACGACGACCGGTACAGGGCTGGATTCTATAAGACGTTGAAGTCCTTTCTCGGTGGCTTCAGTAACAGCACCTTTGACAGGCAGCGGTTTTTTGCAACGACCGCAAATAGGACTGCCAGAACGATCAGTATCAAATTTATTCAATACAACGCATTCGTTGCAGACGGAATAACTTGTCGACATAAAAATGCTCCAGTCCCTACGAAGTAGCTTTTGGGCCCGAACACGCGCCGCAGCTTTTGTTTGTGTTGATACCAAGCGAATTCACTGATGTGCCTCCTTAAGTTTCAATGTCTAACGCGATCGTAGCAAACTTCCCGGCGTCTATTTTGATGGTTGAGCCTTAACTGGCGCCGCGGTTGTGTCTGATTCGGGACTCATCATCCAGTCCATACAACTTCCGTTCATTTAAAATTTAGCGACAAGCTAATTGAACGCTTCGAGCGTGTTTGTCGGGCTAAAGGTTTCCCGCGCTTTATATGTCTGTAAGTTAGGTCCCAAGTCTGTTCACCTCGTGACATGCTACGCATCTTGTTGTAATTTGATTCATTGCCTTTAGGGCTTCGGGTATGGTCGTTCCGTTCTTGATGCGGGTAGAAAGTTCGTCAAAGGCTTTATGTGTACCCATTCCTAACTCCTTAAAGTCCAATGGCAATTTGGCCATCAAAATAGGATCGGCATCCACGGCCATTGCCATCCCAGCTGAATCTGCGGCTTCCGAAGCTTTCTTCATGTCCCCCTCACTCAATGCTCCAAGCATTCCATTTACAGCTTTAAGCATTGATCTCATTTCACCAAGAACAAGGTCTTTCTCTTGTGGATTTAAGTTTACAGATCTTCTCTGATCCGAACTGACTGTAGTCGTTCCCTTGACAAAAAAGACAGCGAACGTGCCGACAGTTAAAAACCAAAGAACGATCGAAATTAATCCCAGTTTATTTTTCATGCGTTTCCTTTCATGACTGACTTAGCCGTCAGAATATACAGTCCAAGTATGAAAACACTCGTCACCATGCTTATCGCGCCTACCAAAACAAAATACGGCGGGGCCCCTAAAACCAGTTCCATGAGAATTCCAATGGGCATAAAAATAAATCCATAGGACATAAAACCTGCCATCGCAAACAATCCGGCTACTAAATTCTTCTTTCCATCCATAAATTTCCCCAGCTAGTAAACGAATATTATGACGCTGCGAACTAACGACAATCAATTTCTACCACTGAAGCAGCGAGCGGGAGATCCTACAATTTAGGGTATGCTCCAATCTCTATGAAACAGGTTTTGAACCCAAACACGCGCCGCAGCTTTTGTTGGTATTGAGACCAAGCAATGCGTAGGGTGGGCACCATCCGATAACGCCCGTCGCCAGGGGAACTAACCCAAGCAAGAACCAAAGATTTTGTGGGCCTACGAATGCCAGTGAGGTTAATCCAAGGCCAGCCACAATTCGAACGCCACGTTCGATATCACCGATATTTCTTTTCATTTTTATTCTCCCTGTTTTGTCCGTCTGTTGAAAATGCTATTCACCAATATGCGTCAAATCACTCTAACGATTCGCTGATATGGCACACAGCGTGCTATTTCAAACCTGCCGCTAACCACCGAAATCCGCCTTTCCAGAGCCAATAGTCTCTCCATTGAGTGACACGCTGTAGTGAATCGGAACTGCCTTCGAAAGCATGGCGCTTACACCGCAAAACTTGCTCTGTGACAACAGAATCGACTCCAACAAGATTGCCGGTTCTATGGCGCCCTTGAGCGTGAAAAGAAGTTCAATACGCTCAAAAACAAGCGGATGAACTTTTTCGGTCATGGTCACGTCTGCAGTCACTTCAAATTCTTCGATGGTCTGTTTGTGCTTCTTCATCAGCCCAACCACATCCATTGCAGTGCAACCACAAAGGCCGCAGATGACCAGGTCTTTGGGAGACATAGCCGATTCTGCACCAAACGGCTTTTTTGCGTCCATTGATACGGGATGCTTTGAGTCAGTCCCAGTAAACTTCATTCCTTCTTGCCATCGACAAACTATTTGCACTGAAAAGCCTCCATATATTACGATGTATAATACAATCTTCATAGAACGAACGGTGTCTACTTCGTCTTTTGACTATTAACCGGGGCAGCAGTTGAGTCTGATTCGGGGCTCATCATCCAGTCCATACAACTTCCGTTCATCGCGCCTTTGCCCCTGCCGACTCGCTTGCCCATGCCCATCATTGGGCAGTTACCGCCAAAATCGTTTGAACAAGAGTCGATCATTTCTTGTCTACACACTGCAGGTGCTTTCTCGGATTCGAGACATGCAGCCATTTTTGTGTGCATATCCGCCATCTTCTTGTGGCGCTCGGTCATCGCTTGGCGCTGAGCAGCAGTCGGTTGTGTTTTCACACCCTGGCCAAAGCTCTGTGATGCGGTGCCCGCGATGAAAAGTATCGATAAGGTGAAGCGAGATGCGCGAGTGGTGAAGTTTTGAGTCATGACGTGGTTCTCCTGGAAAAAGGTTTTCTACATGTGATTAGAAGCAATATGTGTGCCAGGTTGCGGCAGCGCGCCTTTTTGCAAAGGACTCGGCATCGAACGTGCACAGTGGGAATGTTTCATTATGATGAAACAGTGTATTCTCATATTGATACTTAAATGCACTGCGTGATCAGCGTGCGATTCTTTCTGATTGGATTTTCGATGACTTAGTCATCAGTGGCTTCTTGGCACGCATCGTGCATGCAATTAAAATAGAGGTAAGTTTTGAGGAGGGGAAATGAATATCGATCAGTTTTTCTTGCCGCTTGTTGGCGGTGTTTTAATCGGATTATCCGCATCGCTTCTGCTGCTCCTGAAAGGCAGAATATTTGGCGTTAGCGGAATTCTCGCGGGCGTGCTCATCCCGAGGTCTGGCGATACTGCCTGGCGCGTAGCCGCACTTGGAGGACTGGTAACCGCCGGGATTTTGCTCATGATGGTCTATCCTGAGTCGATGGCCGTGGTCAATGTTGGTTCGAATTGGCGCTACGTTGGAGCAGGCCTGCTTGTAGGCTTTGGCACTCAGCTTGGAAGCGGTTGCACCAGCGGACACGGTGTTTGCGGCATCAGCCGCCTTTCGCCAAGGTCAATTGCCGCAACGCTTACGTTTATAGCTGCCGGCATGATGATGGTGGCGTTTATGCGCGCGATCGGAGTTTTGTCATGAGCCTTCTAGTTGCTGCTTTCTTTTCGGCGTTGATGTTTGGCATTGGGCTTGGCGTTGCTGGCATGACTCTTCCGACCAAAGTTATTGGGTTTCTGGATGTGACTGGAAGCTGGGATCCAAGTCTCGCGTTTGTGATGCTCGGAGCGATAGCCGTTCATAGCGTGTCTTATCGGCTGATCACTAAGCGCGCGAGTCCGATCCTAACGGCGAATTTTCAAATTCCGACAAAGCGACAGATTGATCCCAAATTAATTTTTGGTTCGCTGCTATTTGGTGCTGGGTGGGGACTTGGTGGATTTTGCCCTGGTCCTGCAATAGTTGCGGCAGTCTCGGGTGTCCCATCTGTTCAAGTTTTCTTAGCGAGTATGGTTGCGGGCGTCTATGTGCATCAATTTGTTAATAAATCATTTCTTTCGAAGGGGACCTGATCACTATGGAAATAAAACATTTTTTTGATCCAGCCACCTACACATTGACCTATGTGGTCTACGACAGAGCTACAAAAGATGCTGTCGTGATCGATCCTGTATTGGATTATGACGCTGCAAGCGCGACAACGAGCACCCTGTCAATCGAATCGTTGTTAGTATTTTTGAAGGAAAAGCAACTCAAGGTACACTTTATCCTGGAGACGCATGCGCATGCGGATCATTTGTCGGGTGCACATGAACTTGTAACGCAGCACCTGCCTGACGCAAAAATTGGTATTGGAGAACGGATCTCGCTTGTTCAGGAGACCTTCAAGCAGGTTTTTAACTTCCCAAACTCGTTCAGAACGGACGGGAGTCAATTTCATCGCCTTTTCAAGGACCACGAGGAAGTAAAAGCCGGCAGTCTGGCATTTAAAGTCCTCTTCACTCCTGGTCATACACCGGCCTGCGGCAGTTATTTGTTTGGTGACGCTGTATTTCCTGGAGACGCGCTCTTTATGCCTGACTACGGCACGGGACGCTGCGATTTTCCGAAAGGCGACGCACACGCGCTCTTTCATTCTGTGACGAAGCGGCTCTATGAGTTGCCGGACTCCACGCGAGTATTTGTCGGGCATGACTACCAACCGGGCGGCAGGAAATTGGAATTTCAAACTACCATCGGTGAATCGAAGAAGAAAAATATTCAGCTAAAATCCGGCACGACTGAAAGTGAATTTGTAGCGTTTCGCAACACTCGTGACGCTACACTTGCAGCACCGAAACTCTTGTTTCCAAGTGTGCAGGTAAATATCGCGGCGGGCGAGCTTCCTGAGCCAGAATCAAACGGACGAATCTATCTGAAACTGCCAATCACAGCGAAAAAATCTGCAAAGTAGGTAGCGATATGGGGGCCAAGGCGCGTAAAAACGAGAGCGACAAGCCAACTGTTTTCCATGGAATGGTCCTGCGCTTAGATAACCTTACTCCAGAGGTTCGCGGAGAACCGGTTCCGGTGCAAAGTGCAGGTCAACCTAGTTTGAGGCACGACGAGATTCATTCGATGCGAGAAGCACTGCGGTTATCTAAAAACAAAAAGGCCGTGGCAGCCGAAAAACTGGGGATGAGTCGAGCTACGCTGTGGCGAAAAATTCGAGAGTACGATTTGAAATAGTCCGGTGCTGTGACGGCAAGAATAATTGAGGTAAGAGTGGAAATAATTGGCTATATCGCGATGCTTTTTGTTGGGGGGACACTCGGCCTTATTGGCGGCGGTGGGGCGATCCTTACCGTCCCGATCATGGTGTATCTCTTTAAGATCCCTGCGGTACTAGCAACTAGCTACTCTTTGTTTGTCGTTGGCATTTCGAGCCTTTTTGGTGTTTGGCGTTATCACCAAGAAAAATTGGTGGACTACCCGACAGCAATAAACTTCGCATTACCATCGTTTATTGGAACCTACCTTGCGCGTCGCGTATTGATGTCAAAACTTCCGGCGGTAATTTTTCAGCTTGGGGAGTATTCATTCAGCAAAGATCAACTCGTCATGACGGTTTTTTCGTTGGTGATGGTTGGGGCGTCAGTCTCGATGATTCGCAGGGGCAAGGATTCTGGTGGATCTGCGGACATGACTCCAAGTCGCTGGCTGCTCGGTATATTAGGACTAGGTGTCGGATTTGTGGCCGGATTTGTTGGTGCCGGAGGTGGTTTCCTTATTATCCCTGCATTGGTCGTTTTGGCCGGCACGCCAATGGCAAAGGCGGTCGGCACATCGCTGTTGATTATTTCCGCAAATTCGTTGTTTGGATTTGGTGGCGACATACTCGCAGCCAATGAGATGGCGTGGTCCTTTTTGGCGATCACGACTGGTATTGCTTTAGTTGGAATTTTTGTTGGTTCATATGCTGCGCGATTTGTTCCAGTATCGAAACTCAAACCTGCGTTTGGCTGGTTTGTGTTGCTGATGGGTAGTTATGTCATGCTTAGGCAGTTATACTGAGTTCGGGACAATCCCGATTAGACTGGCAGAGTGCGAAGATTGACGAAACAAAGTGCGGAGCTAATCGTGTCCTCGACAAAACGGCCGCAACTGCCATCAGTCGGAGGGCATAAGCAATTATCTGGGCCGGCCAAATGGCGGCATTGTAGGTGGCGAACACTTCGAGAAACTGTTCGATAGTGAAGGGCGGTTTCATGCGAGTATCCCTTTATCGATTTATTTTTTTGCGCCTGGGCGTTTGCTACAAAGCCCCGACATCCAAGTCACATCATGCCGCCCATACGGCAATTCTTTTTAGAACCGAAATGCGAAATAAAAACAGGGTCCTACCTTTCGATAGGACCCTGTTCTTGAATGACTAAATCATCGCAAAATGAAGCTTAACACTCTGTAATTACAGAACTATCACATCATCCCGCCCATGCCGCCCATTCCGCCCATGCCGCCCATGCCGCCCATGCCGCCGCCGCCGCCGCCGCCGTGATCATCTTTTTCAGCTTTTGGCTTTTCAGCGATCATGGCTTCGGTAGTTAGGAGCAATCCCGCAACAGAAGCTGCATTGATGATTGCGGTTTTAGTGACTTTAGTTGGGTCGATAACGCCGGCCTTGTAGAGATCTTCGTAGACTTCAGTAAGGGCGTTGAAACCTTCGCCAGCCGTAGCTTTCTTAACGCGATCAACCACAACAGCTGGCTCTAGGCCGGCGTTGAGGGCGATTTGACGTAGAGGCTCTTCGATCGCGCGACGAATGATGCTTACACCGAACATTTGCTCGGAGGTAAGTTTAACTTTGTCGAGGCAATGTTGAGCGCGAATGAAGGCCGTTCCGCCGCCAGCGACGATTCCGCTTTCTACAGCTGCACGAGTAGAGTTAAGAGCGTCTTCTACGCGGGCTTTTTTCTCTTTCATTTCAGTTTCAGTTGCTGCGCCAACTTTGATAACGGCAACGCCGCCAACAAGTTTAGCAAGGCGCTCTTGTAGTTTTTCTTTGTCGTAGTCAGAAGAGGTGTTTTCGATTTCAGCGCGGATGTGCTTAACGCGACCTTCGATTTTAGCCTTGTTGCCTTGGCCGTCAACGATGGTTGTGTTGTCTTTAGAAACAGAAACACGCTTAGCGCGTCCTAGTTGCTCAAGAGTCATAGTTTCTAGTTTGTGGCCTAGATCTTCAGAAACAACCGTTCCACCAGTTAGAATTGCGATGTCTTCTAGCATAGCTTTGCGACGATCACCGAAGCCAGGAGCTTTTACGGCTACGCACTTAAGGGTGCCGCGTAGGCGGTTAACCACTAGAGTTGCAAGAGCTTCGCCGTCAAGATCTTCAGAGATGATCATGAATGGACGGCCTGTTTGAGCGATCTTCTCAAGGATAGGAAGAAGCTCTTTCATGTTGCTGATTTTTTTCTCGTTGATGAGAACAAGGCAGTCTTCGTAGTTTGCTTCCATGCGCTCAGCGTCAGTTACAAAGTAAGGAGATAGGTAGCCGCGGTCAAACTGCATGCCTTCTGTGAATTCAAGAGTTGTTTCCATGCCTTTAGCTTCATCAACTGTGATGACGCCGTCACGGCCAACTTTGTCCATGGCTTCAGCAAGAATTTTGCCGATTTCCATGTCGTTGTTAGCAGAAATGGATCCAACTTGAGCGATTTCTTCGCGGTTTTTTGTTGGGCGAGAAATTTTGTCAAGCTCTGCAACGAGAGTTTGAACAGCGATGTCGATTCCGCGTTTTAGTTCCATTGGGTTGTGGCCAGCGGAAACTAGTTTTGCACCTTCACGGTAGATGGCTTGAGCCAGTACCGTTGCAGTCGTGGTGCCGTCGCCTGCGACGTCAGAAGTTTTAGAAGCGACTTCTTTAACCATCTGTGCGCCCATGTTTTCAAAGCGATCTTCTAGCTCAATTTCTTTAGCTACAGAGACGCCGTCTTTGGTGATGGTTGGGGAGCCGTAGCTCTTCTCGATGATGACGTTACGGCCTTTTGGACCAAGGGTTACTTTGACTGCGTCGGCGAGAGTGTTAACGCCTTTTAGGATTTTGCGGCGAGAATCTTCACCGAAATTGATGATCTTAGCTGACATATTTATGTCTCCTGTTAAAAAAGTTTTTTGTTAGTGCGAGGCTAAATTATTCAATGATGCCAAGAATGTCGCCTTCGTTGAGGATAAGATGCTCTGCGCCATCCATCTTCACTTCTGCGCCAGAGTACTTGCTGAAAAGAACGCGGTCGCCAGCTTTTACTTCAAGCTTACGTACAGTGCCGTTTTCAAGGAATTTGCCATTGCCTACAGCAATAACTTTTCCTTCCATTGGTTTTTCTTTTGCGTTGTCTGGAATGATAATTCCTCCAACAGTTTTTTCTTCGCCTTCAAGACGTTTTACTAGGATGCGGTCGTGTAACGGTCTGATTTTCATTTCAAGTTCCCCTCAGTCGAAAATCGTTAATCTAAATGAACTGCTACCAGTTTCAAGATCCACAACCTAACGCAGTCTTGGAAGTTGTCAAGGGGGCACAGTAAAAATACCCATAATAACGGTAAAGACCCATGGTCTGATCGAAAAATGATCAGAATGTAGGGTGGGCGCTGACTGGGGATCTCGTGGTTTAGGCGATTATTTTTTGGCGTGTTTGGATATCAATGGATTTTCGGGCCACGTAGGAGGGCTCGCCCCAAGCTCCTGTTATTTCTCGGATTAAGTACGAACGCGCTCGGATGGCGGTGGTGTGTTCATTAAAATGCAATTCAAAACACGGGCTATCGGGGTTCCGGTTTACGATCACAAGACTCAATTGATAGGTCTCTTGGCGGTCATCTTGAGCGAGGTATACCTGCTCCACGGAGGACCAATCGAAGGTATGAGTTTTAAAGCGGGTGGCGACCTCAAAGCTGGTTTTGGAGACAGTTACAAAGCGTAGGCTTCTTGTATAGGTAATCAAAATAGCGATCCAAGGACAGATTACAAACAGTCCAAAAGCTGTAAGCATGATCGCTGGGTGGTTTAGGATTGGGTAAATGGGGGACAACCTAGCTAACCCAAGAAAGAACAGGCATCCTGCTAGGCCAATGCTTGCATGCCGTACCATTTGACGGGGAAAAGCATAGAATTTTTTACCACCATTAGGCAGCGTATCCGTAAAGTAGAAATTTTCGCGATCTTCGTTTTGACGGCGAGTTACATACTGGTGCAGGTCCACGTCGTCGCGGTCTATTTTGGCAATCTGCGACCAAATCTTTGCCTCCATCTGAAAGCGTCCTGCGACCTCAAGGAGGCGAGCTCGTAGCTTCAACGCGTCCACATTTTTAGACCCCATGGAGAGCAGACTGTCGAGGGCGCTATGGGCTCCCGCGAGGTCTCCCGATTCGGCGATAGTTAAAATTTGTGCGACGTTTTTCATGTCGAGCTGATCGGATGGTTCTAGGAAAACTAAAGGGGCGGACCTGCATTTTACCTGGCCTATATTTATAACAGTCTAATATTATTGAATTTAAACTTAAAGACTATAAAATTACTATACAAAATCTTTAATAATTGATATTAGGACGCTTCAAATTCAGGGAGTTTTTTCATGTCCGATCAAGTCACAGTAAAAACAAGCCGTCCGTCAGTGATTGCAGGTGCATCCGCCGTCATGGCTGGTCCCAATTCACCACCTATCATAGTGGGAACTACCCCAGACGCGGTTGGTCTTGGACGTGTGCCTGAGATATTAGCGCCGGTGGGTGGCCGCGAACAATTTTTTGCTGCACTCAATGCAGGTGCAGACGCAGTATTTTTAGGGTTGAAGCAGTTTAATGCGAGATCTCGTGCCGAAAATTTTACGATTGAAGATTTACAGTCGCTCGTGCCGATGGCTCATCGCTACGGCATGAAAGTCTTGGTGACGCTTAACATCCTGATTAAGGATATTGAACTAGAAGAATTAATTCGCACGCTGGCCGAACTTGAAGACGTGGGCGTCAATGCCATCATCGTTCAAGATTTGGGCGTAGCCAAAATAGCTCGAGAATATTTTCCAGGACTTCGCCTTCATGCCTCCACCCAGATGGCCGTTCATAATTTAGCGGGCGTGCGCGAGGCGTGGTCCTATGGTTTTAAGCGTGTGGTGCTGGCTCGAGAACTGACGGCCGAAGAGCTTAAGCGTATTCGTCGAGGGATCGCCGGAGACGACGTCGAGATTGAAGTTTTTTGTCACGGCAGCCTCTGTTACAGCTATAGCGGACTATGTTTCTTTAGTGGAGCGTCAGATGCTCGCAGTGGAAATCGGGGCGAGTGTGCTTACACCTGCCGTGAACCCTATAAAGTCATTAGTGAGCCTGGCCACGGATTTTTGTTCTCCATGAAAGATTTGGACACGTCCCATAAGCTTGATCAAATGGTGCTTGCAGGAGTTGATACTCTTAAAATTGAGGGTCGAAAAAAAGATGCCCAGTACGTCACGAGTGTGGTGCGCCTCTACCGAAAAAAACTTGACGACCTATTCGGCCGCCCTACCATTCGCGACAATGCGCCTCCCTTAGCCAGAGAACGCCTAGGCACTGAGCCTAGTATTCGAAAAGATCTTCAATTGTCGTTTCAACGAAAAACCACCAGTTTTTTCTTCGAGGGTCGTTACCACGAGAACGTAATCGACTTAAATAGTCCCACCCATAACGGTATCCGTATCGGGGTGATTGAGTCCGTCAACGGCAACTCCATGTCAGTACGCCTAGAAGATGATGTCGAGAAATTTGATGGTCTAAAAATTGTTCCCACCGACAAATTATTTCATGCGAAGCCCCAAGACGGAGAGACGACCGTCGGTAATGTTAAGGCCTTAGAACTTCGTTACGAAAACAAAGAGGTCGCCTTTTCCCTTAGAGAAATGGCGTTTGTTGGTCGCAAAATCTATGAAGCGACCACCGGCATGGTGGTCGAGATGGAGCTTCCCGCAGGTGCTACGGCACAGGCAGGAGACATTCTCTTTAAGGCTCGCAGTGATGAGTTGCGTCGACGCGTAGAAAAAATGATTGGTGTGCCGGTCGACGCAAGACTGCGTCCCATGACCTCTGTCTGTGCGACCCTGTCGGCCGTGCCATTAGATGATGGAGGGATGCGTTTAAGTATTACTATTTTTCGCGGGCCAGAGGTTATTGCCGAAGGATCCGAGATTTTTGAGCTGGGTGAAGAACGTCAAAAAGGCGAATTGATTCGTGACCTGAAAGATGTCTTTCATATTTTTGGTGACGAGGGTGTTTACGTAGAGGAATTCACGTTTGAGCTCGCCAAAAATTACTTTATTCCAAAAAGCCGACTGAAGGATCTCAAACGGCGAGTCGAAGTTGGGCTTAGTCTCGCCGCAACCAATGTAAGTGTACGGCACATGGACCAAGCCCTTGTATCCCTTAACTCTGGCTGGGACGTGTTGGCGCCCGCGACCTCGGCTAAGTATGCCTTGAAACTAGACCGCGTGGAGTATTTGCCTTGGGTCGCCGAAATGCTTGCTAGTGGGATGCCCATTACCGAGGTTGTGTTTGAGCCAAAGAAAATGTTTTTGCCGGATATAAAACCCGAGACTTTTTTAGGGCCCTTGATTGAGTTTCAAAAATCTAGTGGCATCAAAATTCGTCTGGCGATGCCAACAGTCGTTCGTGCCTGGGATGAACCCGTATTGAAAAAATGGTTCTCGGCGTCATTGAGTGGTGGAATTGTTGCCTATGAAGTAGGGAACCCAGGTGCTATTGGCCTCCTTCGCGAATGGCAAATGCCGCTTGATGATGTGACCAGTGATTTTATGTTGTACGGCATGAACCGCGAGGCCATAAAACATTGGCGTGATCAGGGTGTCAAGCAATTGGCTTTGAGCATCGAAGACGACTCGGAAAATATTCAGTCACTCCTTAGCCATTGGCCCGAGAACGTTCTCCCACAAGCGATTCTCTACAAAGATACACCCCTGTTCGTGGCGGAAGCCTGTTCGTTGACTGCCCTCCATAACGGATGTCCATCCAGTAAGGTTTGCGGTTACCGAACCCTCGAAATTGAGAACAGCAAAGGCGAACGATTTTTTGTGGCTCATGAAGGCTGCAAGTCGGTCGTCTACGGAAAACAAGCCTATTCAATCGCCGGTGAACGCGAACGCTTAATGAAGCTAGGCGTGTCGGCGTTTCGTATCGACTTTTTAACCCGCGACTATGACGAGGACTCGTTTACCGCAATCGTTCGTGCGGTGATCAATGATCAAAAAATTGCAGGGACTCATCCCGCCAACTTCTTGGGACGCCTAAAATGATGAATGCTCCGATAGAACTTATTCAAGCAAGGATTTCTACCTCTGGATGGACCCCAGGGCGCAAGGATATGTCCAATCTATTTTCCGTTTGGGGAAACCTTGAAGACTCCGAGCGTGAATCCATGCAAAAACGTCTAGCCCTCTTAGATGCACCGTCGGTGAGAAAGGCCATGGCATTGTTTTTTTCGGCCGATGACCGCAGTCGTGGAGAGCTTGCGCGATGCCTTTTGAAAGCCTACTTTAAAGCGATTCCCCAACTAGAACTAGACGACCTGCTTGCGTTTCCTAAGCGTTGTTTTGGCGATTCTGAAACTCGTGTTCGGAAGGCTGTGGCTCAGGCCATCGGCAGCTCTTGGAACGATATCTGTGGAGTGGTTGGGTCTCCTACTTGTCATGCTAAAACAGTAAAATTCAAAGCAAACCTTGTGGACATGCTCGCACACCGCATTAATCTCGCCGTCGATGCCAGTGAATTGAAGGCCATCACCGATGCCCTTGGAAAAAGTGGCGATCGTGTTGCTCTGAAAGCGTTGAGCGGTTTGTCGGAATCTAAAAAAGCAACCTCTTCGTCCAAGGCTCTTTTGACGTTGCAAAGGGATGTCCTTCGCGGTGACTCTACAGATGACTTGTGTCACCCTGAACGCCTCGACCAAGAAGGCGTGGTACTCTGGTTCACACTAGGCATCGAGCATTTGGCTAAAAAAATCGTGGCTCCCTTAAAAACGGGTAAGGTTATCGATGACGGGGTTCTTCAGTTTGAAGGGGGCCTGTGGAGCGTGTTGGCAGGATGCCGTCTGTGGAGGCGGGCAGGGGTTGTCATAGGAAAAAATCCACGGGGCCTAGTTCCTTACTCGTCCCTAGAACTTGGGGCGGTGGTGGCTAGTCTCGCCGCTGAGATTACGGAAAGTACGGCCGTCAGTTTTGGGTCATTGATCCGCATTCGTCTTGGACGGGATGACGGCAGAACAAGGTCTTTTGTCTGGGAGTTTGCAGACGTTTTGGCAAAAGCAAATTGTGGACTCATTAACGACGGACGTGACGCCCACTGGGAGTTACAGACGATCGGTGATTTGTTAATTTTAGTGCCTCTGAAAATGCTCGATGAACGTTTTTCATGGCGTGACAGCACGATCGAGGGAGCCAGTGATCCGAGCATTGCTCAGGCGTTAGTGGAGATGTCAGAACTGAGACCAAATCAAGTGGTCTACGATCCGTTTTGTGGAGCAGCCACCGAACTTATCCTCGCAGGGAAACGAGCGGATGAAAATCGAAACATGGTCACACTTCTTGGCACCGATTTAAGTGAGCGAGCTTTGGAAGCCGGTGTCTTAGCTCTTCAAAAAGCAGGAGTCTCGGCTAATGTCTATTTAGAGGATGCTCTGGGGTTTCAAGACAGACCCTTCGACGTGGTTATCACAAATCCGCCCTTTGGAATGAGAACATTGCGTGGTGGTGCACGCGACTTATTAGACGAATTTCTTGGGACCATCAAGCAAAGGCTCGCGCCAAAGGCTCGCGTGGTGATGCTGTCTCATGCTCCAAACTCCACGATTCAATGGGCCGCTGCGGGACGCCTGCGTTTGGTGCGTTCTTTCCCAGTGCGTCTTGGAGCTATGACGTGCGAGCTACAACATTTCGAATAAATTACTTCGGTAGAATTTTACTAAGTTTAAGCTTGAGCGCCTTGTAATGTTTTTTGTATTCCTTGGCCAGAAGGCTATAGTACAGGCAATCAAGCATTTTACCACGAACTAGCAGTTCTTCGCGAAGTGTCCCCTCAAACGTTGTGTGCAGTGTTTTGTGCGATTGAATAGATCTTGTGTTGGTTACCGCAACCTGAAAAGAGAGTTTATTGAATTTAAGGTTTTCAAAGGCAAATTGAAAGAGCAGATGCTTGCTCAGATGGTTAATGCCTTGACCCCAATAGTCCTTGCCAATCCACGTCGTGACTTCGGCTTTGCGTGCGAGGTAGTTACAGTTTAATAGGGACGTCACGCCAACGGCGACATCTCCCTTCAGAATCGCAAAGTGACAACCAATCCCAGATTTATTTTCTTCAGCACAGGTCTTGAAGAATTTTTTTGTGTCATTGACGCTGGAATGAGGCAGCCATCCTAGATGTTTGGAAACGTCAGGTATGCTGGCAAGAAGAAAAATTTGGTTTAGTAAAGACGGGCATGGAAGGCGCACGAGTTTTATTTTTGAACCTGCAATGGAAATTTGTGCTGGCAATCTATGGGGGCTCATGGTTGGTTCCGCATGTCAGGGGAGCTACAAGGGAGTGTCGAAGCTCTGAGTTTGAGTACAGGAGGGGCTAATGATGGTCTAAGGCTTTCCAATTCAGCTCGTCGTCGGAGATGGTGGGCATTTTTTTTACTTCATCGGCGGCCTTTTGTTCCTCGTCGTTTTCGGTATTTTTATTCTTTAGGATTTTTTCATTTTTTAATTGACGGTCTTTTTCAAAGGCATCATTTTCCTCTTTAATCTTCCTTTGTAGTGCGTCCTCCTCAGATTTTTTGTGAGCCAAGACTGAGCCCTCTAATCTCTCTTGTTCAATCCAGGCCGCATCTCGCTTCTCTTTTTCGTCGAGAGTTGATTTGTTTATTTGGTAAAAATCACTTTCTTGAACCGATTTTTGATCTAAGGTCGTTGCAGGATTGAATGTGGCGGCATTTTGTAATTCTGGGGGAAGATCTGAATCTTGGTTGGCAGGATCTGCATTTTGTCCTGTAGTCCCGGCTGGTCCTGCTGCAACAACGTCAGTGGCTGGGGCCGTCGTGCTTGAGGGTTTTGTTGTACATCCACAAAACGTCATGGAGATTGATATCACCAACAGGTAGCAGGATGGACGGTATGACACACAAAAATTAAGCATATTTGGACCTCAATTTTAGATTTAAATGATTAAAAAATTTCAATTTCAAGAGGCCCACATAAAAATCCTAACGACGTAGTTTGGGACTACTGGCAACAGCTCAATTATAACCTAAATTTATCGTAAGTACAAAAAATTTACGACGGTTCGCTTTCGATTTTGAGCCACACATCCAAGGACTGTCCTGGGTCGAGCCACTGACATCCAGCCGGCGCAGCGGCAGCGTTTGGCAATGACATCCAGGGTTCTATGCAGTGAAATTCCGTTGGAAGATTGGTCCACGTGACGATGTGGTTCATTGTTTGCGGAGGCCCAGACGAGATCAGGAGATTTGGGTGACCGTGTTTTTTCAGAATAGAGGGGGCGTGGGTAAGTTTGCTAAATATAAGGCTCTGAATCTCATTTTTGGGTAAGTTCCAAGGGCCCGAACCCAAATAATCGATCATGGGGATTGGTTTGCCTGCGTCACCTTGAGGGGTGACAGGATAGTTGATCTCGGCGGAAATATTCATGGAGTTAGACGTTTTAGAAAGGGTGAGATAGGGGTGCCAGCCTATAGCCACTGGCATTTTGTTCGAATGTTTGGATTCCGGCCGTTCATGTTTGATATTGACATCAATTCTTAAAGAATTTGGTTCAAGCTTTATTCTCATCGAGAGGCGGAAGTGAAAGGGATAGATGCCTAGAGAGGTTTCATTTGAGTTCAATTCAAGTGTGACTTGATCGACCTCCGTCTTTTTAGGGGTCCAAGGAGCGGCCCACGAGAACCCATGCAGCGGCATCGGGTAAATGCCTTCGCCTAGTCCGTATTTGGAAAGTTCTCCGTGATGCCAAACCCTGCCGGCAAAAGGAAACAGGAACGGGAGCCCCCCACCTGGCCATGCAGAAGAGGCAGAAGAAAAATTTTTAGGCAGCCACAAAGATTCGTGCTCGATGTCGTTGTGAAATCGGATGGATGAGATGAGGGCGCCGCGATTCGGCAGTATCACGGTTCTAGACTGTCCTGCCGTGAGAACTATATCGGACATTAGCCGTCTTTTCCTGAGTTAAACAGGGCGATGGATTGGAGGATGTCAATTCGGGTGAATGGCTTGTAGAGAACTTGATCACATTTTAGTTCTCCATCGTAGTGTCGGTCAAGAAGATCGGTGAAACGACCACTTACGAGTATAATCGGGGTGCTTGGTGACAATTCTTTTATCTTAATCGCTAATTGATTACCGTCAAGTTTAGGCATCACGATGTCGGCAAAAACAATGTCAGGTTTGTTAGCCTTGAATTTCTCAAAGCCATCGAGACCATCGACGGCGGTATAGACTTCAAAACCCTCTTCAAGAAAAATATTTTTTAGCACGTCAAGAATATCTTCGTCATCTTCAACCACTAATACTCGTTTGATTTCTGTCATTTCAAATTTTCCTAATGTGAGTTATGAAGGTAGACAGCTCATTTTTAAAAGTACTATGGCAGAGGTTATCATTTATGTAGAGACCTACATATATTTTACCATTACTTTGCTGCAGGTGCAACTTGGGCTACCGGTGGCCACGGGGTTGGAACTTTTAGGCCGTCGTAGGCTAACGTTTGACCTACGCGGATATCTCGTTGCCCTTTGCGTATGAAAATAATGGCTCCTTCGTTGATAGGCCAGCCCCGTGCAGATTTCAATTTTAGTTCAGGACCAAAGTAAGCCACCACGTGACCCTTTATTTGTTGGGGGTTTTCTTGGCTTATGAGGCGGTCGTTCATTTGTAAGCCCCACGCTCTACCCTTGTCCACATAGGCCCAGGCCCCGCGAATTTTTGCGATTTGGGGTAATTCACTCCGGCTTAATGACTGACGTTCGGTCGTAAGTTCAGACTTTAGGCGGTTTGAAAGCTTAAGGTTGATCGTGTTGTCGGAATTGACGTCCACGATGAGGGGCTCGCTCCAGATCCAGGGTAGAGTTTGTCCAAATACACTTTCTATACCGCGAGCACTCAAGGTCATGGGAACAGGAAGGGTTGTGTTGTGTAGAATTTTATCGTAGGTCACACGCACAATGATCTCGCGGTTAGCCTTGCGCATGAAGGCTTGCTGTCCGTAGAAACGATGAATGGTGGAAAGCAGTTCACTCGAATAAGGATTGATCGCCAGAAACTCGTTGCTCCACTGGGCCAAAATTAACGTCGAGAGCGTCGTACGGTCCATTTCGTTTGAGCGAGTGTTGGACGTTTGATCGCGGATAGCCACGGCGAGATCTTCGTTCTGAGTGGGCAGAGCATTGAGATTTAAAGACGCTGATAGTTCGGTAAAAGCTTGGCCGAAGAAAGCGCGGTAATTGCGAGTTTGCAGAGATTTTTGCGTGTCAGTGCGTGGCACCATCTTATGAATCACAGATTTAACCGTATTGTGCTGACTATCAATCACGACGAGGGCAAAGAGGTCGAAATTGTGAACGCGTGTCCACAGTGGAATGATCGCAAGGGGTGTTGAAAAATTTGCGTTTTGATCTGCATATACAGGAGCAAGAGTTTGACGCGCGCTTTCAATGACCGGGACATTTGGTGCCGTGGTGTTGAGGGTCACGGCATTCGGTGCAAATATTTTTTTGAGTTGTTGAGTTATTTCGAGTTGAGCAGAGCGACTAAGCCTGAGAGAATCGTCGTCGATGTTTGGGGTTTCCCAGGGCAAGAGCATGAATTTTGGCAGAGGCGTTTCAGTTGTGCTGCTTGATTGAGCAAATAATGTCGGCATGATTGAAATAAGTGCAATCCCCAAATAGATAGAATTTGAAATCCAATGTCTCATGCAACTCCCTAAAGTTGTTTGCCTCTCAGTCTATCGGCAGATGACCAAAAAAGTTCAGTATGGGGGCATTAGAGACATTTTTTAGAGACAGCTTGACTTTACCAGACAAAATTATGGTATAGTGCTTATGTTCTTGTAACGCAGGGGCCTACAAGGTAGGTTTTAGCAAAATGACCAAGAGCGTAAAACAGGTTTTGAGAGGGAATAGTGGCCATGTTTAATTCATTTTTTAAGGGAATGTCAGGGTATGTGCGGGGGGCTAGATGGCTCCGGGCTCATCCTATCTTGCTCCTTTTAAGTGGAGTTCCATTTTTGGCCGCTTTGATCGGTATGGTCACAGGAATTATGATTTTGTTTCCCTCCGCTTATTCTTGGAGCACAAGCGTACTGCTTCCTTGGTTGTCTCAGGGGAGTGATTTTTGGCTCTGGACGGTTCTCTTTTGGATTTTTAAGGGTTTGTTGGTGGTGAGTGTTTTTTTGCTGAGTCTCGTCAGTGCGATGCTACTGATGGTGGCGTTGACTTCGCCAATCAACGAATATATTTCCGTGCGAGTGGAGCGAGATATGCTGGGCGAAGACCTACAACCTCTACCGTGGGGTCGCCTGATAAAAATACTCCCCAAAGTGATGGCTGGCGAATTATTAAAGACTTTTCTTATTGTGACTGTACCGTTGGTGATGTTGTTTATTCCTGGAGTGAATCTTCTGGCTGGTTTCGTGGCCGTATTTCTGATCGGCTGGGATTTTTATGATTATCCATTGGTTCGCCGAAATTGGGGATTTGGTCAGAGATTTAAATTCGCTATGGGAGAATTTTGGACTGTTTTTGGTTTTGGCTTGTGGATGGTGATTCCTGTGTTGCATGTGTTTTTGGTTCCACTAGCTGTGGCCGGTGGAACGATTTTAAATGTGGAGGCTTTGTCTCGCAAAGGGTTGGTTACGATTCGTGCATCTTGGTTAGAGGGTAATGGACGTGTAGAAGTGTTGAATTCTTAAAGTGTCATTTTTCAAAACGGTTAATCAACAGTTTATAACAAGGAGGTTTTATGATTATGAGTGGACTGAACAGTGAAAAATCTAAGGCATTAGAGGCAGCCGTAGGCGCCATCGAAAAACAATTTGGCAAGGGTGCGATCATGCGTCTGGGTAAAGGCAACGAGCCGGACCCGATCGAAACCATTTCCACTGGAGCCCTATCTTTGGATATCGCTCTTGGCATTGGCGGCATTCCTAAAGGTCGTATCATTGAAATTTACGGACCAGAATCCAGCGGTAAAACAACCTTGACTCTTCACCTGGTGGCTGAAGTGCAAAAGGCTGGCGGCGTGGCAGCTTTCGTGGATGCTGAGCATGCACTAGATGTTGTTTATGCCAAAAAACTTGGTGTAAATATCGATGAACTTTTGGTTTCTCAGCCAGATACGGGAGAGCAAGCTCTTGAGATTGTCGACATGCTTGTTCGTTCTGGTGCTGTTGATCTTGTGGTCGTGGACTCGGTCGCAGCCTTGACTCCTAAGGCTGAGATTGAGGGTGAAATGGGTGATTCGCACATGGGCCTACAGGCTCGTTTGATGAGTCAGGCGTTGCGGAAGCTTACGGGTTCAATTGCACGTTCACGTTGTTCTGTTGTTTTCATTAACCAAATTCGAATGAAGATCGGTGTGATGTTCGGAAATCCTGAGACAACGACGGGTGGAAATGCACTTAAATTTTACGCCAGCGTGCGGTTGGATGTTCGTAAGATCGGTTCAATTAAGCAGGGCGAAGATGAGATTGTCGGAAACCGTACTCGCGTAAAAGTAGTTAAAAACAAGATGGCGGCTCCGTTTAAACAAGCCGAATTTGACATCATGTTTGGTAAAGGCATTTCTCGCACGGGTGACGTTCTTGACTTGGCCGTGGCTAAAGACATCGTAGCCAAAAGCGGATCATGGTTCTCTTACAAAGAGGATCGTATCGGTCAAGGCCGTGAGAATGCGAAGGAATTCATCGACACTCATCCTGAAATGATGCGCCGCATGGAGGCTGAAGTGCTTCAAGTTTACGGTATTACTGGCGGCAACACTAAAAAAGAAATCGTGAAAGAGGCTCTTCCCGCTAAAGCCGCTGTAGCTAAGGCTCCAGCAGTCGCTGCGGCGACAAAGAAGTAGGAGTTACACGAGGGCATACATAAAGATCCCTGCAACAGAGATGGTGCAGGGATCTTTTTTTAGGGATATTTTTTCATATATTACTTCTAGAACATCCAACCCAAACGAAGGATCGTGATTAGTGGGACTGGCTTAGCGATGAAGGTGTTTGCGGCTGATTCTAAATCACCTTTCATGTCAATATACTCCTTAGAGGCTTTAACCTCGGCTTCAGTGCCAGCAGGAGGATTTGCGATTGTCGAAGTAAAGGTAGACTTAGGAGATGACGGTATCAGGTAGCCAATATCGGCACCAAGAGTAAATCCTCCGTCCCAGATTGCAAACCAGCCAATTTGAGGCACGAAGTAATTTGCTGACGCTACGAGTGTGCCATGAATGGCAACTTTTTGAGTGGCGCCAGTAATTTTTGCCACCTCTCTATCGAGTTCACCCTTAATTGTATGTTGTCCCAAAGCTAGCCCAGCAAAAAATGAAGATTTCCAAGGGAACCAGCGAAAACGAATATCCGTATGTTTCACGCTGATCGCAAGATTACTGATCGTCTCCGTTACGGTTCCATAATTTAACGAAACGCCATAATTATGGAAGAAAACAGATTCAAGGGCTAAATTTCTAACGTGTGGAACCGTCAAGGCAACGGACGCGCCTACGAGGAAATTTTCAGGTACAGCATCTATGGATGGTGCGTTGTGAGGATCTTGTTCTGGATCTTGGCTAGGTTTTAATTCTTCGCCGTTTTTGTTGAAATCAGGATCAAGGTCTGCATCTGTAGGTTGTTGCAAGTTTCCCGCTGGTAGATTTGCGTCGGTGTTGGTTGGGGCAGGTTCTGGAGCGAGGAGCTCGATATCTGCGGCCTCAGTATCTGCGGCCTCAGTATCTGCGGCCGCAGTATCGGGTGCAATTTTGTCGTCTTGCGCAGGACTTACCTGGGCCAATAAAAGTGGGGAGGTGCAAAGCAAAGAAATTGCGAGGTAGTTTGTACGAAGATTTCGCATAAGTATCTTCCTAGGGTGGGGGACCAAGAATAATTAAAAATAATAATCTTTACTTAGTTTAGCTGAAGAAGCGAAATGTCACAAATGCGGCTACCCATGCCAAGGAAAACATATAGGCAAGCATGAATAATGCCCATTTCCAGCTACCCGTTTCGCGGCGTACGGTCGCAATCGTGGCCAGGCATTGGGGGGCAAATACATACCAGGCCAGCAATGCATACCCTGTGGCAGGAGCCCAAGTCGTACTAAGTTTAGAGGCTAAGGACTTTGAAACTTGATCCTCGTCGTCACTTTGTTCTACGGCAAACACAGTCGCCAAAGAACTTACCATAACCTCACGTGCAGCGAAGCCTGGCACCAACCCTGTCGCAATACGCCAATCAAAGCCTACTGGTTGAACAAGGGGCTCAAGAAAGTGACCTATTTTCGCGGCGGCACTGTAATTGATCGCAGGTTCCGTCGCACCCTCAGGGGGTTGAGGATAAGTGCTCAAAATCCAAAGGGCCACACTTAGTCCTAAAATAATAGTTCCCGCCCTTTTCATAAAGGCCATGACGCGCATCCAAAGTGATTTGCCGACGTAGCGCCAGTGTGGCCAGCGATAGGCAGGAAGTTCAAGCATAAATGGAGACTGACCACGTCCTCGCGATAGGACACGAGTGATGTAGGCGGCGGCAAACGTGCTGGCCACTCCCACAATAAATAAGGCTAGCATGACCCATGCCTGTAGACTGATGCCAAAGAGTCCAAACACAGGAGGCACAAACGCCGAAATAAGCAGGGTATAAACGGGAAGCCTTGCACTACAAGGAATCAGTGGTGCGACCATGATCGTGGTCAGGCGGTCGCGATCATCACGAATGGTGCGCGTCGCCATAATGCCTGGGATCGCGCATGCAAAAGAACTCAAGAGCGGTACAAAACTCCGTCCCTGCAAACCAACGGCAAACATCATGCGGTCAAGCATAAAAGCGGCACGAGCCATGTAGCCTGAGCCTTCAAGAATATTTATAAATAAAAATAGCAGCATAATTTGCGGTAAAAAAACCAAGACACTTCCCACGCCCCCGATTACACCCTCAGTCAAGAGGTCGCGCAAAGCTCCGGCAGGCAAATAATTTTTTGTCACCGTTTGGATGAACATCATGAACGACTCAATACTGTCAGCAAGCGGGCTTGCCCAAGTGAAGACGGTCTGAAACAAGGCGAGTAAAACAGCAAGCAATAAGACGCTTCCAAAAATTGGGTGCAGCACCACGCGGTCAATTTTCCAGGAGCGACGATCCGCAGACCCTGCTGCCTCAAGGGCCTCAGCGAGAATGCGGTCGACCCGTGTGAATCGCGCAACGATATCTTGAGAGGATGTTTTAAGCATTTCTGCAGGTGGAAACTTTGGTAGAGGTTTATCCCGAGGTAGCATCTGGTCAATCCTAGCCATTAGGGCGGTAATGCCGTCACCTTTAGTGGCAACCATGGGAATGACTGGGCAGCCAAGCTCGCGCGATAGAATGCTAGCATTGATTTTTATTCCGCGCCGCTGAGCCATGTCCATCATATTCAAGACGACGATCATCGGCAGTCCTGTGTTTTTTAACTCTAAGGCCAAACCTAGAGTGCGCTCTAGGTTTGAGGCGTCCAGCACCGCAACAATCAAATTAGGACGCTCAGAGGCAAGGTTGCTACCCCGACCAAGCAGGAGGTCTACGGCTACCTGTTCGTCGAGGCTGACGGGCTCTAAGCTATAAGTTCCAGGCAGATCTGTAAAAGTAAACTGCCGATTATTCCATATTGGTGAGAGTCCAGATTTTTTTTCTACAGTAACGCCTGCATAGTTCGCTACTTTTTGATTGAGCTTGGTGAGGGCATTGAACAACACGGACTTTCCGGCATTCGGTGAGCCGGCTAGTGCGATGGTCGGAGGGGCCGTATGGCTCTTAGAGTTTTCGGGGTGGCTAGTAGTCAAGCGATAACCTCAACCCCAATACGGTCGGCTTCGTAGCGTCGCAGTGCGACCACCATGCCGCGTACCAATACCGCCAAAGGATCGTGTAGGATTGGGGCCTGTTGCCGAACTTCAATGACGGCCCCCTCAATAAAACCGAGCTCCATTAATCGTCTAGAAATCATGTCACTGTCGCCACTGGGTGCAATGCCAAGAATACGCAGTGGCGTGTCGAGGGGAGATTGATTTAGATTCATCGACATAAAAGGTCCTTGAAGAGAGTTCAAAATACGTTTGAAATCAAACATTAACCTAATTGATAACGATTCTCAACTAAAAAATAAACCAATTAAAATAAAGCCTTAATGAGATTCTGCTGAAAAAGGTAAGATTCTGCTCAAAATGGTCGAAATCTAGCAAAACTAGAATGGCATATTGCCGTCCCCATCATCATCATCATTTTTATGGGGTTCTTTAGCCTTAATATTTTTAGAAATTTTTTCGGAAGGTTTTTTTTGTGACGCATGGTCGGAGGGACCAGATTCTCCTTTTTCAAAATCAACGCGCATCTTTTCTACCTGAGATTTTGTGGCATCTAGGCGAGTTCTCATAGTCGAGATCAGTTTGTAGCCGTGCTCGATTTTTGAGACGATCTCATCGAGATCTAGTTGGCCTTGTCCGACATTTCTAACAATTTCGTCAAGGTCTGACAGCATGGCTTGATAGGTTTGTGATTCTTGTGGCTGATTTTTTACTTTTGACATGTGACCTAATCCTTTTTTGTGGTGTTTGATGGCTCTGTTTTTCGTGGTTCAAATGAATCGACGGTTAATTTCATAATGCCGTCACGAAGTCGCGCCTGTAGTTTGGTGCCAACCTTTACGTCCTTTGTTGATTTTATTCCTTTGCCTGCGACACTCAACTGCGTCCACCCGGCATCAAGCCAGGGACCGGGATTAAGTTTTGTTAATTGTTGTTCTTTGTGAAAGAGAATTTCCGAGTGCCGTTGAATTTGGGCGTTTGCAAAATGATTCAACTGGGCTCCCAACTGAATAAATTGGCCGAGTTGCTTTGAATAGATCGTGTCAAAACCCCGTTGAAGGTAAACGGTCATGGATGTAAGGCGTTCGCGGTGACGATTGAAGTAGGTGTCGGTGGCGTGGGATAATTTCTCGCGAAGATCCGATTGCAGGCGCTCAAAATGGGTCATTTCTCGTGTGAGGACTCCCGCTAAAATGTGGGCTTTCTCATTGATAGAGGTGCGGGTATCCCTGAAAATCTCAAGGATTCGGTCAGCTGCAGCCGTCGGAGTTTTTTCTCGGGTGTGGCACAAGTCTTCTGCGATACAGGTGTCGTCGTGGTGACCTATGGCTGCGATAATTGGAATTTTTGAATGGGCAATGGCCATAGCAATTTCTTCGCCGTCAAACCAACGAAGGTCCGCTGCACTGCCTCCTCCGCGAGACAGCACAATGACGTCTACGGCGGCGTGGTGTGCTTTTTCAAGAGCGGAAATAACGTCTTTGGGGACTTTTTCTCCTTGCATCGTACACTGGAAAAATAAGAGCTCTCCAGGAAATAGCCCCGATCCCAATAGCTGATGTTGAAAGTCGGTATGCGCACGAGACCCCTCAGATGAAATCAAGGCGACGCGAAAAGGAAAGTTTGGCATGGGAATAAGTTTGTTTTTTCGGTCGAGGCCGAGAGCTCGAAGTTTTTTTAGTAGTTCTGTCCTAGCAAGGGCTAACGCTCCTTGGGTGAAACTTGGGTCTACATCTTCAATCGATAGAGTTAGTTGACCACGATCTTTATAGAGTTTGACTCGCACCAAGGCTCGCAGTCGGTTACCGTCCGCAAAAATCATGTCAACTTTTTCTTTACCGTGACGTTTTTCAAGCCACAGGACCTCATTTTGCCAGATGTTGCATTTCACGGTCATGGTGGCCGTTTGGTGCGAACCTGTTTTTGCATCCGCAAAATCAAAATAAATGGTTCCACCACCACGGCGCGTCAGACTTTGAATTTCACCGACGATCCAAATGGGAGCGGGAAAACCGTTGTTAATTATTTTTTCAGCATCTAACAAAAGTTGAGAGACGGTCATTCCTAGGGACGGATCAATAGGGGAGGCTGGCGCAGGATCAAGAGCTGGATTTATTGAAGGGACGCTCCGCACTTGCGCAGACGAGAGCGACTGGACCGGCGCTGGCGAGACTTCTGCATTGATGCCATGACCTTTTGCAAATTGAGCGGCCTTTTCGCGCATTTCTGCGGAATCATGGACGACCCAGGTTTTGTCTGTGCCGTTATACCTGCCACCAAGATTTTTGATGGCTGGGCGATGATTATACGTGTCCCCAAAGAACACGATGAGAGCACCCTCAATTTTAAAATATATGGCCATAAGTATGCCATGGTAGAGCATTGGGAGTCGATCGAAAAGCCTTTTATTAGCAGGATTGCAGATACTCGTTTGGTCATTTAAAAGGCTCTTTAGTCCTGCATAAAATGAGCTGGACTAAAGAGCTAAAATTCATATTTTTTGAGTTACAGGGCGGCCACATTCTTTAAGAAAGGGAAGGTTAAACCGGCCTTTTCCTCAAGTTCTGCAAGGGGTACAACATAGCTTCCCCATTTTCTTGCCATCGAGCCACTGCCACCATGTTTTTGCTCATCGCAGGCCGTGGCATTCTCTGACAAGGGGTCTAAGCCGTCGGCGGTTACGTTTGGCATAATCACAGCGATGTAGCCCATGGGCGTCGTTTCAGTCTTGCTTTTGAAGACAGCGACGACTTTGAAGAAAGAGTCTGGAACTTGAATATCTTTGTTCGTACCCATGCCCTCACGACCATCACGGAGTATGGTTCCCGAATAGATCTGAAGTTTACGGCCATCATCGTTGACCAGCTTTCGACTATAGGTCTCCAGACTTTTCCATATAATCCGGTTAAGGAAAGAGGTCTGGGGTGCCATATTACTCATGTAGAACGTGGCAACATTGTCGCCCATTGAATTAGATCTGTCGGCTGCAGGTGCCTGGTGGCCACGGTCAAAGCATGTTCCCTTATAGTCATCGGGAGTTACACCGAGATCTTGTTTTTTGATCTCAAAAAAAGTATTGAGAATTTTATCGCTTTGAAAACTTTCGGACCTCTCAGTGGAGCCAATGTCGTGCGCTACAAGCTGCCACGACGTCCATGCGGGTATCTTAGATTCTGTATTGAACGATACCACAAACTGCTCACGAGAAAGTAGTAAGCCATTTACAGAGCGTAAATTGGAATACTTACTAATCGGAAATCCAGAGGCTATGTTTCGGTTGTTGGTAAGATTGGTATCTCCAATGACCATCACGTTGTCCACGGTCCTTGGTGCCACGATTGACTCGTCTAGTTCCGAGGATAATTTTGCCATTCGCTCGTCACGAGATTTACAGCCCATGACTCCTAATGACACAAATCCATAAATTAGCATTTTGCTCATTTTCATCATTCACCTCAACATCAACATGGTTCAACAGCAGTCGGCGTACCCTCAACTGGGCTACAGCTGCATTATAACATTATTATTATGAATTTTAACATTATATTTTAATAATTATATAAAACTATTGAAATTGTTAGATAAATATCTTAAAAAATCTATTTTTATAGGATTATGCAGGCCGCTTCATCTTGGATTTTGGCCCTTGGATGCCATGGCTCGCATTTAGCAAGAATTCAGCCACAGCATCAATGTCACACACCTCATCCACCGCTCCGACCTCAAACGCTGCTTTTGGCATGCCGTAAACCGTAGATGACGCCTCATCCTGGGCAAAGGTCTTGGCTCCCGCCTTTTTCATGGCAAGTAATCCATCAGCTCCGTCTCGGCCCATTCCGGTCAAAATGCCGGCGACAAAGGTTAGGTCTTTCACTTTGGCAAGTCGGCTAAATAAATAGTCGACACTTGGTTTGAAGCGATTGACCGGCGCGTCGTCAGTGATGACAATAACGTGGTCAGATCCCTTTTTTTCTATCGTCATTTGGGTGGCACCCGGAGCGATATAGACGCAGTTTTCTCTAATGGCCTCGCCATTTTCCGCCTCTTTGACTGTAAATGGACAGTCGCGGTTTAAGGCGTCTGCAAAAGATTTCGAGAAAATTGGCGGTATGTGCTGGACGATCAATGTGGGAGGGATTTTCGCCGGCAAATGCGTGAGCACGCGAGTTAGGGCCTGAGTTCCTCCAGTCGAAGCACCAATCGCCCACACCAATCGCGGGTCAAACGGTCCGTTTATGGCGGTTGTCAAAACTGGTTTTTTCGACGCAATCCCCCGGCTGCTGATGCCCGTGCTAGCGGCCGCTCCTAGGACCTTAGAGATAATTTCTGAAGCTTCAGCGGCGCGGTTTGTAGACGTCGGCTTTTGAATGTAGTCAAAGGCTCCGTTGCTAAGAGCATTCATGACATCGGTTCCATCGTCCCGACTTAAACTTGTGATCATCAACACCGGAAAATACTTAACGGCCAGCAATTCTTTAAGGACCTGCAAACCATTTTTTGTGGGCATCTGTATGTCTAGGGTCACAACATCTGGTTTTAAAGCGACGATCTGCTGCACCGCTACACTAGGGTCGGAAATTGTGCCCACCACGTCAATCCATCCTGAGGACTTTAACGTATGCCCCAATAATAGTAGGGTCACACTAGAGTCATCGACGATAACAACTCTCAATTTTTTACGAATAGCAATGGATGCTGGAGTTACCGTCACCTCAACAAATGAAGAAGGAACGTATTTTAAGATTTTTTCCACCGGAGAATGGGCGCATATCAGTTTCACCGTCGGAATCGAAGTGGCTGGACAAATCAATTCAAATTGAGCCCCAGTGAGATCAGGTGAGAGGATGCGCTCTTGGAGACGACTTACGAATTTTTCGACAACATCTGTTGTTTCAAAAGCCATGAACCCCAAGACGACTCCGTCCCTTGACGCCACTAACATACACTCATTGATCAAGGACATGGGCTGAGAGCTGAATCCGACCGAGCTCGGCACAATCCACTTTCGATGTTGTGATTTGTTCCACTGTATCATGAGGCAAGCCTCCGCAAGTAGGCGAAGAACTCTAGCGAAAGTGAAACAAAGCTTGTGGAAGGGGTGATCTCACTAACTACGACGTTGGCCTTCTTCAGAGATGTTGCAACTGAATCGCCTAGGGATTCGTCTAGTAGCACCTGCAGGTTTGAGGGGTGAGTCAGCCGCGCCTCTGTTTGATGAAACGAACCAAAACACTCTAGCCCAGTTTTCGGAGGACAAAGAATCTGGAGGGAAAAATTCTTCACAACAAGTGCAGGCACCAATGTAGGCTCTAACTTTTCGTCACAAACGTAGACGACATTCGCTCTCAAAAATCCTTTGGCCGTCAAAAAAGTCTCTGGCTTGACCTTTGTCCAAGAGAAAACTGCATCTATAACCGCGCTAATTTGTGCCGCCGGAACCGACAATACCATGGCGGGGGAGCGTCTTTCCCTTTTCTGCTCCTCGAATATGTATTTAAGAGACGGAAAATTACTGGAATTCATTTTGATCCAGCGCATGCATTGGGAGGCGTCTGGAATAAGAATCTTTTGACTTAAGCCTTGGCTCAAAATTTGGACCATCGGCCCCGAAGGATACTTACCAGCGACGGGCTCCGTCACCGCAGCCACTGGTGTAGGCTCCTGAACCTTAGTGACAGTAGGTGCCTGCGGCAGAGCGACATTCTCCCGCCGATCTTTCAAAATCATTTTGATTTTCGCCAAAATCTCATCACTACTTTGTTCCAATTTGTTCATGGACGGCTTTTCTACATAGTCCGCAGCCCCTAGGGCCAGAGCCTTGGTCGCAAGGTCTAGGTCTGCTCTATTGACTGATGAAATCATGAGGACGGGAGGGTCGATGCTTGGTCTATAGCTGGTCTCTAAAAATTCGATGCCACCCATCACAGGCATGTGAATGTCGAGGGTCATGATGTCAAACTTGGAACCCTCTGGGGCCATGTCGAGTTTTTTACGGGCGTCAAGGCCATTTACAGCGGAAGCAAAATCCGTACAGTTTTTGTCCCGTGAAAATATATGTTTCATGACGGCCTGAATCGTCGGTGAATCGTCCACACATAACACGCGGTAGGTTGTCACTGGCAGTGCAGCCGACGGCTGGGTGACGATCTGCGGCGTCTCTACAGGGAGTGTCCCTACCTGCGAACTGTCTCTAGGCCGTGCGGTCGAAGAATCGTCCTTGTTTAAGCCGGATTTTTTTCGGCTACTGGATTTGGCTACGGCTGGGGCGATTTTTTTCGTGTAGATAGACGGCCCGACATGCTGCAAATCCCAAGCTGGGAAGCGAATTGGTTCTGAAACTCCGCTGACAAATAAGCCGCCATCGATCAGAAGCTTGCTAAGGAGTAATGCGACTTTTTGAACCTGCTCGGCGGAAAAATAAATGAATACATTTCGAATAAAAATAACATCTGCTTTGTTCAGATCTGACCTTGAATCAAGCTTCAGTAAATCAATAACTTCAAATTTTACTTTGTCTTTGATCCTACTATTTAACTGCGCCACTCCTTTGGCCACTCCTGTCGGGCAGCCAAAGAAGGAAGTGAGGTACTTTTGAGGGATTTTGTTGATCTCGTTGAGCGAATACATCCCTTGTTGTGCGTAAGCGATGCAATCAGGATCAATATCGGTGCCAATAACTTCGAACGGGATGCCATGCTTCTCAAAACAGGCAAACTCCAAAAACATGGCTAATGAGTAGACCTCATGGCCTCGGCTGCACGCCGCCGACCATATTTTAAGCGGTATTTTTTTTTCGGAAAAACGCTTTTTTAGCGCTGCTGCGTTGGCATCAATCCAGTGTTCTAGAGCCTCAAAGTGTACAAATTCTCGAAAGAAGAACGTGTGATGGGTGGTCATCAGGCTCAAAATCCCACGACGCTCATCAGCCTCATTCTCCGCAAAGTATAGCCAGTAAGCATCAATGTCTGAAATGCCTAGTTTAGACATGCGTTGGCTAAGGCGAGATTCCAGCATAGAATGCTGATTTTGACCGACAACGGCACCAGTTTCCTGTCTCGCTATGTCAGCAAGCCGAGTCAGGTCTTTCATGGAAAAGGCTTTTGTCACGGTTACATCTTTTCTTTGCTTACCGCATGTTTTTGTGCCGTCCTGGATTTTTGCTTAGGCTGCCAGTTGCTTTCGGTATTTGTCGATTTCCAGTAACTCATTGACATCGACTTGCAAAACGAGGGCTTCCTTCGTCTGAATAATGTTCAATATGTACTTCTTAGATGGATCATCATCTTTTAGTGGAGCGTCCTTTATCATGTCAGGGGTGACTTGAATGACGCGTGTGACCTCGTCAACCAACATTCCAACGCTGATCGAATCATGTTCGACAACGATGACAACGTCGGGACTTTGCTCCGCACGCTCGACGATTTTCTTCACATTAAGTTTTTTACGGATATTAAATACCCCAAGAATTTTTCCACGAAGGTTGATCATTCCTTCGAAGTGCGCAGGCATGTTCGGCATGGTGGTAAACTCTGGACGTTGAATCACCTCCCTGACGGCCGTGATTGGAATGGCAAAAAACTGATCACCAAGGGTAAACTCCATGTACCGATTTTCCATTTTATTGTCACTCATACTCAGCTACTCCTCTCTAATTTATGGTTCGCATTGGTAATTTTTCCCGTCAGCATATCCACCGGATTTACAATTAACGTTGGCAGACCGTCGCCCAGTACGCAGCTACCTACCCATCCCACCTGGGCTGCAACACCGTTACCAAGGGGCTTAATCACGACCTGTTGAGAATTAATAAGCTCCTTAATACTGACGGCAACCATCTGTTCTTGGACCTTGAATATCAGGGCTGTGGAGTCAGTCTCAACGCTGGCCTCGCGATTTGGTTCCAATAATTTTTCAAGGCGGTAGAGCGGTAGCACGTCTCCGCGAAGTTCGATGCATTCTCCTATGCCAATCATTTTGGAAGTAATCTTTAGAGAATTTAGATTCACTGTTTCCTGCACTTGACTAAGTGGGATAACAAATCGCCCGCGATTTGTCGTCATGACTAGGGCATCGACCACTGCTAGTGACAGTGGAATTTTTAGCCGAATGAGGCTTCCTTTGCCCACCTCAGAGGATAGTTCAACTTCGCCTCCAATTTTTTCGACATTTGTTTTTACGACGTCCATGCCGACTCCGCGGCCGCTGACGTCGGTCGTTACTGCTTTTGTCGAAAATCCTGCTGCGAAAATCAGCATCATAATCTCTTTATCAGTTCGAATATCTGAGGCTGAAATTAGATTCTTTTCAATGGCCTTTTTGCGAATAAACGCTGGGTCGATTCCAGGGCCGTCATCTCTAACTTCCACGACAAGACTGTTTCCTTGGTTTAGAAATGTGAGTTGAACGACTCCCTGTGGATTTTTTGATGTTTTTGCACGTTCTTCTTTAGTTTCAAGGCCGTGATCAGCAGAGTTTCGGATAATATGCACCAACGGATCGCCCAATTGGTCTAGTACTGATTTGTCTATATCCATCTGGTCACCTTGAACCTCAAGACGAACATCTTTGCCAAGAGCCGTGGCCGTATCGCGGAGTGTGCGAGTGAGCTTTTGAACGAGTGGCTTGACCGGCAGCATTCGCAGTCCCATCGACAAAGTTTGAATCACCTTACAAATCTTAGTTACATCGTTAATGGATTTGGCCAACTTTTCAGCGCTAGAATGACTTGTTGGGTTGGCGATGGTTTGCAGCATAGACTGCATGACGATTAACTCGCCCACGTAGTCATTTAGAAGTTCAATTCGTGATAGGCTGACGCGGACGACCTCGTCCTCCGCTTTGGCAGGGGGCGTTGGAGCCTTCGCAGTTTTAGATTTTTCAGGAGAACCTGGTGCATGGCCCGCATCCGAACTGGCATTAACTTTTTCCGCCGGTTTTTCCTCAGGCTCGTCGTCGAAAAACACGAGGCCAGGGTGCTCTTCTTTTTTTGCGGCGACTGGTGCGCCTGTTGTGACTGTTGTGACTTTGACACTTGCAGACTTTGCCGCAGGAGCTTCACCACTAAGGTGTCCCTTTACCTGAGCGATTAGTTCTGAATTGTCACAAGTAGCATCGATGTCTTGCTTTAGCGATTGCATCATTTCGATGAGGCGATCATTGCAGGCCAGAAGAGTAGAGATAACCCTAGTTGTTAGGTCTACCTGTCCTTTTTGCAATGCGAGCACGAGATTTTCCAGCTCATGAGTCAATGCGGCGACGTCGGCAAATCCCACAGACATGGAGCCGCCTTTTAGGTTGTGGGCGAGCCTAAATATCCTTATGAGAATATCCTTAGGTTCAGCTGAGCCCTCAAGTTCAAGAAAGCAGCCTTCCACATCACTAAGATTGAGTGTCGCCTCGTCGATAAAGATTTTCTTGAGTTCTTCTGCAAAATTATCCACGTTATTTTTCCTCATAATCGACTGCGGGTCTAATAGAAATTAATTCATCTCGCACATGCAAAGCAGTGTCAAAATATCTTACGCCGCATTTTTGGTGTCTTGGTCTAGCTCCTGAGACTCCGGCGACGAATTTTCAACGGACTGTTGATCGTCCCGGGCGAACGTTTCTTCCTGTGCTGTTTCGACTCTTTTGAAGGTTTCGCCGCTGGCCACGGTTGAAACACTTGCACTGTATGCTGAAGTGCTTTCGGTCGTGTTCTCAGACTTGCTGGAGAGTGCTTGCAACTGGGCCGTAATTTGGCCCATGTTCGTCGATTGGCTGAGAAGGTCGATGGAGACCTTATTGTTCGTCCTCGCAGCATTTTCAAATCGTACGGTCGCCGCATTCAATACTTTCAATGCTTTTTGAACTTCCATGGCTCCGGTCGTCTGCTCTTTCATGGCTTGGGAAATGGTGCTAATGGCTTCGGTGACTTCATTGGACTGCTTTAGAATACTTTGAAGAGCTTGGTCGCATTGTCTAGCAACCACGACACCTGAAGCAATGTTAGCTCGAGATTGAATAATAATGACGTCGACTTTTGTTTTACTTTGAGTGACGATTTCTTCCACGCGACTAACGCTGTTTCCTAGAAGATCAGCAATCTCCTTAGCGGCCGTACCGCTCATTCGCGCTAAATTTCCGACTTCCTCGGCGACCACAGCAAAACCTCGGCCATGTTCTCCCGCTCGTGCAGCTTCTACCGATGCGTTGAAACTGAGGAGCTTTGTTTGGAACACAATGTCATTGATCACTTTCGTTTTATTGCTAATTTCTCCCATCATTTTTACGATCTCAGTGATCTTCAGGTTGTTGTCTTCAACCTGCAATACGACCTTGTCATTGGTAGAGCTGATGGTTGACATGGATTCAAGCATTTGCTCAACAGCGTGCTGACCGGATGCGACGGAGTCGAGGTTTTGCTGAGCTGAACGCTCAAGCTCACCCGACTTATCAGAAGACATTTTAGCCATGGCAGCCATTTCATCCAGACAGGATGCAGTTTCATGTAGCGAACTAGCCTGTTGCTGAACCTCTGCGGCGATGATTTTTGATGATTGACTGACTCTGTCAGCTGATTGGCCGAGATTCTTTGATTCCTTGCCAAGGTTTCCAATAATGCCTGCAAACTCTTTGTTGATGCTGCGGATAACTAAAAGTGACAGTGCAAATCCAATAATGAGACCAAAAATCATGATGCCAGCGCTTATCATGATTTGGCGATCGGCGTCACCAACGAAAGCTGCAGATTTTGATTCTTTTGCGATATTGTCACCCAATGCTCCAAGTGACTCTTCAAGAACTTTAAATTGTTTTTGCATGGCGGGCACGCCCGCAAGGGCTCCCCCAACTTTACCAGCTACAGCCAGATCGACGATGACAGCTGAACTTTCCAAATATCCGCCCAAGCCTGAGTTGGCCTCTTTTAACGAGGCTTTGAGCTCATCTCTTAAAGGAAGTCCGTCGAGAATAGCCATATTCTCGGTGATGTTTTTCTTAAACTCATCGGCCTCCGTTCTGGCTTCTGCGAGTAGTTCTTTTTCATGATTCTGTGAAAACAAAATCGCACTGAATGCGTTGGCTCGTATTCCGTCATGCATCATGTCGACCATAGACATACTATCGACCGCAATAAGGTATGTTTCAGACACACTACGCAGTCTTTTTGCCAACTCGCTACTTGTTTTGTAGCCCATGGTTCCTACGACGGTCATCAGTAGGAGGAGCATTCCGCTCAGAAATCCAAGGCGTTGGCTAATTGGTCTCGTTTTTTTTGTTGTCATTTTTGAAGCCTTTCTAAAAAATTGGTGAACGAAAGTGTAAAATAGCGATTGTTGGATATCGGAAAGCCTGATTAAACCTTTAGTCGATGGCTCAATGTTTTTTTGGTTTCCGTAACTAGCTATAAATACGAAGCAATAGGCATTAAATTTTAAAGAGTCCAAATGCAGATATAAACAAAAAGGGGGTTGACGGGCCCCGTTGATGGTTTTTGATCCAATTCGTAGTTTTCATAGGATTGAGGTAGTCTAGTAATATAAGTGCTGGGCAGAGGCTCCGGTGTGTCATTTTATGCGAGAGGTTTGTGATGAATTTAACTTTGTGGATGCTGACGTTGGTAAATTTAATTTGTTACCTAGACCGCTACATCATTACGGCGGTGGCACCAAAAATTGAAATCGAGTTCGGTCTAACTCATGCCCAGACGGGTCTATTTATGAGCCTTTTTATGGTGGGCTACATGCTCACCAGTCCATTATTTGGTTACTTTGGAGACCGCAGATCTCGACCAATCCTCATGGGAGTTGGGGTCTTGATTTGGAGTCTTGCGACATTGGCTTCTGGGCTAGCAGAGTTTTTTTGGCCCCTTCTAATTGCGCGAGCGTTGGTGGGAGTCGGGGAGGCCAGCTTTGCGACGTTAGCACCGCCGTTTATTCGCGACAGCTTAGAAGATGAATCACGGATCAACCGCGTCCTTGGGGTGTTTTATGCGGCCATTCCCATTGGAGCTGCGATCGGCATTATTTGGGGCGGCTGGATGGCGGAGACCTATCATTGGCGATGGGCTTTTTACCTCGGCGCCGTTCCTGGTTTTGCGTTGACTGTATTTGTTTGGAAAATGCGGGAGCCGGGGCATCGCGTTCGGGAAGTCTGCCAAGACAGCATGGCTGCGAGTCTTAAAGGATTGATGGATAACGCCCTTTTTCGCTGGTCCGTATTGGCTTATACGGCACAGACGTTTGCACTTGGCGGTTTTTCGGCGTGGGCTCCACAGTACGGCATGACTGTCCTCGGGGTTTCTTTGACCGATAGCGCGATGAAAATTGGAGCGTCGACGGTGCTATCTGGTCTCATCGGCACTTTGATTGGAGGAAAATGGGGTCATTGCTTTCTTGCCAAAGGGAAAGACAAAAGTGTACCGGAGGCGGTACGGGCCTTTAATAAATTCTGTGCTTGGACGTCACTACTTGCCACTCCCATTGCTTTTTTTGCGTTTCGTGCGACGAGTATTAATGAGTTCGTTATTTTGTTATTTTTTGTTCAATTATTTATTTTCGCAGCCTTGGCGCCAGCCAATACCGCGATCATTTCATCGGTTCCTGCAAAAATGGCGGCCACTGCGTTTGCGGTTTCCATTTTTACGATTCACGCCTTAGGTGATGTAATTTCTCCGCCACTTGCGGGATATTTAGCCGATCAAATGCCGATGCCTGACGCCATGCTGGTGTTGGTGCTAGCTCTGGGCGTGAGTTCTGTTATTTGGTTTGTGGGTGCCCGGGCGCCAAGCGCAGCGCTAAAATAATAAGGCTTATTCCGATCTCAAAAACCTGTTGATAGAGTCAAGATCCGCATTCAATTGCGTGGCTTGTGATCACCATTAATCACTGCGCCGGACGAATCGCGATGGCGTTGACGTCCGTAGTGAAAATATCTTTCGCGAAGTAATCGGGCACACCCGTTACCAGGTTGAGTTTTACAATCGCATCCACACCCCAGTTTGCGAGCAGTACGTAGTCGCCCTCGAGAGTCACCATATCACGGCTTGTGACGTCTGGATTCAGGTATGCGGTGTCCGAGTATAAACTTGTTCCATTGGAAAGTGCAGTCATTCCTGCGTCAACGTCATAACGGTAAATTGCCGGCGTTGTAGCATGTTGGAAACGAACGTATATTTTGCCGTCTGAGCCCTGAACTGCGCCCACAGGAACATACGCAATGCTCGCGGGAGCGGAGGTACCGAAGATGTAGCCTCCGTCACAAGTTACCGCGCTGTCCACGTTTCCATAAATGTTAATCCTGGCGTTAGCGGCGGTCGCGCTACTACTCAAGGTCAGAAGTTTTTTAGTGCCAGTGGAGCTTGTTACCGGGATCGCGTATTGGTTGGCGAAGTGCGTCTGTGTATTGGTTAGCTCTGGGCGTGAGGTCTGTTATTTGGTTTGTCGGTGCCCGGGCGCCAAGCGCAGCGCTAAAATAATAAGTGTGATTCCGATGATAAGACGAGGCCAGTCCACGGTTTCCCCGAACACAAAAATGCTGATAGTGATGGCCATTGGGAGTTTGATATTGTTTGCAACCGCAAGTCTTTCGACTGAGACACTAAGGGCACCTTTATTCCAAAAATAAAATCCGAGGCCTGATGCCACACCGCCTAGCCACAGAAAAAGAGCCCATTCGTTCAGCGAGTAGACTCGAACCTCGTGGCCAAATAAAGCAGCCATTAGACTGGCAGCAAGTGCGGCTCCTAGAAAATAGGGGAGCATCAATTTTAGCTGTTGATCGGATACCGGAGTCAGCCATTTTTTCCAAAGGAGGAGTCCTCCTGCGAATAGAAAATTAGAGAGCGTCACCAAAGCCAGGCCGATCTGGAGGTCCGTAGACCCGAGTTCTTTCCACGCGACGACCATCCCACCGAGGGTCGCCACAAGGACGGCCACGCCTAAGCGGGTCATGTTTTGCCGTGAGGACAGGGCAATGAGACCTGCCATAATTAGTGGGGTTGTCATAGTAAACAAGGCTACTTCGTGTGATTTTAGATACTTAAATGCAAGCTGGTAGGGGCCGTACATAAGGCCAATTTGAATAAATCCGCAAATCATCGCCTGAACCTGCACTTTTTTTGGCAACGGAGCCCGTCTACCGGCAAACCGCCAAGGTAAAAAGAAACAGGCGGCAAGGACGGCCCGGATGACCCCAAGGACAAAAGGATCGATGCCCGTGCCAAGGCCCTTAATGAGGCCAAATGAAAAACCCCAGATGAGCGATGCTGTCAGTAGCCAAATCACGACGTTGTTTCCCCTTTGCAGAGCCGGAAACTTACAGTATTGTCCGCCTACGATGAAACCACTAAACACATTACCCTCAAAAAAAATACGCCTTTTTGTCACCCGCGTTGGTCGGGGCTGCATGTCCATTCTGATGACGTTAATGGTCGTGAGTGCTGTGGGGTCCACTTCGAGAGGTTTGGCCTGCAGCGTGATTGCAGCGGCTCCTGAGGCTCCTGCCTTGGTCGGCGGTAACTACGACTGGACGGCTCGGGGTGGGATTGTTTTCCTGTCGCCAAGAGGACAGTTGAAATCGGCGGAGTTGGGTCATACATTTTCGACGGATGCAGAGTGGTCGTCTCGCTATGCGAGTCTCACGGTGTCGCAGTTTGGGCGAGATTTCCCGATGCAGGGCCTAAACGAACAAGGCTTGGCGGGAATGGTGCTCATAGGGCCATCGGCCTATCCGAGTGATGGACCTGAGGGGATTGTCACCGAAAACCTATGGCTTCAATATCAACTCGACCGTTTTGCGACCGTGGCCGAGGTGGAGGCTCACATTCACGAGCTAGGTCTTCAGAGGCTCTCGGCCTCTTTGCATTGGTTCCTGTGTGACGCCACCAATGATTGTGCTGTGATTGAGTTTATCGGAGGACGACCTAGCGTTCGGCGTGGAAACGATCTTCCCATTCGCTCCCTAACCAACACAAGTTACGAGCAGGCCATGAGTTTTTATGTACGGTGGCAAGAATCAACAAGCCCCATGCCTGAGGGCTATGCGAGTTCAGCACGGTTTGTGCGACTGGCCGAACGGCGAAGTGCAAGATCTTGGCTAGACCTGGCAGAGACGTTGGACCAAGTTTCACTGGCTGGATTTACAGCGTTTCAAAGTTTATTTGATTTACAAAATCGTTCTCTGACCGTGCGCCTTGATCGAGGAAGGTGGCATTCAATAAATTTTGAAAACCTACCGCTTGACTGCGGCGCAAGTTTACCGATGTTAAATCTCAGTCAGGGCTCGTGGCAGGTGTACGACCATAACGCAGTGGCAAATTTATTTACGGCTGCTGCTGCAGGCGCCCCTGAGCTCGGGGGCTTGGTCCAAGACCGGGTTTTACGGACCTCTGAACGAGTGACCTGCAATCGTTCGCAGTCGATTGGCCGCCCAAAAAAATCCTTTTAAAATCCGAGTTCAACCAGCCCATCGCGCCAATTTAGGAATCTAACTCCATCGACTAATTTGGGAATTCTAATGTTGGAAAGACAGTAGCATTCGCAAGGCCCAAACTCTTTTCGAAGTCTCACCAAGTGGCCCACACTATCATCACCAGGATTTTCAGACGACTTTATTTCAATCAAGGCAAGGGGCTGCCCAGGTCTTTCAATAATGAGATCAATTTCAGCCCCATCCTTTGTTCTGAAATATGAAAAACGGAAATCAAGGCGTTTATAATCATTGATTCGGTAGCACTCAGCAATTATGAAATGCTCAAATGCCAAGCCATATGGACCCGAAGGAGATATAACTACTTGCTTGAGAAGCCGAGCTAAGCTTCGAGTGACACCAATGTCAAAAAGGTAAAATTTGGGGCTGACGTGTTGACGTTTTCGTATGGATTTGTGAAAACTTTCTAGGAAAAATCCAAGGAGAGTGTCTTCTAAAATTTCAAAATACCTTTTCGCAGTCTTTTCATTGATTCCAACATCTGCGGCAATTTTTGCAAAATTAACAGTTGTACCATTTGTTTGTGCTGCGACTTCGACGAAGTAGCGAAAGGGATCCAGGTCATCGACCAAGTGCTCGGCCCAAACCTCCTCTTTCAAATAAGTGATAACATACGACCGTAGATACTCTTGCCGAGATTCGTCGTCTGGCAAAGAAAAGATTCTCGGCAAGCTTCCCCAGTTAAGTGTAAACCCTAGATTGAAATGATCACCCATTTCGACGTGGGTTAAAGGAAAAAGGTTGTAGACAAAAGCGCGACCAGCAAGAAGATTTGCCGACCCCTTACGGAGCTTTCGCGCACTAGAACCAGTCAAAGCAAATTTTGGCGACTTGAATCTCGGGTTTTCCAAAATATTGTGCACCACATCTAATAGTTTTGGTACTTTCTGGATCTCGTCGATGACAATCCATTCATGGGCTGATGGAGAAACTTCAACCTCCCTCATCAACTGGTCGGGATTTCGCGAATATTGATCCTCAACAAATTTATCGAGGAGATTAATTTCTCGAACACTATGAGAAGCCAAATAACTTCTTAAAAGAGAGGTTTTCCCCACGCCACGGGCGCCAAATAGGAAAAAGCTATTTGTTTTTAGTGGTTTAGATGTTCTTTCAAAGTTTGCCATACCATCCTCCGGAAATTCCCGTCTTATCCGTAGTCTACTATGGAATCTTAATAATAGCAATAAAATCAGCCTATACTACAGGGCTACCGCATCTAAAACATAGTGATTTCATATAGTTAATTCTGGTAAAATTTCTCCAAAATCTAATTTGGGGGATGTGTTTCCATGGATGGAACTGGCCTTTCGCTCATCAAATGCTTTAAAAACGTTGAGGATCCTCGCGTTG
>CAMDKS010000013.1 GCA_945900755.1 Bdellovibrio sp. ZAP7
GCGGCAGGTACCGCGCCTGCCTGGAGCTCTGCTAGCAACGTTCATACGCTGCAAATTCCTATGGCCTCTGCCGCCACGGTAACGGCGGGACTTTTAAGTAAAACTGATTATGATAGTTTTGTGGCTAAGCTTGATAAAACAGGCGGAACCATGTCAGGCAGTATTAATTTAGGTGGTAATGATCTTCGTAATATCGCCAATGTTATTCTTGGTACAGGTGACAGTACGGGTACACCAGTGGCGGGGACCTTTATGGGACCTTCCGGGTTGGGTACTGATATTTCCGGTACTGATTTAACGTTTGATGCTTCTAAAGGTACCGGAAGTTCTGGATCTGGAGGTTTCGCGTTTCGCGTAGCTCCTTCCGGCGGTGCGTCGGGTGCGACCGCTAATACCCTTGCAACCGCAATGAAATTATCGAATCAAGGATTTTTGGGAATTGGGACGACATCACCAACTTCGAGTATTGATGTTACGGGCGCAATAACCCAGAGGGGAATCGCGGCTCCTGCTGTCAGTGCTTCAGCTCAGGGCCGTATATATTTTGATTCTACGACTAATAAATTCATGGTTTCAGAACATGCAGGAGCCTATCAGCCTCTTGTTGGCGCTGGTACCGTAACCTCCGTATCTGGAAGTGGTCCTATTTCTGTTGCAACAGGAACAACAACACCAGCGATATCTATAACTCAAGCCGATTCGACTCATGATGGTTATGTAAGCTCGACAGATTGGAATACGTTTAACAATAAAATATCTTCAACCCGAACGATTACGGCTGGAACTGGACTATCAGGTGGTGGTGATCTTTCTGCGGATAGGACCCTTAGTTTAGGCGTAGCCACTAACACAACCCTCGGCGGAATGAAAGCTACAACCGGAAAAATCACGTTAGATGGTGCTGGAGCAATCACAAATATCGCGGCTGATACAGCGGCTAGTGTCACGGGCACTGTAGCGATCGCCAACGGTGGTACAGGTCAAATTACTGCTGGTGCGGCACTTACGGCATTATTGCCGACTCAAACAAGTAATAGCGGCAAAGTTCTGACGACTGACGGCACTTCAGCGTCATGGACAACCGCTACAGGAGTTCAAAGTCTTAACGGATTAACTGGCGCTACACAAACGTTTGGAATTAATACTGCTTCAGGAACCGCGCCAGCGTGGGGCTCTGCAACTACTGTTCATACACTCACTATTCCGATGGCGTCAGCTACTAGCGTAACAGCTGGTCTACTTAGCAAAACGGATTACGATAGCTTTGTTGCTAAACTGGATAAAGCCGGCGGCACCATGTCAGGCAGTATCAACATTGGTGGTAATGATTTGACGAATACCGCTAATATTGTACTCGGCACCGGCAATGCCACCGCAACTCCAGTAGGAGGAACGCTTTCAGCACCTAATGCAACTGGTACAGATATTTCTGGTTCTAATTTGACGTTTGACGCGTCTAAAGGTACTGGAAGTTCTGGATCTGGCGGATTTATCTTTCGTACAACAGCTTCCGGTGGAGCAAGTGGAACTACTGCAAATACACTTGCAGCGTCTATGAAATTGACTAATGCAGGATATCTTGGGATTGGGACCACGAGTCCCTCGGCAGTATTGCATCTTAAAGCTGGAACTGCGACAGCAAGCACTGCCCCTCTAAAATTGACATCAGGCACAGTTTTAACAACTCCTGAAGCTGGAGCCATTGAGTATGACGGTACTAGCCTCTATTACACGGACAGCACCGCCACTCGCCAAATGATCTCAACTTCCTCAGGGGCGACCACCTATACCGGTGCTATCACAATGAGTGCAGCAGGCACAGGTCTTGCCGTCACCAATAATGCGACCATTGGCGGAACCCTTGCAGTCACAGGAGTCGCCACTCTATCGGGCGGCGCAGCGGTCGGAGCTAACCAAAATTTTGCGATGGCTTCAGGTACCGGAACATTCAACCAAACCTATACCGGGACAACCACATCGGCATCGACAATCATTGCCGACTCGGTAACAACAGCCCCCGCTCAACAAATCAGTGCTGATGGTCTAACGAGCGGCAGCATCATGTCCCTCAGCTCTACGTCAACAGCCGCCGCTGCCGGCAACACTGGACTCGATATTGGTATTTCTGGTGCTAACGCAACGTCATCCATCACTCGTTACGGAATGAAGTCCTCAGTCACAGCAACCGGTACCACTTCCACCAACGTCGGGGGCTACTTTACGGCGTCTGGTGCAACTAATAACTATGGACTCATTGTTGATAGCGGAAATGTTGGAATTGGGACTACTGCTCCAATCACTAAACTTGAAATTATTGATAATACTAACGGCTCGCTAATAACACGTATTTACAATAGTAATAGCGGTTCAGGTGCATACGCAGGATTGCAAACCAGAAGTGATACTGCCGTTGCCAATCTGATGACATTTTCTTCTACCTATGGTGGAAACCTTGCAAATACTACGATGCTTTATTCTGGTGGTGCGTGGCCTATTGCCCTCGGGACCAATAGTGCTGAAAGATTTAGAATTGACTCAAATGGCAATATAGGTATCGGTACGACATCCCCACTTTACCAGCTACACATGGCAAAAACGACAGGTGATAACGTCCTTTACGTAAGTGCAGGAACGCCAACTACTACTGCAGGAGATTCATATTTGATGCTTGCTTCCTCCAGAGCAGATACCGGTGTCGGACATGTCGTTAAAATCCAGTCAGTAGCACCGTCAGTTGGTAAGGCTGATATGGCATTTCTAACTCAGCCTTCAAGTGGCGTTTTCACTGAGAGAATGAGGATTGATAATGCGGGCAACGTGGGTATTGGTTACACCAACCCGCTCGACAAGTTGGTGGTCGCGGCCGACGCTGACGGCAACGCAGTGTTTACCGGCAGGTCTCCCGGCGGAGTTGGGAACAACAATCGATTCAAGCTTTTGGCCTATTCGCATGGCGGCGGATCTGGATACGGAGGCGGTTTGAAGATTCAGACCACAACTCCCGCCAATGCTTTCGCGGATCGGCTTACGATCGACTCCTCCGGCAACATCGGGATTGGCACCACGTCTCCCACCGCAGTACTCCATCTTAAAGCTGGCACTTCGACTGCAAACACTGCACCACTAAAATTGACATCGGGACCGGTATTAACAACAGCTGAAGCAGGTGCCCTTGAGTACGACGGTACGAGTCTGTTTTATACCAACGATTCTGCGCAAAGGCTCACAATTGCAACAACAGCGGGTGCCTTAAGCTCCTTAGCGGTGACAAGTAACGCCACCGTCGGCGGCACACTCGGTGTCACTGGTGCCACGACTTTTAGCGGTGGCGCAACGGTTGCGGCGAATCAGAACTTTGCCATGTCATCAGGTACCGGAACATTTACGCAAACATATACTGGCATAACAACGGGCGCACAAACAATTACTGCTAATTCAGTGACTACCGCTTCGGTTGAGTCAGTAAGCGCAAATGGATTAACAAGTGGAAATATTTTAAATCTTACTTCGACGTCAACAGCCGCCGCCGCAGGTAACACGGGTCTTAACATTGGCATCTCTGGTGCAAACGGCACTTCTTCTATTACTCGTTACGGGATGCAGTCCGCGGTAACGGCGACAGGTACTTCGTCGACTAACGTCGCAGGATACTTTTCGGCTTCTGGCGCAACTAATAATTATGGATTGATCGTAGCTAACGGAAATGTGGGAATCGGCACGACATCTCCAGCGGCTAAGCTTCATGTCGATGGTGATGGGGAGTTGCTTCGAATTGGTGACAGCGCTCTCACAGATAAATACATCACGTTCCGAGATACCTTGCAGGGAGTCATGTTTGGACTTGATGCTGATCTGGGCGGACTACTAGGTGCTGCGTTGATTCAGGCAGGTACCAACAAAGGTTTCGGAGTTACGGTCGGCACTTCGACGTTTGGCACAGGCACGCCATCGTTTTATATTGATAAACTCGGGGCCGTCGGTATCGGCACGACATCACCAGATTACTTGCTAGATGTCACTGCCAGCACGACCGGCGGAACTGTCATTCAGGTCAAAAATCCTACCGCCGGTACGGGAAACTACGCAGACTTAAGGGTGGGGACCGATGCTGGGACCCTTGATATTGTGACTACATCCAGCACATGGACCACGAATGGCTGGAACGTCCAGGCCGGAACTTCGATTGGTGCAAACGGTCTTGGCGGGCTAAGCATTGGAGCGAGCAATTCCGTGGGTATCCTGCGCTTCTATACGGGTGGTAGTGCGGACACCAACGAGCGTATGCGGGTCGACGCTAGCGGCAACGTAGGTATCGGCACGACGAGTCCATCCGCAATGGTGCACGTGTTGAGTAGCGATAGCGCTACGGCGGCGTTAGAAGGTGGTTCAGGAAATTCACGATTAAATTTTCGCAACACGGCCACCGGATCTGTCGGCACCGATGGCTCTTTTCTTGGTATTACGTCCACTGGCAACACGCAGCTTTGGAACTATGAAAATGCTTTTATCCAAATAGCGACTAACGACACTGAACGCGTCCGCATTGACCCTGCGGGCAACGTCGGTATCGGGACGACAACTCCAGGACAAAAGCTCGACGTTGCTGGGTCAATCACGGCCGCGATGAACTCTGTGACCTTTAGCGCGACGCCGACATTCAATGCGGCCCTTGGCAATACCCAAAAAATCACCTTAACAGGTAACGTCACTAGTTCGACCTTGTCTAACGCAACGGCGGGGCAAATGCTGTATTTCATCATCTGCCAAGACGCGACGGGGTCACGCACATTCGCTTGGCCGGCCAATGTCAAAAATGGAATGACTATTGGGACAACACTTAGCAAATGCAATGCTCAAAATTTTATCTTTGACGGAACCAATGCGTATGCCCTAGGGCCAGGATCAACTAACATGTAATGGTCGTCTGGCTCCGGCGAAAATAATATCTAATGACCAACTTTTTCATTCTTGGATTTTTTATCTTTTAAATTTTCACTTTTCGAATTGCTTTGGCTATGTGTGTTTTTAGCTTCAGTGACTCCTGAAGAACCACTCGCTTTACTGTCGCCGGACTGTGCGACTGGCGGATCTGTTTGAGGAATACTGCTTTCAGCGGCCCAGCTAAAGTTTGCGTCTGCGGTGTAGACATTCGTCACCTTTATGATTTTACCATTTGTGTCGTAGACTGTATTTGCGATAGGGCCGATCTCGTTGGCTTCTGATTTTTGCACTCCGCCAGTGACAGCCTCAGAGGACACTTCCTCAACTCGCCCTGCATAGTCAGTCGTGCGGCGAAATTCTTTGACAGGTTGATTGAGGTTATTAATTGTCTTCTTGATGATTTCCGATCCACCAGATTTGTCTTTTTGCTCTGATTGAGTCGTGGATGTTTGCAGATTCGAGGTGATGGTGGTTTGGCTGAAGCCTTGGTCAATATTTCGCGTGCCGATATTGCCAACAGAATCATAGACGACAGAAATATCCTTGGTTTGTTTATTGGTGGTTTCCTCGACCTGATGAATGGGCCTTCCGAGATCGTCAAATTTATCGATGGCAATAGTATGCGTGGACTCCGGGCCAACGTCTTTTTGGTTTGTCGCGCGGCCTTTGTTATCGTAAACATACGTTGTCGTTGTCGGACCAGCGTTAAACGTTAAAATTTGCCCGAATTGATTAAATTCCGTTTTGTTAATTTGTTTAGTTGTTCCCGCTATGTGATTCAGTACGGCCACTGCATGGCCATAACTATCAAATTCAAAAGATGTTTTTCGGCCATTAGCATCTTCAACGGAAAGGATTCTTCCGTAATCATCTCGAACAAATGTTTGATTTTCGATTGGCGAAGCTCGGTGCACTAGCCGATTGTTCTGAAATTGAGCCGTGTATTGCATGCGGCCAGTTTTGCTATCTTTCACTAATACTTGACCATTGCCGCCAGTTAAATTGCTTTCAAGGGCGATCCCGAAACCGTTGTTTAAGGCGGTTTTGAGAAGGCCGTTTTGATAGGTGAATTCTAATTTTTTGTCACCAAAAATAATTGCTGTTACCAAATTCGGATTCTCTGACGTTCCACGAATTAAGTATAAAGTTGGTTTTTGACCTTCGCTTACTTGAATCGATTTTTCAGAGGATTCTATCACAAACATTCTTTGGCTGTTCGCCATTTCGATTTTGGTGGGCATTCCTTTGTCGTCGTAACTGACGTTTATAGTGTTAAGGGGGTCTTGCCGTGATTCTAATAGGCCATTGCTATTGTATTTGAAGGTGGTAGATAAGTGTGTTTTGGGGTCAATAGACTTCGTCATGCGCATGTTTTTGTCATAGGTTCTATAAACATCAGTACCATGCCCATCGAGGAATCCCGTAAAAGTCTCATCAGAGTTTTTAACCACTTCGCGCAAGCCATTTATGGCATTTACGGCCACAAAACGGGCGTCAGATTCCTTGACTAAGAATTGTTCAGGGCCCGTGCCATCTGAAACAATCATATTGTTGTCATTGGTGTAACGTAATCTTTGAGGTTGGCGCGCCTCTACTAAATTTTCATTTGGTTTTTTTGAGCTGTTGTAAACTAAAATATCTAAATCACAAGTAATGCTGCTTGTGCGCAGCGTGATAATACAGGGCGCAAAATCAATACTACCGCCGTCCTCGCCCGATATTCCTGCGGTTTGAATATTTTGAAGCATGCTAGCAGCGATGGTTGGAGATATTTTTCCTATCGTTGTTTTCTGACCTGCGCCCCGAGTAAACCATTGGCAACTGGAAGTGAAGGCTACAAGTCCAAAAATTAATAATTTCATTTAAACGTCCTCAGTTAGATGATGAATATATTTCGAGTACTAATTAAATTTTTGCGCCGTACGTAATATGAATATAATATAATATTATTGCGGCAATATCTATAGCGTCCCGGAAAAAGGCAAATAGAGTTTTTAGCACCCATCTGCGTCAGCCCTCTGTGTCAAAAAGGATGAGACAGATATGTGAACAATCAGAAAGTCTGGTGGAGCAAGGCCAACGCTATGATTTGAAACGACTTCTGTCGTTCATTGTATTTGATATTAGGTCGCTCCTATCTTGCGACTTTCGCCCCCTTCCTGGCAATAGGATATCGGCCATTGCTAGATTTCAATTTATATCCGACAACGACGCAAGGAAAAGCATGTAACCGTTTTCAATAAAAGTCTTTGAATAGCCTGCCAGCGGGAAACCAATATCAGTAGCCAGAATTTCGCCATTTATGACGCTGGTAATATCTTTCAACATCGCTTGGTGACGCGACGCTAGAAGAGTGTTGTATTTCGACAACGAGTTCTCATACACTGATCGCGCATACAATGTAAAACGGCGTGCATGGATACTGAGCTCTAAAAGTGTCAAATACTGGACCTGTCAATTTTTTGTTTTCGACTATGCGCAAAACTCTGGCCAGAGAATAGAGAAACTGCGACGTGTAAAGTACAACCTCATCGCCTTTATTTACATAGGTCCGATCAACCCAAAGGAGTTTTCCATCCGCACGTTTCGTCAAAAATCCGTAAGCTTTGTTAAATTCAGCGACTATGTTCTCGAGTATATAAGTTTGATTGCAACGATCTGCGAACTCTACAAGAGACGCGGTACTCAGTTGCGCATTATAGTTTTGACAAAGTACCCCATACAAACGTAAATGGGCACGTGCTCAGCCAGTCCCGACTTCCTGTACACCTAGGATTCGCCCCCAGGTGAGGACTTCAGCCATGCGACCATCAATTGTTTAATGATCCTTTGATAAGGTGTTTTTTCTCGTTCGGCCTTAAATTTGAAGGCAGCAAGCAGAGGTTCAGGAATTTTGATACTGATTAACTTGCTTTTGTGTTGAGCCCGGGGATCGGTCAGTTGGCGAAAATTCTCCAAAAATTCCACGATCGCGGAAACATCCTCAACATCGTGTTGGACTATTTGTGAATTGCTGGCTAATTGCAAGGGGCGGCTGTTCCCAGCATTTTTTTTCTCACGTGACGCAGACCGATCACTAACGAGGATTTTAGGTATCTTCTTCATTTTTGAAGGGCCTTCAATACTTTAACGTCCTCTAAATCCTGTGGTCGTCCCGCATCCATCTTCATTTTAATCAAGTCCTCGATGCTCAATACATTGATTTTCCCTAGGCCAAATTTCTTGGTGACGCTTTTCATGCGGCTCAGGTCGTGCGTAATGATCACATCCAACACCTCCAATGGATTTGTCGGATTGTAAAAACTCCAAGCAATGAGATTTCTTTTAGCGATATATTCTTCTTTAAAATGAAAAATCTCTTTTGCGGTAACAGGAAGGCGCGGGCTGAAGCCTAGATCCTTCATGCATTGCTCCACCGATTTAAAAAAGTCCTCCGAATGCCTGACAACGATATCAATGTCCACCGTACCCCTTGGGGCGCCATGGAGCGCAACCGCATACCCCCCAACGAGAGCGTATGGAATTTTTCGTGCCGTGAAGCCTGTGACAATTCGTTCTAGGAAATTCATAGATTCATGGCCTCCCAGCGTTAGTATATACCAGTATATACCATGTGCCATCAAAGTACAATAGTATTTTGAATGGGCATTTTCACAAATGCCCAAGCTCCCCATAGAGTGTTTTCCCATGCAACCTCCGAAGATTGGGAGATCGCTGTGCGTCCAACTCGAAAGACGATTCTTTGCTTTTCCGGCTCCTCAAAAATATTTTAGGTGCTCTCAAAATTCCCAGCGCATCGTCTCAAATGAACTCAATGTCATCAAAAATCAAATTCAGGCACATCACCGGTTTCAATGACGTTGAATTTTGAATCAACGGTCCGCCAAACATAAATTGAACCTTCTGGACATTCGCCTACCCACATCCTGATTTCGTGGTCATAATAGCAACCATCACCAGTATAAACCGCTGGCGCCGTGATATAAATTTTAAAGCCAAATATCGTTGAATCTTGCACCAAGAGATGCACCTCCTCCGGCTTTGCACCCGTCATCAACCCTACTTCACCTTCAAGGATGGTGTCGCCCCAAAGAATCTCCTCTTCATCCACAACATTTTGGATCGAGGTTTTGAATGCCTCAATGTCAGGAATCAAATTTCCTGCGTCGTTGATACTAACCGAACGAACACTCGGGTTGGTCTCGACGTCAAGAAACAATTTCTTGGAATTGTCACCAAGACAGTCAAACTCTTTAAGACTCGACTCACTCCCAAAAATATTTTGCACCCCCGCGAGAATTTCGAGGTCTGCGACTAATAGCTCTACAAATTTATTGAGTAGTGGCTCGCTACCCAAAAGAGCCAAAACATTGCGTCCTGACGTTTCAAAGTTGCTGCGCAATTCAGGCTGAACGAAAACAAGTCCTTTCGTCAAGCCAAACATTGTCCTTGCCTCCTCAACTAGCGCTGTTGCAGAACTCACCGCTACTTTTACGGACTCAGTGCGCCTTCGTGTCGAACGTGAAAACTTATCCAGTGCAGGCGCAAACTTCGCCATGACCGGCAAAGCGCTGGTGCAGCTGACCGGATTCTCGGAAGCCAATGAATGGGTCTGGGCAGCTTGGGCCAACCCACAAGTAAAGTTTAAAACCACACAAATGACGATGGCTACCGAACGACTGCTCATGATTCATACCCTCCGTTGATTGTTTACGACAATACCCTCGAACCCTCAAATCCGAGGTGTAATGTATTTGCGTATCCGTGTCCACAACAAAACGATTAATTTTAAGGCAAAATTGCTTCTGCTCCGGCCGGAAACTAAACACGGACAATATAGATTAACAAACCAATCAAAAGTGAGGTGTACTACCGCCTTATTAAGCTAATGGCTTAATAAGGCGGTAGTACGGACGTCAATCAGCGCACGCTAAAATATCGAGATTGCTCATTGAGATAGAAAGTCAGAATTCCTATATTCGCCGAGATCCTTCGCTGCGCTAAGGATACGCGCCTGGCGCTTTCGCGCCAGAGACTAACTATAATGTTGCGGTCACAATTTGATCAGCCAATAAAGCGGCTGTCGTTTCTTGATCATTGGGATTTTTTATCGCCATCGCAATTCTTAGGGCTAGAGCTCGCAGTTCTGTGATGTCTTTGGGCGGAGCTCCAAACGATGATGAGGCCAGGCCTGCATTTCCAGGGAAACATGGCACCGCCCTAACATGCATATCTCTAGGATCCAGCACGCCGTAAACGACTCCTACTGCAGCCACAGTCTTGACGCCCTCTTCGGCCACTCGGTCCATCAATTCTCTTGCCCCCCACGCACAGTGAACGTAGGAAACAAGTTTGCAAAGCATGCCTAAATTATCTAGAACTTTGGATGAATTTTTTCCGTTTACTTCATCAAAAGCTTCTGCTGAGACGATCAGTGCCGGAAAAACAATATGGCCAAGGAGTGCCGCTACTGCACCCGTGGCCACTGGCCGATTTTTTTCGCAAGTTTGAAAAGATCGAACAGCCTCGGTCACAGCGCCGCACCCTTCGTGGCCAAGTGATACGACCAGTCGCATTCTTTTTTCGCGGCTAGGTTCAACAGGTCTTTTTACCTCGCCCGCTGAATCATGGTGGTCATCGAACACCAGGTGGCGAAGCGCATACTGAATGCTGCCGATGCACTCCTCTGCGACGACGTTGCCGGCAAGCCTGACATTAAAAATATCGTTAACAAACTCCATACCAAAAATTATTTCTGCGGGTGCCCTAGCATCGACGCAGCCAAGGATCACGGTAAGTGGAAGTTGGACCGGGTATCCATGGTCATCAACGGGTTCAAGGCAGATATCAGAATCACTTAACTCAATAATCTGCGAGCCATATTTGAGAGGCTCTCCTCGAGCCGCCTGGCCGCAATCTTTGATGTAGCGAACAACCTTTAAGTTTCCTTCAATGAGCGTTCTCGCCACGCAAAGCCATTCGGGATCTCCGTTGTTGACATGCGCAGGGTCTCGGGAAGGGCGATAAAGTGCTGGCGCACGGCCAGGTTGATAGCGGTACGTGTAGTCAACATAGGTTGGTCGATGGCAAACAGTCATAGCTAGGCCTCAAAAGCAGGACTCTCATAAGTAAGAAACCCTATCCTACCATGGAACACAAATTTTTGAGTTATAAAGTAGACGTTTTAGTGCCTTAGCGTCTGTCGATTTTCTAGGTGGATAACTTGTGTGGTTTTTTAGCCATAGGCACATGGGTAACCCTTTATTAAAATTGTATTTTTTGAGTATTGATAATTTATCCTCAAGTTTCAATCGTCAAATGCCGATAGGGGGGGAGATTTTTGGAGGAACTTAATTATATGAAACAGCATAGCCAATATCGTTCTAGGATTTGGGTAATCCAAACAGCAATAGTCATATCATTTGTCGGGTTCGTGGGGTGCCGTGGAGCGAAACCGGATGCTGTTAGTCGTACTAAAATAGATGATGGCGCTTTTATTGATAAGGAGTCAGCCAATAAAGTTGACGGCGTCTTCTATACGATGACGACGTCGATCGGAGCAAACTCTGGCGGAGCTTGCACGGGTACAGCGGTAAGTACAAATACAGCTATGACGGCGGCCCACTGTGTCTACGACTCCGGCCAACGCCTTGATGCAAATCATGGACTTTCCGGAAAACAATTTTGCATAAATAATTCAATTTACCAAAAGATTTGCTCAACTAATATTTTTGTAAATCCTGGATTCCCTGCCAACTCGCAAGACGCGGGTGGTGGACACGACACAGCATTTGTCGTCTTTCCTGAAGGAACATTTAAGACTTATTTTGAAATGGCATCATCGGCTCCAGCGATTGGTGATCAAGTCTTACTGATTGGCTACAGTGAGGATCAGCTGACCGAACAGGGGCGGGGGTCAAAGCGATTTGGTTATACTAAAATAAAGACGTTTGATAATGACGCACAAGGCGACATCATTACCTCGAGTACAGGAAGTTTTAACGGAGTTGCAGTCTCTCCTGGTGATTCGGGTGGGCCGTTGTTTAATGGCTGTAAAATTACTGGTGTTGCATCAAGAATGGCTGAGAGTGGAAGTGGTAAGTCTAGCATTCACACAAATTTAACGCATGCTGTGACCCAAGAGTTTTTAAAAACGACAGCAGCCAAAGTCGGAGGCTATATTTGCGGTGTGTCTGGGATGGACGCAGTGCATTGCCCAAGCCATGCGAAATTTGAATTAGATCAATCTAAGTGGGAAGATCAAAAAGAAGTTCCTTGCGCAGTGGCAGGTGGAAGTGGATCTAATCCAAATCCAAATCCAAATCCAAATCCAAATCCAAATCCAAATCCAAATCCAGACCTAAATCCAATTCCGAATCCAATTCCTAGCATTGGTGAGTTATTTGCAGCGATCACCGGTGATGTCGCATTTGAAGTCGAGATCGCGCCAAAAGGCGATTGGACAAATCTAAAAGTTTGTCTTGGCGGTACAGTAGACATTGCAAAATCTTGTAGTCAAGTACCAACGGCAACTAAAAACGGTGAACGCTATAAGGTTAACGTGGGTCCCATCGCCAATTCATTCTTTATGCATATTAAATCAGATAAGAGTGAAAAGACGTTGAAGTTCACCAAGAAATAGGATTATGTGTTGAACCAAAACTTACTTGATTCCAGCATGTTAAATCTAGGTAAGCACAGCTCGTCCAGGACTTCCCATTACATGATATCCACAGTCGACGTGTAAAATTTCGCCCAGGTGCGAACCCAGACATTCGGGAAATTGGTCGGCCAATGATGGCCGCATCTATTTCCCCCTCCCTTCCTGTTGTCAATGAGAGTTGAATGGAGTATACTGGAGTGCGAGCTTTAACATCTATAGGTATTAGATGGTTGCATACAACACCGAGAAAATATTAACGCTGAGGGGGGCTTATGTCAGAACCAAAATGGTTCCTACTGCTAATGAGAGTCCATAAAATTGAAGATTAAAGATATTTTGACTTTAGTCGAAGCGGATGGTTGGTATCTAGTCCACACCAAAGGCAGCCATCGTCAATTTAAACATACTTCGAAGGCCGGACGAGTCACTATTGCAGGTAAGCCCAGTGATGATCTGCCGCCAGGAACATTGAATAGTATTTTGAAGCAAGCGGCCTTAAAACAAGCAAAGAGGTGAAGCTGTGTTTAGATTCTTAATCGTTATTGAAAAAGCAAAAAATAATTATGCGGCGTATAGCCCCGATTTACCGGGTTGTGTCGCCACAGGCAAAACTCGCGAAGAAGTTGAAAAGAACATGTATGAAGCAATTCAGCTACATATCGTTGGCATGAAGGAAGACGGACTGGCGATTCCAAGATCTGAATCATTCGCAGAGTTTTTTGCGATTCCCGAAGTAGTAAATGGGTAGTTTTAGGCTTCTGAAATACTTACTTTAAGACTGAGTCAGACACATCGATGAATCTAGGTAAGCACAGCTCGTCCAGGACTTCCCATTACATGATATCCACAGTCGACGTGTAAAATTTCGCCTGTGGTGGCAGAGGCCATATCGCTAAGAAGAAATCCCGCCGAGCGACCAACTTCCTCATTAGTAATGTTTCGAGCCATTGGCGCCATAGCTGAATAAAGATGCAGCATATCGCCTGCACCCACGGCGGAAGATGCGAGAGTTTTGACCGGTCCTGCACTAACAGCATTGACACGAATGCCTTTTGGGCCGAGATCCCAAGCCAAATACTTGGTTGCAGATTCCAAGGCCGCTTTACAGACTCCCATTAAATTATAGCCGCCTACCACACGTTCACCGCCGTAGTAGGTCATAGTGGTCATCGCTCCGCCTTTGTCCATCAACGGAACGGCAGCTCGTGCACAGGCGATAAAGCTGTAAACACTAATATCCATGGCAGTGAGAAAACCCGCTCGGCTGGCATCGATCGTGGCGCAGCGAATATCATCTAAGGGCGCAAACGCAATCGAGTGCACCAGAAAATCGATGGATCCAAACTGTTCGCGAACCTCGCCGAAAAATCGGGCGATATCCGCATCATTGGCCACGTCACATGGACGCACAAAAGTAATTCCAAGTGGCTCGGCGACACGCATGACGCGGCGAAGCATTTTTGCGGGGCCGCCCTCTTTATCGGGCAGGTGACTGAAACCGATTTCAGCACCCTCCTTTTTCAAAAACTCTGCAACACCGGCAGCCAGCGAATGCTCGTTGGCAACGCCCATTATGATGCCTTTTTTTCCAGTAAAAAGTCCCATGCGTATGATTCTCCCGTGCCTAATTTAGCTGGCAGCGCTCCAATTTTTCTTATCTGCCTGCAAACTAGCGGAGGATGAGCGATAGGACAACCAAAAAAGTATTAAAATAACGCATCGAAGCCAAAAGACCAATATCCCTGCCACGACCGAGTCAAAACTTGACCAGCCCCGAGTCCGACATTGAAGCGAACTCCTTTATTATCCATGAAAAGATCTAGAGTGTAGCCCTGTGCAGCAATCAAATCTTGTTGGAGTGGCATTTCATTGCCTCGCCACGCTGTACCATAATTTAGGAAACCACTGATATTAAGTTGATCAATATAGACAAGACTCTTGAACTTGTCGATGTCCTGTATCAGGGGATGAGTGGCTAGGAGTCGTGCACGAGCTTGATTTTCACCAAAGACTGGGGTGAATAGTCCTTGATCAGGCGTTACAGCAAAGCTTGCTTGATTAAAGCCCCCACCAGATCCAGGAATTAATGTTTTAAGGGGTGAATACATTTCTTGAAGGTCTCGACGTTTAGGCCCACGAGTTCTGCTTCCATCTAATCCTAATTCTAGGCGACCACTACCGATCTTTGAGCCGGTCGTGACATTTGCTCGCAGAATGTCGTAGTGAAAATCATGATTAATACCTGGAGCTGCGACGGCGCCTGCCACAGAGGTTGATGCGAAAAGTATTCCACCATTATTAACACTGGCACTCACGCCAACAAAGGTTTCGTTCAGATGCCCCACACGGCGTGCGGGGCCAATATATTTTTTCAACACAGCCGATTTTAGGCCCCAATTCCATTCCACGGCCAGACGATTCCAAAACTGAACATAGCTACCGTCAAGGTGTGATCCTTTTTCCTCTAAGTATTTAGAAAGAATAAATCCCGATGGCTGCTCGCGGTACCGTCCGTTGTATGTTTGTGCGCGGTAACCTGAGAGTGACCAAGTTGGCTTGAAGCGGTTGGAGGTCAAGGTGATTTCTTGATAGGGAAATCGACTGACTGTGCCTAAAAGAAATGTAGCTCGTACGGTTTCATTTTGCATTTCGTCCATGAGAGGAACAGTGATTAGACCAATTTGCGGTCCCAGCGGATCATCGCTTGCGATCCACGGGAATGCGAAAATTGGCCGGCCTCGCCAGGCCGCGGGCCTTGCTTTCGGCGTTGTCACGTCAGCGCTCACGTCAGCGCTTACGTCCGTGGGCACGGGCGCTGCTCCTATAGCCTGGGTGTCCAGAACAGGACTAGCATCGCGTTTGCCTATCTCCGTTTTATTTTCTGGGCCCGGAGCCATACTCCAAATGCTTGACGACAGAACCGCTTCCGCAAACGTCAGTGGTTTAGGAGATAGCATCGCCGCCAACAATGGGGACGTCCGTTCAGAAAGCTGGTGGCACGGCATCACAGGAAATTTAGCAGCATCTAAGCCCCGCGCCACATATCCATCTACGGTAAAAAGCACGACATAGGGCAAACCTTCGGCGGAGCTAACAATTCTGGCAGGATAATCAGAAATTTCAATCATACCAACGCATGCGTTGTTTCCATCAAGCTTTAAAATATGACGCCTTGAGCGGTCAGCGGTCAGCATCCACGTCCCGGAATTGGTTGTGGCCATACTGATCGGCCGCCCCCCTACCGGTGATTTAAGAGTTTTAATCGTATAGGCCGACAAATCGACCTCTAAGATTTCGTTCACGTCACCTTTCAGTGTTTCGGTGTCACGAGCGATCCAAAGAGACGTTGTCGTTTTTGACGAATCATCATGACGCTCCCCAATCATTCGCAGGTGAGCCGGCATGGTGCCTGTGAGCAGGCAGGTTACATTCGCTTTCTTAAAATTCTGGCGAGGTGCGCGACAAAGTTTCGAGGATTGAATATAGGTCTCAAGCCACCAGACATCCGTGGTTGTGAGCCAAGGGCCGTCGATCCACTGGCTTTCCCGGGGTAGCCACATGACGGGCTGCTTCGTCTCACCCGAAGCTTGTAATCCAATTCGGTAGCTACGCAGATTGGCTTTAGGAAAATAGGAGTTGGTCCAGGCTGTAGCGTTCGTCGATGTTGCCACTTGCACACTTGCCGAGTCTGCGGGAGGTTTTGTTTTCGAGAGTTTCGAATTCTCAAATTGCCACGACCACGCACTGCTCGTGACCTCTTTTTCCTCCACTTTACCGGATAGCAGTGGCGCGGTACTAACACCCTTCCAGTAGGTGGTTGCGTCCATTTTGTATTGGGTGTAGAGCTCCTTGCCTGATTTTCCAGTCATGGATTTTAAAGCACTATCCATTGGCAAAAAACTGTTGAACGGCATGACCGCCCACGGCCAATACCAAGGCATTGAATCTGAGCGAAATGTTTTCAACATCTCTGGAAGTTTCGACGCATCGTGAGTGCGCAAAATCCAGCTCACAAACGAGCCACTCGTTGCATAGCCCCGAAAATTAAATGGGCCGCTGTTATAAAGACTATGGAGGCGGTCCCAGGTCGGCCAATTATTCGTCAAGGCTTGGTACCTCTCCACACCGGCTTGCTCATCAGAACCAATAGAAACACTGACAGCCTCCGCCAGCCCCTCAAGAAACCAAGCCTCCATCCACGGCAAATGCAATATTGAACCGGCGGGTCCAAACAAATTATCCAGTTGCCGATACATCGTGGAGTGCGTGTATTCATGCCATGCGAGGTCGCGACCGCCCTGCCCTAACGTTTGCAATTCAATGGAGTCGGTCACAAAATTTGCAAAAGATGCGTTGTCACTCATCGCCGACATATTCACGACCAAAGGAGATGATCGCGATACGCCAAACCACCTCTCGACATTTGGCCTCGCCGCTTCTAAGGATCTCATGGCAAGCTTCGCATCATCTGGGGCCCGGCGATCGTGATACAAAGTGAAATTTTTTGACGACAATTCATCAAATTTAACATCCCCTTGATTGTAGCCGTAGCCAATCGGGAGCGCTGACGCTCTAGGAATACTGAGCACGTCAATGAGCAGCGAGAAACCAACGGCACCCCACATATAGATCGTAACGATACGAGCAGCCCCGCTTCGACCCCTAAAGGTTTCCAATGTCATTAAATACTTAAGGGGATTTCGCATAGTCCGGCTTAATTTCGTTTCAACAATTTTGAAACAACCTCTAAAAGCTCTGCGGAGACAAACGGCTTTGAAAGGTAGGCATCAGGATTAAAATTTTGCTTAATGGTGTCCTCACTCATCTCCTCGAGAGCGCCAGAAATGAGAATTAGTCCAGTCTTACCGTTAGCAACTCTAATATCATGGAGCAGTTCTAGGCCATTTTTTTCCGGCATTCTCATATCGGAAATAACCACATCAGGATCCCACGTCTGAAATAGACGCAGACCCTCTGCGCCGTCAGCTGCCGTACGAATTTCGAAGGGCAAACCACGGAAAACATCGACAATCATGTCGCGAATATCCTCGTCATCATCGACCACCAGAATCTTCGAATGCCCTTTGATGGTTTCTCTGAGGGACTCGACTCGAAGAATCGACGCATTAGGAAGGGTCACCCCAAAGGTGGCTCCAATCCCACGCATATCGCCTCCTCCGAGCACAAAAATTTCTCCATTGTGCAACCTGACCAATTGCGAGACGATCGATAGGCCAAGCCCGACACCAGAGGCAGCACCTTGCTGGTTGTCGAGTTGAGTATATTTGTCAAAAACACTTTTCAATTGTCCCTTAGGAATACCTGGACCCTCGTCCATGATTTCAATGCGAAGGGCTTTGTTATGACGTTTAAAATCGTCTATCAATTTCGTCGTGATCGTGACTTTTGTTCCTGACGGAGAAACCTTGAATGCGTTGGTCACGAGATTATCGATGATTTGGCCAAATTTCAAGCGATCCACTTGAATTCCGACCGAGCCGCACCAGTTTGTGATGAGACCTACGCCATATTTTTGCGTGCCTATCATGGCCAAATTAAGTGTTAACTCGTTGAGTACAGAGTGAATTTCAACAATTTCAAGATTGATATTCATTCCGTCATTTATTTTGGAAAAATGCAGAAGATCTTCGGACATGGCGACACAGCGAGCGATATTTCTTTTGATGGTGGCAATAAAATTCAAATGTGATTCAGGCAGATTTTTGTTCTGCAATTGCAGCATGTCGCAACAAGCCCCGATCGCCCCCAAAGGAGATCTTATGTCGTGGAGTAAGATTCCCACAAAGTCATCGCGATTTTTAATTTTTTCTTTTGCTTGAACCAATTCTTCAAATTTCGATCGATAGGCCTGAGTCATGGCTGACAGTGAATTGAGGACCCACAGGATGCCGACGGGTTTGTCATTTTCAGTAATTGGAATAAACCGGAAAGCATGTTGAATAAAAATTTGACAGGCCTCGTGGTGAGAAGCCGTTGACGGCAGACTTATCGGACAGGGAGTCATAATATCGTGAGCTTTTAAACTTACAGATTTTTTTACCGCAGCAAGCAATTCTACACTTCCCACACTTCCTACGAGCAGGCCAGCCTCATCGACGACGAGCATGACTTCCGCTTTCCTTAACCTCTCGTCTTGAAGAAGTTCCTCGAGGGACGTGTCCTGCGGAATGACTCCATAAATTGGCGACATCAGGGTCGACACTTTTTGAGAATCATGCGTGGCCTGCTGGGGCGTTGAATTGGGAATCGTTGAAGTCATTTCGAAGTTTCCTAGGGGACCATGGATTAACAGCACTACCACACTCGATACTCTGAATTGAGCCTGCACAAGTACAGTATTCTTCTTTAATAATATCATGTTACCAAGAAATACGTCCAACTTGGTCGGCACTTATTTTTAGGTAAAATGGCAAAGTCCTCTGAAATCTATGGATATTTGCTGGTTTTTAGGCGAAAAGTCATCGACGTTGCAGCTCACTTAAATGGGATCAGTCCTCAGTGCAAAACCTTGGTATTAAATTTCCATACATGATCGCGCCTATGGTGGGGATTAGTCACGTGGCCTTCAGGGAATTAGTGCGCTCGTATACTCCTTCGCCTATTGAGGCTCTTCGATTTACCGAGATGCTGTCGACGCGAAAACTTCCTAGCGAAAAATTGGATCTGACCCCACAGCTACGCGTATCAGAGGGGGAAAGATTTTTCATTCCGCAGCTCCTAGGAAATGAAGAAAAATTTATCGGGCCAAGCGTCAAAAAGCTCTTACCCTTATCTCCGTGGGGTTTTGACATTAACATGGGGTGCCCACAGACCCATATTCTTCGTCACAATTGGGGCGTGCGACTCATGGGGGATTCAGCTTATGCGGCTGAGGTGGTCAGAATGGTCAAGCGCCATACGAACATCCCTGTAAGTGTTAAGCTCCGCGGCGGCGCCGATAAGGATATTGATAAAAATTATTTGCTCGATTTTACGGCCGCGCTTGAAGATGCGGGAGTCGATTGGCTGACGATTCACGCCCGGCCACGCGCCGCAAAACATGAAGGCCCCGCCAACTGGGACATAGTCGGTGAGGTGGCACAGGCGAGAAAGATTCCGGTGATCGCAAATGGCGACATTCAAACGTCGGCCGATGCCATTAAAATTGTAAGAGACTACAACTGCGCTGGTGCGATGATTGCCAAGGCCGCGACGGCGCGTCCTTGGATTTTTTGGCAAATCGCAGAGGACCTTGGACTCAATGGTGCCCCCCCAGGTCGCGAAGGTGAGCGCGCCCCACGAACCCCCGAAGAAGAAGGCCGCGAGTTTCACCGTTCTTTTCTTACCTTAATCGACCTCGTCGAACAATATTTCGGAACGGGTGACGGCGTCGAAGAATACGGCATGCAAAAATTGCGTTTTTACGCCGCCCTCGCAGCCAAGTGGTTTTTGTTTGGCCACAGCTTTTGGCGCGTAACCACCAAGGCCAAAACGTTTCAACAAATGAGAGAAGGCGTCGCCCACTATTCCGAGACTTATACACAGGAAATGTACGCCCGCATTTAATGGCTCCAGCGGCCTCTGGCCGTTCTCAGGGCTACCTGGGTCGGTTACCGCACCTCAAAGCCGAACATCATTCCCGTACCAAGATGCTCACTGATGTGACAGTGCCCCATCCACCGGCCTGGATTCTGGTTGTCAAGAACCACGTCCACTGTCTCGCCTGCACGAACTAACACCGTGTCTTCCCAGCCCACGGTCTCCTCAGGCAAACCATTGCGAGCCAACACAATAAATCTCTGGCCGTGGAAGTGCATGGGGTGCTGCATCGGGTGATGCTTGCCGTCGTTAATAATTCTGATTTTGACCGGTTTATTTTTTGTGAACAGCCAATTAATCGCCATGTTTTCTTTACCGGTCGCAGGATCTATAACACGCCACGTCACATCTTTATCCGACATGGCTGCGTTCATCTCGGACATTGAATCCTCCCACTCTATGCCCTCAGCGCCTGCGCCCTGACCCATCATGTGTTCGGCATGTTGGCCACGAAGTGTCGCATCTATTTTCATAGTGAAATCAGGCTTCGCCGCCGCCAACGACAACAACGGTTGAAACATATCACTGAGCTCCTTGCGTTCCTGCAGGCGTTCAAAGTTGGCCCCTAGCTTTGCTCGCTCAAGGGTCGTGAATTTTGGATTTTTTGCCACGAAAATCTTACCTAATACTTGTTTCTTCTTTGGACCAATATTTTCAAGGGTGACTGTTTTTGGATTCAAAAAAAACACATCCACTACCGCTCGTTCACTCGGGGCCAAAATCAATTCATCGATCATACGATCTTTTGCGTACGGTCCGGAATCACCGCCAATAAGTTTCATTTTAGCACCCGAGAACGTAAGCTTAAACGGGCGTGCATTTGCGGTATTTGTCATCCAATAACGGACTACAGAACCAAGTTTTGCTGTCGAGCTCCAATTGGATTTATTATTTACCAGATTAAAATTTCCATATCGGCCCATCAATGCATACGATAGTTTTCCACTTTTGAACTCTGGCAGCTGGCCTTCTCCCACCAACAAATCATCGACTACGATCACTTCATCGCGATCAACAGCAGGCATTTTCGAAAGGTCAGTATCCATGACCCAGTAGTTACCCTGAAGCCCCATTTCCTGCCCATACTCATCACTCATGTGTGGGTGATACCAAAAAAGTCCCGCGTCAGGAAATTTTAGATCATAGGTATGAGATTCGTTATTCAAGATCGGATCTTGACCAATGCCGACGACGCCGTCATTTTTATCGTCCACACGCAACCCATGGGAATGCAAGCTTGTGGGCTCCCCCGTTTGATTTGTAAGTTTCAATTTTATTTTGGTTCCCTGTTTCGCAACGATCATGGGGCCGGGAATCATGCCATTATACGCAAGCCTTGTGAGCCATTTCCCGTCAACTTTATCACGTACAAAACCCGCAATTAATTCAATCGAATCACCGTCCGAAACTTTAATGATTTTAGTGGCCGTCACCGGCTTAAGATGAACGGACTCGGGAATGGTTCTGGCCTCAGCCCCTTGGCCCACTAAGCTGGCGCCTAGGATGGTAGCAAGACTCAAAACCATGAAAACCAGCCGTCCCAAGGCTCCCACGGACTTCCGGTCGATACAAATATACATAAATAAATTCAACACATTACCCCTAGGACTAAAAAATATTCAATGCCCCAAAACCTTCATGCTCGTATTTTATCATGACTTGGTGTATAGTTTCTATAGAATCCCGATGTTTTTAAACTCGGTTTTATTAATAAGTTCATCTCCCCAAGACCACGACATGATGAGGTATTCCTTGCCAAATATTGGACCTACAATTGGAGAACCTGCTGCCAACGGACTCTTTGGTTGGCATGTCACATCAAACACGATGAACGTCCGTGTCGTGCCTGAGTATTTGCCCAAGCGATCAAGTCCTGAGCAAGATTTTCACGCTTTTTCTTATCATGTCACGATTACTAATTTAGGCCATGAGTCCGTGCAGTTGCTACGACGCCAATGGACGATTACAGATGGGAATGGAGTGATCGACATCGTTGAGGGCGAAGGAGTGGTTGGTATCCAGCCCAGGATTAAGCCTGGCGAATCATACGAATATCATAGCGGCTGCCCGCTTCGAACGACTACGGGCTACATGAGTGGTTGGTATTTTTTTGAAACTGAAAAAGGCGCAGCCTTCCGATGCAGAATTCCTGCCATTTTTTTGCGACACGATAAAGTTCGTCATTGAAATTTATTCCGCTTTAAAACTAGGTTCGACCCTTGGTATTTTCCAAAAGTTCGCGGCGGTAGAATGGTTTTCCATTTACGGCTAGTGAAACGTAAAATCCGTCGAGATCATACCCAAGCTGCGAAATCATCGCACGAAGTTGCGGCCACAAAACAGCTTCAGGGATCCCCAAGATATTTGGGGCATGAGGAGCGATATATCCGACCACAGCGGTTGCTGGCTGAAATTGGCCGGGGATCATGACAAAGGAAATTTCACCAACAGGATCAGCCAATACGCGGCCATCGCTCAATACTCCACGAATGGTCCAAACTTCAGCTTGCTCAGAAATCACCATGCGATCACCAAGGCCGACCACTAGAATTTCCCCAGCCACAGCTTCGGGCGTTTGTGTGTCGTTTTTGTCAGAAGGCGTTGAGCTATTCAAGACTTTTAGGCGGCTTGTTCGGCTTTTTGTCGTGTGGTCAGTAAACATTAATCACCATGTAAGTTTCAGAGTCATTGATTCTTTTATTTTGCTTAAGGAGCAACAAATCGCAAATGCCCCCACCCTGTCAAGGAAAAGTCGCAATCTACCAGAAATGTTATACCTAACAAATTTTAAGGAGTGAGATTTGGTTAATTTTTAACCTGATCGAAATCTATTTGGATGCCGCTACATTACGACCATTTCCCGAACGCTTGGACAAATTTTTGTGGTGGCGTGGCTTAACTTTGCTTGAAGCCAATGCGCCCTTATTTCGCGAGTGACCAACTTTAACCACCGATTTGTGATGAAGATAGAGCTCAGGATCAAGAGGTTTATTGTCGAAGTTTCGCAATTCAAAATGCAGGTGAGCTCCCCTTGCATTCCCCGAACGTCCGACTTTTGCAATTAAATCACCTTGGCGCACCTTACTGCCCACCCTTGCAATCAATTTACTGGCATGGGCATAAAGAGTCATAAATGCACCATGGTCTATGATAACCGTCAGGCCATATCCTCGTTGCCGCCCACTAGCAATCACCTCACCATCACCTGCAGCGATGATGGGGGTTCCGACATTTGCAGCAAGGTCGATTCCCTTATGATTTTTACGCCCCCTCTTACCGAAGTGGCTCGAAATTCGGGATTCCACAGGATAAATTAAGGAAACTGGCTCTTTGGACTGAGGCCCAACAAGCAAACCTTTGTTAGGACGCTTTAGAAAATCTAAGTCTTCATCATCGAGATCCTCTTCTGGAGAAGATTCGGGTTCATGTGTCTCAGCAAGGAGCGGTTGCGAGTCTGGATTCCCAGCAATTTTTAGGACTTGACCTTCCTGAAGGCCTTGCGCCAATGTTGGTTGATTCAACTGTACGATGGACTCCCAGGTTACGCCATGTGCGTCGGCAATCGTCCTTAGGGTCTCATTTTTTTTCACGATAACGGTAACGGTATTTGAACCACTACGAAGGGATGCACAACTCACGCTCATAAAGAATAAGAAAACGGTGATCAAACCAATTTGGATACGACTCATTTTGCTCTCCTTTCTGCTTAGCTTGGTGTGAGAAATCCTTTTCCCACTGCTAAAAATGCTGATCAAAGGCCCCCGCCATTTTCGCTTTAAGCAGAGAGTTACTCTGCTCATCCAAGAAACTAGGTCGCAGCACCGATGCGGTCACAAATCCTTGATCAATCAAAACACAGTCCGAATCTGGAATATCATCGAACATCTCACCGCCGGCACCAATCCAATAATAAGCCCGACCCCGAGGATCGGTGCCCTCTTGCATTCCTTCTTCATACACACGCCGCCCAAGGCTGGTTACGGCGATACCCTTTAACTTCCCGAACGGAAGGTTTGGAACGTTGATGTTGAGCAACGAGTTTATCGGCACGGTATCCATAATATCTTGCCGCTCAACCAGCATCCGAACAACCTTTGCAGCCGCTTCATAGTGAATAGACTCCCTGGCTGAACCATACGAAGACACCGCTATCGAACGAATCCCATGGAGAGTTCCCTCCATCGCCGCCCCAACTGTTCCTGAGTAAATAGTATCTACACCTAGATTAGCACCTCTATTAATGCCACTCAATACCCAATTTGGCTTACGCCTCAACAACTTACGGATTGCCAACATAACGCAATCGGCGGGAGTGCCCTCAACGGCATAGGTATTCGACGAAATTTGTTCCATTCTCAAAGGAGAATAAATAGTGATCGCATGGCTTGAGGCTGAGCGTTCAACGTGAGGCGCGACAATAACGACGTCACCCATATCCTTAAAAGCAGCAGCCAGAGCAAGCATCCCAGGGGCGTGAACTCCGTCGTCATTGGTTATGAGAAACAATGGCTTTTGTGACAATTGCAGCCCCTTATCATAAAAATAGATGCGGCAAATCTACTTAAGGTTACGACAATGCGCAAGGTAACCACCAATATTAGAAGGCGATTAAAGTCTTAATGTACAAAAAAAGTGCGAATATATAATGGCTTGCCTACATTACAAACAACGATTCAGGGGGCCTGCCTAGAAGCAACGCACACCATGTAGCCGTCAATGTCACGACACGTTCGGTCGGGACGAGGCGACAACAGCTCCGCGGGTGCGCCCCTTCGAACAACGTATAGACTATCGGCTGCAAGCGGGCCGGCCAAAAATTCGTAATACTGTGACGTGCAGTAAAGCTTCGACACGAGTTCGTCATAACGCGCGAGCACGCCACTATTCTCTGTCATGTTATGGAGTGCGGCAAATTTGGCCAATTCTGGCCACTCATAGTGATGGTGAGCCCACATTGGTTCGCAGTAGCCGCCCTCTTGGTAGGGAGGAATAAGCTTAATATGTGAATATTTCGTCGCCTCATTCTCCCAAAATGGACTCGTCAATTTTTGACGTTCAAACTTTGGAAAACGCTTTGAACGCCCAGCCATCCAGGGACCCAGATCGATCGCTTGCAAAAGTAAGGCTCCTGCAAAAATATACCTCGCTCTTTTTTTGTCATAGAAATTTGCGGTCGCAGCCATCGCTGTAAGAATTAAAAGGTAGTAACCCGGCCATACGAAGCGGCCAGCGACCCGCACCGACGTGGTGATTGCTTTTAACGGGAGCCAAAAAGCCTCTAAATCAACAATCCAAAACGTGCCAATAAACAGTCGTTCGCCAAACGCATAAAACCACATCATGCCACATGCAACCAAAATTCCTCGGTAGCTTGGCTCTCGCATAAAGTCACGGAGTTTGCCACGCACGCTCGGCATCATCACAGAAATCAAGAATAACCAACCGCCCACCCCAGGCCACGCATAACCCTCATAGAGCCCTGCCTTTCGCCTAAAGGAAGGTAAAAAAGAACTGGTCGAAAAATTATTGAAAATAGCGAGTAAATCACTGCTAAACCAATGAAATCCATCCATTTTTGAGGCGCCACTTAACAATCCAAACAGACCCAAAACCACAAATAGCGAAAGCATCAAACCTGCGGTTGCCAACAGCAAACTGAACATTGATTTTCTTAACTCAGCTGGTCGTCTTTTTCGCTCGCCAAGAAAGCGCGACAACGGCATTGCCCAACATAGACCCGCCACCATTAAGGCAATATACGGCTGAATGAGTGTGGCCATCGCCAAAACTAGGACCGAACGCCACTTAGGCACTTTGCCCTCAGCGCCGTGCTTCGTCGATTCGAAGTACTCACCATTCAAGTCAATGCACCACAAAATGAGCCAATGCGACATTAAGGCAATGTGATTCCACCGATAGACTAATACGGGGCTAAGAGCCATCATGACCACGCCAATAATTAGGCAGAATCGATCCTTGATCCACCGCCGCAAGATCCTATAGGCAAACACACTTTGCAGTACGAAACATAGTAGCACCCACCACCCAAAATACTGGAAGTCTTCTGGCAACCAAGCACTGATGGCGCGAAATGAAAAAGCGGCGAGCGGAATAGAGTCCGTATAGGCTGTATAGGTATCGAGGGGAGCCATGAAATTTGGAATCGACCCAAGAGGAAACGACATCGGCGCATGGCGCAAAAAATACCAGCCTAAATAATAAAGAGTGATGTCGACCGTGGGCAAATAAGTGGTCGACGGCGGATGGAACAACCAATCCAAATTTGTCGGATCTAGGATGTAAAGTGGCATCGTCAACGCAAAAGCTAGGAAGCCTAAAAAAACCGCTCCCACCATCATCATCCATGAATGACCTGAGGCCCCGGACCCACTGTTTTTCAACGTCATTAGCCCCACCAAAAACAATAATGATTTATTGCGCACGTTTATACGACTATAAAAAAATGAGACTAGTTTATTAACTATACAAAATCAACTCCTCTCTACCTTTGTTGCCCTCTCAAAGATATCGACAAACACGAGTTAAAACACTATCCTCCCTTGGCCTGCGGGCAATGACTCTTATTTGAAATCGAGCGACTACTTGGCGAGGCCACTATACGATGATGCAAGGTAAAAAAATTGTGGTGGTAATGCCTGCTTATAATGCAGAGAAGACTCTTCGGAAAACGGTTGCCGAAATAGATCGGACGATCGTCGATGAGGTCATTCTTGTTGATGATTGCAGCAAAGACAAAACGGTCATGATTGCCAAGGAACTCGGCCTGCATGTTGTCGTTCATGACAAAAATCGCGGTTACGGCGGCAATCAGAAATCCTGCTATGCGAAGGCTCTCAGTCTCGGAGCCGATATTGTGGTGATGGTCCATCCTGACTATCAATACACCCCAAAATTAATTCCAGCGATGGCTGCTGTTTTGTTAAGTGATGAATTTGATATTGCTCTTGGATCACGAATTTTGGGTGGTGGGGCTTTGCGTGGCGGAATGCCTGTCTACAAATATATTGCAAATCGATTCCTAACTCTTGCCCAGAATCTACTTACAGGAATGAAACTCTCTGAATTTCACACCGGCTACAGATCATTTACCCGAAAAGTATTGACGACTTTGCCGATCCACAACAACAGTGATGATTTTGTTTTTGATAATCAAATGCTTCTTCAGGCCCATTACGCGGGATTTTTCATCGCATAGATTACCTGCCCGACCAAATATTTTGATGACGCATCGTCCATCAATTTTGCTCGAAGTGTGAAATATGGACTTGGATGCCTCGGCGTGGCCGCACAATACTTTTTAGGCAAACGCGGAATGACCAATCCTAAAATATTTCACGGCATGACACTTGCCAGCACCACGAAAGCTAAGGAGTCTGTGTGACTAGCAAACCAGAGCTGTACGACAGCAACGATTACTACAACGGCGACGGTCAGGCGAGTCGACTTGCGCCAGGTTTGAATGGATTTTTGTACTTTTTGGATTGGTTTAAGGCGTGGAATTTTGTCCGCGTTTCGGGACTACTCACCAAATCAAAAACATCAAGGGAGCGGCCCCTTCGGGTCATTGATATCGGCGCTGGTGACGGTAAATTTTTGTATTTCGTTAAACAATTTGGTTTCTTTCCCCAAGGCACCACAGCCTCCTCCATTTCTCAGCAAGCAGCAAAATCAAAGTATGAAATTTCTTTACATTTGAGCAAAGAAATCCCGGACGAACTTCAAAAAGAAAAAATTGATGCCATCACCTATTGGCACGTGTTTGAGCACCTTGAAGAACCCGATTCTCACGTTAAAATCTGGTCTAAAATCTTGGCCGACGACGGCGTGGTCATGATTGAAGTTCCCAATATTGACGGCTTCGGGTCGAAACTATGCTATCCGACTTGGCTTGGCAGTGATGATGTCCATCACATTAATCACATGACGTCTAACGCCCTTGACGAGCTCCTAGGGAAGCATGGCCTAGCGGTCTATCGCAGGGAAGGCTTCTCCCTAAAATTTACCTACGTATACCTTTGGAGTGCACTGCTGGGCCGACTTTTTGGGGAGAAAGACTATTCGTTTGAAACGGTCTTTGGCGTCCTGAAAAATCCGGCAACAAGTCTTAAAAACAATCCTGCGATGACCATTAATTCGATACTTTCGATTGGTTACCTAGCACCTTTAATCATTTTAATCGGAGCGATTGGAGTTCTCACCAACCGCGGAGAAATCATTAGACTATATGCTCGTCGAGCGTAGAGATTCGATTAGCCTGCAGGACTAAAGCTGAATGGATAGCTGACTTCCACTGGCTGCCCACCGCGCGGACTTGGGAACGACCAACGCTTAACGACACCAGTTATACAGCCACGAGTAACGACATCCGACAAGGTAGCGGCCCCAATAGTAGCGACCGATACACGTCCTGAGAGGGCAACAGTAAAATTAACTTCGACTCTTCCTGCCGAGTTTGGAGCGCGCTGAATAAGTTGTTCGTAGCAGTGTCTAATTTCGTTAATGTGAGCATTAATAACGGCACGAATCTCTTGTTGAGTAAGTCCTGCTTCCACTGTCGGATCTCCGGGCGCAATTGAAACGTCTGCGCGTCCGTGACCGCCTCCGGCTCCTTTTCCGTTGCCATTATGTCCAAGGCCACTACCGCCGCCTAAGCCGCCCAATCCTCCTGAGCCGCCTGCACCACCACCCGCACCGCCAGAGCCTCCGTTACCGAAGTTATTGGCTGCACCGGCTGCGCCCGCCAAACCAAGAGATTGACCGCCGCCAGGACCACCCATGCCGTATGTTTTACTTGCAGATCCAGAGCCACCGCCAGCACCACCAGCACTACTGGTAAAATTGGTGTGAATGGCTCCAGCTCCCGTTTTACTTGATACCTTACCTGCGCCGAGCCCGAGCTTAGAAAGATTGACTCCGGAAGCTTTCGTATTGTTTACGCCCTCGACTCCCTGAACGCTTGTTGCTTGCTTTCCTTTAATAGCTCCACCGGTTTTATTATTACCTCCACCTTTTGTGCCGGAGGCTCCAAGTGGTTTTGCCGATTTTTCGCCAGCAAACTTAAAGTCAGGTTTTACAGCACCAGTCGATGGCGTTCCCGCAGACGGCTTCGTTAAGGCTGACAAATTCACGGCCGGCTTCGCAACCGGTGTTGGTTTTACGACAGGGGTAGGCTTAGCAACCGGAGCTGCTGCTGCTTTTGCAACCGTGGGAACAGGTGAAGGCGTTACCATGGCTTTTTCCACGGGCTTTTCCACGGGCTTTTTTTGCTCGACCTTTTCGGGCTCCACAGGCTTCTTAGGCTCCACTGGCTTCGGCTTTGGTGGCGGTGGTGGCTTCGGCGTTTTTGGCGGCTCTGGTTTTTCCTCTACTTTAACAGGAGGTTTCTTTGGCTCGGGCTCTTTTTTTACCGGTTCAGGCTTTTTTTGCTCCAAAGGAACTTCCGCATAGGCGAAAATTTCGTCTTCTTCCTTCTTTTCGACAGGTGGCGTCATCCAAACAACTGGAAGAATTAAGGCGAACAAAAGCAAACAAGCTAGAGCAATAGAAACAATAACAGGATCCCTAGGACCAGCCCTATTCAAATCGATTTCAGGCGGACGTACAAACAATAAAAAATAGCGCACGCTACCGAATTTTATATGTGCGATATCACGTCTCTCGAGTGAGACCCTGCCCTCGCCATCAATTTTTTCAATTTTTCCACCACGTCTAATCCGCGTGTCCATTCCTTTTAGAAGCTTTAACTTATAGCCACCCGTTGAGCTAAACTTTGCGAGCGTATGCTTTAAAAAATGCTGTTCTCCAGCTGCGATAAAATTCGCAATTGGCGTAACACCGATGGTGACGTGATCAAAGTCTTTAAATTGTGGGTGAAAAAGATCTACATCCAGTACAGAATCACCCCAGTATGCGACCACCTCTAGGATGTCGCCCGTTGGTCGAGCATCGCGTGGAGAGAATAAAATATGTTTGGGAATTCGGCGCTCTGAATTTTGATCAAGGGTTTCCTTGCGCACAGTAGTTTTGTGTGCACCTTGCGCTAAACTCTCTGTCGAACCTGCTGGAACTGATGCCTTTGAAACCTTACCCTGGTCAGCAAGTTGCGCTGTCGAAAGGTGAGGAACAGGACGGAGATCTGGTGGAGTTTGAATACTTGAGCCCACAATACCAGGATGCGGAGGCAATGGAATATTTACGATTTGGTGAACAAACTCTAGAATAACACTACCAATTGCTATTTTATCACCAGATCTTAGTGGACATTCAACGTCAATGATGACCCCATTAACCTTGACTCCTGTCTCACTGCCAACATCTGTCACGATCCATTGATCATTACCAATGTCTTCAATCAATGCATGAATCGGATCAACACCTGCTGCCCGTATTACAATATGGTTCGACGGCAAAGTACCAATCATCATCCGTGACTGATCCATGGGAACAGTTCTTGGAAGTTGACCTGAAATCTGGAATCGTAACTCAAATGCCATAAAAAAATTCTACCTCAATAGGACTATTGGATCGTGTAACAAACCACTGAAACCAATCACTGAAACCAATCACTGAAACCAATCACTTAACAAAATGTCTTCGCCAAAACTTAATTCATGATTTTGATTCTATTATCCCATAAATTTCCAAACTTACCAAACCTCTTCAAAAAACTTATTACATAGGCCACAGGCCGATGCCTTATTTTAGGATCACGGCTTGGCTGGGGGCTCTCCTGCCGAACTCTTCCCAGACGGGGCTGCCTTGGCTTTGTCGGCCGCATCACGATTGGCAGCCTCCTTAAGGGACTTCTCTTGCTTGGATCTATCCTCATCCCTGTCGATCGCCACTAGAATTTTGCCTGCTTTTTCATCCCAAACCAGAGCTCCGCCAGGAATGACCAATGCCTTATTCAGCATTTCTCGGGCCTTTGCATAATCCTTTTTGCCCTGCCAAGCATTAATGCCGCAATTGATTAGAGTTTGCTTATGCTTGGGGTGGGCGCCCAAGATTTTTTCACAAGAGGCGTCCGCCTTTTCTGAATCACCTAGTAGGCGATTAACTGAGATTAGGCCAGCCTCGGCGTACCAATCCCCTTCGACACTGGCAAGCGACTTTTGCGCTGTCTCTACATCTCCGCCTTGAAGGGCCAGAAAACCCATATTTAGTAGTGCAGGCTTATAATCACTGTTTATGGCGATGGCCTCTTTAAATAACCCCATCGCCTCGGGAATACGCTCCATACGCACGGCCATAACACCCCTCGCATTTAATATGGCGGCGCGAATGCTCGCATTTTTCGACTTGTATAATTTATCAAACCAAAACTCCGCAAAAGCCAATCTGCCAGTTTGAACACCGGTGAGTGCAAGCTCAAGTTGAACGGACTCGGGAAGCTCTTTGTCTACGCCCGCCAACATCACACTGTCTGCAATTCGTTTAGCTACGGCCAATGTTTCCTCTACGGATCGACCAGCAAGCCTATTTGCGGACAAAATAGCAACAAGCATATTGAGGTCATTCGACTTGCCATTGCTGTCCTGAGCTACAAAATCAGCTGCTTTTGTACGGTCAATAGCCCTTGAAGTGAGCGGGTTGTTACTGATGCTCGTCACCAAAAATCGGCGATCGCCATCTAATTTAGCACCGCTTTCTTTTTCGGCTGCAGCGGGAGCCGCACTTGTGCCGCCTCCATCTACGGGATCTTGTGCTGCATTTTTCGACTTATTGCCGGCACAGCTATTCATGGCCACAACAACAAAAATGATCCTCATAGGGTTCACTAATTTTTTCATTATTCACCCCCTTTTTTATTTTGGACGGCTTGCACGAGGGACTCCGCCACGTCACTGCCAATGAAATCTGGCATTAGTGCGACGTCATCAAAACTTAAATTCTTCCCTGATGTCCGCTCTAATCCGCTCACAGCCTTTGCCGCCCATTCATTGTAGACATTGAACGCTTTAATAGAGTCGACCGCAAATTTAAATAATTTCTTTGCCTCGTTGCGATTTATCACGACTTTTGGAGCAAGCTGCGCTTTTACATCCTCAATTTTGGCGCCGGTGATTCCTGGAGGATTCTCAAAATCTTTAGCCAATAGTTCGCGTGCGACACCCATTTGATATAGTGCGGCCACCCCCCAAAAAGCATCTTTCGTCCCCAAGACTCCTTGGAAGGACTTGTCGACAACAGCGACTGAAGACTCTTTCCGGTCTATCGTTTTCAACAAGTTATCTACCGTACCTCCTGTGAACTTCATCGCCGCAAATTTTGGCATTACTTGCTTGGCCTCTGCAAAGGCAAGTTCAGCCACATAGCGCCCCGCCTCTGGATCTAGCTTTCCGCCACCAGCTCTATTTGCTGCTAGTATCTCTTTTCCCGCCTGCTGTGCTGCGGGCCCAGTGCCGTTTGCTGCATTAAAAATTCGGTGAAATGCGATAATTCGCTCACTCGGGGAAAGTTTAAACTTCAAGTACTCTTTAATCGTCTGCTGCATTTTCGCGTAATTTTTGGAAAACTCCGCCTCTCGAACAATCCGATCTACAAGTGGCTGGGCTCCTGCGGGATCTGATTTAGCCAGAATCATGCATGTAGAGAGGGCTTTATCATCGCCGATTGCAACCTTCAATTCACAGGCACGACCGATCGAGGGTAAGGCACTCTTATCATTTGGATATTTTGAAGCAAAAGCTAAGTAATAAGATGCTGCCGTGGCAAAATCCATTCGTTTCTCTGACAGTTTTGCTAACTGCTTTAGTGACTCAGAAGCCCCCTCAGATTTTGGATAATTCTTTAGAACGGCAGCATAAGCTGCAATTCCTGCAACGACCATTCCGGCACCGATGTAGTCGACGCCAGCGTTATACATTAACTTACCTGATTCAGGTGAATTTGGATGTTTCATCGCTAACTCCTCCTGAGCCTTTGCACGCTTGCCGCCATCACTAATTTTCTTAATCTCATCAACCTCAGCGCCACGCTTCAGATCACGCAACTTGTCGCCCAATTTACCTTTTTGGTAGGCGGGAATTTTCAATAAAGCGTTTGAAATTTGAACCAGAGCTTTTGTTTCGCCCGAGTAAAGGGGTATTAAAGCATCCACGGCCGCAGGTCCGATTTTCTCATTGGGGTACTTTTGGGACAAATTAAACAGTAGTTTTTTTGACTTCTCTTTATCGGCACTGTGGTAGTAAATATCCGAGGCGTATATATCGCACGATTTAGCTGCCTTTAAGTCTTCAGGATAATATTTTTGGTATTCACTACAAGCTTGAATATAGCTCCCCGCACGGGGAGACAAAGCACGGGCAGGCTTACTAAAATTAGGGACAATCGTTAAAAGAACTTTATACTCAGGCTCGAAGTCCAATCCGTAGCTGTCAAGCATGTAAGATGCCGCCTCTTTATGAAGAGGCACGACCTTATTGCCTGGCTGCTTAATTTTTATAGCTTTTTCTTTACCTAATGCAACTACCGCCAAGTAAGCTTTGCCAGCTTCACGATATTTTTTTTCCTGAAACAAAACGTCACCCACATTGAATTTAACTTCGGGCATTTCTTTGGAATTTGGATAGTGCTTTAAAAACAAGTCATACCCACGCAGGGCCTCATTATAGGTGCGAGTGTCGTCGTTACTCTGCCCTCTCTTATGAAACGTTTTAGCGTAAAATATAATTGTATCTTTTATTCGCAATTGAGTGCTGTCAACAGAGCTTTGATCTACTTTGTTTGCTGCATACCATGGACTAGCCGGACCATAGGCTGCGGGGTATGCGGAAAGCTCCTTCCACATTTCAGGAAGTTTATTAAGATCGTAGTAAAGCCCAATGATTTCTTTTTGAGTATCCGGTGTATCCAAAGCAGTTGGATAGATTTGTTGATATCTCTTATAGACTCGAATAGCCTCTGGAAATTTTCCCGCATCAACCAATGCCGAGCCCAATTGATTGAGAAACTTTCCTATGAACTTCTCGCCGCCATGTTGCCGATAGTAATTGATGGCCACCTCGGTGTTTTTGATTTCAACCCAAGCATTGACCATGTCTTTTAGAGCACTATCCCTAAGAGTGTCACTTCCTTGAACCTTTTTAGACATCGCTTGAGCGACAGTCTTTTTCCAGTAATCAAGGGCTTCAGGATAATTTTGGAGATTATAGGAACACCATCCGAGCTTCCATAAAGACAGCCCGTAACCTCTGCTGCCCTTAAAAGATAAAGCCTTTTTGTAATTGTTACTCGCATTTCGAAAGTTTTTCTTATCGAAAAAGAATTCTCCTAACTGAAAATAGGCATCTCCAGACTTGTCGCTATTTGGATATTTTCGAATAAGGTCACTATAGACAGCAGCCCCTTCTTTTTCCTTACCCAAATACTGAAGTGCCAAACCTTGATTAAACATTAAAGCATCGGCACCAGACGTGTTTGGAAATTGTTTCAATACTTCAGCCGCTTTCGACGCTACCTTTGCCCATGCTGCCCTTGATTTTGTAGAATTTACTTGCGGGGCTTTTCCCTTGCTGCCTGCTTGCTCCCAGTTGGCAAAGGCTTTGTCATACGCTCGAAATTCCGCATTGGACTCATAGCCCGCAAGCTCCACGTAACGATCCAAAAGTCGTTTAAGAAAGTTGACTCGTTGACTTGATTTTTTTGGAAGAGTACGCTCACTGCGCTCATAAAACGCAATCGTTTTTTCTAATTCACCAGAAAGCTTACCCTCGGTCGCGGCGATAAATGCCTCGCCACGCGATTCGGTTGGGCCAGAGACTTTTTCTACATTGCCCGTTTCTCTTTTCTTGGTTTGGAGACTGTCGAGATCCACATCCTTGTGCGCTTTTTCGCGGTCATCTGCGCTCGCCGCAAACGATAGACTAGCACTTAAGGCAAATAGTACCAGTACTCTTAAAAATCGGCTTATAAATAGCATTTCAATCCCTCGGTGCTGAATTTGCACTCCACAATGATCCCTCGAGCAAACGCATTGAAACTACTTTACTTCTTGCCATTAGACGGGCCTGCTGAAGCATTGCAGCGGTCGTCCAAGTTATAGACATAGTAGCCGAGCTCATCTTCCCAATACTCACCTTGGAACGGCCAGTATTCGATCTGCTGGTCAACCTTTAGCGGCTGTAAACCCCCGATAAAAACTTTACGGTCATTCGCTTGAGTAACGTTGAGGCTTCTCCTAATCGTATCCACCTGCCCCTCAAATCTTTCAGCTTGAATTCCTTTAGTCTGTTGAACTAGGTCACGCATATAAGCCACAGACGAAGCGGCCTGCTCAAATAACTGCACACCAGAGTCTACTTTAGCGACCGCTTTCTTTTTCGCTAAAAAACCTTTTAAATCATCAATCAGCCCGGTAGAGACCCATTTTCCACCCATTCCGGACAACCGCGCAATTTCTGCATCTGAGTAACGAACGGCCCGATAAGCCTCTTTATAGGCATCAGAACGGCTGAGGGAGTCCAATATAGCCCAAGCACTACGATAACTGGAGAGCGAGCCGTTTCGGTAGTCGTAAACTAGCTTAAATAGCTCTGATTTTTTGGATTTGTATTCGGTCAGCACTGCTGAAATGTCTTTGAATACAGGCTTGTTCTTGTCTCGAAAACTTTCCAAACTAGACTGCACTTTGTCAAATCTGCAAAGCCTTAGATACGTGATCGCTTCGAGGAGATAGGACTCTGGGAAAAAACGATTTTCGAAAAATGGGGAGTGAAGGGTATGGATATTACCTAATACGTTATTATGCTTGGCCATCATAAAAAATGCCCAGGCGGACTCGAATATGGCTTCGAGCCAGTTATCAGATTCTCTTGGGATTTGCGCGTAGTATTTCAAAGACTCCGCAAAATTCTTTGTTTCGTAATGAACTCGCGCAATATTCAAAGCACTTTGTTCACGGACCCAAGCATCAGCGCCCGCCGCTTCACGAGTCGACTCAAAGTAACTAATGGCACGACTATGCGCCCCAGCTCGATTTGCAATGACGCCCAAGTGAAACTGAGCTTTACTATAATATGAGCTAGCGGCAGGCACTCGCTTGAACATGTCCGAAGATTTTTCATATTTTTCCTTTATGAAATTTTCTTCGCCCAAATAGTAGAAATAGAACCCACGGGCCGCAGCAGGAATAGATTCCGGCGCAAGATTTTCGCCTTTAACTAGCTGCGAAATGTGCGATTTCCCCAAGGCGACCGTGTTGTTGATCTGCCCCAATTCTTCGAGGCTCCTGCGGAAATATGGATTTACCGCCGTCGGCCCCCGCCTGACAATTTGCGAAAAATATTTAGAAGACGAGTAGTAAAAACCCAAGGATTGAAGACTTTTTGCCAAGCCCCATTCTGAAAACACCTTTTCCTGTGCAGACCTAGGAGACGAATAGGACTGAAAATACTCTGCGGCGGCACCTGCAAAGTCTCGGCCTGCGGTTAATTTCTGACCTGCTTCATAACCAGCAAAGCTATTCGTGGATAGCATAGAAATGCTAATCCCCGCGGCCAAAATCCATGCCGACCTTGAACTGGTCAAGCCCCTCATAGAAAGTACCCCGCACCAAGCTGCATGGTTATGTTTGTTTGAGTGCCTGAACTTGTATCTGCCGTTAGAGGATCACAAGCACCGTCACCCTTATTATAGCTAAAGAAATGACTGCGAATGTCCCAACGCAAACTAACATTCTTGTCCAAGAACACCCTTTGACCCAGCCCAAGAAAACCGGTTGGATAGGACGCTGTTTTAGCCGCCGGAGGAGCAGTAACCGTCACATCAGAGGGCACGTCAGAAGGTTTTGGGCAATGATCATATAGATACTCCACCCCCGTCATTCCCCCACCAGCTGCCACAAACAAATCTAAATAAATTAGCGCTCCAGACGATAATTGATACTTGCCGTAGATTGGCGTGTAAAGCAACCCGCCCTCAGCGAAGTACTTAGTACGAAGAATTTCGGTTTTAATTTTAAAATTTGAATCAAGGTTTTTTTTGTCATCCTTATCTATGGTCAATCCGAAAGCTCCTGCACCCTCAATGGCGATCGACTCACTAAAATGAAAGTCAAGAATCCCCGTCGCCAAATAGGTATAAATAAACGATTGGTTCATGACCACAGACATTTGAGCCGAGGTCTCCAAGCGTCCCGATTTTGAAAAAAATCTTGGGCGAATGACTCGCACTTCAGAGGATGAAAATTGCTCTGCGGAAACCATAGTAGGGAATGCACCACTGCAGAATATTACAGCAAAAATCGCCAAGCATGCTTGACTACGCCGCCAAATAGAATTTTTCCCCGTCACAAGGCCCATAGCGTTACAATTCCTTTTGAACCATCAGCTTAAATTGCACGAAATCTGCTTGCTGAGCTGAAAGCATAATTCTTTTCATAAGTTTAAATCTATGTCCCTTATCCATCTCCATGGTTAAGGCGCCAGTAGAACCCATCGCATTTGGATCATTTGACTTAATGTTTTTCGCAAGACGCTTGTTGGCCTCACCCAACTTCTCCAACTCAGTAAAGACCGGTTGAATGGCGCCCTGTGTTCGGTCTTTTTCCGGAACATCACCGGCCACTATGTCCGCAATTTTTTTGCCATTGATCACGATTTCTGTTTTTGTGACAACCACTGTTGGGACTTCGTCGAGAGCCACGATAGTCGTAGATTCAGGCAGCTCAATCCCCGCATCTACGTTATGAGTTACAGGATCACTTGAAAAACTCATTAAAAGAAATGTAATAAGAATTGAAAAGATATCAAGCATCGGGTTCAAGTTTAGAAACAAGGTATCTTTGCTACCCCCACCTGCACTAGCCATCGAATGCTCCCCATACCTAGTAATTAAAACGATTAAGAACTGTCTTACTCAAATCCAAATTCACTTGAGCATGACGCTACCCATCACTATTTTTTGATAGAGAAAAGTCTTGGCATCCAACTCTGCTTTTGCCAGATTCTTGGCGTCCTTAACAGGTGCAAAAATTGGGTCTCCTTCCACTCGCAAAATCATAGCATCTAGCACCAAAGAAAGAGACTCCCAGGTAACCTCATCGTCGCTGTATACGGTCGCTTTATCTATCGTACTATTTTGCTTACGTACATCGGCGAGCTTCTGATGAAACGTCTTAAGGCCCTCTTTAGTATTCTTAAATGGGAATTTCTGTAGCTGTTCAGGCGCCTTCGTAAAGGAAGTTTGAATCTCCACATTTTCCTTTGAGACGTCAACGCTCACTTGAAAGGCCCTAGTATCCTTTTGATCCTCGGGCGGCGCATTCGACAAAAACGGAATCTGAACTTCCAAGATACCAACAGATAAAAATACAGCACTAAACAATAGAAATGTATTAAGCATGGAAAAGATATCGATGAACGGCATGATGTTCAATTCGATATCTTTATACTCTCCTGGTTTTCTTTTCTTTCTCCTGGACATCCTTGTCCTCCAATTATTTTTCTAAGTATCGTTCAAATCAGAAAAGCATTGAATTGATTACTCGCTTCGATCTGAACCGCCGCGGTGAATCTTCATCTTACGGTTGTAGAGCATATGAAGGAGGCGAGCTGAATTCGCATTGATGTCATCGACGATCGATGTCTGCTTGACCATGAGGATACCGAAGGTAAGCAGAATGACGAGAGCTGTTCCGAGACCATACGAGGTCGCGACGAGTGCTTCCGCGATACCCTCCGCAAGCAACGTAGACTTCTGGGCACCAGTAGCATTCGCTGCAGCAGCAAAAGACTTCATCAGTCCAAACAGTGTGCCGAGCAAACCACAAAGAGTGGCAACGTTGGCGGTTGTACCAAGAAAGCCAAGCCATTTAGTGACCTTAGGCACAGCTTCGAGAGTCGCGTATTCCATAGCCAGCTCGATTTCCTCAACAGAATCGTTGGCACGCATGAGACCTTGAACCAAAACTTCAGGGAGCAGCTTTGGCTTAGCGCGACGACAAAGGCGAATGGCATTTTCTATAGAATTATTCATGACCATTTTTTGAATATTACTCATGAAAACAGAGCTATTTGCTAAGTCATACTGTACCCAGTACCGAATGACACGCTCACAGATTAGGCCCAGTGAAATAATAGCGGTAATTGTAATGGCCAACATGACCTGCCATCCGCCCTTATGCACTAATTCAACAATTTTATCCATTTCGCCGACTCCCTCAACCGATTGAATATTGCTAATATATCGCTTTTACTAATATTTTACGAAATAGAGACCATCACTGTCAATGTTCTGAGAATTATATTCTTGAGGCTGGAATTAAATTGGACTCTGGTTTAGAATATTACTCATAATAGCCGAATAATGTTGATTAATTAGGCAACCGAACTGTGCCAATCAACTGTGCCAATCAACTGTGCCAATCAACTGTGCCAATTAATAGAGTTGTGAACTGTAGCGCCAATTTGCGGGGAATGCACAAGCCATGAAGCACAATCAATCAGACAGCGAACTTCCAATTTTTCTCACCAAGCACAAAGAGCTCGTCGCCTGGGCGCGCAAGAATGCACTGTGGCCATACCCTTTTGGAACAGCCTGCTGTGGAATCGAGTACATGTCGGTTGTTGGACCTAAATATGATATCGCGCGCTTTGGCGCAGAGGTTGTTCGTTTTTCACCTCGGCAGGCAGACCTGATGATTGTCGCTGGAACCATTACCGAAAAAATGGCGCCCGTGATCAAGAAGGTTTACGACCAGATGTCAGAGCCCAAATGGGTCATGGCCATGGGCGCCTGCGCCTCAAGCGGCGGATTCTATCGTGCGTATCACGTGTTGCAGGGAGTTGACCGCATAATTCCGGTTGACGTCTATGTTGCAGGGTGCCCTCCAACACCAGAAGCTGTGATAGCAGGACTATTAACGCTTCAAGACAAAATATCTGCGGATGCAAAAAAACCGGTGGAAGTCTAAACCCATTATGCCCTCGAAGTTGCCAACCATACTATTTTTCGAAGAACCTAGCTTAAAACCTCTAGGGCCTAAGAACTCGTTGGAAATTGCCGGCTGTGGCTGGGATTGCGTTTTTGAAGATAAACTCCCAGCTGCGATTGCGCTCATTAGATCCCAAATTTTTGAAGTGCTTGTTACCAATTCACCAAGCCTTGCATTATTAAACGCGGCAAAAGAAGCCCACCCCAATATCATCACTATTTTGGTGACTGATGCGCCGATGCATGAGTACACGAAATCTCTGGACTTGCGAGATGTCGAGATCGTAGATCATATTATAGCAAACCTTAGTCTGGAATGGACCCTTTCAGAAATTGCCGTAACATTGCAAAAAATCATCCGCAAAGATTTTTTCGGTATTGAAAAATACATTGCTTCGGGTTCTATCATTCACTCCATTGAGGTGAAGGGCTCGTCCAATCGCGAAGCTTGTAACAATGCCGTTTCTTCTTGGATAGAATCCTTTGGTCTAAATAGAACTGTGAGTCGTTTAGCTTCTGGAATTAGTGAAGAATTAGTTATGAACGCGATATTTGATGCGCCCACTGCAGGTGGAAGCGCCAACTACGCCACCTTGCAGCGATCCCAAGCACGGGAGCTTGTTTCCCAGGATTGTCCCATTCTTCGCTACGGGGCGGATCAACGCCTAGTTGCTATTTCTATCACCGATCCGTTTGGGGCCTTTAAGCGTGACACTTGGTTTACCTATGCCCGCAAGATACTAAAACGCAATGACGACACCCTGATCGATTCTAAAAGTGGGGGCGCAGGTCTCGGCATTTTTAAAATTCTTTTTGGCAGCCACGCGATCATATGTAACGTGCAACCAACAAAAATCACCGAGGTTATTGCGTTAATTTCGATCACTCAACCCATACGCGACTTTGATCACATGCCAAGGTCCATTCACTATTTCAACACAGATTCGCATTCGTTAACGTCTATTTAATTTGTTTTTAAATCTTTCTGGAGTAATCATGTCAAAAATCAAAGTAAAAAATCCGGTTGTCGAATTAGATGGTGATGAGATGACTCGAATCATCTGGTCTGAAATTCGAAATAAACTAATTCACCCATTTCTCGACCTAGAGATTAAATACTTTGACCTTGGTATGGAAAACCGCGACAAAACCGATGACAAAGTGACGATTGAAGCGGCGGAAGCGATCAAAAAATATGATGTGGGAATTAAATGCGCCACCATTACCCCAGACGAAGCTCGTGTTGAAGAGTTTAAACTTAAAAAAATGTGGAAGAGCCCAAACGGGACGATTCGAAATATTCTTGGGGGCACCGTTTTTCGCGAGCCAATTATTTGCACCAATGTGCCTCGCATTGTCTCGAACTGGAAAAAGCCAATTGTGGTCGGCCGCCATGCCCACGCAGATCAATACAAAGCAACCGACGTAAAGATTCCTGGTGCAGGAAAACTAAAAATGGTTTTCGAGCCCAAAGACGGAGGCGCCGTTCAGACTTGGGAGGTTATGGACTTTAAGGAACCAGGCATTGCAATGGGCATGTATAATACTGATGAAAGTATTGAAGGCTTCGCTCGCAGCTGTTTTGCCTACGGTTTAAATCGTAAATACCCAGTCTATCTCTCCACCAAGAACACGATTCTCAAAGTCTACGACGGCCGTTTCAAAGATATTTTTGAGCAGGTTTTTCAAAAGGAATTTAAAGATCAATTTGCAAAGGCAGGTTTAACTTACGAGCATCGCCTGATCGACGACATGGTTGCATCCGTCCTTAAGTGGGAAGGCGGAATACTTTGGGCCTGTAAAAATTATGACGGCGATGTGCAATCCGATACGGTGGCTCAGGGCTTCGGGTCTTTGGGACTTATGACCTCTGTCCTTATGTGCCCAAATGGCCGCACAATCGAGACAGAAGCGGCACATGGAACCGTGACCCGTCACTTCCGCGAGCACCAAAAGGGAAAACCTACGTCAACAAATCCAATTGCCTCTATTTTTGCATGGACTCAAGGACTGGCTCACCGCGGCAAGCTCGACGGCACACCGGAAGTAACAGAATTCGCACGAAAGCTCGAGCAAGTCTGCGTGGAGACAGTAGAAGCTGGTCACATGACTAAAGACTTGGCCGTTTGTATTCACGGTAATTCTCCTCCAGCCGGTTCCTTTATGAATACCAACGAGTTCCTCAATAAGCTTGCAGAAAATATGCAAAAGAAAATGCGCTGAACTTACCCTTTAGTAAAATCCGCCAATGAATAATAAAAAGAGAGCGTCGGCCAGCTGCTGATGCTCTCTTTTTTGTATCGACAATGTTCTACTTTACGATGTTGGCGTATTCTTCAACCATTGTTGCCAGTACAGATTTAAGCTTTGTCCTTGTAGCTCCTAGCACGGCTCCTGCAACGTTCGAACGAGACCTCGTCAGAACGACTCCTTTAATTCTGCCTTCGGATTCCCAAAAAAGCACTAAGGAGCTGAATTGCTTTAATGAAGAGTAATTTAGAGGTGCGACCATGGCATCCACTTGCCAATAGATATTTCGTCCGGCATCCAGCACTCCAAATTTTCCATAATTTTTTGTCGCAAGTAGGTCAAAGCGACTTCCCCAATCATATTTTGCTTCTTGTAAATATTCACATTTCCCTTTCGTAGAATTGCGCACTCCTTTAAAGGTGTTGCAAAACGCACTTCCAATATTTGACGCTTTATCGAGGGTGCCCGCAGCGGAAATTCCAGCTGCGTAATACATCGTTTGATTGTATTCTTCAAAATACTCCCGAATGCCTCCTGCCCCCATCCCCGCAAGCGATGATGCGTTTAAAGCTGCAAATCCACCGAGGTCACAAAGCCAGCGAACTTGGTGCGCAATGGATTGCTGTTGGAAGCTTTTGCCTTTAAGCGCAGTACAAATTTTATCAAAATTTACTGGGCCATTCGGCTGGGACGGTTCGACCACCGCCACGACACCGGTCGGTGGCTGGGGCAAGACTCCTAGAGTCGTCTCTGCTTCCATCGCAGGCTCTGGGAGTGTGGTGTCGGTCGCTAGTCCCGTATCAATCGCATAGCCAATGTTGCTCGCGTTTCCTGTGTCGGCATTTGGGATGTGCGAATCGCCCTTAGTTTTGGCCTGTGAGGAACGATGCCCCGTAGATTTACAAGATCCCAGGATTCCTATTAAAGCAACAGCCACAAAATAATCTCGGGATAACGGCTTCATTGATTTTCTCCTTTGCATTGATGTCACAACAACTCCATAAATCTCCTCCATTATCGGTAATAAACGCACTTCCTTAAGACCCTGACTGGATCTCAACGTTTTTCAATTGATATTTAGCGAAAAAAGGTCCGAAAAATCAATGAATCTACTTGTCGTCAATCAGACGCCAGAAATGCATGCTGAATAGTGCGCTATTTTTTTCCGCTCGACGATTGTTTACTTGTCTGTTTTGACCAGCCACCGGGTGCGGATCCATCGCCCGGCATCCAACTGGCACCAGTCGCCATTAGTTTTGACATGGACTTCTGTTCCACCCTTTAGGTAGCCGATGATTTTCGAATGCCGATTTGGTTGTGAACGAATCGTCAAGATTGCGGCTTTGATAAAAAATGTTTGTGGGCCAGATCCCTGCTTGCTCATGGACCCACTTTCTACATGATCAACCCCTTCGTCGGCTGAATTTGAAGTGGTCTCTTTACTGGTGGCCACTGGCGATGAATCTGCCGTTGGCTGAGAAACAACTGCCGTAGGCGGCGCGGAGGAGGCCGGCCTTGTCACTTCGGACAAAGTAACTGACTCAGTGTTCACCAAAGGAACCGTTGGTATAGGGACTACCGCTGGCTGATTCAGACGTTGGTTTGATCCGACCTCGACTTCTTTGGGGTACGCCTTTTGATCTGGATCGATGGCGGGTATGTCTAGGCGAGTCTGCTGGTTCGTCAAATGATCGGCCGATACTGGGTCAACGGAGCCGTCCTTTGTGCATGCAAATAAGCCGAGCAAGGACGTAAATACCAGCTGATGGAAATATCTATATTGAGGGCTTGATCGCCGCCGTTGCCTCGCAAACTGAATTTCAGTCGGATACACTAATTGCATTCTGAGGCACCCCGAATGTTAGAACCAAAAATAGTAGAAACAAACTCAAAACCTAGAGAGCGAAAGCATCGTCGACCATTTTTTTGAGCTTTTCAAGACCTTTAAAGCCTTCAAAACGCCCCTTTTGCTGTTTCCCTGCGAACACAAAGAATACCGGAAGCACCTCGGTCTCCGCTATCTCCAAAATTTCAGGATGATCGTCTGCACTAATTTGTCCAAAAACAAGAGCATGCACATTTGCCGCTTCAAGACGCTCAACCGCAGGCACCGACAACTTGCAGGCACCGCAGCCATTTTTCCATAACTTCAAAAACACAGCATCACCTGCAGCTAGGTGCGTTTGTAAGTCTTCAGGGGTCCAATTCTTCATGACGACATCCTCCAAGTAAGTTATAGGCACTGCCAGTTCGGAGTTCAGTGATATACAAACTAATTTCGTATTTCAATTGATTACGCACATGCCTTATAGTAGCGTGCTCGCGGTCTTAGTAATTTTGCAAAGTACATGCTGCTCTTTATTTAATCATCACCCCCCCCCCCTAGGAAAGATAATATCAATGAAATCAAACCGCTCGTTTTCAGCGCAGAAAAAATGGATTTCGGCCACGTTAAGCCTTGCTGCCCTTATGTTCACGGCTCCAGTACACGCAGGGGATTCACTGACGATCATTTCTCCACACCGCAAGTCCATTCAAAATGAATATGTGCCGGCATTTACAGCTTGGTACAAAGAAAAATATAAGACAGACGTCCTCGTTGATTGGATTGACCAGGGAGGCAGTAACGATGATGTGAAATTCATTAAAGCTAAATTTGCGGCCACTCCCAAAACCTCGGGCATCGATATCTTTTGGGGAGGCGGCACAACCACTCACGCAGAGATCGCAAGCGCAAAATTAAGCGATAAACTCAACCTCTCTGCTCCCCTAAAAAAGCAATTGCCAAAAGCGATTGGTGGGTCGAATCTTTCAAATGATGAGGGAACTTACATTTCCACAGCTCTGTCTTCTTTCGGTATTTTTTACAACATTCCGATGCTTGCATTGGAGAAAACCCCGGCGCCAACCACCTGGGAGTCGCTGGCCACAGCACAATACAAAGACAAAATCATCCTCACGGATTCTCGCAAATCGGGAACGGCGAGCGTTATGAACCATGTTATTCTGGAGAGTGCTGGCTGGGAAAAAGGCTGGGAATTGTTGACCGCCATGAGCGGAAATGCCCGTCAATTTACGGCCTCTAGTTCCGACGTGATCAAGGCCGTCGTTGCGGGTGACGCTGCGGCAACCCTTGCCATCGATTTTTATGCCCTTGCTAAAATTGGAGACCTTGGTGCAGATAAACTAGGCTTCGTCCTTCCTACCGGAAAAACGATTATCGAGGGCGATCCCGTTTCCATTCTTAAGGGAGCCCCTCATCGCCAAGTGGCAGACCGCTTTGTCGAATATATTCTATCTGTCGAAGGCCAAACCATACTGATGCTTAAAAAGGGCGACGTTGGCGGCCCCAAAATCGAAACTCTCGCCCGCTTGGCCGTTAACTCTGACGCTTACAAGGCTACGGAAGGAAAACGAGTTAACCCTCTCAATCCAAATACGGTCAAAGGGTTCCTTAAGTATGACACCGACAAGCAAGCGGCCGTTCGTCACGTTTTAGACGACCTAATTGGCACCCAGTTAGTGGATAGCCACAAAGAACTACGCGCAGCATGGAGCAAAGTCATTAAAGACGGCGCGAAACCTGCTGACGTTAAATCCATCTCTAAAGCTCCCGTCACTGCAAGCGAGCTGACAACTCTCGCCGCTAAATGGGATAATGCCGTATTTAGAAATGAAAAGATCAACGAGTGGGTTAAATTTGCACAGGCCAAGTACGCTAGTGCCGGTAAAGCCAAGTAATCTTACTGAGCGAGGGATCTTTCGTGGCAAACCTTTTCATGGCCTAACTTTTAGGAACTCTTTCTTGAGGCTTTGAAGGAAATTGTGTTATGAGATTAGTCCCTTAGAATTCCTACATCAGTAAATAATGAAGCTATCAGTGCAAGCGGAGCTAATCGATGGAAGTCGTCTTTAAGAATGTCACAAAACGCTACGGAAAAACCGTTGCGGTAGAAAACTTCAATCTCACGATTGAATCAGGCGCGCTTCATTTTTTATTGGGGCCGTCTGGCTGCGGTAAAACGACAACCCTGCGGATGCTCGCAGGACTTGAAACTGTGACTCAGGGTCAAATTCTATTCGATGGAAAAGACGTGACGAAGAGTCCAGCGGCAGAGCGTGGCATTGGCATGGTATTTCAGAACTACGCACTGTGGCCACACATGACCGTACTAAAAAACATTGAGTACGGATTAAAATTAAGAGGACTTTCCAAAGAGGCCCTAAACGAGCGCGTCAATGAAGTTCTTCAGATCACGCAACTCGTGCGTTTTGCAGACCGCCTTCCGGGCCAATTATCAGGTGGCCAACAACAACGTGTGGCCCTAGCTCGCGCATTGGCCATTCGTCCTAATGTTTTACTTTTAGACGAACCCCTTTCCAATCTCGACGCAAAACTACGCCACGAGATGCGTGACAATATTTGCCGTATTCACAAACAAACTGGCATTACGACTGTTTATGTAACTCACGATCAAAAAGAAGCCCTTAGCATGGGAACCAACATCTCGGTCATGCATTCAGGATCTCTCATTCAAACCGCCCCACCCAGAGACCTTTATAACGAGCCTCGGTCGCCGTTTGTCGCAGGCTTCATCGGTGAAACTAACCTCATTGCTGGATCGTTCGCAGGTAGTGACAATAAAGTTGTCGGTGGCTTGCATAGCGTCAATACTGATTTAGGACTCATTCAAACCACAAGAAAAATTGGCCATTTTAAAGTTGGCGATAAGGTCATGGTTTCTATTCGTCCTGAAGCTATCGAACTCGCCCTGACGTCAACTCAAAGTGACGTGAATTGTTATGATGTGACCTTAAATTATTTGACCTATTTAGGCGAAAGTGAACAGTTACAGCTTAGCCGTGGCGACACCTTAATTAAGGCGACACTATTTAACGCCACCACACATCGGCTTACCGACGGCGATGGTGTACGCATTCATTTCCCTGAGCATGCGGCCCTTATTCTTCCGCCCGACGATCAGTTAGGCGCGGGGACTTGAGGTCATGACGACAAAACCTGCTGAAAGTGTGTATTTACCTAATCACTCGCTTGAGGGCACATCGTCCACCCAACGCCGTTTAAGCAACATAATGGGCTACGGATCTGTCGTGATAACGATTGCGATGATTGGCGTTTTCCTTTTGTGGCCCATGTCAAAAGTCATGGTCAAAGCTTTCTACAACGGCGAATCATTGACCCTAGATTATTTCTACCTGTTGTTTGACAACCACCTCATGGTCGAAGCCATTACTAATTCTCTTTGGGTCGCCTTAGCGACCACAATCGTGTGCACAATCGTCGCCCTTCCTCTTTCGGTGATTGGCAGCAAGTTGGAATTTTTCGGAAAAAGTTTTCTCATGGGCCTGCTGCTCGTGCCGATGGTTATGCCACCGTTTGTGGGCGCCATTGGTTTTCAGCGTTTCTTTGCCCGCTACGGCACCATCAATTTATTTTTGATGAATGGAAAAATCATCGATTCACCGATCGATTGGCTGGCTGACGGCAACAAATTCTGGGCTGTGGTCATTCTTGGGGTCATGCACCTTTACCCAATTATGTATTTGAATCTGGCGGCCGCACTAGCCAATGTTGATCCCTCGCTCGAAGAAATGGCGACCACCCTGGGCGTTAAAAAATGGCGTCAATTTAAGGATATTGTTTGGCCCCTAGCCCGCCCAGGATATTTTGCGGGTGCTATCATTGTTTTTATTTGGGCGCTTACAGATTTGGGCACTCCGTTACTTATTGGTTACAACGACGTCATACCGGTGAGAATCTTCAACATGGTTAGTGACATCAACGAAAATCCAATGGGGTTTGCCCTCGTGTTTCTCGTGATCATGTTAACCGTAGGTTTTTTTCTACTTTCCAAAAGCACCCTGAATGGCAAAAAATATGACATGATGGCACGAGGCCACGTAACCAGCTCAGTACGCAAAACTGGCCTTTTCGGGACACTTGTCATCTATGCTGTCTTACTATCGGTGATTGCATTCGCACTGTTTCCTCACATTAGTGTTTTAATCACAAGCCTTTCCCACAAATGGTTTATGACTCCACTTCCCTTAGAGTACACCACCGAGCATTACATGAAGGTATTTAGCCAAGATCTACCCGTTCATGGAATCCAAAACAGCCTATTCCTAGCCTCAATGTCAACTCTGACGGACGTAATCCTTGGATGTCTCGTGGCCTACGTTATCGTACGCAAGCTCATCCCGTTTACCAACGTATTGGATTCAATCGTCATGATTCCATTGGCGCTTCCTGGTATTGTCTTAGCTTTTGGTTACGTTATTACGTTTTCAGGCACCTTCTTGGACCCCTTAAATAATCCAGTGCCGCTGCTCGTAATCGCCTACGCCATTCGTCGCCTACCGTACATGGTTCGTTCGGCGTCAGCGGGCCTGCAGCAAACTAGCGTCAGCCTTGAAGAGGCTTCGGCCACGTTTGGCGCAAGCCACTTCTACACCCTTCGCAAAATCACCATGCCACTGGTCCTCGCCAATGTCATCGCGGGCGGACTACTCTGTTTTGCTTACGCCATGCTCGACGTTTCTGACAGCATGATTCTAGCCATGAAGGACCGCTTCTATCCCATCACTAAAGTTATTTATTCCCTCTACCTAGAACAGGGCAGCGGCGAGCTCGTCGCTTCCGCCCTCGGCATGATCTCAATGGCGATCTTAACCATCTGCATTATGGGTGCATCCCTTATTTTGGGAAAGAAAATGGGCGAGCTGTTCAAATCCTAATAGGCCAGTAGAAAACCGCTCACCCTCGAGTCGAGAGATGTCGGTAGCATTTCGCAAGCATTTTAAACCGCGCCTCGTTGCCGCCTTGTCGATCGGGATGCATCTCTAGGGCGAGTGCGTGGTAGCGTTGCTTTAGCTCCTCCGCGGCTGGGAAATCTTCGAAGCCCATTAGTTTGAGCGATTGAATATCTAACGTAGACTTCGTGATGGAACGATTTATTGAGGCCGTTGCGCGGCGGTTGCGAAACTCTTGACGCATGTTATCAGCTTGAGTTTGACCCTCGTAGGGAGCGTCTCCGCTTCGCGAGGCACGCAGCCTGGGTGCTGTCGCCCAGAATCTTTCGGAAGCGTCCACGAGCATGCCTTGGCATTTTTTCAAGATTTCTTTTGCAGTAAGATACTCCAACTTTACGTTGTTAAGAAATGCGCTTAAAGATCGGCTATCAAAATCTGACGGCAGAGATTCAGGAAGAGTCTCTAAACGTGGCCATTCGCCAAAATCTCCAAGACGTTCCAATTCAAAATTGAGAGTTAAAAGCACCTTCCAAAGGCAAGACTCAGTAGCCCTTAATGGATACGCCACGAGATTTGTAAGCCTCCAGCATTCGAGCAATCCAAAGCGGATTTTTTTAGTACTATTCTCATCATACTGGGCAAAAATCGGCTCCGGCATTAGGCTCGGCACAAACGGCCCGGTGGCCGTCGTAGCGTTAGCCCGAAACCAAGCCCCTCGCCGGTCAACGCTAAGGACACTAACCCTAAATTTAATGGTCGTTTCTAACGATCGAATCTGCGCCGACAGTTTACTAAGGGCGTCGCTTCCTGCTGACTGTTGTTCTCCCAGTTTTTCACTGATCTTTTCGACAAATTTCTCCTTGCGCTTCAATTCGCAAAGCACCTCTGCGAGGCACTCTCGTACGGAGCCATCTTTTACGACAGCGTTGATAAACCAATCATTAGAACGGTTAGTCGTTTGCGACATGCGATTGGCCTCCGAAGTTTTGTATTCTAATTGAATGAAGTCCGCTATTTCGAATTCTGTTCAAACTGCTGGGACAATTTATTTAGATCCTCTGCAACCTCGGCGAAAGCGTCCCCTTTTCTCAATATTGTTCTGTGTTGATAATTCCCTTCCGAAATCATCTGCACATGCCTGCGAAATGCGATTGTCGGCCCCACTAAGTGGTGAGTAAACAAAATAGTCATGCCGATATTTATGGCCGCGTAGATCGCAACGGCACCGAACACCTGAATTTTAGCAGGGTTAATATATTGGTCCAATAAATCCCGAACTTCCTCCGGCACTCCCGTCAGCTCCACAATTATTTCTAACAATTTACCTAGATTAAGGTACAAAATGCCACTCAAAATCACGGCGAATATAAGCGACAATACAACGCTATATACGCCGAGCCTCACTTGAAAATAAGGCTGCAGGGCGTAATTTTTAACATTTCGAACAAATTTATGTGGACCTTTTTGTCCTTCTGATTTCTTTTTTTCCATATGACCATCTCCCTTGTTGGACCTTCACTTTACATTAAACGAAAACGTCAATTCCCCAATCATATTCTCTTGAACAGGCATTGGAATCTGTTGTAATTCAGTAATTAAGCAATCAATCATGCCCGCATTTGCTATCGACCCGCGATTTTTCTTCGCCTGCCTGATGGTGCCAGTAATGGATGAAGTGAGAATATGAAAAACGAGGTCCCCCTTCAACTGAAAATCCAGCTCAAGAGCCGCAAGATAACAACCCCTAAGATTCCGGTCAAAGGCGGTGATGGATGCCAACAAACTTTTGGCGTGCTTTTGATGTTTAAATAGTTCTACTCTATAGTGCATATCGATATCACGGGTGACAGAGGCGTTTTCATTCATTTGAATTACATTTCTTTCGGATGTGTTTCCCGCTCCCTTGATCGCATTTTTTCCACCAATGACCGCTTGAATAGTACCTGTAAATCCACTGATCACTGCGACCACAGCACTGTCATTTACTGAAACCTTTTCTTGGTATGTATTAGGAGCCATTAAAAACTTTATCGCGAGTTCATTTTCTCCCCTTGGGGATAGTTCCCAAAGACCGAGATTAGACAACATTAAGCGAGAAACTATGACAAACATTGGCGATTTAGGGTCTCTGGACCATCTCCGTTTTTTGCCCTTATGATCTACAAATTCGACCGATTCAATACGATACTTTCCGCTACTAACCTTCCAAACGTCGTGAGGCGGAGCCCCCTCCTCTGTTTGCGCATTTAAAAAAACATACGACTGCTTCTCAATAATTCCATAAAGTGTTATCTGTGCATTTCCCACGACACGGCTCGGAAATCCTGTAGGCCGAATATTTACAAACAACCCTCCTTCCTTTTTCCTAAAAAATTCGCCGTTCCAACTTTTAACCCCTTTAACCGGATTTTCAGGTGGAGCTCCCCCATAGCCAGTGCTTGCTGCAATGATAATCATGCCGATGATCCATGAGGAACCTAGCCTAGAGCAGCGACTAACTGCGGCCTCCACGAAATAATTTATTTGGCTCCAAGAATAAAACATCGCACTCCAAATCAACGAAAGAGACACAGCTAATTCAAGAACATCGATGATGCATAGATTCATTCGAAGTAAACAAATTTAGAACGTAATTTCCCCAAGCTCTTCCACAACTTCGCTCTGGGCCACTACTTTTTTCAATTCGGAAAGGAACACTCTTTTTGAAGCCGTCATATTGCGCCGCGCACCCTCTATGAATGCTATTTGCACCCATACCGGCATCCGTGCGAGTGACATAGCCATTCCTGCCTGATTTTTAGCAACAAGTGTTTCAAGCAACGACAAGGCTAGGTCACTGAGGCCTGGATTTCTTGAAATAGAATAATAGAAGATGGTCTCAATTAGTGCCTGATTTTGATTTGGCGGATACTTCATCATATGCTGCAAGGCGATCGTCGCTGCAAAGAGATTTATCGAAGAAATCGTCATCTGCCGCAATTCTTCAGGCGGACAAAGGGAAAGATATTCCAGGAGATCGTCACTGGCCTTTTCTGGATTTAACGCCGCCATGGCCAGGGCAAAGGATTCATGATTTGTAGACAAGAGGCCTTGGCGAACTACGGAGTAGGCCGACGCCATTTTGTTCGTTTGAACCGCGATCGCCATCGCAGGAATTAATATGGCCTCCTCGTCATCATCAAATAAAGCACGATTTATCTCTGCATTCATCTCAGTACGCATGATTTTTCCAGGCAACGCTGTGGCCATTTGCCAGCCGAGTTGACGAACAAGAGCCCGCTCCGACGCTACCATCTTCTTAAACATTCCCCCTTGAGGGGTTACTGGGCCAGAAAGGTAGAGCATCATCGCATTTGTAATCTGCGCATTTGAATAGTCTGTCATTCCTGCCAATATATTTTTATTCAGGATTTTTTCGGCCTCTGGCCATTGCTTCCGAACTGTTACAAGCTTTCGAACCTTCGTCCCGGTAACGCCGCCAAAATCAATGCCGGCCGTTAAGGCTTCTTCCAGGGGCATTGACTGGGATATTTCAGGCGCCAATTTCTCTGACTTACTCCCTTGGGCTGTCGGGGTAACACAGGCTGATGTGGTCATTAAAAAACCTATTATGACGATACGTGCGATCATACGGGCTCCTCTACTGTTAGCACTGGCGATTTACGGTCGCACAGGCACTCATTATGCTTTTTTAAATTGAACGGCTACAGCCCCACCCAATTCATCGAGCAGCTTCTGATTTATCTCACTAATTGTACTTGGTTCGTGCCGCAAAATAAAGAAGACACAAGGTTTTTCGCCCCCCTTCACCTCGACACCCTCCACAAAGGCTCGACGATGCAGCTCAAAACACGCCTGCAGCTTTATTTTTGCGGGATCAAAGAAGTCTAACCGAATTTCAGAATCAAATTCAGCACCAATAGCACATGCAAACTGCCTCAATGCCCGAAGTGGCTCGCCCACAAGGATTCTGTTGTCTGACTGAGGTCCACCCCAGTCTCGCCACAACTTAACCATGACCTGCAAGCGCAAAACCAAAATGGCAAGGGCCAACAAGACCACTAGCGATGCAAAATGAAATACCACCGACAAATTTCCCACTAGGCACCACGCCGGCGAAGGCGGCAAAGAAGCAGCGGAAGCAGAAGTGCGCAAACTACGGCCCACCTTGAATTTGAGGGCTCCAGCCTGTCGATTCTTCCGCTCGCTCCTATGGCGCCACACCCGGCCGTAACCCGGTCAAGCGGCTGTCCCGTCGATACTTTATTGGAATTTAAAATCATGGCATTGACATCTAGTAACCCGCTACCCAGCAGAGGCCGCCTCGCTGTCTCGTTCGAGATCTTTGGATAATAAAAGGTCACATTAACTTTGCCACCCTCGGTATCTGCACCATAAAGTAGGGCAGCATTCGCCGTGTTCAAGATCCGGCTTCGAAGTTCTGCAAAACTCAAGTTCGGAGCCGCCGCAAGCAATAAGCCGGCAGAACCAGAGACGATTGGCGTAGCCATTGAAGTTCCGCTTTTGGGCCCGCTCGTACCTCCAGACAGCGTGGAAACTATGCCAACTCCGGGTGCAGCAATGTCGACCCAAGAACCAAAATTACTAAACGGCGCTTTTCCAATATAATCCTGATCATTAGTGCGCCCCACTGCCGAGACTGCGATGGCACTAGCTAACGCTGCTGGGTAAGCTCGAATCATTGAATCCTCATTTGAGGCCGCACCGATGACAAGCGTACCTGACCCGACATGCTTCAGCACATCCACCAGAATAGCAACACTGCGAGACCTAGAGTATTTGCCAAGCGATGCATTGGCAATTCGAACCGCACTGGTGCCATTTCTACGAAACTTCGTAAGGTATTTAAATGCGCGAATTTGACTCTCGTCATTGATTTGACCTGTGCTCCCGTCAACAACCTTTAAGACCATGATTTTACACATCGGGCAAACGCCTCCCACCTGACTAGACGAATCCGGCTTTGCCGCAATTAACCCAGCAACATGGGTGCCATGATTGCAGACATCATCGGGCTTTTCACCGCAACTAGTCCCTGGCCCTGACGCGTTAATAGGCCATACGTCTCCATTTCCAAGAGCCCCCTTCGCAATTATAGTGGTATTGCATCCATGCAAATCGTTGCCACACCCACCGCTTCCAACCGCTGGGTTAGTCCAAATACTGTCAATAAGCTGGGGGTGTTCATAATCAACCCCAGAATCTAAGACGGCAATGATGGGGGCACTGCTCACGACATCTGCTTCTATGAAATTTTTAGGGTCGGCCAATGTCGCAAATGCCTCTGGAAGTTTGATCACTTTATGCCAATCTTGAAGTGCAGCATAGGTTGTGGCAAACTTCGCCAACTCACCTTCATACGGATCGGACATTTCATTTGGCTCAGCATACCAAATGCGGCCATCTCGCTCCCACTCTCCGAGCATCTCAGCCGCAGACTCGTCGCTCTCGAAATCCACTTTCGCCATAACGCCTGCTGGCGGATTCTCGGAAAATCCTTCCGCAAAACCTGAGGCCAACTCCAATAGAGCCTCGGGTGCAGAAAAAGATGGCGCCCATTCGGTTTTTTTAATCCAGCTCAAATCAACGGCTGATAATACGTCCATGCTTGAGATCCTGGGATCCGCCAAATACGCATCACTCAATGTTGCATAGTGATGAGCGTATTCGCTTGCAAAGGAAGAAAAAAACAAACTCTCATTACTATTGGTTTCACGAAACATAACAATATAGCTATGCGGAACTCGATTGGCGGTCGCTCCAGGGACGGAATCTTCTCCCAAACGAACGACCGGCAAGGGCTTTTGGGCTTCTGACATAAATTCAGGCCCCATCCTGCCACAGGCAAGCAGTCCCGATCCGCCCAATATGAAAGCGAACACTAACAGGCCATTTTTTTTAATATCGTGATTCATTGCTATTATTTCAGCAAAAATTAGAGAAATTAGCAAACTTTCAAGCAAGTTAAGTTTCTGGGCGCCCAAACCGCCTATTCATTGCACCAAATACTGCCATAAGTTATCATAAGATATGGGAACTCGTGAGAAAATTCTCTCTCACAGTCGACTCATGAAAAAGATCCGACACGTTAACGGCAATGCAACACAATCTGGCACTATCCTTTCGAATTTGGTTAGGCGATATTAATGAAAAAATTATTCGTTGTCTCCGCACCATCAGGAACTGGCAAAACAACTCTAAACGATCGGCTAATGTTGGAGCATTCCGGCATCGAGAAGGCCGTTAGCCACACAACGCGCAAGCCTCGAGCTGGAGAAGTGGACTCTCAAAGCTACCATTTCGTGACCAACGACATATTTCAATCCATGATTGATAACGGAGAAATGCTTGAATGGGCCAATGTTTTTGGAAATTTTTACGGAACTAGCCATAAAGAAATTGAACGCCTATTTGGCAAAGACCATGACGTCCTTCTAGAAATTGACGTTCAAGGATGCCAATCCATCATCCGACGTAGACCAAGTACCGTCACCGTTTTTATTTTGCCACCCTCGGTTGAAACCCTTTGGAATAGATTGGAGCAACGGGGGACAGATCCACTAAATATTCGCTGGAGAAGGTTTCTTGAGGCCAAGCATGAAATTGAGGCCGGCTATATTTACGAACACTTCATCGTCAACGACGATTTCGAACGGGCCTATTCTGAGCTAAAGTCGATTATCCTCGACGGAAAGCACTCAAGCATAAGCCACAAAGAGGGTCTCGATATTTGCCGAAAACTGATGGCGGAATACCAAACCTCCCCACTCCTTCAAAATCTAAAAGCAAAATTTGGTGATGACCTAGGATTATTAAATGTCTAGTGCCGAAGCGCAAACTCCTGACGAACTTTATCAAGCCCTTGCAACCTTGGTCGCTAAAAATATTCCAAATTTTAACGAACCAAATCTAAGGAAGGCGTATGAATTCGCGGCCAAGTGCCATGGCGATCAAAAAAGGCAGTCAGGGGAACCATACGTCACACACCCGCTTGAAGTCGCCACAATTGTGGCCTCTTTTAAGGTGGATCAAGCGAGCATCATTGCAGCGTTGCTTCACGACGTCGTAGAAGACACGGACACCACCCTAGAGACCATTGAAAAAGAATTTGACAAAAGTGTCGCAGAGCTCGTAGACGGACTCACAAAAATCGCACGCATAGAATTCCGCTCCACTCAGGAGCGGCTTGCCGAAAACTTCCGCAAGATGGTGCTGGCTATGGCCAAAGATATTCGTGTTATTATCGTAAAGCTTGCAGATCGCCTCCACAACATGCGCACCATGAAGTCACTGCCTGAGGCAAAGCGACTACGTATAGCCCAAGAAACAATGGATATTTATGCGCCTCTAGCCAATCGCCTTGGCATGTACGGCGTAAAAAGCGAGCTAGAGGATCTCTGCCTTAGGCAAATTAAACCAGAAATTTACTCGGACCTAAAGGCAAAGATTTCGTCCAAAAAAAATCAGCGCCTGCAGTACATTGAAGATGTCAAAGATATTTTGATCGCAGAAATGCAAAAATACAGCTTTACTAAATTTGAGGTTACGGGTCGCCCTAAGCACTTCTATTCTATTTACAAAAAAATGCAGGATCGTACGGTCGTTTTTGAGGACATCAACGATCTGTTTGCCTTTCGAATCATTGTCGAAAGTGTCAGAGACTGTTATGAAGCCTTGGGAGTGGTTCATGCCATGTGGAAGCCAATGCCTGGGCGGTTTAAAGACTATATTGCCATGCCCAAAGGCAACATGTATCAGTCGCTTCACACGACAGTCATTCGCCCAAGCGGAGAGCCTTGTGAGATTCAGATTCGAACAAGGACCATGCACGAAGTCTGTGAATATGGCGTAGCGGCGCACTGGAATTATAAGGAACGAGGATCCACGCCTGCCCGTCAAACTCCTGAGTCACAAAAAATGGCGTGGCTAAACCAAATTGTGGAATGGCAAAATGAACTCAAAGATCCAGATGAATTCATGGAAGCGGTCAAAGTTGACCTTTTTGAGGAGGAAATATTTGTCTTTACCCCTAAAGGAGACGTGTTTCAACTTCCGATAAAGGCCACCGCTTTAGATTTTGCATTTGCGGTGCACTCTGCCGTCGGCCAATCGACCATCGGCGCAAAGGTCAATGGCCGAATGGTGCCAATAAAAAAAGAGCTGAAGAGCGGCGACATCATTGAAATTGTAACGTCCTCAAAACAGACTCCTAACAAAAACTGGCTATCCTTCGTCACTACGTCACGGGCCAAAAACCGAATCCGATCCTACCTACGCTCAGAGCAGCGCGAAAAAAGTAAACTGCTAGGAATAGAAATATTGCGTCAAGAACTGAGTGCGAGGCATCTTGATTTCGATAAGATGGATAAATCGGGCGAGCTCTTGGCCCTTTCTAAACTTGCGAAAGAATCAAATGTCGACGAAATGTGTATTGCTATCGGTTACGGAAAGTGTAATCCAGAAGTCATTTTAGATCGCGCCTTTCCTCAAAAGTCAGTTCAGACTCTTGCCGAAGCACAATCGACGTCATTGTCTCAACCCGCTTTGACTCCTATACTCACAAACAAAAAAACGGGCAAAGGCTCTAGGATCATGGTCTCGGGACTGGACAATCTTCTTGTAGTGATGGCTCGATGCTGCAACCCACTGCCGGGCGAAGAAATCGTGGGCTTTATAACTCGCGGCCGAGGTGTCACAATTCATCAGTATGAATGTCCACGAGCAAGGGATTTGGATCCTGCACGGCGAGTCGAAGCCACCTGGGGTCATCCCAAAACTTTGGACGGGGTCACCGAGTTTGCAACTCACCTACGAATTGTAACGGCCGATCGACCTGGGATTTTAGCTCAAATCACAAATATTATTAGCCTTACAGGTGCCAACATTCAGAAGGCACAGGTACAAGTGGGCAAGGATTCTCTCGGGGTTCTTGATTTTGAGATCAAAGTTCGCGATTCCGCGCAATTGCAAATGATCATGCAAAAAATCGAAGCCACTCCCTCGGTCATGAGAATTGAACGAAAGATTCCAGGATATAATGTTAAAAAAAGCAAAGCAAAAAAAACCGTCAAAAAGAAAGCAGGGACGTAATGCCACTTATTAGTACCGAAAAATTTGCCGTTAAAATCAGAATTCTTCCCATTCTGCGACAAAAATTCTTGCCTTTTATTCTCGTCATATCTGCCATAGTTATCGCCACCTCACGAGCGAACCCTGCGTTAGCGGCAGGGAAAGCTACAGTGGAGATCACAGCAACTGAATTAAAAAACAAAAAGATAGAGCTTTCGTTTACCACCAAGGCGGCCACTGGCCTTGTCATCAATCCTGAGGGGCCGTGGAAGCTAACCGTCAAGGATGCTGGCACCATAAAACTGGATAAGATGGAATATAAAAGAGAAGAGTGGAACGAAAAGAACGCGACCTTTACGGCGACGGGCGTTCCAAGTGATAAAAAAACGACTGACGTCAATTACAAAATGATTGTGTTTGTCTGCACTAAAGAAAAGTCCCAGTGCTTTCGCGAAGTCGTCGAGGGGCCTACCACCGTCACCTGGAAATAATCGCATTCCCATTAAAATTTAATTTACCAAATTTGAGATTCAACATGAAACCGACCAATACTTACGTGCCACCAGACATCGCAACCCTCAAAAAAAACGTGTTCCGCCCTAAAAAGGCCGTCGTTACGGCGGGAATGGTTTACGCTAATGGTCCAGCCCATTTGGGACACCTTGCAGGATGTCATATCCCCGCGGACATCTGTGCGAGATACCTACGAATGCTTATCGGCGCAGAAAACGTCTTGTTCCCGTGCGGCACTGATGATCACGGATCCGCCAGTGAGCTTGCAGCGGTCAAGGCTGGCGAAACCATTCAGGAATATATCGGTAAAATTCACGCCGGACAAAAATCCACGATGGAGCGCTATACCATTAGCTGTGACGTCTACACGGGTACGTCTAGGGACGAATGTTTTCCTATCCACCAGGAAATCTCACAAGATTTTATTCGCAAGATGCACAAAAACGGCATGCTGGAAAAACGCACGAGCAAGCAGTGGTATGATCCCAAGCTAAAACGCTTTCTCCAAGATCGGTTTGTGACGGGTAAATGTCCAAACCCTAAATGCGAAAACCAGGGCGCGTACAGTGACGAATGCGACCATTGTGGCACTCAGTATGATCCTACCGAACTCCAGTCCCCCAAAAGCGCGCTGAGTGACGCCACCCCTGAATTGCGGGACACGGTTCACTGGTGGCTTGATCTATGGAAGGTTGCAGACCCGCTCAGACAGTGGGTTCAAACCAGAGAAAAAGTTTGGCGAAGTGGCGCCTACTTGGAAGTCATTAACACGGTGCTACCTGGGTTGCGTTTTAGTAATGTTCATGAGACTGCTTATAAGCTCTTAAAAGACACCCTACCGAAACACAAAAGTAAGTATGCAGCCGGTAAAAAAATCATGCTCCAATGCGAAAACAAAGCTGATTTGATATCTATTCGAGCCTTGCTTGACAGCAAAGACTTCGGCACTGAACTTGCCGATGACTGGGCGCACCGCTCCATGACGAGAGATGTATCATGGGGCATTCCCCTGCCCCTTGATCTCGATCCAGAAATGAAAGACAAAACTCTATATGTTTGGCCTGACTCTTTGATCGCACCCATTTCTTTTTCGAAGGTGGCACTAAAAAAGCAGGGACGCGATCCAAACCTTTCTGACGAATTTTGGAAGGATCCTGATGCGCGAATTTGTCAGTTCCTTGGCCAAGACAATGTTTTTTTCTACACCTTGATGCAAGGAGCCATGTGGCTTGGCACTCAGTCCGACCCCTTGACTTTGCCAACGAAGGGTCAGTATCAGATGACCGATGTTTTCAGCGTCTTCCATTTGATGGTTGACGGAGACAAGATGAGCAAGTCTCGTGGAAATTTTTACACGGGCGATCAGTTATTGGACGAAAAGGGATATACCGCCGATCAAATTCGTTATTTTCTCGCCTTGCTGAGTCTTCCGGAAAAATCGTCCAATTTTGATTTCAACACATTAATTGAACGCAACAAGTTTCTGGCCGGCCCCATGAATGCCGCGTTCGAAAAGCCTATTTCGGCGTGCCATTCAAAATTTGGGGGAAAGGTTCCTAACGGCAACCTACACCCTAAAATTTTGGATGAGTCGACTAAAATGATTCAGCGTTACCTGAAATCCATGGAGCGAGCCGAATACGCGACACTCTTGTATGCGATCGAAAACTATGCCCGCGCCATAAATAGCTTATTCACTCAGTTTAAACCTCACGACGACCGCTTTCCTGAAGAACAGCGAAATGACGCCTTGTTTACCTGCTTCTACGTTTTAAAAAACATAATCATCATGCTCTATCCATTTGTACCAACGACCATGGACAGAGTGCGAGAATCCCTAAACCTGCCTGCCACTGTATTTTCAGTGGATGAACTAGGGGTCCCGATGGCCGGCGGTCACGCCATTGGGCAAAAGCAGGATTTCTTCCCCGCAGTAGCTGGGACTTCTGTGGGACCGGTCCCGTCCACGTCCGAAACCTGAGACCACATGACGACGATTCTCCTTTATAGCGATTTTCGACCGAACATCAGCATCTTAGTTGACGACCAAATGCTACGCGTTTTAGCTGGTACGGCGTGTCGCATCGTCTACATTCCATCGGACTCAGACACCAAAAGACGATACTTTTCCAAGGTCGTCGATCAGTATGCCAAACTTGGCATTACTGACGTCCACTATTTTGACCTTGGCGAAGAGTTTGACGCCGCAAGTATTCCTACACTTCTTGCTTGCGACTTGATTCACCTCTCTGGTGGCGATCCTGTGCGCTTCATGGAGTTGATGAAACAACGGAGCTTTAGCGAACACCTAAGAGCTTTTCTTAAGCGTGGCGGCGTGCTCATGGGGGTAAGTGCCGGAGCCATGATTCTCTCGCGTTCCCTTGGGCTGTTGGCCATCGACGAAGGTCCAAAGAGTAAATCCGGGCGGAGGGATTCAAAGTCATCCCCAAAAAATAGCACGTTAAAATTTTTAGATTTTGAATTCTATCCGCATTTTAAAAGCGACGAGCAGACGTCGAAGCACTTAGCCCACTACGCGCGCGCTCAAAAAACCGTCGTCTACGCCTGCGATGACGACGCTGGTCTCATGGTTCAAAATGGTCAGGTCACATCGATTGGTCAAGTCACTCGGTTTGAACCGTGGTGAACTCAGTGGTTACGATAGATTAATATTTTCTATCGTAAGGTTTTTTAATGACACCGCGTTTGATCAACTCTTCTTCTTCGACCGCTTTAATTTCGTCAATCATGCCGCGAACATCCGCTTTTTTGGTACTGTGTTGAAAATAGCCCGTTAATTTAGAATCAGGCTTTAGTTTTCCGTTTTCATAAAGCTTCCAAATCTCATGCGCATAATCACTTGACGCAATCTCTGGAGCAAATCGGCTAAAATAGGCAGCCAGCTGCACTAGATCACGTTCAAACAATCGAAAGGCATTGTTAGCTGTTGATTGGATGGCCTGAGGAAGATCGATAATCACAGGACCGTCGTGGGCCATAAGAATATTAAATTCCGATAAATCCCCATGGACGTATCCAGCACACAGCATCAAAACAACTTGCCGCATGATTATTGTGTGGCACTCTCGGGCTTTTTCTTTGGTCAACGTCACATCGTTAAGCCTCGGAGCTGCTTGCCCTTCGGAGTCAACAATCATTTCAAGCAGGATGACACCCTCATAGTAGTCGTAAGTTTTCGGCACCCGAACGCCTGCTGCTGCAAGCATTGTGAGGGCTTCAACTTCAGTACTTTGCCAATCCGATTCGCGTTCTTCGCGTCCATGGCGACTACCACTATTTTTGGCGCGTGCATCACGAGAGTTACGAGATTTTCGACCCTCTGTGTACTGAGACGCATTTTTAAACGACCGATTGTTGGCTTCTTTATAAACTTTAGCGCAGCGATATTCGCCATTAGACAATACAACATACACTTCGGCTTCTTTGCCGCTCTTAAGTTGACCGACAACGTCTTCGATCAAGTTGGCATCTAACAATGGCTGTAAACGGGGTGGCATTCTCATAGTTATATAAATATACCAATATAAAGACAAAAGTCGATAAAAAGTCAGACGCGGATATTTGACGCATTTAAATGAGCAATATCATCAGGTTGAGTATATTCAAATATATCTATATACAAAAATATTAATATTGCTTAGGATATCACCTGAATAGCTTTCCTTTGTACTAAGGATTTAGAAGTGGCAAGTACTCAATCAAAATCTACCCAGGCATCAAGTGCAGATGGCTTTGCCGCATCCTCTGCGTTAGCTGCGATGTGCAAGGCGTCCTCAGATCCCCTGCGCATTGATATCGTAAGAGTGCTAAGCAAGGAGTCTTTTGGCGTGCAAGAGCTCGCTTCGATTTTAGGTGTACCGCAACCAGGAATGAGTCATCATTTAAAAATTCTTGCAAAATGTGGTCTCTTGGTCACGCGTCGCCAAGGTAATTCCATATTTTATCGGCGAGCTCTACTTCTCGATAGTGAATCACAAAGTCGACTACAATCCAGTCTTTACACCGCGATTGACGAGATTTCTCTGCCTGACGACTACAGTAAAAGGATCTCGGAAGTCTACGACGAAAGGTCGCTGCAGTCGCGCAACTATTTCGACCGAAATGTTGAAAAATTCGCAGAAAATCAGGGGATGCTGTGCGATCTGGGGCAGTATTTAGGCAATCTTCTTGAGTTGCTCGACGTGATGCAACTGCCAAGAAAAAGTCAGGTTTTGGAAGTTGGGCCAGGGCAGGGCCTCTTCCTTGACGAGCTAGCCAAGCGTTTTGACAAAATCGTCGCCCTCGATAATTCTGGGGAAATGTTGAAGCTCGCAAAAAGTCGCTCAACTCGACGCAGTGATAATATTCAATTTGTTAATCGCTCCCTCGACGCCTACAAGATTAGCACGCAAGAATCGTTTGATGCGGTGGTATTAAATATGGTATTGCACCATATGCCCTCTCCACAGCAGGCTCTTAAGAAATTAGGGGACATACTTCAGGTTGGCGGTTTTTTGCTTATAGCCGATCTTTGCTCTCACAATCAAGAATGGGCTAGAGAATCGTGTGGCGATGTTTGGCTTGGCTTTGATCCAAAAGATGTTGATGAGTGGGCTGCGAGTGCGGGGTTTAACGTAGAGCAAAGTCTTTATTTAGGTTTGAAGAATGGCTTTCAGATTCAGCTGAAGCTGTTTAGAAAATATTAGGGTCAATGAAGAATTTATTAACGCTTTTTAACAGCATAATTAGAAGGAAAAAACAGATGTCAAAACATGATTACAAAGTAGCGGACATGAGCCTCGCCGATTTCGGTCGCAGAGAAATTATCCTTGCAGAGGTTGAGATGCCCGCACTTATGGGCCTACGCCGCAAGCACAGTGCTGCAAAGCCTTTAAAAGGCGCCAAGGTCATTGGTTGCATTCACATGACAATCCAGACTGCCGTTTTAATTGAAACTCTCGTTGATCTTGGCGCAGAAGTTCGCTGGTCTTCATGTAACATCTTCTCGACCCAAGATCACGCAGCCGCTGCTATCGCAAAAGCTGGCGTAGCGGTTTATGCTTGGAAAGGCCAAACCAACGAAGAAGCTAGCTGGTGTATTGAGCAAACCATTCTTAAGGATGGCCAGCCTTGGGATTGCAACATGATTTTGGACGATGGCGGCGACCTAACTGAAATGGTTCACCACAAATATCCAAAAATGCTCGATAAGATTCACGGCATTACGGAAGAAACCACCACTGGCGTTCACCGCCTTGTGGAAATGATGGTTGAAGGAACTCTTAAAGTTCCTGCTATTAACGTCAACGACTCTGTTACCAAATCAAAAAATGACAACAAGTACGGATGTCGACACAGCCTCAACGACGCGATCAAACGCGGCACTGACATGCTAATGGCCGGCAAAAAAGCACTGGTTATCGGTTACGGCGACGTGGGTAAGGGCTCCGCTCAAAGCCTTCGTCAAGAAGGCATGATCGTAAAAATTTCTGAAATCGATCCTATCTGCGCTATGCAAGCGTGTATGGACGGCTACGAAGTTGTTTCACCATACAAAAACGGAATCAATACAGGAAAAGAAGACGGCGTCGACAAAGCACTGATGGGCACACTAGACCTGATCGTTACCACCACTGGCAACGTCGATGTTTGTGACCGCTTCATGCTATCACACGTCAAGAATGCGGCTGTAGTTTGTAACATTGGGCACTTTGACAGTGAAATCGACACCAAGTTCCTCCGCGAAAAATTTGAGTGGGAAGAAGTTAAGCCACAAGTTCACAAAATTCACCGTGATAACAAAGACGCTTCGAACTTCATCATTTTGCTTTCCGAAGGTCGCCTCGTAAACCTTGGCAACGCAACCGGCCACCCATCACGAATTATGGACGGCTCGTTCGCAAACCAAGTTCTAGCGCAGATGCACTTATATGCTGCGAAATGGGCCGATAAAAAATCTGAGCCAATTTTTGTTCGCGTACTACCAAAAAAATTGGACGAAGAAGTGGCCCGTAACATGGTTGAAGGTTTTGCAGGCGTCATGACTCAATTGACGGCTCAACAAGCCAAGTACATCAATGTTAAGGTCGAAGGTCCCTACAAGCAAGACGCCTACAAGTACTAACTAGCTTCTGTTGCAAATAAAACCCTAGGCTGAACACCCGTTCAACCTGGGGTTTTTGATTACGTTTCAAAATTCGGCCGATGAAGTTGCTTCAAAACGTAACTTTATTACGTCCACTATTTTTTGACTCATATAATTTTTTATCTGCCGACTCAAGCAGTTCGAGGGAACTTTTCATATTAGCGGACAGCTGGGAAACCCCTAAAGAAATCGTTTGCTGAACCTTTTTTTTGTTAACCTCAAATGGAAAACTCGACACCGCTTTTCTAATTCGTTCCGCAAGATCGACGGCAGTGTTGCTGTCTGTATCTGGGAGCACAACTAAAAATTCCTCTCCGCCAACACGACCAAGTATGTCGGACCGTCGCAAAGTGTTTTTTGCGACCTTTGCAGCTTCCTTAAGAATGTAATCACCAGCATTGTGACCATAGGTGTCATTAACTTTTTTGAAGAAATCAAGGTCGTAGAAAATAACAGACAATTTTCGGTTGTAGTTTCGACTTATTGTGAACTCTGAGTCGAGTGCTTGCATCACATATTTCTTATTGTAAACCTGTGTTCCAGCGTCAATTGTAGCCATACTAATTATTTTATCGTGAAAGGCGTTCTCCAAATTCCCCTTAGCAAAGTACTTAAACAGCACCTTACCGAGCCGCACGACATCTCCGTCCTTGATTAGCACCGGAGTTGATCCAATCTTTTTATCATTCACAAATGTCCCATTCGTGGCGCCGAGGTCTTCTACCGCAATAGAATCGCCGCGCACCCGAAATCTCGCATGCTGCTTTGAAACCGTGACATGATTAATAAGGATCAGGGCTGGCGGGGTTCGACCAGCAATCAATTCAGGTTGGTCTAAAAGAAATCGTCGGCCTAATTCATCTCCGCTATACTGCACCAAACATGGAGGATACCGTTCATTCGAGGGAACTGACGTAGAGTGTACTGAGTCAGCAAGGATGGTTTTATCTTCAGCCATGTGACGGCAATGCTCCAAAACAGGTTAGAGACGTCTAAAAATCTTCTGTGATTATTTCACGCCCTTCAACCCAAGTCAAATTGGCCCACCGCACTTCAATTCTAAGAATTTCCTGACTCCGCTAGGCGATTTAATTCCCTGAAGGAATTTTTGAATGCGGCCATATTTTTGAGACTTTAGGGACGAAGACTTCCGGTAATCACATTCGATGGCGGCTATTTCTTCCTCTGACAGATTGCCATCCATTTCAAGTTCATAAGCCGCCAACAACGCAATCACGGCACCTGTTCGGTCACGGCCAGCATCACAATGAAATAGACTCGTTTTGTCGTTTGCTAGGTTTGTGATTTCATTCTTCAAGAAATGGCAAACTGCGTCAACCATTTCTGGACGATTGTTCCATGTCTCTAGGAACTCAAGGTCGTTTAATTCTTCGCGTTGATAGGTAACTCCTATTTTATATCCGTCCCGCCCTCGACAATAAAAGCGCCTGCCACTGTCAAGGGACCCGTTCAGGGAATAGATGACGTCAGGATTTCCTACTTTGTCGCAAGACCATCCTGAGAAAAATCCGGAGGCTCTATAGATTTTTCCTTCCGGCAGCAGTTTTCTCCCTGCGCATTCATTAATACTTGCACCGGCATCCCGAAAATTCAGGCTCGAATCGATCGCGCCTTCAATTTTAAACACTAGCCCACTATCACTGGTGATTATATTTGGATAATAGGCCCACACCGCAAACCCAGTCATAGGAAGCAACAGCCATAATAATTTACTAAATTTTGATTTCATTCATCCCCCGGAACTACACTCGTCCCAAACACCTTTGGGTCCGCGCACACTTCACTCAGCAAAGTTTTTGGGAGCGAAGGAGGCTGCCGCAAAGCTTGTAGAGAAGCCTAGCGCCCACGTTTGCATCCCATTCGCCTCCGTCAGCCGCAGGGGCCACCTCTGACAGGTCAAAGCCCACGATGCGGCGTCCACTTGCAGCCAACGCTTCAAGAATATAACAGGCCTCCTCAAACGACAAACCGCCCGGTACCGGCGTACCGGTTGATGGGCAATAGGACGGGTCTAAACCATCAATATCAAAAGAGACGTAGACATTATCTGGAAGCGTCGCCACAATCGATGAGGCCACAGATTTAAACGTTTCTCCTTCAGCCTTCCTGCGAAACAGGTCTCGACCATAGAAGCAATCGCCACGGGGTCCGAGATTTTGCATAAACTCTCGTTCGTCTCGACTATAGTCCCGAATTCCGACCTGCGTGATCTTCGTGACCTGTGGATAGGCGGTCATAACATTGTAAAAAATAGAGGCGTGGCTATATTGAAATCCTTCATAGGCGTTTCTAAAGTCGTGATGTGCATCAAAGTGCAAAATCCCAAACCCGCTCGGCACCGTCTCAGCCAAGGCTTGAATAAGCCCCTGCGGCGAAGAATGATCTCCGCCTACGAGTCCCACAAATTTACCTTTTGCAAGCCAGTATTTGGCCGATTTATAAACGGAGTCATTAATTTTAACACTGCACTCGTTTACAAATCTAAGATCGTCCGTTGCCGAAGTACGTTTTTCACAAGCCAAGATGACCTTTTGAGCCGCAGCTTTGGCCTTCTCATTTAACGAATGAATCACAGGATCTTCGGGTAAAGATACAATGCCCGCACGAAATGCTTTTCCAAATGCGGCGTCTTCCATATCAAGCTGGTGACTCGCTGCCACGACTACCTCTGGCCCATTAGACGTGCCGCCACCGTAGGACGTGGTTGCCTCCCAAGACACCGGGATCATCACCAGCTTTGCGTCGTCAGGGTGAATATTTACACCCAAAAATCCTGCACCCTCGGCAGGTGGCAGACCTTGCTCAAGCTCTGCCATTGCCTCTTCAAATTTCATATATTTAGTCACATCTGTCATGGCTCTTACTCCTCCCATTCAACGACCGCAGTCGAAAGACTCACAAAACCTAAACACGATCTATATTTTGACTTGTAATTTTCGTAACCAGCGTGTCCTCAGTCCAGATCTCAAGTCCAAGGGCTTTAGCCTTAACCATTTTACTAGATCCCGATTCCGTCTCATTGGTGATCAGCACGCTGGTGGTCTTCGACACTGAAGAACCCACGCGACCACCTGCCCGCTTAATCATTTCTTCGACCTCCTTACGAGGACGTTCAAGTTCGCCGGTAATCACAAAAATCATTGACTCAAGTGGACGCGGACGCCCTGCTTCAATTTCGGGAAGTACCGGCTTCACGCCGACGTCAAGTAGTTGGTCGATAAGCTTAGAGTGGCGAACCAAACCAGTAACAATTTGCTGAGCCGATTTGTCCGCAAAGCCGTCGACCGCGGCAATTTGTTCGCTAGTCGCTGAGCGAATTTTTTCCAGAGATGGGAAGGCTTCTAGAAGTTTTTCCCAAGTCGTTTGGCCAGAACCTTCAATGCCGAGGCCATTTAGAAACTGCGCCATCGGAACATCTTTTGATTTTTGAATATTAGCAAATAGTTTTTGCGCCATGGTCTCTTTGGTCGATGGCAACGTCATCAAATCTTTCACCGTCAATTTATAAAGATCCGAGCACACCTTAACTAAATGCAACTCCATCATGGCTTGCAGCCGCTTATCACTTAGGTCATCAATGTTGACGGCCCGAATCCAATTGAGAATGGATCCCGATTGCTGGGCTAAACAAGATCCTTGGTTCAAACACTTTAAGCGAATATCGTCACCAATCAGCTCTGAACCACAGCTTGGACAGGCTTTCGGCCATTCAAATTCTCCTGGACCTGGAGTCACCACGCTCAAAAACTTGGGGATGACCTCACCTGACCGAACAATTTCTATGACATCTCCTGATTTCAAATTAAAGAGTCGAACATGAGCGGCATTATGCAGCGTAACATTGGTAATCGTAGCTCCACTAAGATCCACTGGAGCTATAACAGCAACAGGCGTCACGATGCCGAGACGCGAGGTCGCCCAGTCTATCCGAACTATGTTAGAACGGGCCGTTTCACCCTGCCACTTAAAACTAATTTTGAAACGAGGGTGGTGTGAGGTCACTCCCAACTCATCGTGAAGAGATAGGCTATTGAAACTAAACACCGCACCGTCACAACCAATCTCATCTTCTGCCATCACAGCTTTGACATGAGTGAGATAGTCGTCTATCTCCTTAGACGACTTCAGTAGTCGAGGTTCAGGCAATTGAAAGCCATTTTTTCCCAGCCACTCAATTTTTTGAATTTCCGATTTAAATCCGGTTAATCCAAGAACGTCAAAGGCGAAAAAATTAAAATGACGAGCCAACTCCCCATGACTTTTTCGGCCCAAAATTCCGGCCACTATATTACGCGGACTTGACGGTCGATCTAGACCAAGGGAAACCATCTCGTCAGCGAGCTTTACAAAGTTAGACTCACTGCAGCACAACTCGCCTCTTACTTCGAAGTCTGATGTCTCAGTCACACTCGGAATGGCCTCTGCCACCCACTTCAATTTGCTGGTAACATCTTCGCCCTCACGCCCATTACCCCGAGTTTTAGCTAACGAAAATTTACTTCCACGATAGACGAGAGACATGCTCGTGCCATCAACCTTAAGGGTACCGAGTACCTCTTTGCCCTCAGCCCAACGATGCAAATCTTTGAGGTCGTATGTTTTGTCTAGTGAAAGCATGGGGGGGTCATGGGTGACTTTCGCGTTTCCTGACTCAGCCTCTTGACCACCAACCATGGCAAGCACGGGGTGCTGTGGCGCCCATTTCATCAATTCAGCTTCAAGTTGATCGTAAGCGACATCAGATATTTCAGGGGATCCTGCAAAATATAATCGCTTATGGCGCACTATTTCGCCAGCCAGCCAAGCGGCTCGCTCACTGTTGTATAAGGTTTCTTTACCTGATTTGCCTGTCAACCTCTGTTACCTCCCCGTTTGCAAGCCTTATTGATTGAACATCTTACGTTTCTAGGGGCCATCGTGCATCCATTCATTTTCGATCCTTAAGGTATATTTTTGCCAATCGTATTGAATGCTTGCTATAATAATGGCAGTCCCCCTGAATTCACCCCCCCAGGCTCCAATGACCGGCAACACAAATACTGAGGCATCCATGGCTAAATCCGATAAAAAATTGCCATCAAACAACATCGAAGTGATTTTGTTTATAGCTCGATCAAATGTTAAAACCATCCTTCGAGACGAATTTAAAAAATTTGGTATCACCAATTTTTTGATCGGTGACACCGCAGCACAAACGTCCAGTCACCTCGCGCAACACAAGAATGCACCGATCATTATTGATTGGGAAAATGGCCAACAGGATGTGGTAAAAATCCTCTCTCAAATTAGTCGCAGCGGCGAAATCACCTTTCGACCGGTGATGCTGATCTGCATCAATCTTTCGGAGGTCATCGTCGGCACCGCAGCGGAGTATGACGTTCAACGGATTCATAGTGGGGAGCTAACCCGTCAAAAAATAAGCCTCCATGTCGAGTCATTGCTCAATGATCGCCTTCTGCCCCCCGGCCTTAAGCAAGGACTCCAGATGGCGGCTTCCAGCCGACAGATGGGAGATTGGAAGCAATCGTTAACCACCCTACGAACTCTTCACGATCAATACCCCGAAAATCAACGTCTCACGGCCGAGCTGGTTGAAAATCTAATTCATCTCAACAACTGGGCGGATGCCGCCCCGATCGCCAAGCAACTTTCCGATATCGAGCCTGGCTATCCGCGAGCTCTCGGCCTATTTGGGCGTGTTCTCATGAAACAGGGCCGCTATCCAGAGGCCATTGAAGTTTTTAAACGGGCCAATATATTGAATCCGATGAATGTGGATCGCCTTGTGAATCTTGCTAAGTCATTTCTTAAAATTGACAAAGTCACCGAGGCACGCACTCAATTCGACGCAGCCCTAAAACTAGATGACACCTCACGCGAAGCAAGCCTTGGCCTTGGAGAGTGTGCCCTTCTTGACGGTGATGTCAACGAGGCCCTTGATTTTATGCGCGACGTGTCGAGCCCGCGAGAAACAGCTTCCCTATTTAATTCCGCAGCGATTCTTTCCATGCGTCAAGGCCGATATGAAATTGGTAAAAAACTCTATCAGGTTGCGATGCGATCTGTGGAGGAAGATGCCTTCCTCCTTTCTCGGCTAGTTTACAATCTGGGTATCGGATACTTCCGCTGGCAGCGAGACTTTGACGCCCTTGAGTGTTTTGAGAAAGCTGCGCGACTTGACCCTAAATACGACGATGCGAGGGCAAACGTCGCCATCTTAGCTAAAAAGCTCAAAACGAGTTCAAAGCTTGTTGCCGCAATACCCAATGAGAAAAATGCAAACTCCAATAATACAGCCACTAGCCAAGGTGATTTTACCGAAAAGGAATTTGACGAAGAAGTTGTTTCGAAATCGCCCGCAAGGAAGTAGCCCGAAATTGACATGACTCGAAAGTACCCCTTTATGTTTGCAAATGTATCACAAGTACAAGCTCTCTATGAGAGGCGCCCCTACCCTCATTATCCCCTTTGGGCAAAACCACTGTGGCAGGACGGATATTTGGGAAGCTCTCAATTCTCGTCCCAGCTGTTACTTGGACACGCTCGTGATTTGACCGTTCCTCACAATTTTTTAAGCATTGGATCTGGTGAAATACTGCCTTACATTCTTAGGCAGTGGGAGCCGGCCGTAACTAATCTACATTGTGTCGACCTCAGTCAACGAAGTCTAAGCCGAGCCAAGTTCAGAACGGCCCTCCTTGGAAAAAAGGTGACCTATCATCAAGCTGATATTAACCACCTTCTTGCCGAGCATCCTTTTGACCAGATGATGATTGATCACGCAGAAGCGTACGGAGTATTGCATCATATTCCATCCTTTAAAACGACTTTAGACCTTCTTCAGCAGCGTTTAAGCCCAAATGGCATCGTCAGGATCATGGTTTATAATCGTCATGTGCGAGACTGGATTTGGGACATCAACCGGGCCTTCGTCCAATTGAACTTACATTTTAATTCCGACCGCGACCTAGGAATCGCACGAACTCTCCTCAAGAAAATCGCTCGCCTGTCGCCCCGCCTCAGCCATCGCCTTGCACAAATGGGCCCATCTTCGTTGGACAATAATTCGCGGTTTGCCGACACGTTTCTCCACCCGTGGGAGTCACGAGCCAGCATCAAAACTTGGTTCTCCACCATTCAATCTTCAGGCCTACGACCGGTGGCATTGTACGACCGTTACGGAGAGCTTGATGACCTTCCTAACCCTCTATGGCGATGCCCGACCGCAGATGAATTGACGGCTCGTGCTCTCGATTTGAGGTTTGAAAACAATCTTGAACTTTGGCTCATGCGAGACGATTATCGCGCGCCCAAAACAACAAGTCAGAGCCTCGACCCACAACAGTCCTCGTCCAGCATTCCGTGGCGCCTGCGCCTGACCATGCCCACACAAAGGTTTAAAATCTACGACGAAACAAAATCACTTTCATTCTCGACAAAATTGGCATTATGGCAGGGATTTTTGCAATCACTCCATAATACAAGCGGCCAGGGAGATCAATTGAAACTCATTAAACTCATCAAAACACTAGCCCCACCCACCACAAAACGCCTCGCAAGAATGGGTTTAATCTTACCTTGTATGGCCCGTGCCGCAGGCCTAGCAACTGAATTGATGAAGCCCCTTTCGACCTCGATGAGTCCACCGAAGGTGCCGCCTCACAGCGGTGACAGCGTCAAGGACGAAGTCACTCGCCTTTGTGCTGAAATACAAACAAATCAGCCGAGGTCCGCTCAAGCTGTCCTTAGGCTGATTCGCGCCATGTGAATTCTGCCACGATCTATAGGTCTAGAGGCGATCCAACTGTGCCAGCACCTCTTCCGTGTGCCCATCGACAGAGACTTTGGGCCAAACGTAGGCGACGCATCCATGACGATCTATAAGAAACGTGGCTCGTTGTACGCCCATATATTTTTTCCCGTAATTATTTTTCTCGACCCATACGCCATATTCGTTGGCGAGCTTATGGCCTTCGTCAGAAATGAGCACGAAGTCAAATCCATATTTGAGGCGAAACTTTCCGTGGCTAGCAACATCATCAGGACTAACACCTATTACGATGGCATCTTTTTGTGAAAGTTGGCGTTCGTTTTCATGAAAGGAACAGGCCTGCCGAGTGCAGCCTGGGGTGTTGTCCTTGGGATAGAAATACAGAACAATATTTTTGCCGCGGTACTTAGACAAACTAACGACACCTGCGGTATCACTTCTTAGCGCAAATTCTGGGGCAAGTTGGCCGACTACCGGCATGCCGCTCGTAGCTGTGGATTTGGGGGATTTCTTAGTCGTTTTTTTAACAGGCTTCTTAACAACCTTCTTAACTACCTTCTTAACGGCCTTCTTAACGGCCTTCTTAACGGCCTTTTTAACGGCCTTTTTAACTGACTTTTTTTTGGTTTTTGTAGTTGTGGCCATCTGGCTTGCTCCTTTAGGTTAATTTCTTTCGTCACAAAGCGATTTCGCTCCACTTTTTCCAACATTATGTCAAAATGATTCGACTTACTACCAACAGATGCGTTAGGGAGCGAAATTATGAAATGGATTACCCGAGAAAATGCGAAAGTGGATCGGATTGCATGCCCGTGGCTGATAAAGAAATTTATCGACGATAAAGCGGTGTTTGAGTATTGGCCTGCCGATACGGATTGGTCGGCACTAACGCTAGCTTTAGGAAAAAATGGATATGTTTACGACGTGCCAAAATGTGTCATGGGCCATCATGGCGACGAATGCTCTTTTGACGCGTTAATCAAGAATTTCAAATTAACAGATCCTGCCCTCGCGCACTTGGCTAAAATTGTTCGCTCTGCCGACACCGGCAATAAAGACTGGGCCGCTGAAGGCTATGGACTGGAGGCCATTGCCGATGGTTTTAGACGCATATCGACTGATGATTTTCATAATCAAGCGATTCAATTTCCGGTTTACGACGCACTCTATGCGCACTGCAAATTTCTAAGCGAGAAGTAATGAGCCTTCGGCAACGAGACGTAAAGGCCCTTTTCGGTGTGACCACGCTCATGGCACTTGGCGAGGAGCTTTGGGTCAGATATTTTCCAAAATTTCTATTGGCCGCCGGTGGTTCACTTGAACAAGTGGGCTTGTTTGGCAGCCTTAAAGATTTTGGCGAGTGCCTCTTCGCTTATACAGGCAGTACGATTACAGCTCGGCACGGTGAGCGGAAAAGTTTAATTATCTTTACCGCCTTTTTCATTGCCGGTGCCACATTGCTCCTGTGCGACGTCCCACCCCCCCTATTAATTCTCGGCGCCTTAGCCACTACAGCGTGGAGCAGTCTTTCCCTGCCCGCGACCTTCTCTGTGCTCGGCAAAAATGTGACTCCAAAAGACCTGCCCTGGGCTTTTGCGATTCAATCCATTATCAGAAGAATTCCTATTGTCATCGGACCGATCCTTGGCGGCTGGTTGATTGAACGCTCTGGGATACAAGGAGGAACACGCATTGGCGTTGCCATAAGCATGCTAGTTGCGGGTATCGGGTGTATTTTTACCGCCAAATTCTTCACCCCTAAGCTCCCAGAATCTACTGCCTTGAGTCCTGAGTCTAAGAGTATTATCGCCGATATTTTTCACATGCCGACACGCTTTAAGTCACTGGATCCCAGACTTCGTTCACTATTAGTGAGTGACGTCTTGGCTAGGTGGTGTGATGGACTCGTACGAAATTTGTTGGTCGTCCATATTACAATGAAACTAGGGTTATCTGCGACGCAATTTGGGATCTTGATTGCCATTCAAATGGGAGTTTCCATTGCACTCTATATTCCCGTGGGCCTTTGGTCCAAAGGCAAGGAAACCGCAAGTCTCGTGCAAACGACCTTTTTTATGTTTGCCATTTTCCCCCTAGCCATCGCCTATTCCAGTTCATTTTATACGGCTGTTTTTGCCTTCGCGGTTGCTGGACTACGAGAAATTGGCGAGCCTGCTCGCAAAGCATTAATCACAAATTTACTGCCGATCAATAATCAAGCCTCAGGAGTCGGCTTCTACTATTTTCTTCGTGGCCTTATGGTTTTGCTTGCACCCATCGTCGGTGCAGCGGTCTATCGCTACAGTAGTGAAGGCTGTTTTTATATGGCCAGTACCATAGGCACAATAGGATTCATCCTAAATCGATTTCGCACATAGCCTTTGGTGAGCAAATCTGAAAATTCGCTCAGACTTACAACAAATCGGGCCTAAGTTTTTGGGTCATTCTAATGGATTCTTCTCGACGCCATTTAGCAATGGCCTGATGATTTCCGGACATCAGCACATCGGGAACTTTGTGCCCGTAGGACTTCAATAATATTTTCGTTATTGGATTTAAGTCTGCCGCCCAGATTGAGCGATCGTTTACACCCATTGAAATTCGTCAAAAGCTGCCTCTTAACGGCGCGGGATTTCCGCCGACAAAAGACTGCTGCTATTTCCCGACTCCATCCAATCGAAAGCTTGCTCAAGGGACTTCAGTCCATCCGTTGACATGCCTGCAATTCTTTCCGGTGGAATTCGTGACAATTCTTGATAGAGCGTGCAATTCGTTGCTGAACTAGCTTCGACCGTGCATATTCTCTTTGCCGCATTAAGTCGGAAAGTACTTTGAGACTTTAAATACTGCGCGATTGTGGGTTGAGAAAATCCGGTAAACCGAGAATTCACGTCAGCCATTTCTCTACAATCTTTATTGATTTGGTCTGTGGTGTATAATTTTACGCGGGCTGAGAAATTCATTTGCCGTAGCTTGCTCTAGAGCCGTGATATTCTTTTTAATGTATTGCGATATCATTCGAGCTCTGAGAGCATCCTTAAGGATCGGTGTCGACTTTGTAAATTTATCCACGGCTTGTTGGTTGAACTTAAAGATTTGCGCCGAACTTGTTTTTAAGATCTCTGCCTCTTGAAGCATTGCCTTGTTGTACTACCGCTTTATTATGCTGTCCGCTTAAAACTGGTGATAAGACCGTCCACTTCAGGCGTCTTGGAGTATCGAATCACGGGAATTAGGGTCTGTCGACTTTCTAACTGGATGACTTGAGTCGGTGTTTTACCGTTGATTCCTTGGTGCGGACGGCGCCCGTTAAAATATTCCTGATAGCAAATGGACAATCGTCGTATACCAGCAACGTCCAGGGGGACAACTCTGTTTAACACCTCTGATTTGAGACTTCGATGAAACCTCTCGCAAATTCCGTTGAACCATTTTTGGTAGAGTGGTTGCCCTG
>CAMDKS010000014.1 GCA_945900755.1 Bdellovibrio sp. ZAP7
CCGCAACCGCAACCGCAACCGCAACCGCAACCGCAACCGCAACCGCAACCGCAACCGCAACCGCAACCGCAACCGCAACCGCAACCGCAACCGCAACCGCCGCGGTCTTTTACGGAAATGGACATCGGATCTGGCCTCTGGAATAAGATGGCTACCATTCATCAAACCAACCGTGATTTCAATTTCGACGCCAGTGATCTGCGAGCCATCGCACAAAGATCTGGCTCTTCACAATTTGATTCGGCCATCTCCTTTTTGCAGGAGTGCCTCAACAGTCACGTTCAGCAATGGAATGAGTTTCAATCGGCAGGCAGCCGCGGGCTGGCCACAAATTATAATACGTGGATCCTATATAATGGCTATTTAGGCCTTAAAAACGGCCAGGCTCACCTGTTGCGTGCGATCGCCACGCTTCCACTGGATGTTCAGCAATCAACACAATTATCCATGTCAAGAATGGAAGAACACATGCGGAGTTTTGAGCAAACAGCTTTCAGAAGATAGACCAATACTTCTGGCCATTTTGTCGCACAACTTTTCGAACCTGCTACCAATCCAATTGCGCCCCCAATTAACTGGGAGTATTTTCTGTCGTGCATGGTCACAACTTATTAAAAGGAAAAATAAATATGAAAATTTCTAAAATGATTTTCGCCTCAATGATGGCAGCAGCCGCACTAACTACGACCCAGATTTTTGCTGACGGTGATTCGAGCGCCATGGACTCAAGTACCATGACCTCTGCCGTCGAAAATTCCGGCGGCGTAATGATTCGCGTTCCTGTCGACGCAGAGGGCCACGAACTCTCTTCAGCAGCAGAAATGCGCGTTACCAGCAGCGTTGATGCCGCGACACTAGCGGCTCTTCCTACAGCATGGAACAGCGGCCTTGACATGACGACGGCTCCACTTTTGGATAGCAGCACTGATTCCGATAGCTCAACAAGCCATTACGGTTGGAACCAATGGAATAATAGCTATTCTGGATGGAACAACAATAACTACAACCAAAATTCTTGCTACAACAACTACCGCCCTATTTACAGTAACTATGGACATCAGTATTCTTACGGCACCCCTCGCTATTACAATACCTACCAGCCATTCAACTATGGAAACTATTCTTGCCACGGTTACAGCTACTACTACTACCCGCGCCGCGGCTGGTAGTCTTAGCAGTAGACGAGGCCAAATGATCGACCATGCAAAGAGCCCCCATGATGGGGGCTCTTTTTTTTCAATAAGTCATTTGACGACTTTTGACCTTGCGATTATGGATGTTCTGCAGGATCAGTCATGCCTTCTGGCTTATTGGTTGGCTCTTTGTCGGGAACGTCGTGATGTTCCCCGCGACCAAATCCTGGGCCGTCACAATCTGAAAACGAAACGGAATGATCAGTCTCACAGGCCTGGTGTGCTGCGCCAGTAGACGGATCTAGTTTCAATGTCTCCGTTGTCACACAATCCCATCCAGTTGGTGCCGCTGGCGCGAAATCGTCGCCAAGCTCAGCAGGCAAGTTGGCCGGATCAACAGTTACGTCAGCAGTCGCAAGTGAGTCGGCAACTGTGTTACCGTCGGCTCCGTAGGTCGAAACGGTCGAAAAATCAGAGGCCTTGAAGACAACCTGACCTAATGTTCCGTTAAAAATCAGCATGGAACGATCTCCGTGTGATTGTCCCATAAATGTTCCATTTTTGGACATTTTGATGGTACTAACACCGGTATCTAATAATGAGATGTCAGAGTAATTACTGAACGAGCCCGATACCGCTCCCGTCATCGTGAACTTCATGCTGGCTTTTACTAGTTTCGTGCCAGGTGTCGTAAGATCGAAATCTAGATTCACCCCACCTGATGTGCCCCCCATATCAAAAGCGGCCGTCATCGATCCCTTTGTCTTACCAGAAGCGGAAGCTGTGGCCACTTTAATATGTTGTTGAAGCTTTCCTTCATTGCACATGTACACATGCAAGTAGTCGGAAGCACTATTGTCGATCCAAAGCTGCATGTTTTGATCGGCAGTCGTCAAAGGCGCACCGCCTGGGGGTGGAGGCGCTCCCTCACCGCCGCCACCGCCACCGCCACCGCCACCGCCACCGCCACCGCCACCGCCACCGCCACCGCCACCGCCCGACATGACAATGGTATACTTCGTTCCAAATTTCAAATTGGCTGACTCGGCTTCGAAGTGACAAAACATTGAACTAATCATAGACAATTGATCTAAAACCCGGTCCGTCTCTTCCATTGTGTGACAGGCTTCACGAGATTTCTCACCAGTCAAAGAAAGACTAGACAAAGCCAAGGCCGTCGAGCCCCCCGAAGACGTCACCATCGCTGGTGGTAGCGTAATTGAAAGCGCAGAAGCCAGCGCTAAGTCCGACACTGTCGCTGGAGTAGTAGATGTCGCCGTCGTTTTGGTTTCTTCTTTTCCAAAGATTCCACCAATTCCCTTACCTTTACTACAAGACGACGATACCGCCATCAGGGCAGCTGTTGCCGCAAGACTTCTCTTCGAAAATTTCATGATCAATCCTCCAAATTAGTTGTGCGCACTCTCGACATGAGAGGCGTGGGGACTTCTCGGAACCCGCTCAAAAAAAATAAGGACTTTCTTCATAGAAACGTGTAACCGACTGAAAATAAAGTACAATTATTGTTTTTGAGGGTGCCCTTCAACCCAGAGAAGCGATCAGGCACCTCCTCCTTCTCCCCCGTTAGAAACCAATTATTTTCTATTGAATTAAGCGTCACTTTCAATTAAATAAGGCTGACATTATAGTCTTCTTGCTAGAAAAAGGCCGACTCTCCCTATGAGCTTACCCAGCACCAATACCCCAGTGAAACCCACGACCTCACAAGCGATGGAAGTTTTCGACGTTATTGTCATTGGCGGCGGTCATGCGGGCTGTGAAGCAGCTCTAAGTGCGGCACGTATGGGCGTTAAAACTCTGATCATCACCCAAAACATGGACCGTATCGGTGCTATGAGTTGCAATCCAGCTGTGGGAGGCACCGCCAAAGGTCACCTTGTCAAAGAGATCGACGCCCTCGGCGGCGAGATGGGCAAGGCCATCGACAAAACCGGCATTCAATACCGCGTGCTGAATCGCAAAAAAGGACCTGCTATTTGGTCCTCTCGCGCCCAGGCCGATATGGATCTTTACCGTCGTTACATGAAACACAAATTAGAGAACACCAAAGGATTAAGTCTTCGTCAGGACTCGGTCGAAGGTTTATTGATCGAGAAAACGAGTGACGGCCTAGACCGCGTGGTGGGAGTAGAGACAAAATTTTTTGGTAAATTTACCGCCGGTGCGGTTGTGATCAGTGCGGGAACATTTCTCAATGGCCTGATTCATATTGGCCAGGAACGCATCTCGGCCGGACGTGCTGGGGATCTTCCAAGCATCGGACTCGCCGAATTTATTAAAGCCACAGGGCTGCGAGTTGGCCGTCTAAAAACAGGCACGACACCACGGTTAGATGCGCGCACTATTAATTGGGATATTTTACAGATCCAACATTCTGACGAAGATATCATTCCTTTTAGTTTTACCAACGACCGAATTACTCAGCCGTTGATTCCTTGTTATATGACCCATACCAATTCAGAGACACACCAAGTCATTCGCGATTACTTGCACCTGTCGCCACTTTATAGTGGAACCATTCAAGGCATTGGCCCGCGTTATTGTCCAAGCATTGAAGACAAAGTGGTCAAATTTGCAGACCGCGACAGCCACCAAATATTTCTAGAGCCCCAAGGCTACGACACCGTAGAGGTCTATCCCAATGGACTTTCCACGTCACTGCCTCTCGAAGCACAACTAAAATTCGTGCGCACCGTACGTGGCCTCGAGAACGCTGAAATTATTCGCCCAGGCTATGCCATCGAATACGATTACGTCGACCCAACCGAACTAAGTTCTTCACTTGAAGTAAAAAAATGCCCGGGCCTTTTTCTTGCCGGCCAAATCAACGGCACGACCGGCTACGAAGAAGCGGCAGCCCAAGGATTGATGGCAGGCATCAACGCCGCTCGAAAAATTTTGGGCCAAGAAAAATTTGTGCTCGGTCGCAGTGAAGCCTATATCGGCGTACTAATCGACGACCTCATCACGAAGGGCACTCAAGAGCCCTACCGTATGTTTACGTCTAGGGCCGAACACCGCTTGTACCTGCGAGAAGACAACGCCGACTCCCGCCTCACCGATCTCGGACGAAGCGTGGGGCTTGTGACTGATCACGATTATTTGCTTTTTTCTGAGCGTCAGCGCCAGTTACGCGAAGTGACACAGTTCGTAAAGCTTAAAACGTTTGGAGATGTCTCCCTTCCAAAAGAATTATTTGTTGGCAACGACAATTCCGGCACAAAACTAGAAGTTCTGCTACGTCGCCCAGATTTCGACGTGGATTCGTTCATAGATTTAGTCACCGATTTGCAATCCTACCCGCGCCACATTGTGAGGCGAGTCGCCATTGAAATAAAATACGAAGGCTACATCGTAAGAGAGCAACGAGCGATCAAGGATAGTCAATTCCTCGACAAAGTGCTGATCCCCCACGATATGCTCTATAAGGGCATTCCCGGACTTTCGTTTGAAGCCTGTGAGAAGCTAACTCGTTTCAAGCCAGAAAATCTCGGCCAAGCCAGTCGTATCAGCGGCATCACGCCGGCGGCCTTGCAGGTTTTGCAGGTACACCTTCGGTAATTCTGCCCCAAATACCCGACATCTGCATAGCTGTGTAGCGAAAAAAGGCTCCGCTGGGGCCCCACCAGCTTCTTAGGCTATTTTGAACAGAAGCCCCTGAAAAAGACAGAATTTTTTTGCGCTCCGTGCCGGATTACGCTAAAGTTAGGACTATGACTGAAGCTGAAATTAAAATTATTGCCTCAAACCGCAAGGCCTATCACGAATACACCGTAGGGGAATCGTGGGAGGCTGGCATTGCGTTAACGGGCACTGAGGTCAAAAGTCTTCGTTCGGGAAAATGTAATTTATCGGACGGCTGGGTGGAGATTAGCGGATATATCGCCCTCCTTCGAGATGTGCACATCAGCCCGTACACCCACGGCAATATCATGAACCATTTTGATAAGCGCCCACGGCAATTGCTTCTCCACAAAAAAGAAATCGTAAAAATTCAACGGGCCGTCGAATCTCAAGGGATGACCTGTGTGGCCACTAAAATATATTTATGCGGCCAGCGCGTCAAAGTTGAGATTGCGTTAGCCAAGGGCAAAAAAGCTCACGACAAACGTGAAAGTAATAAAGAGCGTGACTCAAATCGCGATATTCGACGAGCCCTGAAACGCTAATTCTTATTTTTTATAGTTATTTTTCAGCTATTTTTCGGCAGGCAGATCACTTTCGTCGATCACCTTTAAAATTCTGATGAGCTCCGCCGCAGGGGCCGTATTTCCGTAGACGCCGTTTGTAGGCTGATCTGGATATTTTGGAAATAAAACAGGCCCACTAACTGATGCACAAACGTCTTGCCCGTTAAATGTTCCAAGACGCCCACCGGCTGTCGCCATTTTAAAATTGTGCCACCCCGCATCAAGGACCGGCCCCCCAGTTGGCGGATAGGCAATGATTTCTCCCCAAGTGTAAAGGGGAGCTCGGGCCGTGGTCGATGGAGATTCCGGGTGTCCAAAGTGAGCTCCTGTGACGACGGCCAGCGCTTTTTTTACCACACCGAAGCCAAGTGTAATTTGAGCAGGATCAAATCCATTTTGACCGAGCTCCATGGTCACGCCGATTCCGCCGTTATGGTTGAGCCACTCGTCGGAACACTGGCCCTCTTGAGAAAATCCTCGTCCCCAATGCGTAATGAGGGACACCTCAGGCGCAACCGCACGTGCAAAATGATAGCCTTTTTTACTGTAGGGAAAAATCCAGAAGGGACGATCGATCTGCAATCGGACTTGGTGAAAATCAATCATCAGATCAGACCTCCCAAGCAGTTTCTCTAACTCGTCTGCTCGACGATCCTCGCTTGACTCAACGGCCTCACGACCAAAAGACCTATTTAAATCACGGTCGACAAAACGCACACCTTTTTGGGTCGCAGGAAGGTTGCCCAAGGCCACTCCAAGCGGCACCTCCAACGGTATCTGACCAGCCTTCAATCCCTCTAGCAGCTCAAGAAGAACCGCTAGACCTGCCACCTCCACTCCATGGACAATCGCCATCAAGGTCAACCTAACGTCTCGCCTTTGCGCCGTCTGGGGCCTGTGAGCAGGCTTAGGCTTGATAATATGCACCCTAGGAGCGAGGGTTTCGACCAGGAACGAACTTGAAATATCCAGCATTAGCTGGTCAAATCGCAGAATTTCTCGTTCGACCTTCGCCAGTAGGTCTAATTTTTCAGACATCGATACCGCCCACTACGTTTATGTTGCATCCGCAAGCCAATTATTTGAATATTACCATTGAATCGAATAATAATTCACTCCCGAGGTCGAAGTTTTCCTTAATCTTTGGCATACTATACCAGCATACTAACCGCACGGCTCGCAAATAAGGAAGCTGCAAATGTCACTTAAAATTTTTGTGCTCTCAGTATTTGCACTCGCAGCTTTGACAAGCTGCGACCCTGAAGGCTATAAAGATTGTGCGTGGACGCTGGAGCCGGAACCAAAACTTATGGATACCATAACGGATCTCGGCATGATCCCTGTTTGTGCCCGCAATCGCGAAAAAAACAAAGAAGATTGCCGCTTTGAGTCGACCCTGGAGTTTGCAAAATCTGCCTGGTCTCGTAAGTTCAAGTACGTCGACATTGTCTCCGATAAGGCAAAATTCCCTCGAAAAATAACCAACATCACCTACTGCGATAGTAAATAAGGAAACCAAAATATGCGTTATTTAGTTCACGGATTTTCGAGCGCCCTAGTGGTCTGTTTGGGATTATTTTCTTGTGTCTCAACCAGTGGAACATCCGCACCAATGGCGAGTACTGAAAAAGCGAAAGGGAAAGCGAAAACCGTTCTCCCGGCACCTAGCAATAGCCAAGCTAAAAAAAATGCAGCTCCGCCTAAAATTCAAGAAGAGTTTCAAAACGAATTTGCTCGTCAGGTGATCGCCGCAGGACCTAATTCGGAGGGCTGGGCTCTGTTTTCAGACAGCTCCATGGAACACAACGGTCAACGCTGGATCATCAGATCCCACAACCCCAAAAAAGACTCCATCTCCTTCTGCTTCATAAAGCAAGGCACCACAAAATGCGACACGTCAACTCCGGCCAGCACAACCATGACCATGCCTGAATTTTCAAAAATTGAGCCTGCCCTTAAGGCCGCAGACAGCCTTGAGCACATACTACCAGTAGCGTTTGATGCAACGACCTACGAGTATTTGCACTCGCACAACAGCACCCCCGAGACGATTCGGGTTGTGTTTATTACAAGCAACAAGCCATTTCCTGCAGCTTACGAGACGCTGATTTCAGCCTTTAATCACTGATTCGCTAATGTTCGGGAAATTGGTCGGCCATCATTGGCCGCACTATGCCACCATCTAATATCTGGCTCTTTACGGAGTCGGGGTTTGTGTTTCAAGGCTAATTGATTATTGCGGCACTACACCGTAAAAAAAAGATATTCAGGGGGTCTGCTAGACTAAAACAACCACTTGTTATATCTTATATATGGAGAAAATAAGGGGGTGTTTTATCCTTTCAAGAGACCTAACATACCTAAATAATTGGAATAGTGAAAAAAAACGAAAGCCAGTGATTCTTCGCGGAGCTCGGCAGGTTGGAAAATCAACCTTAGTCAGGTTATTTGCCAAGGAGCAAGGCCTTCGTTTGGCGGAAATTAATCTTGAACGCCACCCGTTGCTAGATCAAGTTTTTGCGTCGTTAAATTTAGACACGATCGTTCCGGCCATTGAGGCTATCTGCAAACAGCATTTTGATGACAAGAATACGTTACTGTTTCTTGATGAGATCCAAGCGACCCCTAACGCGTTAGCAGCACTTCGTTACTTCTTTGAAGACCGACCAAATCTTCGTGTCATTGCCGCAGGTTCTCTGCTTGAGTTTGTGCTGTCAGATCATAAATTTTCGATGCCCGTTGGACGAGTCGCTTACCATTGGTTGCGACCTATGAGTTTTCTTGAATTTTTGCTTGCGCGTGGAGAAGAGTTTTTAGCGGAGAAATGGTCGCGGTTTGAAGTTGGTCAAAATTGGCCTGAATCACTCCACCTGCAACTTTGGGAGCAGTACCGTTGGTATTTAATCATAGGAGGTATGCCCGAAGCCGTGGCAGCGTTCGTATCGGAGGGAGCAAAGGAAGGGCGAATACGAAAAATTCACGACAATATTATTGCATCTTATGCTGACGATTTTGCCAAATATGCACGGCAAAGTGATCTCATGCGACTTCAAAGTGTCTATCGACAATTGCCAAAATCTCTCGGAGAAAAGGTTAAATATTCCACAGTTCTTCCGGACGAGAAAACGATGTACGTCAAGCGTGCGATTGATCTGCTATCGATGGCTGGAATTATTCATCGGGTTGTTCATACAAATTGCTCTGGCATCCTGCTGCGGGCAAATATGGATGATAGAATTTACAAGCTCTACTGGCTGGATGTAGGGTTGCTCAATCGGATGCATGGTCTCAGTTGGTCTGCAGTGTCATCTCAGCAGGCCCTAATCAGCGAAGGTCTTCTTGCAGAGCAGTTTGTGGCCCAAGAACTTTTGACAAGCCAAAACACTACCGATCCACCGCCTCTATGTTATTGGCTTCGCGAAGGCAAAAGATCAAATGCAGAAGTCGATTTTGTCGTTCAGCAAGACTTGGATATCATTCCCATTGAAGTAAAATCGGGAAGTCCCGGTACATTCAAATCCTTGGCTCATCTGGTCAGTAAAATTCAGGCGAAGCGAGCCGTTCGTTTTTCTAATGTATTGCCGAGAATGCAAAAAATGAAGATCAATGTTCCGATAGGACCGACGATGGAAACCGTGGAGTACGAACTTGTGAATCTTCCGGTTTATCTTGCTGGGAAGTATGTAGTGCCGCAATAATCAATGTTTATGATTTCATTGACGATTTTATTTCTCTCTGACTACTTGAAAATGGCATGGTCCCGCCAAAAACTCGCATGACACCGCCAACTTGGACGGCCTTCCTCAAAGCCCATATTCCTGCGATTCGATACTCCAAGACGCCTGAAGTGGACGGTCTAATCACCAGTTTTAAGTTGGCAGCATAATAAAGCGGTAGTACAGGATGCAAACGGGCTCGCAAATGTCGAAATAAAAACGGGCGCAGCAAGCTTCCGAATACAAATTTCGTTTAATGAAACATGACAGTCTTCAGCTTCATGGCTCAATTGTTTGTGCAGAGCTGGGTCCAATCTTACCAAAAATTTTCCCGAGTGAGTTCCCATGCTCATCTCCTGATATCGAGGAATCAGATTGAATAGTATGACAATCCGTATTGATTTGGTATCTCTAATGTTCTAACGTCCGAGGCTAATTCCAATAGCTTCGGCAGCCATAAGAAACGGGTCATTAAGACTAAGACTTCGTGCCTCGTTGGCAAAATCTCCGTATTTGATCGAAGTGATTTCTCCGCCGCGGTAACCCACCACAGTTCCAAATTTTTTCGCAGCCACCAAATCGACGGCATGCACGCCAAACGCCGTGGCAAGAATTCGGTCTAAGGGCGCGGGCGAACCGCCACGTTGAATATGACCAAGAACCGTCACTCGTGAATCAATTCCTGCTCTTTTGTGAATCTCGCGTGCCACCTCATCGGCAATTCCACCGAGATGGACTGAGCCCGTCGAAGAAGACCTAAACTTTGGCTCGCAACCAATTTCGTGAGCGCCTTCTGCCACCACGACCACCGAGAAATTACGCCCACGCTTTCTCCGGCTTTCCATCGCTTTAATAATGGCATCGTAGCTAAAGGGAATCTCCGGCAGCAAAATGATGTTTGCTGCTGATGCGATCCCCGAATGTAAAGCAATAAACCCAGCATCCCGCCCCATGACCTCTGCCACCATCACACGACTGTGAGCCTCGGCGGTTGAGTGGAGACGAGAGATCGCCTCTGACGCCACCTCGACAGCGGTCATAAACCCAATCGACACGTCGGTCGGCTCGTAGTCGTTGTCAATCGTCTTTGGAATTCCCACAATCGGCATTCCTGCGTCCTGAAGCTGCACGGCCATCCTTTGTGTGCCGTCCCCGCCCACAACAATAAGGCAATCCAAGCCCAAAGTGTTCCAGTTTGCCAAAGCGTTAGCGATCGCCTTGGCCCCCGATTCTGGGCTCTTAAAAGGACTGCCCGCATTCGACGTGCCAAGTATGGTGCCGCCTTTGTGCAAAATCCCAGAAACATCGGAAAGCTTCAGCTCTCTGACCGCGGGAGGATTCGTCATAATCCCATTAATGCTGCACTCAATGCCGAAAACTTTCATCCCGTGATTCAAGATCGCATGGCGAGTCACAGCACGAATAACTGCGTTTAGTCCGGGGCAATCTCCCCCGCCAGTGCAAATACCGATATTCACAGTTTGGTTTCCTTTATTTTGATGATTTCATAAACGTCTATTGTAGTCGATTTCCGCTCAAGTAATCAACTTTCTCGAACAAGCGTGTGAAATAGGAGATTTGTGGGCGGTATGGTACAATAACCATAATATTATTGGAGAAACCCAAGTGGCTGAAAATAGTAACCTCCCTACGAAAATACTTATCATTGATGACGACCCGTCCGTTGGTATGGCTCTTGAAAATGCACTCGCGCGCCACAAGATCGCTGTCGTTAAAGCGAGTGATCTTGAGACGGGAATGTACAAATTTAACAACGAGCGTTTTGAAGTGGTGATCGTAGAGCTTGAATTTGGCCCCTTGCCCGGTCTGGCCTTAATTCAAAAGTGGCGTGCTCACGAAGTCATGGAGAAACGAAACACAGGATTTATCGTCGCCACGAGTAGCCAACGTTCGGCTGGTCAAGATAATCTTACCAAGGAATTGAGCGATATTGAGATCGTCGCAAAGCCCATTAAGGACATACAACTTCTGTCCATTTTAGCGAAGGCACTAAACAACAAAAAAACGTGCCAAATTTTCTCCGAAACAAAAACGCGAGTCATTGACCCCCATCTAAAACAGGGCAACATCAAAAAAGCCGCCGACAAGGCCATTTCAATGATTCCTGAGGTTGGCAATAAAGCAGAACGCCTCCTGTTAAACATTTACGAAGATGCCTCACAGTGGCAAGAATGCCTCGACACAACCGTAAAAATGCTTGCCGCCACACCAAACGATATCAACTTAATCGGTACTGCTGGTCGAATGCATATGAAACTAGGAAAATTCAACGAAGCAAAGCCATACTTGGAAAAAGCAGATCAGCTCGCACCACAAAACATTGAACGCCTAAACGAACTTGCCTCGATGTACCTTAAAACCAAGGATCCCGTAAAATCCGTGGGCGTATTTAAGGAGTTAATCAAATTGAACCCAGAGTCCCCTGACTATAAGTTTGATGCCTTCAAAATGCTTTATGACGCTGGATTTGATGAGCAAGCTGTCTCCTTTGGTAAAGAAGTCGCCAAGCCCATGGAAATTGTCAGGCACTATAATAATAAAGGCGTGATGCTTTCCAAGGACGGGAAAGTTGCCGAGGCGCTCATTGAGTATAAGCGCGCCCTAATGTTCTATCCAAAATTTAAAGACAACTTTCGCATCTACTACAACATGGCCTTGGCCCACATGACACTCAAGACCCCTGATGACTTACTCCAAGCTAAAACTTTTTTCACGAAAGCCTTGGAGCTCGATCCTACTTTTGACAAAGCAAAAGCGGCCTTAGCAAATTTGCTGAAGCTCGCTCCTTAATAGACGATCTATTGACTGCTTAAACTAACCATTCGCTAGTGCAAAAACACTAGCAAAGAATTACTTCTTGTAACCACGACGGAAAGTAAGACCAGCACGTTGGCCAGGAATACTTTTCACTTGCTTACGACGACGTGCGATTTTCTTTTTCGCGCGGTATTTTGCAGTTTTTTTACGGTTGCGGGCAGGACGATTCTTACGCATTTGGAAATTCCTTTTCTAAAACTCGAAAAATATTGGATGTCTATATAAATCATTCAAATAATAAAATCATCAAAAATAACAGTCACAAGGAAGAAACCTAGCCTTAAAGCTTCATGCCCAAGCCCAGACGAGCATTCATCAATTTTGCCGTGGAATCGACAAAAATAGCCGTTTCAGTACTTTCCTGGCTGGAAGACGTAACCGCAGTGCCTGCCTGGACAAATGTTTCGGTCTTCGTAACCGCGAAAAATGGACTTTCAAATATCGGCAAATCCAATTCCACAAAGAAGTTTCCACCCAGACCTGCGCGAATTCCAGCACTGGCTCCGTACAATATTGCGGTCTTAGACGTTTGAACGTATCCAGAGGACGTCCAAATTGAGGCTTTATCCGAAACAATCGTTGCCATTCCCGACACATACGGGACGACCCCAGCTGTAAATGCCTTGAAATAATTTCTAGCACCACCGCCAACGCTGAGACCTACGCCGTTGTCTGGAGTGACCCGCCCAGCGGCGGCAGTATAGCTGCGCATCTTAACATTAGCCTCTCCGAGCCAAGCCACGCTCTCAGTCAGATCGTCCGAAAAACGGCCTCCTAGGCTAATCGTGCTGGTCGAACCCACCGATTGACTGTCAATTTTATTGCTCTCTTTTTGATAAAATCCCGAAACGAGAGTGACATCGGCAGCAAACAAATTAGAGCCTGACATGGCAGCGAATAGTAGCAGGCTAGAGGCTTGGACCCCTCTTTCATTAAAAGTAATTCCAGAAAGTCTCTTTAAATTCTTTGAAAATAGATTCAACATACCGAACTCCTTAAAGTAAATGTCAGATCAACCTCGAAATCCTACCCTTCACAGCCTTTTGAGCAAGTGTTAATTGGTAAAGTTCCAGATCAAATGCCCATTTCAGCATAGACGGGACGGGCGACCACCTTGGCTCGCCACCTAACTGCCTGATTATTAAGTAATTACTTAATTAAATTATAAAAATCCTAAAGGATTCCTCAGCCCGCCCGAAGACCTCCTAGTGCCGCCCATATTCATTATGAATTTTGGACGCATCAAGGGGGTTTTATGAATGATGGCAGTAAACAATTTTCGGCGTGGTTTGTCGCAATCGGTTTAAGCGGCACTATTTTTGGCGGCGGCTCTTACTGGATTAAAAATAATATAAAGCCCAGTCATGCATCAAATGAACATGGAGATGAACACGCGGCCGCTCCTGCTGCACACGGTGATGAACATGCCGCCGCTCCTGCTGCACACGGTGATGAACATGATGCCGCCGCTCCTGAACACAGTGATGCACACGCAGCCGCTCCTGCTGCCCATGCTGCCCCTCACTGGACCTACGGCAAAGGTGATGCCAGCGGCCCATCCAATTGGGGATCTCTTGCCAGCAGCTTCTACCAATGCGAAAAAGGAATGGAGCAGTCTCCAATCGATATTTCTGGAGGCCAATATTCAACTAAAGCGCCGAAGATTGTTTGGCACTATGATCAGGCCAAACTAGACGTCGAAAATAATGGCCACACCATTCAGTCCAGCGATGCGTCGAAAGAAAATTTCGTTACCATTGACGGAGAAAAATATACTCTCGCGCAATTCGACTTTCACAATCCCAGCGAACACCGAATCAAAGGCATTCCGTCAGACATAGAAATGCAATTTGTCCATAAAAACGCGGAAGGAAAACTTGCCGTCATCGGGGTCATGATCAACGAAAGTTCAGGCAAAGAGAACAAGGCCTTCAAAGCCATTTGGGATATTCTCCCGCGCTCAAAAAACACCAAGGCTCCAACCCAAGCCATCGCTAAACTTGGAGATCTATTGCCCAAAGATCGCGATTACTATCACTATAAAGGCAGCCTCACGACGCCTCCTTGCTCGGAAGGGGTTCGGTGGTTTGTCCTCCAACAACCCATAAGTATTTCGGCAGGACAGGTGGAAATGTATTCGTCCATCTTCGAAGGCAGCACCAACCGCCCTGTTCAGCCGATACAAGGCCGCGATATTCTAACCAACAAGACGCCAGTCGTGGCCCACTGATTCATATCTGTATAATTTTATAGCTTATTTAGGTGCCCCGTCGATTTTCCCTAGCGACTGGCACCCATCTCAGCTATATTGTGATCTTGTAGATTTACTAATAATTCTAGAAACCTTGGGTTGCGTCCTTTTACCCCTCTGATTTATATCAGCACCTCGCGCCCTTCGTTTAATTTAAACAGGACTTACGACATCCGTGACGCCGAATAATCCAAACCAAAATATTGGTGTAAATACCTCCCCCGTTGGCGTCATGATGGCCGAAGATTTAGTGATCGATGCCATGACCACAAATGACCTCCCGTCTGTTTGCGAGATGGTTCGCCGCGGAATCGGCTCCTATGAAGAGGCTGGCAACGTCCTAGCGAGCACGTTTCGACGTCTAGATAAATTTGGACCGATTTACGAAAGCGAAGGGTCCATTTACTTCGTTGCGCGCGACAGAAGAAATCCTAACCTTATATTGGGTGGCGCAGGAATCGGCCCCCTCCATGGCCTTTCCCCCCTTGAATGCCTCGGAGAAATAAGAGACCTGGTCGTAAATCCAGACTCGCGAGGAAACGGAATCGGCGCTCGGTTATTAAAACGATGCCTCGACGAGGCCAAAATGCTCGGTTATCAACGAATCTACCTCGAAACCACATCCCAAATGGAACAAGCCCGGAAGCTCTTTATCCGAAACGGCTTTCGCGCCGTTACCACGGGAGCGTCGAAATCCGGTCCAAGTGATTCAATGCCTTGCTATTACCTTCTAGAATCTCTCTCCTAACCAGTGATCTGGGCCATTTGCGACCAAATCCAACTAGACTTTTGCCATCTGATGGGGATTAGGAAAAAAACGACGTCTCCCTCAAGTTTACGCTTGAAATTGCGGTCGTATTCTATTACTTTCCCCTGCTCTGAATAAGAAAGGGTCCAACATCATGGCATCGAATACACGCAAAGTTACCAACGTCCGCGAGAGCAAAGCTGCTAAAGCTGGAGCATCTCGTAAAAACACCATTCGTCGCAAAGGTACTACCGCGCCGAATCTAGTTTTGAACAAGCCAAACGCGAGCGAAAAAGCTCAAATTGCAGCTCGGTCAAAAAAATAATTCTCGGCGACAAAATCAAATTCATTCTCTCTCCTTTGTAGAGGGAATAGAATGGAACAGCCCATGAATGATCTTGACGTAATCCCCACTTCCGATGCCCTTGCTGGGCGTCGCATTGATGTGATTGTGTCTGGATCAATCGCTGCTGTAGAATCCGTAAAATTTATACGCGCACTACGCCGCCTTGGTGCCGAGGTTACTCCTTGGCTATCCCACGGCGGCGCAACTTTTATTACACCGTTGGCGGTCACTTGGGCTGCAGGCAGGGATGCCGTCACAGGATTTTCTGGCAACGCAAGTCATATTGCTATGAGTGACGCCGTGATCGTTGCACCTGCGTCGTCGAGCGTCCTGGCAAAAATGGCCCGCGGCATGACCGACTCTCATTGCACGGCCTTACTCGCTTCGGCCCTCGGCCAATCTAAACCGGTTCTAATTTTACCATCCATGCACGACAGCTTACTAGCGGCACCTGCCATGTGCGAACACCTGGCCAAAATATCCTCGTGGAAAAATGTCTCGATCCTAAATGCCCGCACTGAAGAGGGTAAACAAAAATTTCCAGACCCCGCTCAGTTAGCTGACGACGTGTCCCATATCATGAATCGTCCATCACGTCCCAAAGCCGGAGTTTTAGTGACGATGGGAACAACCCGTGGCTACATCGATGATGTTCGCTATATTTCTAATTACTCGTCAGGAACCTTAGGCTCCCTCATTAGCGAGGAACTCTACCGCCAAGGCTTCGCAACCTACGTCGTCTCTGGCCCGTGTGAACGCAAACCGACTTCGGCAACGACCCTGAAAAATGTCCTAACAACAGGAGATATGCTGGCCGCCTGCACAGAAGCTGAAACCCAAGGATTGGTGGGCGGCATCTTCTGCGCATCTGTACTGGATTATGAGCCTAGCGAGAGGTCCACTGGAAAAATTAAATCGGGACGCCCGCACCTTTCGATTTCGTTTAAACCTACGCCAAAAATTATCGATCTTATCTCCTTGGCTGGACTTACAAAAATTGGCTTTAAACTTGAAGTTGGGCTTTCCGAATCTCAGGCAGAAGAGATTGCGAATGAATATATCAAAAAATACAATCTCACGATGCTGATCGCCAACGAGCTTTCAGCCATCAGTGCCAGCAAACATCATGCCTATGCTTTTTCAAAAAACACTCCCAATACAACCCTGAACAGTAAAGCTGAAATAGCTCAACACATCTGTCACCACTTAGCTCAGCAGACGACCCTTCACGCCTAAATCAAATTCGTCCTGTTTTTCTTGTAATTTAGGCAACTTGTACAACGGCAGGATTCACGCCTTTGCGAACTGCCGGCAGACTGTGCTACAATTAAACATAAGATCATCTAACGCAAGGCCACTATGAGAACTCTTGTTCTAAATGCCGCCTACGAGCCGATACATTTAGTCACATGGGAAAAGGCCATGTGCCTCGTCGTCACCGCCAAAGCCGAGATTGTCGCCGAATATGATGAAGTCGTAAGATCGGTCTCCAGAATCTATAAACTACCATCCGTGGTCAGACTCAAATCCTATGTCCGAACCTTTCGAAGAACCATGAATTCACGATGCACGCGTCGCAATATTTTGCTTCGTGACCAACTGACTTGTCAGTATTGCTCCCAACGAATGAATCAGCACAACATCACCATTGACCACGTCAAGCCTCGCTGTCACGGTGGCGGCACTGTTTGGAATAACGTGGTCGCGGCATGCCATCCCTGTAATCGCAAAAAGGCCGACTTGACACCTGAGCAAGCTGGCCTAAGACTTATTAGGACACCAAGAAGTCCCACTTGGATTGATCTCCTCGAAGAAGCCCACCGGGAGTTAATTAATTCTTGGCTGCCTTTCATTACCAACAAAACAGGATAGCAGGCGACCAAAATGCGTGTGGTCCTAGATGCAAAAAAAATTTCCGTGCCGCCCCCCTCTGGCACCACAATCTACCGCACGTTTGAGGTAGCTGGCACCCTATTTGCGATCTTAGATAATGCTCCGCCAGAACTTGTTGACGTGGCTCGCCAGGAAATCCTCAGGGGATTCACCGCTGCGGTCATTGATTCAAAATTGCTACGACCCGAGGGCATTTTTTTTGACATGGACGCGACTGTTATTGCTGAGGAGTCCCTCGTCGAAATTTCAAAGCTAGCTGGCAAACAAAAAGAAGTGCAAGACCTAACCAAAAGGGCCATGGCTGGTGGCATGGACTTTAAAGAATCCCTAAACCAACGACTGGCCATCATCCGAGGCCTCCACCGCGATCAAATCTTGTCCCTCCAGCCCACCATCAATCCTGGCATGAAGACACTTGCGGAGTGGTGCCATGGTCAAAAAATTCCAATTTTTTTAGTGAGTGGAGGCTTTGTCGACTTGGCAGAACCTTTGTCAACGGCACTCGGCTTCCGTGACTTTAAGGCCAATCACTTTAAGTGGAAAGACGACTGCCTCGCAGGCCTAGATGACGCTTTTATTGTGGACGCCAACGGAAAGTGCGAGGCCATCACTCAGTGGTGCGGCATTCATAATTTAAATCCGAATCAATGCCTTGCCGTTGGTGATGGTGCCAACGATCTAAAAATGATGACGCTATGCGGACTGGCTGTTGGGTTCTCACCAAAAGAGATTCTTTGGCCGCATCTAGATGTATCCAATCATACTGGCGACCACCGGTTTTTACTTTCCTGTTTGGCGCTATGAAAGAATCATCTCGCTGATTTAAATCGTCAGGTTCATATGTAATGATTGTACCCGAAGTCAGGCCTAAACCAGTCATTCAATTCTTCGGTGATAAATTGAAAACTAATTTTTCGTTACCGGTCGTGGCAGTAAACGCATTGGGCGAGGTCGTCGAAAGGCTTGTAAGTGGGCTAACGGTGACATAAATATCGCGGAGGCCCTCGGTTCGAGAAAGCTGAACAGGAATAGTGTCCGTGCCTGCCTGTAATGTTACAACCTGCCCTTTGAGCGCACTAATTTCGAGTGTTATGCTATCAACAGTACTTGAACTTGCGATGCTTGCAAATAAGGATCCATTGTCAGGCCCTGTGCCAGGAGTAACCGTCGGCGATGTTTTAAGAAAATCGATCCAAGTCTTGGTCGAATCAATTTCAGGGTCTGCGGCTACACTTTTAACGCCTTCAATATCACCAGGTCCTAGCTCCAATTTCTCTCGGGATGTTGATCCCATAATTTCACTGTCTTGCTGTTGCTGACTTCTGTTAGCGGAGCAGCTTGCCGAAGCAGCATCCTTATACTGATCGCAGAGTCCGAAGCTGTGGCCGACTTCGTGTAGCAAAATTGCATTCAGAAAGTCTCCGCTCGCACCAGTATTTACATAGATTTGGCCCGGCTTTGCGTTCCACCAATTTAGTCCTATATCCCCGAATTTTTCGATATTTATTGTAACAGTAGAATTGCTATTACATTTATTCATTTTAAAGTGACCCCACCTGCCGATGGCGGTCGCCCATCTTTCAGTGGCGCGTTCAGCCCCGGCCACATCATCTGGATCACTAGAACAAAATTCCAGAGAATCACCTGGCAACAGCCCAATAATATTTGCGGTGCCACCACCCTCTAGCATGCCCCACTTTATCTGCGAATTCTTGCCCTGGCCGTTAGGAGGTGTGCATGAACCAACAACGAGAGCGATAACTAAGAAGTAGGTGATCTGTAATAAACGTTGCATGAGGCCTCCAGCAAATGTTGATTTACCCATATCGGCCATTTATGCCGAGACCTTAAGGCATAAATAATTCTCCTGTAAAATCAGCTAGTTGATTGTTTTATTTAAAATTCGCTCTTTGAAAGTTAATAATCCTCGGGCTCGTCTCCCCGTAACATTACGTTGATTATGATTTTATTGAATAGATTGCATTATACCTCAAGGTAGTTTATAATAAATTCTAGATCTCCATTAATACTTTAATTACAGGCAGTTATGAAGAGAGACGCAGAAAAATACGTGAGCCTGTTTTTGGCAGATAGCCAACCCATTAGCAACGTTTTGTTGGTTCAAGGAGCGAGGCAAGTAGGTAAGACATTTTTGATTCACTCAAGCCTCAAAGATAAGGAGAACCTTGTCACCATCAATTTTGAGAAAGATCCGCATATCAAAATGATGGTTGATGCGACCAAGTCTTTTGAAGATTTTACCGAATTGTTAACACGTCGCTTCAATTTCAAAACAAATGGCGGTTGCACGCTTTTTATAGATGAAGCTCAAGAAAGCGAAAAAATTGGGTCTTATGTTCGATTTATGAAAGAGGATTGGCTCAATACAAAAGTCATCCTAACTGGATCGAGTATGAAACGTCTGTTTCGCAACAGTACTAGAGTGCCGGTCGGTCGAATTGACTACTTAAGCATTCAAGGTTTCTCGTTTCGAGAGTATTTGCGAATGAATGATTGCGAATCACTGCTCGATGAAGCTCGGCATAAAATGTCGTCTATTTCTGACGATCTTCATCAATTGCTTTTAAGCAGGTACGATGACTTTTTAATGATTGGAGGTTTACCCAGTGCTGTGATTGCGCGGAAGGAAGGAAAAGACTCGGAGACAGTATTGAATTTCATTTTGGCGTCTCAGGCAGAGGATTTTTTACGGATTGAGGATGTAAAAAGCTATCTGTTTTTAGACGCATTAAAAGGGGTTGCAAATCACATCGGCAGTCCATCGATGTATACTCATATTGCACATAATAATTATGATGCCAAGAAAATAGTTCAAAAGCTCTTGGAGTGGTCCATTGTACATGAGATCGATCAACGCGGTGCGACACCGACACAAAAATTTGCTCCAAAACGTTATCTTTACGATTTAGGCGTTTTGCGACTGGTCAGAGAAACCGTACTTCCCAAACTCTCTGTCATACACACTCTCGATGAGCGTCTTAGAACTCCTATTGGCGGACTTATAGAAAATGCGGTGCTTTTGCAGCTTCTAGCTGGCTCAGGCGGATTAAGCCTTCTATCTGGATGGAAGAAAAATCACAAGGAACCAATTGAAGTTGATTTTGTCATCAAGAGAGAGGGAGTTCCAACGCCTGTAGAGGTGAAGGCCACCCTCAAGGCCAACAATAGGCACTGTAAGAATATAGTTCACTATTGTAATTTGCTTGGCTTGAAACACGGAGTATTGTTGTCATTGGATCGTTGCCAAACATTTAAAATAGACAATGTCACAATTAATTCGTATCCCGCTTATTTGACAGAAGTTTTGAATTCTTAGAAACTAGGGAGTCGCAGGCGCCAGCGACTAGCTATTGTTTGCTGTGACGCGAAAATTTGAATGCTCATTTTCAAATAGTGTTTTGGCGCGAGTCACTTGACTAAGTAGGGCTCCGATGGTCGGGAGTTTTAATTTATTTAATATATTCGCGCGGTGATGGTCGGCAGTGAACCGGCTAATATTCAGTTTTTCGCCGATTTCTCGGCTGGCCATACCCGCTAGTATTAGGCCTAAGACTTCTAGTTCCCGATTGGTTAGACTTTGCATGGCGGTCCATACGGTGACGGATTCCAGATTTTTAAGGCGAATACTTTTCGACCAAGCCAGGGCATTCCCCACTAATTCAAGCAGTTCAGGGCCTAAAAATGGTTTTTGGAGTAAATCAAATGCGCCACTTTTCATGGCGTTTCGGGTTATCTGCACGTCAGCGTGACCTGTCAACAACACGGCAGGAAATAGGGGTAGCCACCCTCCAATTTTCTCAAGTACCTGTAGGCCAGAAAGTTCAGGCATTTCAAAATCGACCAGCAGGCAGCCTTCAGCGCTGCCATCGAATTCTGCAAGCATTTTTCTGGGGTCTGTATATTTTTGAAATTTAACGTCAAGGCTACTTAGAATGATGGCAGAAAGATCTACCATGTCCGTATTGTCGTCAAGAATGTAGACCACTGGTTTTGCCATCAAATTATTCCTTGTAACAGTAAATGTGAGAATACGACTTAGGTAGTACTTCATTTTTCTGCATTTCTCTCATTTTTTATCGTATTGGGTTCGTGTTTTTTCATTTGCTGTGTGACATGGAGATTGCTCAATGGCGATGTCTCGCTATATCAGCAATAGGTCCGATACCATTTTACCAGATCCATCGGCAGCGGTTCCAGATCAGTCTTTGGTGCTTTCGCACCAGTGACTCATTAGAGTGAATTTTTGGGACAACAAGTGTCGTATCACACTCGCTAACGTTAAACCTACAGGCACGGAAAAGTCTCCAAAAGTGCCTAGATACCTGTATCTTATTCACAAATTGTAAATTGGCCTTCCAAAAAAATATGGCATGGTATTTGCTTTGTGGTGGTTTCAGGCTGTGGCATCCGTGAGGGTTCCGAAGAAGTGAACAAAACGTCATAGGGAGGGCAGTCATGTCAAACGAAGTATTCACGCTCGGATCAAATTTATGGATCGCGTTGTTCGCAGCGGCGTTTTTTGCCCGAGATCGCCGGCCAGGGTCTGCAAGGAAAAGAATGAACTGGGTGAAGCTTTGAGCGCGCCGACGCCGTTTGATAGCGGCGCTTTAGCGCGCAATCTTCCGTTCATCATACTCGTCACGCTTGGGCTAGCGATCGGTGTATTTTTCTTTCAGGTTGTGAAGCCTTTGCTGATGCCACTTTTTCTCGCGGCCGTTGTCGCGCTGCTCGTGCAGCCGTGGCACCGTAGGTTGCTGCGTCATATGCCGCCTTGGACGAGTGCGACAATCATTACTGCTACGATCCTCCTCGCAGTTGTCGCGCCGATTTCGGCGGGGATCGTCATCGCTGTTAAGGATCTAGGTGCGTTCGTGGCCGAAGTGCGCCAATCTTCAACTCCAGAAGCTATGCGGGGTTTTGCTGATCCTGCGCGTTATCCTTGGCTTGCCGATCTATTGGCATTTATCACACGCTACGTTCCAGTCGACGCCTCACAGCTGAGTGGCGTGACGCTGGATGTATTGAGTGGCGCAGGCGAAAGCCTATATCTTAGCACCATGCGAGTGATCGGCAATTTGCCGTGGGTGGCGCTGAGTGTTTTTACCTTCTGTGTCTCGACATGGTTCTTCCTTGTCGATGGCACCAAGTTTCTCGCAATCTGGCGGGGGTTTTCACCACTACGCGCCACCGATGATGCCTTGATCCGCTCGGAGTTCGCCGCTGTGTGTCGAGGCGTTGTTTTGGGGACTCTACTTGCAGCCATCGCCCAGGCACTGCTGATGATGCTGGTCCTGGCGGGAATAGCGGCCGCAAGTTCTGCCGTTGGCATCGGTGATTGGATTATTCTCCTGGGATTACTTACGTTAATTTTTGCCATGATTCCTTTCGTCGGCGCAGCCGCAGTATGGGGTCCAACAGCGATTTGGATGTTGCTGCAAGGGCATGTAGTTCCCGCTATCTCTTTGATTGTGCTGGGTGCTCTTGTCATTTCAACCGCAGATAACCTGATCAAGATTTGGGCGATTAAAGATGCAGCCAAATTGCACCCTCTTTTTGTGTTCATTTGTGTATTTGGAGGTTTAAGGCTGCTGGGTATACCGGGGGTTTTTGTTGGGCCAATTGTCGGGGCCGTGCTGTTTGCAATCGTTAAGGTTCTGCGGAACGAATCATCTGTTTTGATGGGGCATACGAGTTAGGAATATCGCTCAAAAGACCATCTGGGCTTGAATATTTCCCCCGCCCCAAGGCCTAAAAGGTGCTTGCTTATAAGGAAAATCTCGAGTGATCTGATCAATGTCCCAAGTGGCGTTCAATCCAAAACCGGCTTCAGGAGTGAAATTCCAATTCACGGCCGTGACGTATTTTACTTCGAGATTTCGCCAGCGCCGAGCACCTTCAAGAATCGTAACATTGTTTGCGACGACGCCTTGACTGAACTTGCTTCTAGGTGACAAAAGGGATTCAGAACGTACATCAATTCCAGACTCTTTGCGGTCGCTGCTCGATGGTGGAACGGCCAGTGATCGTTTTTTGATTGTCTTTTCATCTTCTGGATAGGCCCACGTCGACAGCCTGTTTACTCCAAAAACGGACATTCGGAAGGCCTGGTCCACACTGTAAGGTTTCCAGCTTTTACCTAGCTCGACAAAGGTTGCACGACGTTTGAATCGCATTTGATTTAGGCCCTCGAGGCTGGACCACGACTCGAATTTCTCATCATTTTCGACCGTCAAAAAATAGAACTGATCAGCAGTAGATCCAAGATTCAATGTCCCTGAGACCTTGTTCCGCCAGTAACTATAGATGCCACTTTCAGGCCGCAGCCAAGAAAAAGGCTGGTCGGATTCTATTTTTACAGAACCGCTGACCGAGTCTGAAAAAATCTTTCGCCAACCGCGAAGTTCATAGGTGCGAGCAGGCTGCAAATACGTCGCCCTGGGCTCGTGAGTCTTGTCGTTGTAGTAGTGATCGACACTCCAATAGATGAAATCTAAATGTTGATCCTTCGTCTCAAACATCCTTGCACCTACGCCGATGTCACCATACTCCTTGTTCACGCTGCCGTCACCCAAAACGAGAACACGTAACTGGTCAATGAACCGAATGCCAAGCCGCAATTCACGGGCTTCTTCGATTTCTGTGGGATCCTCTACCCGACTTTGCTCAAAAGCAATTGAAAGGTCATTGGTCGAAATGGGATCAATCTTTATGTCCTCTACAAAATAGAATCTGGTCATCGTAAGGCTCCCTGCAGACACTCTAAAGCCAGAGCGAGCCGAATCCCAGTTCGCATCCCACGAAATGGGGCGACGATAGCTCAACCGGTCGTTGTAGGATTCCGTGTTGAGTTCAAAATCTTGATCAATCATATCAGCATCAAAATGATGAAATCTGGCGAAGGCATAACTCGAGGGAAAGGCCAGATTTGAAAATATATAGATCCATAAATTTTGCCAAAATACTTTCAATGGCCACCCAAAACAAAAGGGGAAGGAAATACGCTGTAACGTAACATTTTTCTAAAGTGAATTCCACCTCTTTGGGGTACATATTTGGCGCAATATGCGGCTTAACACACAGTCTCAAATACGGTGCAGATGTAAAATGTAATTGATCTAAACGCTTTAAAATGTGCCAATTTTTTCTATTACGCGACCATTCGTCTCCAATTATAACTTTGGCACAAAATATGCAGGCCGCAGAAGACAGAAGACCGGTGACAACTCACCGGCAAAAAATTAATTGGGCTGCAAAAAAATCACAATGGATAGGAGACGAAAAATGAAGATATTGCATAAAACTTTAATCATTAAAAGTGCACTTGCCGCCGTTAGGCTGGGGTTTGGGGGATTAATGCTTTCAACGATGGCATTCGGTGCCCAGTCGGTCGAATGGGATGTGTACCGTACAATCATGGGTGGATCTGGCTGCTTGAAAGATGTTGACGCATTTGTCTCGGCAAACGGCAATGATTTGGCCATTGTTTTCACAAGATTGGGAGTTGACCTGCCTGGTGGTGGATCGGCAGTTCTTGCAGGACGTTCCGCGTGTTCGGTTAGGGTTCCAGCAAGAATTGCCCCCGGAGTCTATATTGGGGAATTGGATCAAAGAGTAAGTTACGGCGTCGTTAAAACACCGTATACGCGCGGAAGTGTCGCTACGCGTAGTACATTTTTCGGATTTTCAGTAAGTCCGTATACTGTCGATTTGCCCTACGGAATTTCGATGAATAGCCCACTGTTTGTTCAATCAAGACACGACTTCTTCTCAGTTAGAACAACTCCAAGCTGGTACTACGGTTGGTGTTCTCGCAATCGTGCGCCTCAGGGCCTATATCAAGCAAACATCGCCGTGTCTGGTCAGAAATATAACCGCTACGAAGATTTGATTATGTTTGTTGACGGACTTGACCTGAAGTACGAAGTTGTTGCCGGGCCGGTGCAGTGCCAATTGTAGAATTTGATCTTGGCATTGCGGACGATCCATCGTGCATTTTATGGATCTGTTCGCGGCCACACCACAGAGAAATAATACAAGAAAAAGGAAAAATTATGCATGCTATGCGCCAAATCGGTCCAATATATGTGGCATTACTCTCATTGATTTATATTTTGCCGACAAATGTGCATGCCAAACCCGTATTGAATGACTGGTTTGCGCTCGGTTCTGGATGTCGAGCAAAATCAAATGTCCCGGGAAACGTTTCCCGAAGGAACCTAAGCAACGACTTGGAACTGCCAGATGTCTACCGAGTTGAATTCACGTTTAAAGACTTGAGCCTAAAACAGGATACGGCAGCTAGAGACGTTTTGCAATTTGCTCGAGAATGTGCGATCAGACTAAACATAAATCCTCCAAAAAATAGAAGGCTTGTTTCGCTTCGTGCTCGCACTGAAGTCGTGACGAATAAAAATACGGGCGTTATGCTCGACGCACAATCCGAACTTATCATTGGGGCAGTCAGCCTTGCATCTGAAAGAAGAACGGAAAACGATCAAGCGCAAATTCTGAACAAAGTCGATAAAATCGAATTGGAATCCGACGGTTCAAGTGGTAGTCCCATGCCTTTGTTCGGTTGCGGTGAGGCAAAAATTGTTGGCTTCAACTTTTCCTGGATAGCTACCCGGAAAAGTTCGGACATTGCCGAATTATCAGTAAATCTCGGTAAGAAAAAAAATCTGGTCATTGAAGCAACATTGGCCGCTTGTGATTCACCTGAAGTGCCGCAATAATCAATGTTCACGATACTCCAAGACGCCTGAAGTGGACGGTCTATCACCAGTTTTAAGCGGGCAGCATAATAAAGCGGTAGTACAGCGGGGATAAGAGACTGAAATGACTTGATTAAAATTAGAAATCAAAATATAATCGCTTAAGCTTCAATATTGGGGGGTCTTTTGTGGCTTATAGCATCCAAAGCCTGATTCAGGAGATAATATCTCAAAACTATTGGAGAATTGATCTGTCGGCGTCAATGGACCCAGACGTTCAAAAAATTGGGTCTAGCCATCTCAAATATACGCCCAAGCCTATTGCACCGGCAGATTGTTTGGCGCCAGGAATTATAACCCTTCGAGGACCTCGTCGTTCCGGTAAAAGCATAGCCGTTAAACAACTGATATTGACATTAATTCAAGAGGAAAATTGGGATCCAAATTCTATTCTGTGGTTTACCGCAGAAACGACGAGAACGATGGCTAATTTGGAAAGAATTATTATTGGTTTGGTAAAGGAGTGCAAACCTCGCATGCTTTGTATTGACGAGGTGTCGGGGGTTCGTGGATGGCAAAATGTGATTAAAAAGTTGGTGGACACCGGCACTCTGTCTGCATGTGTTGTCATATTAACCGGAAGCTCTGCGTATGACATTAAAACAGGTTCTGAACGTATGGCTGGGCGTCGCGGAATGGTCGCAAATCCTGATCGTATTTTGTTACCAATGGATTTCACCGATTTTTGTATCCAAGTGCGCCGTCATTTGCCAGATATGAATGACAAGGACCTCTGCCAACACTACTTGGTCTGTGGTGGCTTTCCTTTTCGTGTGAATCATCTAATCGACGACTTAAAGTCAGGGCGTGCTTTTGATCCGTTCAGCCAAATGCAGGTGCTGGATGATGTGTTTTTTTATGAAATTCAAAGACGAAAACTTGATCGTTCTATAGCGCTTGAGGTTATGTCGCGTTTAGCTGCGAATGGATGTGGAGCTTTGAGTTATGAAGGATTTGCGAAATCCCTATCGATTTCACGGGACTCTGTACGCCGATATCTTGATGCGTTGGGTGATGCTTTTCTTGTGGCGACCATTTCCAGCTATGATACTGGTGGCGGTAGAGTGGCTCCAAAAAAAGACCGAAAGTTTATTTGGATTGATCCAGCTTTAACGTACATGTCAAAAAGTCAGGGGCAAGGGCCAGAATGGGATGAAGCAAGTCGCGCGGAGCTATTGGTATTTGCATCAATGTTGCGACACTTTGAAAAACGCATTTGGGAGGGACTGTCTGCGCCACGAAATGTTTTTACCTGGAAAAGTTCGAGTGGAAATGAAATTGATGTTCTTGTTGTTGATCGCTCCCAAAAGCTGTTATTTCCGGTAGAGGTCAAATGGCAGAATGTGATCAACGATTGGGACTTTCAGGTCATGGAAAGGGCGTTTGGTAGGGGGGTTCTTGTCACTAAATCCTTTGAGAAGTCTAGGATAAAATCTCAAGCAGTGCCGTTGACTGAATTTTTGTTTCGTGGCGTTGGTCTGATCTGTTAGAACATGTGTATGTTCAAATTGCGTAACCCGTTTGATTTTTTTTCGTCACACCAAATATTAACGTGTTGCGAAATCGCCCATGAATATATCTATTTTCAATCAAATGGCCCTCGAGTCTGAGACCACATCGGGAGGCAACCGAAATCGACCGCAAATTATCTGGCTCACATCGAATTTCAACGCGGTGAAATCCTAGTTCAAAACATTTGTCGCGAAGATACTTCACCGCCTCAGTCACATAGCCACCCCCCTCAAATTCATGTCCTACCCAAAACAAAAGTTCGCAACAGCGGTGAGTCCAATTCACAGTATGAACGGCAATAGCCCCCAGGTAAACGCCATCTATGATCCGATAAATACCGTACTCGAAGGCCTTGTGACGTCGCCAGCTTGAGATCTCGCATCGAATATATTTCTTTTGATCATCAAGATTTTTCGCAGAAGCAACCGACGGCAAAAACCGTTGGAGGCGGCGACGCCCACCATAAATCGCAGCAAACATCAGTGGTGCTGCACTGAGTGAAAGTCGTTTAAGCTTCAGTCGTTTACAGATGATCTGAGATGGCATTGACGCAGGCTTCATGGACTAAATTTCGCCTCCGAGTCCGCGAATACTAAAAGGTCTATTTCAAACTGTGAAAATCGATGTGTTCGGCGCAGATCGAGTGAATCATTGTTATGCCTGATGAGACCGACCAACCTAAATCCCATTTAACTTTTTAGAGCCAATACGCCTAATACGCATTGGCTCTAAAACCAAATCGGGATCGCAGTTGTTGTATTCATCCATTACGATGCGTCACTTCAAAATGCGTAGCCAATACCGACGTCAGCTCTAGGTATCACTGAAGCCGACGCATAGTCCTTCACCTTGTTTTCAGCTTCGGCCGTTACTGCCGTCGCTTCGCCGACTGGTGATGTGCTGTTTTTTTGCGTCACGTTGCTGTCCATGCCAACACCTAAACGAAGCAGCACGTTGCTGTCCCAGATCCACCGATATCCCGCTTCCAACCCAGGTGTAACACACCGAATGTCGTGATTTATCTTCTCGTCACGGTAGCTCCATTGACCACCAGCATGAGAATAGCCAATTTTTCCACCTGCATACCAGCTACCAGCTTCTTCAGGCGCCTCGTTGTACCTAACGCCTATATCCGCAGAATACCCACGAATACCTTCAATCGCAGGTTCATCATCTTTTTGCGTTGCACCAAGCATCCCATTTGGCAAATTACTATCAAGTACATAGGCGTCAACAAACGTGGACACACTCCCCCTCGATGACAGCTCAGTTCCAAGACCCACACTATTAAGTCCAGGCACGTTTGACAATGCGATTGGGTAAGGCTTTAGCTCCACGGACACCTCACTTGGCTTAAATATGCCACGCTTAATAGATGAAACCTGAGAAAATGCCTCGCATGAAAAGAAAGCAAGTCCCACACAGCACAATTTATTCGCCGTTGTCATGTTTATCTTCATTTCCCACTCCTTAAAAATGTAAATTTTTAAAATGATTCTCGAACCGCAATAGGACCACAATCCTAAAAAACATTTCCGTTCTTGCACGAACAGTGCCAACAACGTCACCATAAGCTAATTGGGATTCCATGCAATAGATGCACTATCATTTTAATGCTTAGAGCCAAATTCATAAGATATTTGCACCAATGGATCCTCGACCCTTGAATTCAACCGATGAAGCAGGGGACACTTTCTGAAGGATTTTGCGCAACAAGCATTTTTTTGTACAGCCCAAAAATAAAGTTTCAATTCGCCATGAAATTTCCAATTTCACCAGATCGGACCATTGCGTCCTTATACCCAAGTTCTACTAACCGCCTAGAATAAGCTGGCTCAAAAAGCAAATAACTGAGAAGGTCGGCGCCCTCATGCTTGGGGCCAAGACCTCGCAAGAGAAATCTAATTGTTTTAGGCAAGGCTTGATCTTCCTCCTCCGCGATCGTAGCCAAATCCACAGAAGGATTGAGATACAAAAAAGGAATTTGACGCAACCCACTCTCATTTAGCGCGGTGGGCGAAAGAAGCGACACTGTGTGGTTGATTCGTTTTAGACGCTCTAAATCAGCTGCCGTAGCATCCATCATGACGCCATTTATGATAACCGAAAGAATTCTCGCAACACTTGGCGTAGATCTAAGTCCCCTACCCTTCGCCCAAAGACTCGATCGCCTACCATTTGCCCGAATATCGCTTTGCACACCGACAGCTATAATGCGCCCAGAACCTAAGTGAAGAGCAGGACTTATGGGTGCCAAATTGCGTAGGGAACCATCACCATAGTAGCCATCGTATAGCTTTACCGGAGGAAAAAAAAGTGGAATGGCCGATGACGCCATTACATGATCTGCTGCTAGAACAACCTCATGACTAAGTCGCTCGCTTCTAGTCCACGGCACGACTCCGCCGCGCGTTTGAAAAAAAGTATTCACTTCCGACGTCGCATAATTTAATGCCGAAACCGCAACTGAATCAATGATCCCGTTACGCATATTCTCTGCAATGCCAGAAAATTTAATTTTTGAATTCAAAAGATCACTAAGTGGATCAGTCACAAGAAGCGACTGAGGCACATCTCGATTTTGCGCATGCCCAGTGGCAATGTCATGGATCCATCCCCACCCAATTGTACTGAGACTTGCTAAGTCAGTCCTATAGACGTCCTCACTGCGAATATTGGACCACATGTTGGCGAGGTCTCGAGCAGCTGCCTGGGGGTCATTCGCGTTGGCTGCCAAAAAGCTAATATTTATTGCGCCGGAGCTGACTCCTGTGAGAATTTTAAAGGGCTGGTTAACACCGAAATTTTTAGCAATTTCGTAAAGACCCATGACGACTCCAGCTTGGTAAGCGCCGCGAGCCCCGCCTCCCGACAACACAAGGCCCAATGTGGACTTATCTTCCATCGAAGATAATGGCTTTTTCATTCACGCTCCATCCCCCAATCCCACACAATGGTATCTATCATAATGGGGCTAGCAAAATACGTGCCGCATTCAGGAACACAACCGCAATGGTATTCGAGTGAATTGTCCATGTTGGCTGCGGCAATCGACACAATAGGCGCAAAAAAACACAATCTGAGCTGATGGATTCCGCGAATGCGCTCATTGGTAGACGGTAGATTGAGTACGGCGATGGCATGACAATTGCATCCGACAAAAACGGGAACGTGTCGTTTCAAATCAATCGAAAACTCCTAAAATTGGGTACACATTAAAGGTGACATAGCTCGCCAAAGGGAAGGATTTCATGGATAAGGTTTACAGTGAAACTCAGAAATTACAGGCGATCATCGACACCTCAAGCGAGTTAAAAGAGTATGATGAAGACTATGGCGATGTCCTCGACTTTGTCGGTGATGCGTCCGTTGTCCTGCTGGGCGAAAGTACCCGCGGAAGTCTGGAATTCTATCGGACGCGAGCCAATATAACCAAAATGTTGATCCAAAAGAAGGGATTCAAAGCGGTCGCTGCGACGTATGATTTTTCCACAAGTGAGCGGTTAAATAATTTCGCTCAAATGGACTCTTCCATGGTCTCTCATAAGAACTCCAAAACAATAGGTCATAAAAATTACGCAGACTTATTTTCAGCGCAGACTACGCCGTTTCCGAGTTGGATTTTCGAAAACAATGAGATGGCTAAATTCTTTTCCTGGCTTCGGACTCACAACGAGGGTTTCCATGCCCAATCACATAAAATTGGTTTTTATGGCCTTGACCTCTACAACTTCTACGACTCCGCAAGCCAGGTTATTAAGTACTTTGATCATCTTATCCCTTCAGCAGCTGCCGCAGCGCGAAATGTGTTTGCGAGTTACGAGATTTTTGGGACAAAATCGAGTAGGTCTAAACGTGATAGCCTCCTAAATCTTGGATCTTCACTTGAATCCGCAAGTGTATCAAGGCTAGTAGAACGCCTCAAAAATCAACCCGCTTATCTGCAAATTGAGGACGGCCCCGCTGTCGAGGGTGAGTTTTTGAATCGAACGCAAAAGCTAAGAGTTATAGCAGGGGCCGAGAAATTTTACAGGTGCATGCTTCGTAACAAGATCTCATTTTGGGAGCTTCGTGATTCCCATATGGCAGAAGCACTTCAGAAAGTCCGACAAAATCTTGAACATCGCGGCGAATCGCCTAAGGTCGTCGTCTGGGCTCACAATTTCGACTCTGGAGATGCCCAAGCGACAGAGCTGTCGCGGCTGCGTGAGGTTAACTTCGGGCAACTTGTAAAGCATTCCTACGGCCACGAGTCCGTTTCCATTGGACTCACGACGTACGTCGGAACCGTTACGGCATCCTCATCGTGGAATGGCGCAGCAGAAACTAAGGTGATTCCGCCTGCTCCATCAACATCCTACGAGTACTTGTTTCACAAGACAGGAATTCCACGATTTTTCTTGGAAATGAAGCACGACTCCGAGGCAACGCATGCATTGCGTGACCCTCAAAATGAGATGGTGATAGGTGCGCTGCTTGCACCAAGGGCCATGCGTGCCAACCAATTCTTCAGTGCATCCATTCCATTTCAATTTGACGCCATCGTTCATATCGATCGCACTCGAGGACTAGAAAACTTAGAGGGTGCGGCAGCAGAAAATTTATTTCCAGCATCGCCCATACATGACGAGGCTCGTACATAGTGCATCTGCGGCCGGAATCTCTAAATACAGGCACTCACTCCACAGATTTTCATTTGTCCTCTTAACGACTCTGATTGTCTACAGCATTCTCAATTTTTCAATTGATTGACTAAATTAAAAGGGGCCTAACATGATCCATGCATACAACTTAGAAAATACAAATAGTTCTTGGAATGACGCGATAGAAGCCATCTCGAGTCATCGCGGATGGTTCACGGCCGCAGGCCTCCTAATGATGGCGGCCGGCCTTGCTGGCGCATACTATGCCACAGCAACAACGGTAATTTCGATGACATTTCTCGGATTTTTTTTGATTGTAGGTGCATTCCTACATTTTGCTCAGGGAATCGCTAGTCGGCATTGGAGTATATTTCTAATTCAAACTCTGGTGGCAGTTCTTTCCTTTATCACTGGCGTAATTACCCTACAACAACCTTTAGCCGTTGCAGGAACCATCACGCTTTTGATGGCCATTTTCTTTTTGACCACTGGAATCATTAAAATTGTGACCGCGTTAGTGGTACAAATGCCGAAATGGGGGTCGTGGGTACTCAACGGGATTGTCACAATGGTTCTTGGATTTATGGTCCTAAATCAATGGCCTGTTTCAGGGATCTGGGTCATCGGCACATTTCTTGGAATAGACATTTTACTGCATGGGGCATCCCTCGTATTTCTCGGATCAACAATCGGGCGTCAAGCTAACGCCCTTTGATTGTAGTCTCATCCATTCGAGCTATTTACTTCATGGTGCATGCAGGACTGATGCAGATTTCATCTTTGCCTTCTATCATTATTAAAAAATCTATTTCTGCATTACTTGCTGGGCAGCTTGATTGGGAAGTCTATTCAATAAAAGGATATTTTGCTTCAGTCCATATTTTGAAAAATCAGATTTATATGTTGAGAACAAATTTTGATGGATGGCACGGGAACCACATGCAAAAATTCTATTCGCCCGACAGGCATAGAAAATGAATGCTCCGAAATGACGAATTCTAATTACATTCAGCTGTACTACCGCTTTATTATGCTGTCCGCTTAAAACTGGTGATTAGACCGTCCACTTCAAGCGTCTTGGAGTATCGAATCGCGAGAATTGGAGTCCGTCGACTTTCTAAGTGGATGACTTGAGTCGGTGTTTTACCGTTGATTCCTTGGTGCGGGCGGCGTCCGTTAAAATATTCCTTATAGCAAATAGACAATCGTCGAATACAAGTGTCTTTGAGACACCCATATTTTGCTAAATTTCTCGCCCATACACGCACAAAGTGCGAAAAGCCACGATCGCAATTCAATTTACCAAGTGTTCAATAAATGAGTGACCAAAATTTTGAAACCCCTCGACGTCCAGAGCAAATGGAGGAACCTAGTGATTTATGGTGCTTAAGCCCGAGATCCATGTGGAATAAGACCTTTCAGGCATATCGCTAGCGTTTTCGTTCCTGCGACTAACGATATTGGCACAGGATATGCACCGGACTAGGTGCAAGAATCTGCGGAGGCTTCTAGTGGAAAACATCTCCTCTGAAAATACAATGCCAATCAAGAATGGCGGCATTCTGGTTAACGCCTCAAATGCTGACATCGAGGCACTGCCCTATCAAAACCCACTTCCAGAAAAAGATTCGGCTGAGGCTGAGGCTGAGGCTGAGGCTGAGGCTGAGGCTGAGGCTGAGGCTGAGGCTGAGGCTGAGGCTGAGGCTGAGGCTGAGGCTGAGGCTGAGGCTGAGGCTGAGGCTGAGGCTAAGACGGCCGCGGCCGCTGAAGCGGTTGAAGCCATTAGGAAAGCAGCAAACGTCGCGCAAGACGTTTTAGCTTTAGCCGCAGCGAACGCAGTTGAGGTCGTGAAATTAGCTCACAAAAAAAATATCGAAGAGTTGCTCGATATTTTTGAAAAGGCGACCTCAGCCGCAGCTAGCGCATGGGAAAATAAAGGACTTTCTGATTTTCTAGAGGTGCTTGCAAAGACCTCAGACGCCTATATAGTAGCAACCACTGCAGCGGCGAATACGGCAGCAAAGGGAATGATCGCCAAGTCCATACTTAATGAACAAGCTATAAAATTTGCTAGTTTGCTTGCGGCTGCACAGTTGGCCGTCGAGTCGCATAACCGACAGGCCAATCGCGCCATTCTCGCTCAGAAAGTTGCGATGGCTTCCAAAGTAGCCGCCGCTGCGAGGGCCCTAGCGATCGAAACGTCTGCAAGAAAAAGCCAACAAGAATTTATTGCCCACGTGAGCCACGAAATCAGAACTCCGTTAACATCGATTATCGGACACGCAAAAATTATGGCACAAATTGATCCTAAAACTCCATTCTCCGCTGAACACAGGGAGTGGGTGCATTCCATTCTCCGCGGCACAGAACATCTGCAACAGATCATAAATGACATTTTAGATTTATCAAAAATCGAAGCCGGAAGAATCGAAATAGACTCTCGACCTGCTGACCTTCGCCAATTAATGAATGACGTCAAAAGTATGCTGTACGACACTGCTGCAAAGAAAGGACTCGACTTTTCTATTGATGTCGATAAGTCTGTACCAAGCCTCCTCACGACTGATAGCTTGCGTCTAAAGCAAATTCTCATCAACATTATCGGCATTGCAATAAAATTCACAAACCAAGGCGGCATTGATATTCATGTTGGATTTCAAAAAGGCAACGGTGACGCCTCCGAATCGATACTGGCGATTGCGGTTAGCGACACTGGGGTGGGGATGACCCCTCAACAGATATCGAAAATTTTTACACCATTTGCTCAGGGAGACAAGTCAATCAATAGGACATTTGGTGGCACAGGTCTTGGACTTGCAATATCAAAAAAATTGGCCAATTTGTTAGGGGGAAACCTGGTCGTTTCTGACAGCACAATTGGTAAAGGCAGCACATTCACCCTTACGGTGCCTACCAGCTCTGTCGCGGCCTCCGATCCCACGGCCTTGGCTAGAGAAATGGCTCAGAGACCGGAGAACATTCAATACATTAAACCGCCAGTAGACAGCCTTAAAGGAATGAAAATTCTAATTGCCGAAGACAGCGAAGACATTGTGGCTTTGGTGCTGCTCCTCCTTCGTTCACAGGGAGCGCTCGTTGACTCTGCGGAAAATGGTGAAAAGGCCATTCAATCCTGCCACAACAATCAATATGATCTCGTTCTCATGGACATTCAAATGCCTGTTTTAGACGGCATTCAGGCCATGAAAAACCTTCGTCAGGAAGGATACCTCGCCCCGATCGTCGCCATGACCGCCCAGGCTTTGAACGGTAACCGACAACAATTTCTCGATCAAGGTTTTACCGATTACATTTCAAAACCGATCGACTTCCAACAGCTGCTGAGTCTTGCCCAGCGGTACAAACGACCAGCTCAAACATCAGCAACCTCGACCGTTGATCTCCTAACATCACCCGTGACCACGTGAGCTAGACTAAACATACCCAGGAGCGTCGGATCCGAACATCCGTACAGCGTAACTCCAAGGGACCCCTCGTGAAACTTCTAAAAGATCTCGCTCACGCAGCAAATCAAGTAAATCTGTGGACGTCACCAACCCCAATAAACCAGACACATTGACATCCGTTACCGGAACACAATCAATTTTGTTATCAATCATCAGACCTGCAATATGCGACACACTGTCTGACGGCGAGCACGTGATCGGATTCTTCGTCATCACGTCCTCGACCGTTCGCTCACTCACCTGATGACTACCGGCACCTTCCGCCTGTGTATGCAACAGCACATCTCGATCCGATAGAATCCCTACTAATTTTTTGTCACGCATCACAGGAAGGTGCCTGATCTCCCACTCTTTCATAATGTCTCGCGCTGACTCCAATGAATCTTCCTCGTTTACACAAACCACGTTTCTAGTCATTGCATGCAAAACCTTCATTACATTCCCCGATCCAAATATAGGTTAACCACCGACCAAATTCCGTCATTAGGAAAACCAGAGCAAAACACATGCCAAATCCGCTCAAAATGATATTCCATATTTAAACCAATAAATTAAGGCTTGTGCGCACACACGCAAACATAACCACACGATAAAAAACACTCGCCTCGAGTGCCAAACCACGCACATAGTCAGCAAATTTCAGCACACTCTACCGATATATCTTAACGATAGATCTTAACCAAAAATTAACCGTGCATAGCGATCTCTCGCTACTTTGGCGTATGCATATATTTATCTATACAAATAAAAATACACACATCACCAATTCAATGCTATCATACATCTGTAAACGCAATAGCTTATGAATTTGTATGTGTTTTAGTAATTGCTTTTTTTGAAAGTTAAATTCTTGACAAAGCCAACTATTTACATTTTAGACGACGACTTAGATTTGGTGAGCCTTACCATCAAAATGCTTGATCCTTTTGATGTGACCATTCAAAAATATACTGACCCCCAAAAATTACTAGAAAATTTCGATGGCAGCCTGGAAGGGTGTTTGCTCCTCGATTTTTACATGCCCTCCATGAATGGCGCACAGGTCCTAGAGAAAATTAAGGGATGGTTACCAATCTTCCCTGTGGTGATCATCTCCGCCGGTGCCGACATGCCGATGACGCTGGCGGCGATGAAATCTGGAGTGTTTCACTTGCTTCAAAAACCACTGTCAGAGCATGACCTGATAGAGCAAGTTGGGAACGCATTGTCTTGGTCGAAAAATATTCGCCTAAAAAATACTGAGTCCTTAACGATCTGGTCAGCCATGCAGAAACTCAGCCCACGAGAAAAACAAGTCTTAGACCTGATTCTTGAAGGCTTGGCCAGCCGTGAGATCGGAGTAAAACTATCCATTAGCCGGTTTACGGCTGATCATCACCGCGCAAACATCTTGTCTAAGTTGGGCCTCCCGACAATCGGAGCGTTGCTAACTCAGGTGACGCGGGCAAAAACCGTCTTTGAACGGGATCGCTTGGCACCTCACATTGCCCCCCAATAGTAGCTAATTTGCAGTCCTACATGGGCGAGACCTCGCCATAGCATTAGCAAATCGCGCATGGGACAATATATTTAATCCACTAGTTTTTAACGCACTAATCGAAATGCGTCAAAAAGTCTGCCTCAACCAAGATCTTGTGAATTAAATTTGAGAACAAAAATGTCTTTCCTAACATCCCGACATAACGACGCACTTACAGACTGTTCGCAGATCTCTGCACAATCTCTCATGAAGCACCTAAAAAAAGGATTTGCTTTAGCCGTTGTCGCTGCTGCTTGGAGCCCGACTCTCGACGCCGCACCCATTATCATTTCCGACAGTACCCGAGAAATTGAACTTACGGAAGGCATCAGCTATTTGAGTGATGATGGTGGAACACGTAGCTATCCAGATGTCCTCCAGTCAAATGACTTCACAAACACACTCAGTCATTCTGGGCCCCGTCCTCTCACCCTTCAAAAATATGCGACCACCTGGATTCGCTTCGAGCTCAAAAACATTGGACCTAAAGACGGTTTCTTCTATTTATCTTATGACGATAAAATAGCTAGCTTGATAGAGGTGTATACTACAGAGAGCCCTTCAATAGTCCCGACACCCCAGACTGGGGGACGGCTCGCATGGGATAGAACCTCGCTTCCAACCTATGTCCCCACTTTCTTTCTTGACATCCCTGTTGGTGAATCTCGCACGATATTAACCAAAGTATCATCAGTAACGACATCGCCTCTGGTTCCGAAGATCATGAATCCATACGGCTTTGCATTCCGAAATAATCTGACTCAGATCTTTTGGGGCCTACGGCTCGGCGCAGCGTTCACATTACTCATAGGACTTACACTTTTTTATAGAAGAAGACGAAAACAACGAATGGGCTCCTTTCTCCTCTATGTCATCGCCATGGTCGTTTTTTTGATCGCCAAAGAAACCACAACCCACCAATACATGAATCGCATTTTTGCCATCTGGCTAAAAGAAAATATCGTAATTTTATTATTTTTGTTAGTTGCAGCCCGATCTTACTTGGGATCTAAATTTCTCCTGCTGAAGAGCACGAGTATACAAGGGTACAAACTATCACAAATGATGACAATCATCGCAGCATCGTCTGCCATTTTTTCATTCCTGAACCCGACTGTGAATCTTTGGGCCTTCGCCGCATGTCTCGTGTTTGCGAGCTTTGCAATTTCAATCACACTTAGCTACCAAATCTACCGCCAAGGGCTAACCATTGCCCTCTATTTCCTCCTTGGGTCCATATTTTTTGGATCGTTTGCCGCCGTTGCAGGCGCCGCTGAGATTGGCCTTTTCAGCACCATCAAATTTTTCGACATTACACTTTTCTTTGGCGCCACACTTGAAATGATCTGCATGGGGATAGGACGATCCAAAGAAGACCTTGAGCATGACGATGCCATAGCCCTAGAGCTTAAAGACACCCTTGACGTCCAAACTCAATTGAAAATAAATCACGCAAAAATCCTAGAACGAGAAAAATCGGCGGAGTTCAATGATTCAATTATCTCCAATCTCCCTGTGCCATTGCTCCTGCTCGGTCAAGATTTACGTGTCATTCGAGGCAATCAACGATTTCACTACGCATTCCCCATAAATATCGAGGAAATTTCTGCAATGTTGTCAGATGTTGACCCAAAATCAATTGAAAGACATGATTGGAACCTGGTTGAAGTTCGGAATTTTCTTTTGTCAGTGCTAGAAAATCGAAATGACGTAAAAACTTTTATAGCTATAGGCAGAAGGAAGAGAACGCAACTTGTTTTAAATATTAGTGCCCAACGAATTGTTTCGCCGAATGACAACCTTCCTCAACTCTTACTCACCATCGAAGACTTGTCTGAGGTGTCTCACCAAAATAGAAAACTGAGCCTAGCGGCCGAAATGGCGATCCAATCCAATACGGAAAAAACTAATTTTTTGGCTAATATGAGCCATGAAATCAGAACACCGCTGGCCATAATTGTCGGGTATGCGGACCTACTTAAAAAAAACAGCGGCCTGTCACCCACTCAAAAATCGTACATCGACAGCATTGTGAAAAGTTCCACGCACCTTCTCGCTCTAGTGAATGATGTGCTGGACCTGTCAAAATTTGAATCTGGCATGCTTGAAGCTATTCGCATTGAAATAAATCTCCTATCGGAGTTGCAAGAAACATTTCGCCTATTATCCGGCCGAGCAAAAGCCCGAGGTTTATACTTCAATATTGAGTTCGAAGGACCAATCCCAAAAACCATTACCACTTGCCCTTTACGTCTTAGGCAAATCGTCATCAACATCGTAGGCAATGCAATCAAATTCACGGAAACCGGTGGTCTGTATGTAAAGATTAGTTATCCCTCCCACGGTCACCTTTGCATTGAAGTCACTGATACTGGGTGTGGACTCATGTTGCTGCAGCAAGAAAGACTTTTTCAACCCTTTGTGCAAGCAGACCGGACCACATCAAGAAAATATGGCGGCACAGGGCTTGGGTTAGCTCTGTCACGACAGCTTGCTAAGGCAATGGGCGGAACCATCGAACTCTGTTGGTCTCGGATCAACGATGGATCGTCCTTCATAATGACGATAGATCCAGAACCGACGTCGAATCTTACGACCATTGACGATGCTACATGGCTGTCGATGAATGAAACAATAGAAAAAATCGCACCACAAATTCATAAATGGCCTGATTTGCGACTGCTTTTGGTTGAAGACTCCCCTGAACTATGCGAGCTCATCAGAATATATCTCGAAGCGACAGGTGCAAAACTTGATGTCGCCGTAAACGGTGCGGAAGGGGTAACACGTTGCTTGACCAATACCTACGACTTAGTTCTCATGGATATTCAAATGCCCATCCTAGATGGCTATCAGGCAACGTCAAAATTAATCCAACTCGGCTATAAAGTCCCAATTATTGCTCTGACAGGCCACGCCATCACTAACGAACGAGAGCGTTGCCTGGCCATTGGATTCTCAGACTACCTTTCCAAACCCATCACATCTCAAGACTTGATTGCGATGATCCTCAAGTATACGTCAGTAGATGCAATTTTTAGAAATTGACGCATAACCCACTTTTAGCGTGGATTAAGTGCAAATTGCATTCCTAGGGGCAAGTCACTAAGCCCCTAAATCCATTGACGTGCCCCTAGGAATGCAATTTGCATAGGAAGCCAATAAGGCTGGATTTGTATTCAGCCATTAACCACGACTGAAGGGAGCGCACATGCAATTACCAATAGCCGTTGGGCAAAGCTACAGTGACATTAACTGGACGGCCTCTAATATCTTGACGCAGGAGCCAGTAATGGCTTCTTTTTGGCTTACCGAACTCATCAGTGAAGCCGTCGGATACCAGCGCTCAATGACCATGATCGGAGGCCAATACAGTTGCAGGGACGCCGATCGGTTGCGGTGCCTGCTCAAAAGTATTGATGTCGAACTAAATACCATTCTAAATTTAGCATCAGCCGCCTCACCGCTAAGGGAGGAAGAAGTGAATATCGAAAACCGAAAAGGCCTCGAGACACACCTAACTCGTCTGGACATCAAGGGGCGGTATCTCATTTCCCACCTTACGGATTTTTTCAACGACGAGCAATTAGAACTCCTTGGCAATGAATTCAATGGCGAACGTGCCACCCTTGCCCTACGAATGCGTTTTATGGCAGATGAGGGTCCCACCCATTGAACTATAACCTGCATCTCATCATTGCAAACGGGGTTCTTGCATCCGGAATTGCGCTTGGACAGGTGGACCCCTATTCGATGGTCGCACTTGGTGACTCGGTTACGACTGCATTTGATGCGGAAGGGTTATTTGATAATCTTCAGTTTAGCTGGTCCACTGGCACATCGACCGATCCACGCCTCGTAAGTCACTATTCACAATTGAAACAAATCATGGCGCCAATTGAGGTGCTAAGTGAAAATATGGCCACTGCAGGCTCTTTAGCGGCCGAGACCCTTGCTCAAGCCCAGCACATGCAGACGACCCTCCCCGACTACGTCACCATACTTTCAGGCGGCAATGACGTTTGCACCTGGACTCACTCTGCAGCAGAGGAACTTCCAAAATTCAAACGAGACTTAAACGCAACCCTAGACTACTTGATTAACTCGTCTCGAGACGTAAAAATACTTTTGGTACCTATTCCAAATATGGCCGATATTTATAGACTAGGCATTCAAAATAACTGCCAAGAGAAATGGTCCATTTTTCACATCTGTCAAAAATTTCTTTCCCCCACGAATTCCGACGCAGATCGCCAAATATTTTTAAGTGACCTCGAACAAATGAATCTTGCGATTTATGAAGTGGCCGAATCGCGACCCCAAAATGTAAAATTTGCTAGGGGCGTCGATCAGGCGACTTTCGAAGCCGAACACATCTCAAAAATAGACTGTTTTCATCCATCAGTGGCTGGACAAAACTACCTGTCCAAGCTCACATGGGCTTCGGGCTGGTTTTCTTTTTAGATTGGAAGTCGCTGGTGCCAAAGCGCCAGCGACTTGTCCTGAGCCGAAGAATCTCGGCGAATATTGGCCGAGGTCAAGGCGCTAATCCCACATTCAGCCATCCATCCTCAAAACTAATTTCGGAAAACATGAGATTACGAGCAACCGCGCCGTCTGGCATCGTAAGAAACGTCAGATCCTCCAACGATCCCAAGGTCAATTGTTTATGCAAAACAACACTGAGCAAGTGCATGGCATCTGCAACCATGACTGGCGAAATCGGTAGATCACTAGGCGACGGTTCCGCTGGGGCTCTTAAAACAACTGGACCCTCAACCAAATCGAGTTGAATCTTTCCATTTGCTAGGGATACTCGATAGGCAAATTGAACGCTTATGGCACCTAGGTCATTTCCATTTAACTCCACAGAACTTAGACGTAAACTCACAGTCGCCACGTCATCACGCAAAGAAAAGACCAGTGGATCTTGCTGGGCCAATGTTACGCGCAAGGAATTAATGTTAGCCTCGGCTAAGTAAGCCTCCGAATCAAGATGAAACCAACGGATAAGATCTTGCCCTGTGACGACGGCGCCCCCTAAAATCTTTGCGACACCATTGAGAGCATTTTGGTGAATTTGTACACCCAGATCGGTCTCCTGTGACAACGGCCTTGCGGGCGTATCAATGGCCAAGGGAGTGCCAAATTCGAAATCTCCCTGCATCATTAAATGCTGGTTCGTGGTTGAAAAATTCAACTCCTGCAGTAATCGTTCGCGGACTGCAACATTGGAAATCCCTGAAAATAATGAGCGTGGATCAATTTTTTGCATTTGCTCATGAACTTGATCGTCCATGGCCGCAGAAATTTTTGTCGTGGCCATCAAATTAGCCGCGTCCTCCATCTCCGGCTTAGACTCCTCCGCTGCACTCCACGCTCTCGATAACATCAACCAAGTAAAGGGAAAAAAAGGCCGCACCTTGACATCATATATGTCCATCGTTGTTGCTGCGGAGGCCCGAGAGGGCCGGGTCGTAAGCCCAGTATTCTCTATGAAAAGACTCTTTTGACCGCTCACAACCGTGTTAGACGTCGTATAGATCCTCACATCATCGGCCACCGTAATAATGCTAGATGCAGAGATGCCGGCATCCACCACGAGCGACATTTGAGCTTTTTCAGCATTTGGAATGAAATCTAGACGTGGCAAATAACTTGTGACCAAATTAGACACCACACATCGATCTCCTTGAGTCTCGTTAAATGTGGACGCCAATGTCACCCGATGGCTGATAGGATTGGAAATCAGCCTCCTGCTAGCGATGATCTTAAAATTGCTCTCTGCAAGTAGGACTGACGACCATCCGACCAGTGACACAACACTAGCCACCATCCGCACGACACCACTACGTGATACTAAATTTGTAGTCTTCATTACGAATCTCCCCCATGTAATATTGACTCTGATTTATCGCTCCTCAAAAAATTGAATTCCTAATGTGAGCACTGAACCGAAGGCGTAAATTCCCAACGCACTTGCAGTGTCGCTTGAACCGCCATTGCATCTGGCACCACCGGGCTCACAGCTCCCGCCCGAAAAATTCCGCCTGATTCTAGCTTGTATCCCGCCACAAAACTTGGTGGCGTAATGCTAACAACGTGAGGCGCCCTAAAAGCACATTGACTCATGAGACCGTCAAACTGTGATCTTGCATCCCGATAGGCCTCAGCCTGCGCATCGATTCGAAGCTTTTTGCTGGTTTCTGGATATAAACCAAATTCCGGTCTACCGATTTCGCCGTAAGTTATGGGTGCACCTCTTAGCAAATCCTCGTCTGTACCAACAAGTGCTACAACCACTTGATCTTGAAGCTCGGTTAGGTTGGGCATTTCGGCCATTTGAATCGTTAGGACATTTTCTGCGTGCCACTTCAGCTCACAAACAATTGTTGTGGTCGATTCAGCGTAAGTTGTTTCCGTCTGTCGCACATTAGCCCCTCCTGTCGCCACTACTTTGTCACGATCAGTGATCTTAAAGGCCTGTAATGCGGCCAACACACGGTTAGACAATGCGGCATTCGCCTCCCCAGCTTCACGCGACGTTTCGTAACACATCGACGTCACATGCACCGAAAGTGACACAAAATCCGGAGCACTTTCTGCGGAACCCTGACCATCCAAGACGATTGACCCTCTCGGCGCCGCGGCCAACAAAGTAGACGTCAACCCAATCATTCCGACGAACGACAAAAATATCTTAATTCCAAGCATAACATTTCCCCTCTGCAATTTAATTGCATTCTATGTTTTAAAAAAACCGTGCCCACATCCATTGCGAACACAAAATAAATGACGCAGCCATTAACCCTCAAAAACTAATGCTTGACGCGAATTCGCATCACCTCACTGCGCGCCTCGGCCGTTTTCGGCAAGACCACACGCAGCACGCCGTCTTTGAACGAAGCCTCTATGACTGGCACTACATTTCTTTCCATAATATTTTCTCCCCTAAAATTGTTCGTTTAAGTTTCATTAACAACACATAGCCAACGCTAACTCACACTTTCTCATCGTCTTTATGCAATTTCAATGCCACTCATGTGAGAGTCTGTAGAACATAGCCATCACGAATTTTTCCTTCCAACTCCAGCCTCACTCATGACCGAACACACTCTTTTTGACTCAGATCACAAACACTGTGGCATATCACCCAATGGCCATTGACTATGAAATCTAGTACCTAAAGATCGCCGCGACACCAGTAGTCGTAGGCATATTTTCTCTAGGAACCACAACGACGCTTCCAGAATGCATGGCCGTGACACTCGCAAAATCATCTAGAAGATCATTAACATTTGGATCTTGCATATCTCCAAACTCTATACGCCCACCGTCGCTGTCCAGCTTGCCACCGACGCGCCGTCCTTGTTCAATAAGGAGTTGTTTCACTCGCCCTTGATGCAACGCACGCCCAATGGTGTGTAAACGATCCGAAGCGACTCCAATCTCCTTGGCATCAACGTATTCACTAACTGACTTTGCGTATAAACTTTGAAAATATGGATTCATAATTTTCTTTGCCTCTTTCGCAATCTCCCCTACGGTCATGTTATCGGTGACGTGACGCATGCCCTCTTTAACCAAGTCGGTCAATTTTGTGTGGGCCCTGAAAGCACTTTGGTGTTCTGGAAGGGCGGCCAAAATTACGGGACAAACTGGCGGCCCGCCAACGAGCTTTCTTATGACGGAGTCGACAGCGCCAAAGTAGCGTTCGACATCCACCTTCCTCTTCCCGTCGACATCGTTGTAGTTATGAAAAATGACCCCAGCACGCTTCCCTGACGCCTGAAATCCTCGCCCGCCTGACACAGCTGTAACATGACGTTCGTGGTGACGCGGTTCTGAGTAATCATCTAAGCCTCCCAAAGATTCAGGTATCACAATAGGCATCAAACCATGGCGATCTCCCTTAAACAGCCTCACCTGCTTTAAACTTAAAGCCAAAACGAAGTAGCGATCTAGACCCTGAAAATCAAATATGAGTGGCTTAATATGAAATCGCTCCGAGACACTGGACCCTGCCTCGAACGAACCATTAGCGTGAATCAACTTAAAGAAGCCTGGAGCGGAATACAATGCCACACCAGCGTCCTGACCGTTCCAAAAACTTAAATCCTGCGCTAAATGATCGAGCGGCGCCATTACGCGCGAAGCTAAATCGTTTCCGTATCCACGCCGAAGAGATTTTTCGGCGGCTTTTCTCATGTTTTTGAATCTTATTGTACTCTCCCTACAGGACCTTTTCCCGTGGAATTTTGGCAAATAGACCGACACACAAGGGCCAGCTGTAATTGAACCCAATTCCATCAATATTGACTCTTTTGAAAAGTTCATTGAGTTGCTCCCACATAAAAATTGTTTGTGAAATTCCCGAGCATCGGAGCTATTAGACACGACGCCACAATCATGAGCTGCAATTATCGAGCCAATGATTTTCGCCGTCAAAACTTTATTATTAGAAAAAAACCTCTTTCACGATAGTGTTTTTTAGCTATCAAAAAACGCAACCCATCTTGAATAAACAAACTCTCGCGTTAGTTGCGTTAATAGGGCCACAAAACATCAAACGGGCCAAACTGTAGAAAATGAAGCTATGAAAATTATTTTAAGTTTTTCGCAGCTTGCAAAGGGAAAGTACTGAAAACAAGAGAATAATGCCGACGAATAAACAGCTACCAACCGTTGGCACGCGTTATGCATCATAGTTAACGTGTTGGAAAGCAGCGATGCTAACCAAAGACTTCAGTGGATGAAAGTTCCATCGGTAGAATTGTTCAGTTGCTACCGTAGCTAAGGCCACTGCTGGGATGGGTGACCATCTTAGTGGATGCTGGCTGGAAAACTACTCCGAAGAAATCTGACTTAGGAGATAGGGCGAATTAGCAGGTCATAGCGAAAGCGAACCTGAAAGTGCCTAGTTCAAATCCTCAACAGAAGGGGATGCGAATGATAAGATTGCCGAGCCCAAACCAAACACGGCGAAGGCTAACACGAGTTGACAAGAACTGGAACGCAGCATCAACTTGAATCTTTGTTGGACTTATGGATGACATGTTATGAAGGAGTCGAGGGAAAGCACGGAACCAGTTATGAATGTGTGCCTTATGTTTCTAGAGGTGACACAACCAGAGTGAGAAAAATGCGTTGGTGAAACAGCGCATGAAGCTTGAGATGGATTCATAAGTGGGGCGGTTGAGATCGGATAAGCGCAATTTTTATTGCGTGAGGATCTCTGGGGTAAATATGATCGTCGCGAAATTCGGCGCTCATTTGTACGGCGGCATTCTTGGCTACTAGCCAGGGGGTGCTATGGGTGAAGGTAAACCAAGGACTCGCGGCGCGTATGTGAGGGAACAGCTTAAACGCCACTCATTCTTGGGAAGACATCATCAGTAGGAGTGCCGACCCTAAAGGCGTACTGGAGAAATACCAACGTACGCAAATGTGGAACGAGGTGGCGGTCATAAGCGGCGCTGAGAGGCGACGATGCAGACCACCACCTCTTTTCGTTTTGGCGCACCAAAATTAAAAAATCACAGGGACAAAAGGGTCGCTTTGATAACTAGATTCTGATGAATAAGGTAAGATTCTGCTCAAAATGGTCGAAATCAAGGCGAGAGGAGCGGAAAAAGCGGAGTTTACTACTGTAAATGAGCATTTTGCCGCGACGAACAACGCAGAGTTCGGCCTTTTTCAGCAGAATCTGCTTAGGCAGTCCCAACAAGCAATCCAAACTTCTCCAGACGATACCTTAGGGTGTGTCTTGTGACGTGCAGAAGTCTTGCGGCTTTTGTTTGATTGAACCGTGTCCTTTGGAGTGCTTGCACCAACATGCTTTTTTCAAACACATCGAGATCTATTCCATCTGTCGGCAATTTGAATTCGCCGTCATGGCAAAGTTCACCGCCATCGGATTGACTTGAAGGCGGAGGCAATGCGGTCTCGATCACGGGGCAGTAGTCTAAGCCAACGTGATCAGCAACGCCTAAATCAAGTATCGAGGTCGTAATAATATTCGGCTGATGAAAAATAATCGTTCTTTGCAACGTGTTTTTTAGCTCACGAACATTGCCGGGCCATTGGCCACGCATCAAAGACAAAATAGCATCGGCCGACACCGACGGCTTAGTTACACCGAGGCTATCTGATATTTTCACTAGCAGGTGCTCAACCAAAATTGGAATATCGGACTTGCGATCTCGCAACGGCGGCACAACGATCGGCACGACATTCAGACGATAGTACAAATCGGCCCGAAAAGACCCACGGTTAATCTCCTCTTCCAAGTGACGATTTGTTGCTGCGACGATGCGTCCAGAAAACTCGATATCTTTGGTCCCACCCAGACGTTTGAACCTGCGGCACTCTAACACACGCAGCAATTTGGCTTGTAGTTTTGCCGGCATTTCACCGATTTCATCCAAAAAAACAGTACCGCTTCCTGCGATTTCAAATAGACCAAGCTTTCGTTCTTTAGCATCGGTGAATGCTCCTCGCTCATAACCGAACAACTCACTTTCAAGTAGATTTTCAGGAATACTAGCACAATTAATTTCGACAAAAGGATCTGACTCGTGCTGAGACCACTCGTGAATCGCCCTCGCCACGAGCTCCTTCCCTGCCCCACTCTCTCCGTGCACAAGGACCGTGTCGGCGCGACTTTCTGCCACTCGCAGGATGTTTTTTTTTAGCTTTAGCATTGAATCCGATTCTCCAATGATCGAAACTTTCACCCTTTTTGAAATGGATGAAATTATTGAAACGTTGTCATTCGCAATTGTTGTAGTTCGTTGCATAAGTAATTGTTCCTTGTTCGTTAGCTTTTTTAGCTCAGTTAGCATTGTTCGGCTGTAGTATCTAAATCCAATCAAGATGTCCAGCACATGTCATCAAATATTTCAAAAAGTTTTTCTTCGCACTTTGTGCGCAAAAGCGCACGTCAGAATTCACATGGTTCACCGCCATAAATTATCCGCTCTGACGAATCGCCATGCGTAACATCGTCTTTTTCAAAATGTTTTTTTATTTTTCGCTCAATGGATTTCTACAAATATTTTGGACTGTTTGTTGCATGCCAAATTTAGTGAATCTGTCTTATTCAGCGCTTAAATGCACAACTTTAACGTATTTTAACAGGAGATATATCATCCGTGTGGCAAAATCAAACAACCCAGATGACAAAGGACAAAGGAAAATGAACCATGAGCAAATCTAAATCAAGAATTCTAATCGCGTCGAACTCGCAAAAAAACCGACATCACCTCCTCGGGCAGCTAGTCAAGCTCAACTACCCGACCAGCTGCATGACAGCGGCCGAGGCGATTAACCGGAAAAGCACACTGAGGGTGACGCGCCCAGACATCATATTATTTGATCTGAGTGATGAGTCTATAGGTGCTGCTACATCCATATCGAGCTCCTTCGCGTTGCACTTAGACTGCCCTGTTCTATATGTCATTAATTCTTGGGATTCGCGCGAGTATCGTAGTCTTAACAGCGGCACACCTGGAGACAAAATTTGCTACGTCTCAAAAAATGCGACACCTCACGAACTAGAGTTGTCCATTGAGAATAGAATTCTGAAATCAATTGCAGAGGGATATGCCACGGCACGGCAGCACGAGAAATGGTCATTCGAGGCCATGGCAAGTGCGCTGGGTCAACCCTCAAACCTCGAGGAAACATTGTCTGGCGTACTCGGAATTCTCGGAGCGGCGCTTGACGCCAGCTGTGCTGTTGTGCGCCAAGATGCTCTTACCGGCGTCATGCATGAATTGGCGTCCTCAGGAACAAGAAACGAGCACCTACACCACAGGGAGAAGCGCCTAAGCCATCAAACTATGAACTGGATCGAAAAATTTCCATACCTGCATCCGCAACAAATCAAGAACACTAAAATCAACATCGACATTTTTGACGAAGAATTGTTGTGGATGCCAAGGTCCGCAATCATCACGAACATTGCACCAGTAAACGCTCAAAAAACCGCACTTTGCACCTGGTCGGAAGCCCCTCGTCAGTTTTCCGAGAGCGAGATACACGTTGCATCCATGGCAGCGATATTTTTAGCCATTGCCTGCGCCACCATCGACTGCCCTACGCACATTGCGACATTCCCAGGCCGTCTGACTGCTCTCCGTGCAGGGGCATAATGGAGCACAATAGGAGCCTATAATGCGAAGAGCCAAGACCCTAAAGTAAGCTTGGCTCTTCCTGCGTTCTATTGCAATTTGGATTTCAACAGGTCTTTCATCCTCTCAATTATTTTCATGCAGCCCAATCGCTTGGAGATGAATTCTTTGAAAGGACACTCCGCGGATTTTTTCATAACCTCCCCCACCGAGTCATCACCGCTAACCAGTAATGTTGGAACAGCGCTAAAAAATGGTTTCAAACACCGACCGAGGTCTAGTCCGTCTTGTTGCCCGAGGTGATAATCGAAAATCGCTCCATCATACGACTGTATTCGGGAAAATGGCTCAACTTCAAGCACCGAATCATAGGCCTCCACGTCAATGCCTTCAGCCTGAGCCAGGCGCACCATCACCGCTCTAAACACCGGATCATCGTCGATGAGAAGGATTCTCGCCGAGCGTCTCGTCGCATCCATACTAGATCTCGCCCTCGAGCTTGACGTGTCTTCATAGCCTTCCATATGGCCTCCCTTACCGACTTCCCATTTCAACGCATGTCGCATCCACTTTCCTCTCAACTTTGCTCGTAGCACTAATTAACAATGAAAAACTCAAAACCAACCCAGCCATCAAAAAAGCGCCGACTAGCACACTGCTACCAACGAACTTTACTAACGGCCCCATAAACACCTCCCTCAAACAGCGTTAATGACCTCGCTCAAATCCGAGCTCTAAAGATTCGTGCCAACGACCCAGTAAGGACACTCGTCACATTTTTTTGCGTTCCAACATTCACATTGCAAGCCTCGTGCCAGAGTGGTCGCAGCCGGCCAAATAGGCGTCCTGCAATGGTTTCACCTAAAACGACTGGGCTCTATTTGAATCAAAATGTACCAATTTGATACTAAATTTGTGTTGAATTGAAACATGCTCCTCGCCGTCCCTCACCGCATGCTATTCCCTTCAACGCATCTCCCGACGGGACTTCCGGGCCCGACCACGACTCATTTACCACAATAAAATCAGCATGTTACATAGACGCGCCCCAAAGCCGATGCAGTCACACCGCTCCAAATCCAAACCCTAGGCTATTTTTTTTTCATCAAGAGTAGATCCATGTTGACTCTAATGAATAAAAAAAGTACAACGCACCCACAGGGGCATTCTGGCACACTGTATCATTTTGATTCATCGCTCGCAAGATTAGGGTAGAGCTCCAATTTCACTAGGTTTCTTGACCAAGCCGACGACGCAACAAGCTAAGGACGACCCCAAGACATGCACATTCTTCGAAACCGAAAATTAGCATTAGTCATCGACGACACCGAAGAGGCGCGCGTGATTTACTGCGCCGCCCTAGAAACGATAGGATTTGAAACGATTCCCCTTAGTGCCATTCCTTCGCCTGATTTTTTTGACAATAGACCTGTAGACTTAATCCTCCTCGACATGCACCTTGGAGACGTGGACGCCGTGCCACGCATCAAAGACATCACAAAATATTCTTCTGCAAAAATCGTCGTCATCACAGCTTTTGGATGCATCGAAAAGGCGGTGGAGGCCGTCAATAACGGCGCCTCTGGTTTTTTTCTTAAGTCAGATCCCATCGACTCGCTACTGCCGAAAATTCAGGTCTTGTTCAACAACTGCAAATCCCACGACGTTGTCGAAACATTTTTGGCAAAAAATGAAATTATCGGCAACGGAAAATGCATGCTCGAACTCGGAAAATTGATTCTCCAAGTGGGACCAACAGGCAGCACCGTTTTGATCAATGGTAGTTCTGGCACAGGAAAAGAATTGATCGCCCAAGCGATCCACAATGCCTCTAAGTCTAGCGGCCCGTTTGTCGCAATAAATTGTAGTGCCATTCCAGAGCACTTGCTCGAAAGCGAATTATTCGGCGTCAAACGCGGTGCCTACACTGACGCAAAACAAGATCGCCGCGGTGTGCTCGACACAGCCTCTGGAGGTACCATTTTTCTCGATGAAATTGGAGAACTCCAGCCTTCACTTCAAGCAAAACTTCTACGCGTCATCCAAGAATGTGAATTTACACCGCTCGGCGGCAGGCAAGCGGTAAAACTGCGCGCCAGAATCATTTGCGCGACCAATCGCGACCTCATGCAGATGATGCGCGAACAAACATTTCGCGAAGACCTCTACTACCGCATTGCAGTGATTACGCTTAGAGCCCCCACTCTCACAGAACGTGTCAATGATATTCCAATTCTCATTGAACATTTTCTTGCCATCTACAATCGCAAGAGCGGAAAGCACTTAAAGATGCCGAATGATGCCGACATGAACATCCTGTGCAACTATGACTGGCCAGGAAATGTCCGCGAACTACAGAATGCCGTGGAGCGGGCAACCGTCTTGGGCACCTCTGACCGCATTGACATCCAGCTGATGCTGCCTGCGGCCCCCCTAAAAAATATTGCATTGTCTTCAACAAAATTCACTGTTCGCGATCTAAATTACAAATCAAGTATCGATCAATTTGAACGGGATTTTTTGTTAGAATTACTTGCCACCTCTCACGGTAATTTGTCAGAGGCGGCACGCCTTTCGGGAATCTATCGCGGAAATATCTACAGAATGGCCAAAAGGCTAAATATTAACATCGGAAAGTCGGAATCACGCAATGAACATTGATCAATCAATTTACAACGGAATGAGAAATATTTTATCTTCCTCTGGGCAGCTTCAGTGTGTCTTTGAAATGTTTCGAAACAACAATTCTTCAAGGCTTCACTCACTACGAGAGCACGCTGCGAAAGGAAATATAAACCAATCTGCGTTAATTTTGCACGCGATCAAGGGCTCTTGCCGGATGTTCGGTGAGATTGATTGTGCCGACACCTGCGAGCGAATCGAAAAAAACATACTCGCCTCGAATACCCCACCCAGACAAGCCGATCTTGAGGAGTTAAAAATAAAACTGAACGCCTTCACCGATTTCTTAGGATCAAACGCTAAAGCAGGATCATCCCCGGAATCGACATCGCTCAGAAATGCACAACAAAATTGAGTGTTTTTGGTGGATACACTGCAAATGATTTCGATTCAAAAACTACATAATTTTACCGACTGGTCAGCCGCAATCTTATATGTTAAATCAGAGGAAAGTGTGGGCATTTAGCCCACAGCAAACTTCAGAAAGGGAGTTCATATGAATCTGCAATATACGTTCAAAAAGATGGAAACCTCCGATGCATTAGCGGCACTCGCTATGGAAAAAATTGACTCCAAATTGAAAGCTTATGCAGGATCTTGTATTAACCCTCGCGTCACATTTTCGCGCGACCGCGACGTTTGGAAAATTCACTTCTCGATGAGGACTGGAGATGGGCACCTTATCGAAACAACGCACAGTGGTCCCAATGTTTTTTCAGAATTAGACATCATTGCTCAGCGCGTTGAAACTCAGCTTCTTCGCCACAAAGAAAAGCAGTCCTCAGGCAAAGGAAATTCGGGGCTGAGTGAGGCCACTGCAAAGTGGGGCCGTCCGCAGAGATCGCTTTCCTGGTCCGAAGGCTCTGACTACGACGCGCCAGTGGACGCCGGAGATGTACTCAAATTCGAAAACGCAAGACGAGGTGCCCCATGGAAAAAACAGGGCTAAAAGAAAATACGTCCAAGGATCAACAAACTTATTACGAGATATGCATGGATGAAAACCAACCACTGCTCGGAAGTCATAGCGGCGAGACCGCTGATTTACGAGAGGAGCTAGCGTTTTTAAAGCGCACCAGCGAGCACGGACTGCGTTTTGAAACTCGAATTCACAGGCGAGACATCGGAAAAATTTTGCGGCAATCGGAGAGCTCGCGCTCTGAGTGGATTGATTTGCGGATAAAATTGAGACTCGTCTCCGACAACAATCATTAATTAATAACGACGAAGTGACTAGGGTTTCCTAGCCTTGAAACTGACAGGTAAGAATCACCGTGACAATGACGCAAAACGAATTGGACATCTTGGATATTTACAACCTATCTCCTGATTTGTTGTGCGTTGCCTGCTCTCGGACGGGAAAATTCCTTCAGGTTAATGACTCATTCACAAGGTTGTTGGGTCATTCTAGGGACACTCTTCTAGCGACAGCGTTTATAGATTTTGTCCACCCCGACGACGTGGCGTCAACCCTTGACATTGCATTCCATATGAGTGAAGGAAATTTGGCCGCTTATTTTTTCGAAAATAGGTACCGGACCTCCGCAGGCACTTATGTTTCGATCGCGTGGGGAGCCCGCGCAAAGAAGGGCAAGCTCTACGCAACCGCCAAAGACGTGTCAGCCATCCGAGGAGATCCGTCGACTCTCAACGAGATCGAAAAACTAACAAAAACAGGCTCATGGACACTGCGAACGCAAGACCTCGCACTCACTTGGACTGAGGAAATGTACATGATTCATGAGCTAGAGTTAGGCACACCCGTTGATCTAGAGATGGCGGTTCATTTTTTTGTTGAGGAAGACAAAATAACCTTTCAGACCGGTGTTAACCGCTGTCTAACCGACAAAATAGCGTTCGACAGTGAGTTCCGCATCACGACCAATCTAGGGACTCCTGCCTGGGTAAGATGCGTCTGCAGGTGCATCTGCGACGCCGAACAAAATATTGTTGAAGTCCGAGGAACTGTTCAAGACATTACCTTTCTCAAGAACAAAGAATTGATTCTTCGGCAAACGATGGAACATTTGGAGCAGCAAAAAATTCTACTGGCCGTGGAGCACGAATTAACCGCGACCTCAGAGCAATTGAACGTCCAAAAAAGTGAATTTATTGCTAACATGAGTCACGAGATGCGTACACCACTCGCTGCCATTATTGGTTTTGTCGAGCAACTTCAATCTGACCCGACCAACGCTAAAGAATATTTGTCGATCATTTCTCGCAATGCCACCCATCTGTCGACACTGGTCGATGACGTATTGGACCTATCAAAAGTCGAGGCTGGGCAATTGAGTCTAGACATTAGAACGGTTGATTTGGAGACCGAATTGGACGAAGCCATAGCTATGCTCCAGCCTCAGGCAGTGCACAAGGGACTGGTCATTCGCAAATTCTATGATCGTTCACAACTCCACCTTGTTCAGACGGATGCACGCCGACTGCAGCAGATTTTGATTAATATCATTGCGAACGCCATTAAATTTACGGCCTCGGGATATATCGACTTCGAGGTTAGGACTAGCCCTCAAGACTCCGAGGGCAGGCCCGAGCATTTTGTTATTGCGATTACCGACACCGGCCGAGGCATCGCCGCAAACCTCCACGAACATATTTTTGAACGCTTTCATCAGGGGGCGCCAACGACCAACCGTGCCTATGGAGGTACAGGGATTGGACTGGCATTATCTAGGAAACTGGCCACGTTACTTGGCGGCAGTATCATTTGCCAGAATAGCACGGTTGATGTGGGCTCAACATTTGAGTTGAGGCTGCCTGCTGAAAAACATGCTGCTATGGCAGAATCAGCATCCAAAAATGTCGCCAATGGTCACCCCCCATTACTCGCCGTGAAAAATCCGTTAGCGGGACTAAAAATCCTGTTAATTGACGATGCCCCTGATATTCGCTTATTGCTTAGCCTGCTTTTGATGTCCCTTGGCGCAGAAATAGAACTTGCTGAGGATGGCGCTATCGGCGTACAGAAGGCCCTAGCCTGTAACTTTGATGCGATCATCATGGACATCAAAATGCCGGTCATGAACGGCCGGTTAGCTACCCAAAAAATCCGCGAATATGGCCTCCATACCCCGATTATTGCGCTCTCAGCAGATGCGACCAAAGAGGAAAAAAGGCTTAGCTTTGTGGCGGGCGTCAATGAATATTGCTCCAAACCAATCTCGGTGGACGACTTAAACCGCGTTGTGCTGAAATGGACCCACAATTATTGCGGCATTACAGGCCAAATCTAATGGTCTAAATTGACAGCCTATATTTTAGTAGCTAACTTCAATTTTATGGCAACCCTGATCGTCGATTAGTCGCAATCCTTTTTCCGTTTGAGCGACGCCGTCAACTGTCAAGAGTCCTTTTTTACCGACGGTAAGCGCAGGTTGAAAAATAATTTCATACATTGTACTTCTGAAGCAATAGTTCACCTGAAACTCAGTCCAGGTATCGGGTACGCATGGCGCGAAAAATAAGGTGTCGATTTCAAGACGAATTCCAAGCAAAGACTCCAAGATTAACCGGTACATCCAACCAGCCGACCCCGTGTACCAGGTCCACCCTCCTCGCCCAGCATGAGGTTCTACAGCATAAACATCGGCTGCGACTGCGTAGGGTTCAACTTTATATCTAGCCAGTCCTTCTGGCGTTGCCGCGTGATTTAGCGGATTGATCATGGCTAGAATTTCCCATGCTCGCTCTTTATCGCCCAACGCTGCAAAGGCCATGGCATTCCAAATGGCAGCATGCGTATACTGGCCCCCATTTTCTCTCACTCCGGGCACATAACCTTTGATGTACCCAGGATTCAAAGCCGACTTATCAAATGGTGGGTCAAAAAGCTTAACGAGCTGTCGGTTTCTATCGACAAGTCGACGATCAACAGCCATCATTCCTTGACGGGCGCGTTTCGAGTCTCCAGCTCCAGAAAGTACAGCCCAACTCTGGGGCAATGAATCAATTTGGCACTCGTCACTTTCTTTTGAGCCAAGTGGCTGTCCGCCATCAAAATAGGCGCGTCGGTACCATTCGCCATCCCAGCCATGTTTTTCAATATTTTCAGTCAATAGTTCCGCTTGAGTCAAGCAAGAAGCAGCAAACGGATTGTCGCCATATTTCTTCGCCACTTCTGAGAATTTCTGGAGTACCTCATAGAGAAAAAAAGCGAGCCAAACACTTTCCCCTTTCCCGTGTTCGCCAACCAAATTCATGCCGTCGTTCCAATCCCCACAACCGATAAGAGGCAACCCATATTGACCAAACTGAACACGTTTAATAGCCAAGACGCAGTGTTCATAAACGGTTGCGGACCTCTCTGAGCGGCGATGAAGATCACAATACGCCTCCTCGTCAGGTTTTAACTGCCGCCCCTCGACAAATGTCACGCTCTTGTCTAAAATTCCATAATCACCAATACCGAGAACATAGCGACTCGTTGCCAGTGGCAACCACAAATAATCGTCAGAAAAATGTGTTCGAACACCTCGCCCAGATGGGGGGTGCCACCAGTGCTGCACATCCCCCTCTAAAAACTGATGCCCCGCACATCGAATAATGTGATCCCGCAATAGTCTGGGCCTAATATGAAGTAATGCCATTGCGTCTTGTAATTGATCCCTAAACCCAAAAGCACCGCCAGATTGGTAAAATCCACTTCGCGCCCACATTCGCGAAGACAAAGTTTGATACGTCAGCCAACCATTGGCGAGGACATCAATGGATGGGTCGGGAGTTTTGATTTGGACGCAACCTACAATTTGATTCCAAAAGGTCTTAACCTCCTGCAGCGCAAGCTGTGCTGACGACACCGATCCAAATCGCCGAATGAGTGTTCGAGCATCGGCTTCGTCTGATCCGACCCCTAAGATGAAAACGAGTTCACGTTCTTGGTCTTCGCCGAATTCAAAAATTGTTTGCATCGCTGCGCATGAGTCCATCGCAGCTCCCACCCGACCTGATAGATGAGCTCGACTCATTGCCGATGGCGCCGACGAGTGGCCATTTCGTCCAATAAATTCGCTACGATCGCCGGTGACGGTGCGTACTTTTTCACTCGTGTCAAAAAACGCCACGCGAGCACCAAAATCAGGATGAAATGGATTTCGCGCAAAAATAGCTGAATTTGTCGGATCAATTTCGGTAGTAACATGCAAAAGTGACTTAGACCGCAACTCGCCTAGAACCCACTCGCAATAACCTGTAACCGAAATCCGACGAGGTCGGCCGGTCACGTTTCGTAGTTTAAGAATCACGATTTTAACCGGAGCGTCAACAGCAACAAAAGTAGTTAACTCGGATTTAATTCCGATATTGGTATGTCGAAACGCTGAATAGCCGAATCCATGAATGGTGGTATACGGCCCTGAGCCACGCAATGGCCATGGACACGGCGACCAAAATTCACCGCTTTCCTCGTCGCGTAAATAAAAGCATTCACCACTTCCGTCACTAATAGCATCATTCTTCCAAGGCGTCAGACGAAACTCATGAGCATTTTCGCACCATGTATAGGCGGATCCAGCTTCTGAGACTACGGTCCCGAAATAAGGATTGGCGATGACATTGACCCAAGGTGCCGGCGTCACTGAAGAACGAGTTGTTGTGATTTGATACTCACGACCATCCGCTGAAAATCCGCCCAACGAATTTTGGAACAACAGGTCACTTCGAAATTTCTTTGATGCAGGTGGCGCCATCATTTGTAGTGATTTTTCGCTGGCGCTGTTTGTTGACCTATCTGTCAATAAGTCGGTCAATTTATCGATGCCACGAGTTCTCAAGGGTATAAGAGCCCGGACTTTCGCAGGACTTCGAATCCTGCGATCAATTTGCTCTTCTAGAGTGCCGCCAGCATCTGTAAACACGGCGCGTGCTATTGTTTGGACAAGAATTCGATCCTCCTCCGACAACTGCTCAGGCCTACGAACAAAGATTCCGCCAGCCTTGTCTACTTGCAAGGACGCATTCTCCGCAGCTACTATTGACGTGATGCGGTCATTTAAATCTTGTCGATACCCTGTGTCTTCTTCGTTCCAAATCACAAGGTCAACGATCAAATTCATTCTACGCCAAAAGCCATGAGCTTGCACCAGCTGGCGTACGATTTCAATCCCATCTTGACTTGCAATTTTAAGTAAAAAAATCGGCAGATCACCAGAAATTCCTTGGCCCCAAAGTGCTGATTGACCGCGCCTATTTTTAGTTAAAATGCTTCCGGCAGCTCGGTAAAGTGGGTTTGTGTAAATAATTGAATTGGCAAGCCGAATGTATAAAAGGGAGTCGCACTCCATTACGTTGGAAAGCTGCAAAGCCACCTGCCGATGTGTTCTGGCTATGCTAAAAACTCGGTCGGCGATGTGCCGATCATGGTATATCTCTACCAAATCTAGGGCCGCAGCCCTCGTCTGCCCAATTCCAGTAATCATATGAACACGCGCCGTTTGATCTGGTTCGATTTGGACCCGACATCTAATGGCCACAATCGGGTCTAACACGGACCCATCATGCCCTCCGAGTGAACCACTTGGGTCTGCCTTGGAACCGAAATCAGCGTCCATAACAATCGGATCAATGACACTTCTCCCGCGCCCGATAAAGTGCGACCGATCCGTTTCATAAGAGATCTCACCTGTAATTGTGCCATGAACAGCCATCAAATGAATCATTGTCGGCGTTGTTTCATGATCGGATCTAGGTCGACGCGTGCAAAGAATGGCCTGTTTTCCTGCGATAATTTCGGTTTGGACAAAAAGATTGCTAAATGCCGGATGCGCCTCATCATTCGACTGCGGCGCCAGCACAACCTCGCAGTAACTAGTGAATTCAATCGTACGTCGATGGGAGGACAGGTTCTTGAAGGTGAAACGGCGAAGTTCAATATCATCTTCGGCAGAAACGGTAATTTCTGTATGCATCTCAATATCATGATCTTTACGCCGAAACTCAGCCTTTTCTAGCGGGAAAATGGCTTTGTAATCGTCTGCCGGCGCAAGAGTTGGTTGATGAGCGGCAGACCAAACAGCCCCGCTATCGACATCTCGAATATAACAAAACGTACCCCAATTATCGCAGGTCGGATCTTCACGCCAACGACTCACCGCAAGATCATTCCATCGACTGTAGCCGCCCCCTGAATTGGTTAACATAACCGAATAGCGCCCATTTGACAAAAGATGCACTTCCGGGCGAGGAGTATGAGGTGTGTGAAGAACACGCAAGGCAACCTCGACTTCACCACCTAAGCGCGCGACATTCGAGACCTCCGGTGCGTGCGGATATAGCATGGCCGCCTTAGGCACCCGCTCATGAAGCAGAAGCTCCGTTGCCTGAAACTGGGGATCAGATTGAAAGCGCCTCTGCATTTTTTGACCAAGCAGCTGATAGGCCAGTGCCATAAAACTCATGCCTTGGTGATGTGCCATGTAGGAGTGAATAATGACGTGATTTTGGTCGCTACGAAGCCTTGATGGCGTGTAATCGATGGCTTCATAAAATCCATAACGACCTTCAAATCCCAAGTCAGTCATCCGCTGCATATTGTCTGATACCGCGGTTGGCGCTATCATCACTGCCATGATTGAAGCGTAGGGTGCTATAACCAAATCTTCGGCAAGACCTCGCTTGAACCCAAGGCCAGGTACACCAAATGCGCTATATTGATAATTAAGTTGCAGGTCTGTGGAATTATAACCAGATTCTGAAATTCCCCATGGAACTCCACGTTGGGCTCCATATTCAATTTGGCGTTTAATAGATGTCTCATAGGTTTGATCAAGCAATGTATTTTTAAACGTTGGCATGACCAAAAGAGGCATTAAATATTCAAACATTGATCCGCTCCAAGACAGTAGAGTCGGCTCACCTTTCCATGCTGTAAGTAGTCGTCCTAGTGCAAACCAATGTTCCTGAGGCAGTAAGCCTTGAGCGATTGCAACGAAACTCCCAAGCCGAGCCTCCGACGCGAGTAAGTCGTAGTAACCGTCATCGCGTCGATGTTCGGTGACGTTGTAGCCAATGGCAAGTAGGCGACGAGCACTACTGTAAAGGAAGCCGTATTCGACAGTCGCGAGTTCTTCACATCGCTGTGCCAGTTCCGCCATCGTCGCCATCGCCTCGGCAGCAAAGCGACTTGCCTGCTCTGTCAAGCCTCGAAGCTCAAGTAGCCATATACGATCTGGTGTGTCGTCTCTAAGAAGGTTATCGATAAGAGGCAGAAGATTTGATTCCAGTTGGGCGACATCGCGTATCGTTGGCATCCGGTTCAAATCAAATATTTTCGAAAGACTTTGACTATTTTTTGGAGCGTTCAGTCGTGACCACGGAGCAAAAGTATCCAAAGGCCCGTCAAGGCAACTTTGACATTGTTTAAGCAGAAGATGAATCGACAATTGGGCATCTTGACTAAGGATATCAGGTGGTTTTTGGGCTAGGTTTTTCAGGTCCGTCAAAACCAGTTTTAACTGGTTTGCGAGCGAAATCGACTCGCTTAAGGTTTCGGGAGGATTTTCAAGACTTCGAAGCACCCCCATAAACTTCGACCGAACAACAGGCGACGAAGTTTCGGAATCTAAAAATACTGCAATGGAGTCTTTCAAACCCAGAAACATCGCGGTGGGAATAACTTTAGATTCCGATAGTTCAATTAGACCTGGCCGAAGGGTCAACAAAAGTCCTGAAAGATTACCGCTATCCACGGTAGAAACATATCTTGGATGGAGCGGTTTAAGAGACTGAGTATCGTACCAATTATAGAAATGGCCCTTGAATCTTTCTAATTTTTCCATCGAACAAAATGTGTTTGAAGTCCGCTCAAGGAGATCTTCCATGGATAAATATCCAAAATCGAAAGCCGATAAATTTGCTAACAGAGAAAGCCCAATGTTCGTTGGCGATGTTCGATGAGCGATGACGGGCGCGGGATATTCCTGAAAATTATCTGGTGGAAGCCAGTTATCATCTGGGCCAACGAATGTTTCAAAAAATTGCCAAGTTTTTCGTGCGATTCGGTGCAAGTTGCTTATTTGTGGAGGCGTCAACTTGTCCTTTTCTGGTGGAATGTTTCGACTTAAGAAATAGGCTAGGCCAGGAGACACCAACCAGAACGCCAAAAATGGGAACGCGACGCCAAGAGCTGAAGAACCTAATAAGTTTCCGTTTATTAGGGCGCCGAGAACGACTAGAGAAATTGCCGGCGCGGCAATCATAAACCGATAGAATTGAGCCAACCCCCCGTCAATTGTATTTCGTGGATCCGTTGACGAACGCCAAGCCAAAAGAGATTTGTGTGTCACGGCCATTCGAACTAAAGATTTGCAGATCGAATTTAAATTCACAACAGCGTCAAACGGCAGAAAAACAAGAGAAAGTCCGGAAGTTGCAAAACTTTTGCCTGCAATCCACAACGAATTTTGAAGATGAGACACAATATCCAATTCTTCAGACTTTCTAAAGAACTCATTTAGTGATGCGAGGAACGCGGGAACAAATTGCAAAACCAGAATGACGCATGTCAAATACCAGTGATTAGGCTGACTAAACCACGCAAACAACAGCAGTGCAAGGGTAGCAATCGGAATAAAACTGCGACGAAGGTTATCGAAAATTTTCCATTTTGATAGTCGAGACAAAGGATTTCGAAGGCGAGCTCCCGTAGCCGAGGGGACCGTTGGAAAAATCCAACTAATAATCTGCCAGTCGCCTCGGATCCACCGGCTGCGTCGACTGGCATCTTCCGCAAAATGACTAATATGTTCTTCGTACAATAGAACATCACTGACGAGACCACATCGGCTATAACACCCCTCTAATAGATCATGACTTAGAATCAAATTCTCAGGCAGCGCCCCCGAAAGAGATTGCGTAAACGCGTGAACATCGTAAATTCCTTTACCAATGAAAGAACCCTCTTGAAATAAGTCTTGATACACATCAGACACTGCGCGGGTATAGGGATCTATTCCCGGATCGCCGGCATACAGGCGAACAAACCACGAGCGCTGTGACCCAGGCAAACTGACCGCAACCCGCGGCTGAAGAATACTAAATCCTTCAATGACGATACGTCCGCTTGTTCCCGGGATACTCTCGGAGAGCACTGGATGGTTAAGCGGATGCGCCATGGTTCCAACAAGCTTGTGAGCCGCATCTCTCGGCAGCATCGTATCCGTGTCTAGGGTTATGACATATTTTACATTCGGTAACGCGGCAATATTTCCCGCAATGACCGAAAAAAAAGTCTCTGGACGCCTTTCGGGAGGCTTGACTGACAAATAATTTCCGTTATTGCGCGCAATTAAAAGTTCATTCAAGGCCTCGAGTTTTCCGCGTTTCCGCTCATATCCCATCCACACCTTATCATGAGCGTTCCAAACTCGGGAACGGTGGAGAAGAAAAAAAATGTCGCCCCCGTTGGCATCTTTATTTCGATACCGCTCGTTCAAGGTGTCGACACCTAAGCAGACGGCCCGGCAAAGAGCTTCATCGGCAGGCATTTTCTCATTTGGCGCGTCGACGAAGTCCGTGAGGAGTGCAAAATGCAAATTTTGTTCGCGATTAGCCAGGTATCGTATTTCAATTCCTTCCAACAGTGACGCGATATTTTCTTGGCTAACCAGCATGCTGGGTACAGCCACAAGGGTTCTGTTTTCCGAAGGTATTCCCCGTGAAAAATCAAGTCGCGGAAGTAATTGAGGCGATTTAAATAACGTCACAGCTCGATTTACGATCTCCATGGCCATTTGACTCGTACACAATAGAACAATAGACATCACCAATATTTCTGTTGGTAACGCTACACTTTCTAGGTATAGGACATGACCAATAAAACCGGCTAGTGCCACAGTAATTAAAGTTAATGAGAAAAAGTAAAGCCAGCCAGTGCTCCGCATGAGTACGGTGTTGAAAAGAAATTTTAGTTGGGCATGTTGCGTCGATTTGTCTCGCAGCGTTTTTTTCAGGCGAGGTAGGCCGCGGCCAACAAGGTAATAGCCGACATGACCGAACCTACCGTTTGGCATTTTTTCGACAAACCCTTGTTCCGCTAGTTTTACAGCTTCATGGGCGATTTCCCATTCCGAATAGGTACTTTTTTTTGACAGTCGTTCAATCACATGACGATATTGATCGCGGGTTGCAAAGTCCATAAGACTATATATATTTGCGGGATCACGCGTTAAATGCTTATCAACAAAGCCCAAGGATTCTACAAACTCCCGCCAATCCATAGCCCCCAAAAAACGTAGACCGCCTATACTATCGGAAACAGACAATTGATTCGCAGCTTGCTGTTGTACTTCCAATTGTACGCAGTGAAGGGTTGTCCGACCAGTGACAGAAAGCTGGTTCTCAAGCCACGTAATCGCAATATCAAAACTTGGGCTATGTCCATGCATCGTACGCGCTAATTCGGCAACAAAAGAATTGGACATAGGAGGGTTTGTACGGGCCATATCCGCCACAGTAACGATCAAATTTTTTGGATCATTTTCCACTGTTTGGAACAATTGTTCCTGCCAATGGATCGCCCTATTGCGGTCACTCAATCCAACAACAACCCGCGCCGCAACGCGCCGTAAATTTCCAATCAAGGCAAGCCGCAACATAATTGGGAGGGCCCAAAATTCACCCAAAGTCAGAGGCGTCACCATTTGGTAGGCATCGACAAAGGCCGTAGTATTTTCACTGTCAACACGACCGTCACTATGCGCAATAATTGCCAGCGCGATGTCATATATACGCGGTATTCCTGATGTATATAATCCTGAACCCACTAGATGTGGGAGCTCTCGACTATACCCTATTGGTAAATGCCGGCGCGCCGTCCTGATTTGTTCTTCAATGGCGTGAAAATTATCAAGGAGCCACTCACCGGCTGGCGAAACACCACGTCCGCCGCACACTGCCGCATTCAACTGCTCGTAGCAATGAATTAGAATGCGTTCATTTTCTGCAAGCTTTGGTAGTAGCTGGTCTTGACCAAGGCCAGTGCCGATCTCGTGTTTGGATGCGAGTGCCTTTGCGTAGCGCGCCAACTGCTCCAAGTTAAAGAGTTCCGACAAGATTGGGTCGTCGTCGCGATCAGGGAGAATTATTTTTGGCGTCCGGCTCCGTTTAATACTAGAAATAAGGTCAGAAATCATTGCCTTACAAGCGGTTAGCACATCTTGCCCCTCTAACACCAGGCTATTAACCTATATGCAATTATTGCGGTTATCTAAAAGCCAACGGCAACACCCGTTTCGCGCTGGCGATAGGTGCTATGCACGCTCCGTACCAAACTTCGATTTTGGTCAAAGGTCGACTTAAAAAAATGCCCACAAACTTAATTGGCACTTAAATTGCAACTGAAATTGCAACTTGGAAATCGAACATCCGGATTATCGGTGGGGCGAGATTTAGTCATAGTTGCGAGAATGACATAATGATCAATATTAATAAAATTAGGCCAAGTATGGCGGTAGTTTGCTTAAACAATCTGCCATTTGGCATTGTTGACCGAGTTGAGGGCCATGCTGAGATACGACTTAAAAAAGATAAGTACGGTCATTTCCATTACATACCCCTTAGTTGGGTCATTCGAGTTGATGATGCGATTCACATTAACAAACCTTGCGATCAGATCAAGAGAGATTGGTTTATGGAACCGGGCAATGCGCCATCAGCTCCTGTTGCCCCCCCAGTACCCAGCGCTAAAATTCGCCAGAACGGAACAGCATTTGGGAGCGAATTCTATAGCGAGCCCTCGCAGGCTAATACGTTGGGCGTAGATCGCAAGCGGTATTATTGTATTGCGCGCTGAGTCTAAGGTAGCTGCGAAGTAGCTTTGCCATTTATGCGCCTTGGTGCGAGATCAATACAGAAGTACAAAAATGACACGAAAAAGATTCACCGGATGCTGCGAATTGGATGCATAAACGGTTTGAACCAATGAAGGAGCATCTTACAATCGCATGCAAATCAAACAGGTCTCCTATATACTTGTCTGCCCAAACACTGTACTTTGCGCTCGAGAAGTCGTGATGTTAGGCAGAATTTGGGAGTCTCATGAATATCAATGTTAAAGGCCGCATACTTCTCGTTGATGACGACGCATGTGCCCGACTCTATTACGAAGCAATATTTTCTGGGGCGGGATTTTTAATAGATGTAGTGTCAAGTTTAGGGGAAATGCGTGATCGTCTTACGTCCGTAACATATGATAATATCTTACTCGATCTGAATATTGGCGCTGAATCCGGAATAGACGGGCTCGCTATAGCCTTAAAAGACGCGCCCTATTCTAAAGTTCATATTTTGACTGGTCATGGCACCGTCCCCATTGCTGTTGATGCACTGCAGCGCGGAGCTTCAGGTTTTTTTGAGAAGGGTCGTGATATCCAAGCACTCCTTGACCAACTTGAAAATGACCCGCGCAAACCAATCTCATGTGACTCCGACCTCAAATCAATTGGTCTTATCGGTCGCAGCCCTGCGCTTATGGACGTTGTCGACAAGATAGGGCGCCTACGGGATGTTGATTCGATGGTCTTAGTTTTAGGCGAGTCGGGAACAGGTAAAGAAGTCATTGCACGCGCAATCCATAGCGTGTCAAAAAGAGCGGGCCAACGTTTCCACGCCGTGAATTGTGGAGCGATCCCGGAGAATCTGCTTGAATCTGAGCTCTTCGGTCACACTCGGGGGGCTTTTACGGATGCTAAAACCAGTCGCAAAGGAATCTTTGAACTTTGTTCAAGTGGAACATTGTTATTAGATGAAATTGGTGACATGCCGTTGCCCCTTCAAATGAAACTCCTTAGAGTTCTTCAGGAACATGAAGTTACTCCCGTAGGTGGCTCGACGTCGGTTAAAATCGATACGCGTGTCATTGCGGCGACTCACCGCGATATTCTACAGGAAACCCGAGCAAATCGATTTAGAGAAGATCTCTATTACCGGCTATCGATTGTAGTACTGCACATTCCCCCACTACGCCAACGGGTTGAGGATATTCCGCTACTGGTAGATCATTTTCTTGAAACCTTTAAAAAGCGCTTTAATCGAGAGGTTCTGAAACCTTGCCCCTCATTAATGAATAAATTAGTAAGCTATAAGTGGCCTGGAAATATTCGTGAATTGCAAAATGCTGTGGAGCGAGCTTTTGTTTTGTCAACAAATGGTAGCCTCAACGATAATGATATTTTTGCACACTTATCTTACAATAATCAGAGCTCTATTGACACTACCTCGGAAACGAATTCAAATTCTGATCGCTTTGGCTTAACACTTTCGGACGCAAAAACCGATTTCGAGCGAACATATTTGGAGCATCACTTAAAAAATTGTAACGGAAAGGTTGGTGCCGTGGCTAAAACATCAGGCCGCTACCGCGCCGACATATATCGACTTTTATCGCGCCATGGAATCGATCACTTGGAATTTAGGGGATAGAAAGAAATGCTGCGATAGATATAAATGCACATAGGGCCAAAATACAGCCTTAGACTTATTGAGAAGCTGCAAAATATGCCTATAACCAAATGAAACTATTAGTATTATAACATAAGCGGGTAAAGATTTATATCTTTCCGCCGATAATAGGGTACAATGGTACAGGAGGTCAAACATGAGCGGTAAAGACAAAGTAATACGAAAATATCTATCAGCAATAGGACGCCGCGGCGGGAAGCGCAGTAGACGAACCTTGGACTCAGACAGTGCTAGAAGTATGGTGCAAGTTCGAGAGGCAAAACGGGCCTTTCAGCGCCATTTTTTTGAGTGCTTTTGGTATTCAGATCCAGATCTTGTTATAACCAAAGATGATATTGGTTGGATTGCTGATCAATTAAAAAAGTATGGCTCAGTTGAATGTTGGAAATTAGGGAAACGCTTATGCCCCTAACGAACTTTCAAGCGGCAATTGCCAATCTTCTAGCAGTTAATCGCACCTTCGATAGTTACCTTGCTGGTGGGGCGGCGATGCATTTTGCACCAAACTCGATTCGGTATAGTCAGGACCTCGACTATTTTCACGATAGTGAAATGCGAGTGGCAGAAGCCTTTGCTAAAGATGAAACATCTTTGAAGGCTAACGCAATTACATTGAAATTAGAAATGCGTCAGCCGGGATATATCCGTGTCATTGCTCAAAGAGGGAACGATGCGACAAAGATTGAATGGGCACATGACTCTGCCTGGAGATTCATGCCAACATATTTTAAGGAGGGCATTGGATTCACTTTAGATCCAATTGATTTGGCGACAAATAAAATTCTCGCTCTGGCCGGAAGAGACGAACCACGAGATTATCTAGACGTTATCTATGCACACGACAACATTCTTGCTTTACCAGGTCTCGTTTGGGCAGCTTGCGGCAAAGATCCTGGGTTCACACCAAACTCGCTTCTAGAGCTATTGCGGCGAAAGGGCAAATACCAGCTCGTCGATATCAAGAGGCTCCACTTAACACAAACTATTGATTTACCGGCGATGAAACAAAATTGGCTCGTTGCGTTAAATTCAACGGAATCCATTATTGCCACACTCCCATCAGACGAGATCGGCGCACTTTACTATGATAAAGTCGAAAGGAAATTTATGGTTCCTTCTTCTCCGCGTTTAGCACAGGTCAATTTACACTTTGCAACGGAATGCGGGATTTTGCCAAGAATTTCTTAATCCTTTATCATTTTTCGCAATAGCAACCATGTACCTCCGATCAAGCACCCATCTTGACGCGCATTTTTAGACCGTTGTAGTAGCCACACACATTGTACGCTATGTTGGCTGTCGCTTATTGATCTGTCCGCTTAAAAATTGATTAGACAATGTCGTCAACCAAGAATAATTGCGAAAAAGGTACAATGTGTGTGGCTACTACACATTGAAGTCATAAACATTGATTATTGCGGCACTACAATATGGCCATTGACTTTCTCTATGTTAAATATTAACATTGGAGAGCTTGTTATGGCGGAATATCGCAAGGAATTCGATGGCGAAGTATAAACTCAAAAGCAAGGAGCCCAATCTTCTAGCCAAAATTGCCGACGCTGTTCACTCTGGTAGATATGTAATCTCAAGCCATGCATTTAAACGGGCTAAGGATAGGTTAGTCCCGGTAGCGCATGTTGAGCATGCGCTCCTTAACGGATTTCATGAACCGCGGAAAGACAAGTTTGAATCGTTTTTTGACAGCTGGAATTATGCGATTCGAGGAACGACACCAGATCAAACTAAAGTGCGAATTATTGTTGCTTTTGCAGATGACGGGTTACTAGTAGTGACAGTGATTAATTTAGATCAATAGAGGTCAATGATGAGTCCACACAAATTTGTTTATGAAGGTCTTGGATTTCCCGTAGTTTTAGTGGGATTTAAAACCAAAAAAATCCGCGGTGAGGTTTTTCCTGATGTGAACTTTAAGGATCTGCAAGCAATGGCCTTTTCAGCCTTGATATCAAAACCAGGGCGTCTTACTGGCAGTGAGCTATTGTTTGTGCGTTCATACCTTGGGCTGACTCAACTTCAATTTTCTAAACAAGTCGGACTCGCAAATCACTCGCGCGTGTCTCAGTGGGAAAAAAAAGGATTGAAGGCCACCGGGATGGACTATCCCGCTGAGTTGACAATTCGACTCATCATGGCAGCGGCAATTGAAGATCGACTGGTCTCAAAGGTTTATAAAGAGCTTGCGAAAAATCGGATCAAGGACAATACGACGCCTGTTGAGCTGCACGAGGATGCGGCTTGAGTCGTATTATTGATCTGTCCGCTTAAAAATTGATTAGACAATATCGTCAACCAAGAATAATTGCGAAAATCGTACAATGTGTGTGGCTACTACACCAATCTGAAAATTTTGGCAAAATTTCAATCGCCTCAACTGGCCTGTTACCCAGATTCAGATGTGACAATATTTAAATTAACTCCGTCCCCTCAGCTAAAACACTTAGATACGTTTCATACTTAAAAACTCGATCTCGTCTTTTCCCTGTGACCTCACTCACAATCCCCAGTTTTACCAAAACATTGACCGCTTTGTTCACGGGGGGTGTTGTCAAGTCCATTTTTTTAGCGATTTCTGCAACAGAGAATATTGGTTTCTGAGGCAACTCTTCGAGAAGCCGGATACTTGATACGGTGGCTTGAGGATCAGCTAGAAGCTTTTTGCGATCTTCTGTGATAATTCTATGGAGCTTTGATGACGTTTGGACGACATCGTCAGATACGGTTTTCACTCCGGTTAAAAAGAACTTTACCCACGCTTCCCAATCACCTTTCGTACGCACTTTATTCAACAGATCATAATACGTGTCGCGGTTTTTTTTAAAAAACAGACTTAAATAAAGAAGCGGCGATTCCATGAGGCCATCCTGTTTTAGCAGTAACGCAATTAGAAGTCTTCCAATGCGTCCATTGCCGTCTAAAAATGGGTGGATCGTTTCGAACTGAACATGAATAAGCCCAATTCGTATAAGTGCAGGCAGATGATCATCTGTATTATAAAAATATTTTTCTAGCTCATCCAAACACGTCATCATCTCCATCGGTGGTGGCGGTACAAAACGAGCTGTCGAAGGCCTTAGCCCGCCAATCCAATTTTGTGATTGGCGAAAGTCTCCTGGGCTTTTTTGACTACCGCGAACACCTTGCAACAAAATTTCATGTGTGTTTTTTATTAGACGCAACGAGAGCGGTAAGCCTTCATCGCTCGAGATTTCCTTCCATGCATAGTTAAAGGCATTCAGATAATTACAAACCTCTTCAACGTCAGCATTCTCGCTAGTATTGCTTTCAGTGATGCTTAATAGATCGACAAGAGTTGCCTGAGTCCCCTCAATTTGTGACGAAACAAGTGCTTCTTTTCTGACAAAACCATAGAGAAGCCACTCTTGGCTCAAAACTAGCTGGGTTGCCATATCTAATTTTTGGAGACTATTCTCGGCGTCTTTTAAGAGCGCTTTCATTTCTTGGTCGACCTCAAGCGCTGGGTGTGGTGGAAGCGGATGAGGAACAAACGCGTTCACCTCCTCTCCAGTGGTCGTCGAGACAATATATTTTCCTGTAATCCTAGACATTTAAACTCCTAAATAACGGTCGCTTAGCAGTTCCTTTTATAATAAACGATCGCTTATTAGTTGTAAAGTCTAGAAACTGCCCCCCGGTAATTGTGAACACCTATCATTGCTGCTATGTCTTTTTGCTGTTGGCTAGCTTTTTGATTTCGGATGATATTTTTAACATTAATCAATTCTCTCTTGTGCCTGCATAGCTGATCTTGAGATCTATGTCGTGCGAAATTTATGACGGCATTGCTGTGTAGTAGCCACACACACATTGTGCGCTTTGTTGGCTGCCGCTTATTGATCTGTCCGCTTAAAAATTGATTAGCAATATCGTCAACCGAGAATAATTGCGAAAAAGGTACAATGTGTGTTGCTACTACACGTTATCGCAGTAAATCTAAAAATTTTTCGGTATGTTTTTTCCGACAGGTCCTTGCCGTTATGTGCGAGCGACTCTATCCAAGAATCCAAATGATTCTTTTGCCAATTGATTTCCGAAGGTGTTCCAGCTAAGTAGCGGTCCATCTGATCTTTTCTGAGTTTCGGAGCCTCCGTAAATCACTGCTGGTGACACCTGCATGCCATGCATGATGTTCACGAGTGATTTCGGTGAATTTAACGCATCACTCGGCGGTGTTAGGCCAGACTTGCACTCGATGGCAGCCATGCGGCTAGCAGATAGCTCCATCAGCAAATCTACTTCGATTGCTTGATCTCGCCAGAAGTAAATGCCGGGTCTTTCCCCGCGATTGTGGTAGGCCTTGAGAGCTTCCAAGACACACCAGTTTTCAAAAACCGCGCCTCTGAAGGGGCTGGTTTCTAAGTCTTTTGGATTGCGAATATCTAACAAGCGACAAAGCAGTCCGGTGTCGTAAAAATAGAGCTTTGGGCTCTTAATGATTCTTTTAGAGAAGTTTTTAAAATAAGGCTCCAGTCGAAACGCAATAAATCCAGCCTCCAGTACGCCAATCCATTGGCGCACTGTATTGTGAGTCAATCCTGCATCAGAACCTATACCGCTGAGATCCAAAAGTTGACTTGCGCGACCTGCGCACAACCTGACGAACCTGCGAAATGTGGCTAGATCACTTACGTTGCGAATCATCCGGACGTCACGTTCAACGTAGGTTTGAATATAGCTGTCTAGCCATGCTCTACAGGCTTTTGGTTGATGATAAATTTGCGGGTAGCCTCCAAAATACAGGTTTTCCTCAAGGGAAGAAAACGCGACGCCTTGCGGATGAACCTCGCTATATGAGAACGGCAAAAGATGTCGGATCGAGGTTCTGCCAGCAAGAGATTGGCTCACCTGTTCAAGCAACAACAGATTATGTGATCCGGTTAAGGCAAATCGGCCTGGCCTACGGTCTCGATCAATTTCAACTTGAAGGTAGGACAGAAGCTTTGGTGCTTTTTGGATTTCATCGATAACAACTTTGTCTGCGTGAGTTCGTAAAAATCCTTTGGGATCATCTGTGGCAAAATCCAAATTTGCTGGATCTTCTAGGTTGACGTAAGACCAATCGGGCAAAATGGATTTTAGTAATGTACTTTTCCCACTTTGCCTTGGTCCTGTCACGGTCAAAACCGGGAAGGATTTAAGGTCGGCTTTACAGACGGCTTCTAATTGGCGAGGGATTGTTTTCATAGGGTAAATCTCGTGTCAAAGGTTCACGCTTCATGCGCGCTTAAACAAACTATACCATATACCATTTGTAAATGCGAATTACAAATGGTCAAGGACATGAAATTAAAGAGATATATGTCGTAGTGAGTGCCTGGAAAGGCGTCGTTTAAACGTGGAGTTTTTTGAAATTCACCTGTACTACCGCTTTTTTAAGCTGACAGATCAATAAGCGGTAGTACACTGCCGCTTATTGATCTGTCAGCTTAAAAATTGATTAGACAATATCGTCAACCAAGTTTTTTTGCCAATAGCGTACAATGTGCGTGGCTACTACAGTCAAGTTTGCGTTTCGGGATATCCGAGGACAAAACACCTATCATTAGGAAAATCACTGTAACACCTTCCAGGCCTGATATTCGCTCGGACGAATCTTGAATCGAGCGATATTGCCGTCATGCAAACTCATTATTTCAGTTTCTATTGCCTTAAAAAGTTCAGTGCGATCAGCTTGAGGAGGATTCTTCGCATCAATTAGGATTTGAATCTTATGAACGACTTGCGCACCTTCAATTTTTTCTAGAATAATCGAACGAACGATATCCTGGATCACGGTGCGATACTTCAACTTCAACAAGTTAGGCTCTCCCATCGCTTGTTGAATTGCCGAATATCGTTGCGACGAGCGAGTGTATGCCCAAACGTAAAGATCCCGCAAAAGGCTGATGTCATTCTTTTCGCAAACCCCGAGAAGCGCTTTAATGTAGGCTTCTTGATTCACGTCGGTGAACGAGAGGGGCTTTAAGTTCTTTTTGATGAGCGGAATATTCGCTACAAGCCGCGCCGTTCTTTTGTTCACGTCCTCAAATGCCTGCATGTAAGAGAGTTGGATCAGTGAAAAAAGAGATTGCTCGAATTGGTTCTCAATTTGGTTGAGTTTTTCAATAAAAAGATCAAAACACTCTTTAAGAATGTTCGGGTTTTCGAGCGGCAGGTAGGTCGTTCCACCAATACTAACGGCAATCGTTCTCACTCGGCCAGACGCGCTTGGATCACCTAAAAGGTTTTCTGATAAAAGTGCATGGATGCTGCAAACGTCATGGGAAGAAATATCTTCTGACTCTGCGAATTCGACGACGTATTCGATGGCTGCTTTGTGGTTGAGAATCATCTGTGCTTCAGATGCATCTTTTCCGGCAGCGCTTTCACCCAGTTCGATCAATCGCTTGGTTTCAAGAAGTGAATAGGTGTTCCCCTCAAGGCGGCTTGAGTTCCACGATAAATCAATGAGAAGCCTGTTCATGATATTTCGAGCATAGGTTCCCGCTGGTCGAGTTTGTACTTCCACGAGTCCGGTGGAGTGCAGGCTCTCGCGCTGGGCTTTGCTCAAATAGAAAGTTTCGTTCGGCTTGTAGGATTGCAAAAAAACTTGATTGTAACCAATCGGAGTTCGCGCCGTAAGGGACCGGGAGACGTGCCGAAGTAATGCCTCTGACTCCGCCGAAAGTGCTATGTCTTTAAAAGGGGATACCCCCTCAAGTTGAGTTTGATTCAAGGCAACGGTTTCGACTGGCGCAGTCTGAGAGACTTGAGCCGCCTTCACATAGACGCGCGAACGTCCAGCACCCTTTGGAACAATCTGATTTTGTTCCTCCATGCTAAGTAGGCTCCTGCGGATCGTTTTTCGGTCGGTATCGTTGGTCTCCGAAAAGCCCCCCGCCCTGGCGATGGACCGAATGCTAACTTCCCCATGCGCAGAGAGAAGCTTCAGGATGAGTTCTTCTATATTTTTGGTTCCAGGCATTTACGCTCCCTGATCGCTAATCAGGACAAGATAATTGTCCTGATTAGCCTATTCAGGACATTATCGCACTATTTATGTCCTAATTTCAACTAAATAGAACACAAATCTGTCCTGATTAACATAATCAGGACAATTATAAGTGCTTTGAGTCCGAGCGACCAATCCTTTACGGAAGGAAACAAGGATCTGCTCAACGGCCAAGTCATTGATGGAATAGCCTGCAGAGGCCGTCATTCCTGGCCCACCACGGCAGATTAATGGTGTAGTAGCCACACACATTGTACGCTTTGTTGGCTGCCGCTTATTGATCTGTCCGCTTAAAAATTGATTAGACAATGTCGTCAACCAAGAATAATTGCGAAAAAGGTACAATGTGTGTGGCTACTACACATCCTCATACGGCAGGCAAGGTTTTGATTCTTGTGGCTATTCATGAGTATTTAGATATCTGTAAACGACGATATTGACATTTGAAGATGTATTTCCTACAGTGTTAGTTCATCTTCAAATGATGATATAATCATTTGAAGATCAATATAGAGACAAATCATTCAAGGAATATACTATGTTTATTGGGCGAAAGATCGAGCTAGAAATTTTAACAGAACTCATCCAAAAGAAAACGTCAAGTTTAGTAGTTTGCAAAGGCCGCCGTAGAATTGGAAAAAGTGCGCTAATTACTCAATATGGCCAGACACAAAGACGATTTCTTCAGTTTCAAGGACTAAGTCCAAGCGTCGGACAAACCAATCAACATCAACTTGACAATTTTGCCGAGCAATTAGCAAAGCAAGCAAACCTTCCTGGCCTCACTTTTAAAACCTGGAGTGAAGCATTCGCAAGTCTCGCATCCGTTATTCACACAGAGCGAACCGTCGTCTTAATTGACGAAATCTCTTGGATGGGGGGACACGACAGAGATTTTTCTGGTCGATTAAAGATCGCCTGGGACACATTGTTTTCGACGAAATCAAAACTAGTCTTAGTCGTTTGTGGATCCGTGTCTTCTTGGATTGAAACAAATATCTTACGCTCTGGCGACTTTGTCGGCCGAATTTCTGCCACAATCGATTTAAAAGAACTAAGTTTAAGCGAATGCAACATGTTTATTGATCCCAAACAACAACTAACAGCAACCGAAAAATCAAAAATCCTAGCAGTCACAGGCGGAGTGCCTAGATACCTCGAAGAGGTAAACTCTAAAAAAACTGCCGACCAAAATATCAAACGCCTTTGCTTTGAACCCCAAGGTTTTTTATTTCGAGAATTCGACAAGATTTTTAATGACATTTTTGACAAACGGGCTCAAAAATACCGTCAAATAGTCCAACTTCTAGTACGGGCCCACCTTTCTTTTTCTCAAATATGTGAACATCTAAAAATCGATCAAAGTGGTGTTATGACTGAGTATCTTGATGACCTTGAGCAATCTGGATTTATTTCTAGAGACTTCAATCACCCTCTAGGTGCTGCAAAACCCTCTAAACTAAGTCGCTACCGCATTGCGGATAATTATTTGAGATTTTATTTACGATATATTGAACCAGAACGCTCAAAAATATCAAAAAACACCTATCGCGATGCCCACCTCGGTTCGTTGCCAAACTGGAATGCGATTATGGGCTTACAGGTTGAAAACCTGATACTATCAAACCTTCCAGATGTCTTATCAGCGCTCAAAATTGACCCCCACGGCGTTGTAAGTGCGGGGCCATATTTTCAAACAAAAAACTCGCGAACTAAGGGGGCCTGCCAAATTGATCTGCTTATCGAGTTAAAGAGAAATACAGCGTATATTTGCGAGATTAAGTTTCGCAGTGAAATTAATAAAAGC
>CAMDKS010000015.1 GCA_945900755.1 Bdellovibrio sp. ZAP7
ACTTGCATGTGTTAGGCACGCCGCCAGCGTTCATTCTGAGCCAGGATCAAACTCTAATGTTTAAATCTTGGCATATTGTTACTTTCGATAAATTCTCTGATTGCTCAAAAAACTACCTAGATAACAGATTGCATTTATTTATGTGACCAATGGTCACAGTCTCATCATAGCCCGAAGACTATAATTTGACGAAAATCAGTTAACCTGTTGTATGGTTTTTTGTTTTTCTGTCGATTCACTATTCAGTTTTCAAAGAGCGTCTCGATTTTGCGAGGGGGGTGTTTCTATCCGTTTGAAAGCATGTTGTCCATTGAAATTTAACGTTGTTACGTTTTTTCTTTGTTGAACAGAACAATTCAAAAATCAAAAATCACTTTAATTCGGAACCGAGGAAGGCCGGTTATAGGACAGAGATTGAGAAGGGTCAATCATTTTTTGATGGAAAATAAATTAAAGTTTCCTAAAAAAATAATTCTATTATTTTAGATAGTTACATTGACGTGCGGGCTACAGCCTGACAGAACAATGGTTGGCTCGCTGGCCACTTTCTTCCAAAGTCGTACCATCGATCAGACAATGCAATGATCCTGCTAATTCCCCAGGCCATTCCGTCGATGGAGGCAAAGACTGACTTTTTCTAATTTCTTTAATGGTTTCAATCATCTTTTCGGAGACTTCGACCGATTCCTTGCGACCGAGTGCCCTAGCATCGTCAGAGATGCCTCCTTGGATAATGCGTCGCACCGTGCATTGGGCGTTAATATTTCTTTGTAGCACCCGACAAGAGATCACTCCTGATAAGTCATTCCGTGCCGTTCCGAGAATTAAGTCGCTACGCAGTAACGACGCAATCTCAAAAGCGACATCGCCATCAAAAATATTCTCGTTTACTGCACGCACACGTTCAAAGCGGCATTTAACATTTTTTGAAAGGTATGGAGGAGCCGTGTCTCCTGCACTCTCACAGATAATATCCGCCAATAGTCTTGGCTCGTTTACTGCGTCTTTTCGAACCTCGATCATTCGACTTCTTATTTTCTGCGACGTTGCATTTTCTAAAAGTGATTCAACCCCACTTGCACCTTGTAGAAAGCAAGTTACGAATCCGTTCTCAAATTTACATCTTGCAATTCCACGTCCAGATTGAGCTCCTTCGGCGCCCTGTTCAATCATTTTTAAAAGTGTGACATCGGATTGGTCTACTGGAATCAATATTTTTTCACCGGCTCCATTTGCTTCAGCACCTTTTAAGTCCGGATCCTGCTCTTTCGTCAGGCTGGTCGGCTCGGCGGCGACGCCTTCAGCCGGCTCCTTAGGCTCTGCTTTTGGGGAAACACTTCGACACCCCGACAGAGTCGCGCAAATCATCACATAAATTGAGAAGAAACGAAGAAATACCATCATAAATTTAAACTCCGCTTAAAATAAAATCGCGTCCATTTACACTGTGACATCGCACTGCATGAACCCACAAAATCACCATGCTTTAGGCACATCCCTTGAGGCGCTTATTCGATCATTTGTTTGCCTGTCCTTACAAGTTTACGTCGAAGCGGACTTAGACGCAAAGACTGATTGCATCCAGCCCCTTTGGGGCTTAGATTATTATTACTGAATCGCTATTTTTGTAAGGGGCCGCAAATGAATAAATCTGCAGCAAAGCGCCGCGTCCTAACCGTCGTCATGGACGGCGTCGGGTTATCGTCAAATGAATTTGGAAACGCCGTAGCAAATGCAGCTCGGCCAAATCTTGAATGGCTGAAAAACTTCGCCACATGGCGCACGCTAGCCGCCCACGGCAAAGCGGTAGGCTTACCGTCAGACAGCGACATTGGGAATAGTGAAGTTGGGCACAACGCACTCGGCGCTGGCCGCATATTTGATCAAGGGGCAAAACTAGTTCAAGAGGCCATCGCCAATGGCTCCATGTTTACTGGCGAAGCGTGGCAAAAAATCCGACATCAAGTGGCGTCTAATCAAAGCACCCTGCATTTTCTCGGCCTTCTTTCTGACGGAAATGTTCATGCTCACGAAGATCATCTCTACGCTATGCTCCGCCGCGCCAAACAAGACGGCTTAAAGCGAGTGCGTATACATATTTTGTTTGACGGTCGCGATGTTGGCGAAAAATCGGCGGAGACCTATGTCGCACGCCTTGAGACTGTTTTAGCAGAACTACGATCCGAACGTTTTGACGTTGCAGTGGCCTCGGGCGGAGGTCGAATGCAAATCACAATGGACCGATACGAAGCCGATTGGCCGATGGTTAAACGCGGCTGGAATTGTCACGTTCAAGGCGAAGCTCCCAATAGGTTTGCGACGCTCGCAGATGCCATGCACAAATTTAGGTCCGATTCAACCATTACTGACCAGTATATTCCCGAATTTATCCTAGAAAAAAATGGAAAACCGGTCGGCACCATAAACGATGGGGACGCCGTTATATTTTTCAACTTTCGCGGAGACCGCGCCATTGCCATCAGCCGAGCCTTTACCGAATCAAATTTCAACAAGTTTGACCGGGGCCGATTTCCAAAGGTTCTCTATGCTGGAATGATGCGCTATGACGGTGATTTAAACATTCCAGAACACTTTCTTGTTCAGCCTCCAGCTATTTCTGACACATTCGGCGAGTATCTTGCGACCTCTGGTATTCGACAATTTGCTTGCAGTGAAACCCAAAAATTTGGGCACGTCACTTACTTTTGGAACGGCAATCGCAGCGGCTATTTCGACAAGTCAGTGGAAGAATATTTGGAGATACCTTCAGACAGCAACATCACCTTTGACCTAAAGCCTTGGATGAAGGCCTATGAGATCACTGAAGAGACGATAAAGCGCATGAAGTCTGGACGTTTCGATTTTGGACGCATTAACTTCGCCAATGCCGACATGGTAGGGCACACGGGAAATTATGAGGCGGCCGTCATTGCGGTCGAAACCGTTGATTTAATGCTAGGACGGCTGCTAACGGCAGCCAAAGCCACAAATACCATCTTAGTCGTGACGGCAGATCACGGCAACGCCGATGAGATGTTTGATGCGAAAGCAAAGGATTTTCCAGACTGGAAAAATCTGCCGCTGACCAAAAGACCCTCCCCAAAAACGGCGCACACACTAAATCCAGTGCCACTGGCTATATTTGATCCCGCACGCACCAGCCCATGGAAGCTTAACACCACGATTCAAAATGGCACCCTTGGCAACCTCGCCAATACAGCACTCACCCTAATGGGTATTCCTAATCGTGATATTTATCTCCCAAGCCTTATTTTAAAGGATTGAAAAAAATGAGCGGTACCAAAAACAATTGGGACACCACAAAAAAGGCTTTTGGCGAGCTTTGTCAAACGATCGCAGCCTTGCGTCACCCCACAACAGGCTGTCCTTGGGACTTAGAGCAGACGCACGCAACCCTTCGCAGGTACATGCTTGAAGAGGCTTATGAGGCGGCAGAAGTCATGGACCCTGCCGATCCTGCCAAACTAAAAGACGAGCTTGGAGATGTTTTATTGCAAGTAGTACTGAACTCTCAGCTTGCGACGGATGCGTCCACATTCACCATTCAAGATGTGATCGAAGGTCTTGACGCAAAAATGTGTCGACGCCATCCACACGTATTTGGTATTGACGGTAATCCTAATGATCTGCATTCCCGCGACCGATCGAAAATTAAGGACATGTGGCAAGCGGTGAAGGCCAAAGAAAATCCTGCAAAAAACAAAGCTGCCGCAGGCGTCTTCTCACATCTCAAGGCTGGGTCTATAACTCCAGCCTTGCACCTCACTGTAGCCATAGGAAAGGTTGCGCAAAAAATTGCGTTTGATTGGAACACCCCCACCGAAGTGTTTGACCAGCTCCAAAGTGAGGTTAAAGAATTGCAGCACGAGCTCGTCACAAATAAAAGCAAGGCGAAAATATACGAAGAACTAAGTGATGTGTTTTTTTCTCTCGGCCAACTCTGTCGACACCTCGACATTGATCCAGAGGTCTGTGCCCTAGACGGCAATAAGAAATTTCTGACTCGCTTCCAGTCACTTGAATCTCTCGCACAGTCTGAGGGCGTGGATGTTCCGACCGCAGGCAAAGCTATACTTGAAACCCTTTGGAAAAAAGCAAAAGCCCTTGAAAAACGTGAGGCCTCCAAATGAGTGTTGCGACCCTTGATAAAATAATAGTCACCACCGACGGAGCTTGCCTCGGAAATCCTGGCCCTGGTGGCTGGGCCGCTCTCCTTCGTTTTAATAAACGAGAAAAGATGATTTCAGGCGGTGAGGCCGACTCGACCAATAATAGAATGGAGTTAATGGCCGTCATCGAAGGCCTCGCCGCCCTAAAACGTCGTTGCAGCGTGACAATAGTCACAGACAGCCAATACGTTATAAATGGCTTCCAAGAGGGGTGGGTTAAAAAATGGGAGGCTAACGGTTGGAAGACGGCTGCCAAAAAACCTGTAAAAAATCAGGATCTTTGGGAGTCTTTGCTGGCCCACGTCGAACAACACCACGTCAAATGGGAATGGGTTAAAGGCCATAGCGGACACCCCGACAATGAGCGGGTGGACGAGGAAGCACGCACTCAAGCTGAAAAATTCCGGTAACACCGTGAAAATCAGGGAACTCCGAACAAGCATTATTTATGATGGGAAAGCCGAGACATCGGCCCTTTGCAGGTGACTCGAGTTCAATCTAGGGTTGACAGAACCTATAGGCATTGCTAGAACACCCCTTCTCTATGGCACGTTTACGTTACTTGTGAGACATATTATTTCGGATTTTTGTATAAACACCGTATTTCATTGGGGTTTCCTGTGGCCAACCATAAGTCATCGACAAAAAGAGCTCGTGCAGACATTGTTAAGCGCGATCATAACAGCCAATATCTTTCAAGCGTTAGAACTGCTGTCAAGCATTTCAGAACCGCTCTTGAGGCGCTTAAAGCGGGAACTGAGAAAGACGTTAAGAAAATCGAAACGCTTCTTTCGTTCGCTCAAGAAATGTTAATGAAAGCATCTAGCAAAGGTGTCGTTCCTAAGAAAACGGCTAGCCGAAAAGTTAGCCGCCTAGCCCATGCTAAAAAAGCTGTTGTTGCCGCTAAGAAGTAATTCTTTGCGGATCTACGACTAGAGCCACACTTCAAAGCCACCGCATTTTTCGATCTCGTTTTATCTAAGGATAAAGCAGCGAATTATTGGTGGCTTTGAATTTTTTCAATAGCTGTGGTTAAATTGGGGTGCTCCCCAAACGAATCGCGAATCTGGATGAGAGTATCTAGGGCCTCTGGATCATTTTGGTTTTCAAGACAGGCTTGAACCACCAAATTTAGGGAAGGTGACTCCAGCCCACCTACGCCGATGGCTTTCTGAAGCCAAAACACAGATTCAGTAAACATCTTTAGTCGACGATAAACTAAACCTACTCCCGCCAAACACTGATAGTCGTTAGGATTTACTGCAAGTCCTCGCTTAAAGAAACTCAAAGCATCTTCGTGGCTATGCCCTTGCCAAGCCAAATAACCCAGTCCGCGTAGGGCATGGTAATTCTCGCTGTTTGCCTTTAAGGATTCTTCGAAGGCTGATATGGCCTCATCGCCACGAGACAACGCCACTAAGGCATCCCCGCGAATCCGTAAAACCTCAGAGTGCTGCCCCACTTCACAGGTGGATGAAAAATCACGAACTTCTTCACACTTCACCAATACAGCACTAGCATCCTTAAACGTCATCACCACTTGGTGGCACTCGATAAACGTTTTAAGACCTAAACGGCGATTACTTCGTTCGTCTTTTCTACATAATTCTTCAAATACGCCCTCAATGATTCGGGCTGCGGTCTTCGGAGAAAGGAATTCTGCCGCCAGCTGACCTGCCTCTTGTCGCTGTTCACTGACATGATCAACACTCTTAATCGATTTTGTTAGACTCAAAGCCACATCGAGAGCAGAAAAATCATCCAAACGGATCACCGGCAACCCTGACAACCAATCATCGGCAATCGTGCCACTTGGTACAATAAGTTTGGCGCCACAAGTAGCCGCAGAAATTATATGCCACGGCAAAATCTCGGGCTCGACTGTTTTGTTTCGTCGGCCCTCGATCACAATATCGCTGGCACAAAGTAAATCTTGAATAAATGGCTGGAGGTCCTGAGCTAAGAGCATCGTCTGCGCACCGAGCCCCAAATCAGAAATTAGATATTTAAGAGCAGTTGAAGCCTCGCCAGCACCACAGAGCAAAAATCTAACCCTACTTCGTAAATCTGCGGGGAGTTGATTTAAGGCCAGCCTTGCACCCTGCACAATCGTTGACGCGGGCTCCAATTCTCCTAGATTTGTCATGAGCGTAACCAGAATACTTGACTTAGAAATTTGGAAATAATTTCTAAATCGCATTGAACTCGGTTCTGAATAGACAAATCGACGAGGATCTGTCGCTGCATTAATTTTAGAAATTTTCGTTAAGGGCACCTGCTCCATTTCCAATAACTGCGATGCTCGCCGTGACGTCGGGAAAAACGCATCTGAGTTTTGGCAGATGTCTTGCTGAATAGCACGAATATTTGCAAATTTTTCATAGATAAAAGGATCATATTCATGAGTCACGCAAGCAAACGGAATGCCGAGCTTTCGAGCCGCTCGCACGGCTTGAAAAGTATAGAGCTTACTTGTTTCAATACCCACGACAACATCGGCTCCCATTAAATGGCGTTCTAGGTCTCTGCAGAAGCCTGGCATGTCTGGAATCTGTGGGAAAAGCACTAAAGGGAGGGACGTTGTACCGTTGTAGTTTCCAGAGTCTATGGCAAACACCTCGACAGAGTGCCTTAAGGACAAATCCTCCCACACCTTGAGCAAGGATGGGTCAAGCAGGGTTCCGGCTACAATTTTTATTTTCAATTTTCGAACCATTTTTCCCTCTAACATGAATAACTCTTAATGCGAAAGATTCTCATTATCTCGAATAACTGCGACGGGTGCTGACGTACGAATTTCCGATGTGGCAAAAATTTCCTGACCGTTTGATCTCTGTTTCAAAGCAAAACCGATTAAAACTGTGGGCGATTCCATTTTTTCTTTCGCGACGATTGGCACCAAAATTTCCTTCTGGTCTCCTGCCAAAATTGAACCTAGTGAAAAACTACTTTTTGGCACCATAATCTGATCCCCTGCAAGACTCGATACGGACACCTGTGCGCCGTGAATATCGTCACCTGTTTTGTTAGCCACCGTGACCCGAATCATGGCCGCTTCATTGCCCTCAATCACCTTTGCAACGCTACTAGCGACGCCATCAACGAATTCTGCGGTCATGGTGATTGGTGCTAAATTGCGATCCACAACATCAATCAAAAATTCGCCTTGCCCCGTTTTCATCGCCTGAGCATCAATTGCAATACCTGAATTTACATAGTGGCGACCCGACACCATCGCGTTTGGTATCATCACCTTAAAGACTCCTTCTCGTGATTCCCCACTTTCGATGGCACCAACGAGCGCTTCCTTTGTTTCAAGTCCTGACACCGCCGACTGAATAAACACGGATACATTTTCTGCGGCACGAGTACCAAAATTTGAAATCTTCCACGGGACCTCTAGCACACCGTTCCGAGTAGATTGGATGCCAGATGCTAGAGATGAGATTTTAAGAGTTAAACTTGGCGCGCTCACGCTTGGCGCGACGTTGGCCTTCCAGTGCACTTTATGGGAGTTCTCCAACCACGTAATGACCGACTGTGAGATTTTTGATAGATCGCTCCTAATGGCAGGGGCTGCAAGCGCAAGCCAATGACTCGATCTTCTAGCGCCTATCGGCAAATGATTACCGTAGACGGCACCCACTTTTGAAAATATCGTCATTGCAATTCTCATTTCGGGATCAAGCTCCTCAGATTTGGTTGTCGCCGAGTAATCGCGAGCAAAATAGAAACCTTTAATCAATGGAGACCCTGATCCGCCCTTAGGATCAGCAGCAGCATTGAGTCGATTCGGAAGAAACTGTTCATTGCGATAACGGTACAGTCCAAAAACATTTGCATTATCAGTGGTTCGGTATACCGGCTGGGTCCATACATCCGGAAGAATCCCAATATTTTGTATGCTCTTGTCGGCGGGTGTAAAATAGCGTGCAATTGTTAATTTTAGAGCTCTGAGTGCCGGCAACTCAAAAACTGTTTGCACAGACCCCTTGCCGAAGCTTGGTTGCCCAATCACCACCGCCCGGCCATTATCTTGAAGAGCTCCAGCGACAATTTCACTTGCTGAGGCACTGCCTTCGTCCATCAGTACAACCAACGGAAAATCCACCTCATCATTCGTATGATTCGCACGCTCAATTTCTTGTTTGCGACCACGCGTGGTAACAACAATTCCTTTATCCAAGAAAATGTCACTCACGACGACGGCTTGGTCTAACAGTCCACCAGGATTTCCACGCAAATCCAACACGACGCCACCCAACGGGCGTTTCTGCCGAAATTTGTGAATAGAGGCGACGATCTCTTGAGACGTTCGAACTGCAAAACTTTCCACGAGTAACCGCAAAATGTAGTGATTTCCCTGTTTATATTCAAACTCCTCGACCGAATTAACTTCAATGATCTCGCGTTGAAGTGCCCGAGTTTTTGGATAGCCATCACCTTCACGTAAGGTCATAAGACTAGCTTTGCTTCCCGGCTCTCCGCGCATGTGAGAGACGAGAGTATCCAGAGACTTTCCAAACGTATTAAAGCCGTCAATCGACAATATTTTATCGTCCTTGCGAACTCCATTGCGCAATGCAGGGCTGTTCGGCAGAGTCTTTAATACGGTTAACACGTTATTGCGAACACCAACCAGCACGCCTAAACCACCGAACGCACCCTCAGTTCCCTGTCTGAGATCTTGATAACCCTCGGTAGAAAGCAGCGATGAATGAGCATCCAGAGAGCTTAATAGAGCATTAAGAACAATTGATGTGGAATTGCGCTCGTCGCCGAGCATGATGTTTTCGCCCTGATCCATCAATTGATCGACGTTGATGCGGTCGCAAAATCCAATAAGGCTTTTGAGATGACCAAGGAGTACGTCGTAGTCCATTTCCCGATTACGGCTGAACTCGAGGGTTTCGGACTGCATCGTCAACGAGTAGACGGCGTCACTTTCATGAAAAGTCAGCTCGGGGATGGCAAAGGCTAAAGAGCGCATAGTTCCGGAGATCAGCTGATCACTCTCCACGCGCTCCGGATCCACATAATAGTTCTGAACGAGACTAACAATCGAGTCCAACAAGATGGCGGACGTTGTCTCCTTGATGGACTTGTCTTCTGATACTTGAGTGACAGCCGTCCGGCGATGAGCTGATTTAGCTCTGAACCTCAATTCTCGCGGATGCAAAAAAATAATTACTGTAAGCAGTAGCGCCGCAATGACGGTTGCTGGCAATCCATTAAATTTGGGAGCTTGCGAGCTCTTTCGAAACATACCTGTACCACCTCTATTGTAGATGACACTGGTATCGGCATAAGCCTCACCTCCTTGACTGTTTGGCCCCAATAGCACCAAATCGAAAATATTTTAGCGGCTATAACCCACCGTATTTTGTGAGATTTTGGGGACGCTTTGGCTTTTCATCTAAATCTGCCATTAATTTTCTTAAACCTCTTCCGATGACCCACCCGTAATGCTTTCAGGTCTCTGATCTGTTTAAGCAGAAAGGATGGAAAATGGGAAAGTACCAAACTATGTATGGAAAATGGATCCTCGAGATTTCCGCACCGATGGCCGTCGTTTTTGCAGTCTATGCCGTTTCAATATATGCCTCGGCAATTTCTGCCGCAGAGCGGTCAGGTCCTCACGCCGATGCCTCATTGTTTAGTTTTGAAATGATGTTAATTGAAGAGCATATTTCGATTGCTCAAGACGATGAACTAAATTTAATAGAGCTTAAAATCGCGAGAATCCTGCAGAATAATCCCAACGACCTATCGGCGAACTATTTGATGTCGACTCTGCTATTAAAAATGTTCACACTTGACCCAGGATCCTATTCACTGATTCGACAAAGCACAGAATTAGCTTCTCAAACCTACGATCTCGATCCAAAAAGCGAACTTGGAATCGCAGCACTCGCTAGCATTCTTGAAGTAACTGGTGAGGCAGAGCGGGGTCTAGCACTAATTAAAGAGGCCGGAGCCACAGGTCTGCGCTTAGGATGGCATACAAATCTTGTCAAAGCGCGCCTACTAACTGAAGTCACTCATGCTGGCGGCCTCGACGAAGTGCTGTCGGTTCTAGGAGATGTATTAACCGATTCAAATGCGTCGAGGAAACTAGTTGCGCCGATACTTGCCGACGTCATCAGAATGAAATACGAAAAGCGCCATGGGCTTGACGAAATCGATGCTCTTGAGACTTGGAGTAAACTCTGCCCTTCAATCGAAATGACCTTAGAGTTGGCCAATGCAAATGCCCAAAATTTAAATTACAAAAAAGCTTATGCGGAATATGAAAAAATACTTTTAAAAGTACCCACACACACCGAATCCCTGATTAGCCAAGGCATCATTGCTCAAGCAAGTCTTCACAATCTAACTCTAGCCATACATAAATTTAAGGCCGCCATTGCCACCACAACCAATCCAGCGTTTGAAGGTCCTGCCAAAATTCATTTGGCCCTTGCCCTAATCGAGCAAAATACGAATCTCGAAGCTTCAAAATTGGCATCCCTTGACGCCATCAAGTCGAGCAGAGATCAAGAAAAAATACTCCTAGCCATCCTTGCAGCCTATCGCAGAACGTCCACAGCAACGGCCACCTTAGCCCTTCTAAAAGATCTCGAACAATCAGTTCCGGGATTGGCGTTAGGACATGCGTTGATGGCCGAAATGCTAGCCGAAGGACTCCACCTCTTTGATGAAGCGACCACCTCGTTTACCAATGCTATTACTTTGGATCCTAGTCGCAGTGAATATTATAATGGACGCGGACTTGCTTGGATGGGCTTAGCAAACCTTGAAGCGGCATTAGATGATTTTGAAGCGGCGGCGGCCGTCAATCCAGACGATGCTTCGGCTCGCTATAATACCGCCTGCGCACAAGCTAGACTTGGGCGACAAGACGATGCACTTGCGTCCCTTCGCCAATCTTTTGAATTGGATTTCCGACTGCAAACACTTGCCAAGTCCGACGAGGATTTGCTCTCCATGAGATCAGAGCCCCGCTTTGAGGCCCTAGTAAATTTGGACCTGCGGTCGGGAAAAGAACCTCTTAACGTGGGCCACTAAGGCTTCTCGGATAAATTAAAATCTTGGCCGCTTTGTCAATATAGGAACGAATGCCTTCGTGCCAAAATGGATCTTCAAGACTAAAGTCTTTCCCCATGAATTTTTGATCCGATTTTTGGGAGCCATAGATTAGCTTCATGGGAAGAGTTTTATAATCGTATTCGTAGGGCGGATCCTTCCACCCAAAACCACCGTTTCCGAGCTCAATGGCAGCGCGAATGAGGGCAATGGACAAGTCCAGACTGCGAATGGCACGACAATCCGTTACGTGAATCTGCAGGCCTCTACAGGTCTTTCCCATCCATTTTTGGGACGTCGGCTCAAATTGCGCACTCCGCAAGAAAACACCCGGTGAAGTGCCGCCAAGAAGCTTGAGAACCATGTTTCGATAAGCGTCGCCTTCTGGCAAATATGGAGCGCCAATGAATTGAAACGGAAGTCCTGTGCCTCGCCCCTCCGACAGGTTGGTACCCTCGAAAATGACGGTGCCCGGATAGACATAGACAGAATCAATGGTTGGTAGGTTGGGCGATGTCAGTACCCAGGTGCGTTCGAGATCACACCAGTACGATTTTGGATCCCAATGTTGAAGTTCCACGACCTGCAGATCACAAGCAATACTTTGGTTAAAGAATTTTGCAGCTTCGCCCGCAGTTAAAGCGTGACGCATTGGAATCGGAAATTCGCCGACAAACGATGTGCTGTCACTATCTAGAACTCGACCCTCGCATATTTCGCCGCCGACAGGATTGGGGCGATCGAGAATGACCACTTTTTTTCTGTACTTTACGGATGCGCGCATGCAGGCAGCAATGGTCGCCTTCCAAGTATAAATGCGGCACCCTGTTGTTTGAAGATCGATCACAATCGTGTCTACATTCTGTAACATTTCCGCGGTTGGCTCCCGAGTTTCCGAATACAAGCTATATAACGGAACGCCAAACGACACGTGCTTCATGTGCTTCGTTTCAATCATGTTATCTTGACTGGTGCCATAAAATCCGTGTTGAGGCCCAAATAAGGCCGTCAAGCGCGACCCTAAAATCGTCGACAGCACCGTCCAAGCAGGCACCATCTCAGAGGTCACCGATGCTTGATTGCAGACGAGGGCACATCGCCCCCATTTATTTGCAAGGGAGGCATCCGCAGCTAGACGCTCAAGACCGACGATACACTTCATCCCGACACCCCGCTCATTAACTTAAACGCTGTCCTATTTTTGCTACCAGCAATGTTAGGCACTCATCAATAGACTTACCATTAACTGACTCGACGGTATTATTACGATCTGTTGCATGCTGGCCGTGGCCAGTAAAAGATGAATCCGCGAATTCATCCACTTCAAGTTGATAGGTGACGCCCTTAACCATGTAAGTGAACTGGTGCATTTTAAAAAGTTTTCCACCTGGCTGAACTACAATTTTTTTCCATGACATGAGGCGATCCTCCATTTAATCGGGCCTGAACAAATTGTTCAAAACCTATGTTTCAAGATTTGAGATGCGTAGTATATTTTACGGCGAATTGCTAACCACAGTCAAATATTCGAGAAATCATCCTGTTAGGTTTGCATCCATTGGCATTTTTTTGCAGGAATTGGAGAATTCCTAATATTTTTGATACAATTATTATTGAGATCAAAACGATCTCATAGGCTATATGTCTAGGAAAGGAGGTGGTGTTGTGGGTTGTTTTCAACAAATCCCTTGTCGCATGGAGGTATGTGTCTCTTAGTTGAGGCGGATACCTGACAGCGAACAGCCGGCTCCCCTCCTTTCACAGCTAGTATCATGTTGGGGACGTCGGTTGCTTTTTTTTTAGTCAATCAAGCATTGTGCCCATTTTCAACATAATCTAGCGAAAGTCCCCTGAAAATACACCCTGTCCAAAGCCTAGACACCGTCACATTCTTGCCTTAAGAGCAAGCCCTCAAAAATCATATAACTTACCGTCATTGCAGACATTTAATGTCAAGATTCAGGCCCTCGCAGGCCCAAATCGTTGGCACTATCCTTGCATTATAGTAGGCAGCAGGCCCACCAGCTCTCGCCGAGACCAGCCCCTCTCGGAAGAATGAGGCCCAAACCTAGACCAGCCAAGGATACCATGACCCTCTTCCGCACCAGTCCAATAGCCCTATTCCTGCTCCTAAGCAGTATCAGCTCGATTGCGGGCCAGGCATCGGCTAAGGACGCCTTCGGTTTAGATCGATACAAGACACCCGTGGAAGTGATTACGAAGCCAGACATGCCATACCGGACGCGATTTGGTCGCCCCATTAACGTCTACAGCATCACGGCACCCACTCTAAATAGTGACGACAAAAATCCACCTCATAGATTCCTCGTTCAAGGAGGCCTGCACGGCAACGAACTTCTTGGCAGTGAATTCGTAAGTTGGCTGGCTCAACGTTTTGCCAAAGGCGAGAGTCTCCTTAACACATTGAACAGCGGCAATATCGCCATAGATTTTGTTCCCTATGCTAATCCAGATGGAACGATTCAGTTTACGCGCGGCAACGGAAATAAAATTAATCTTAATCGCAATTTTAGTGTGCTCTGGGGATTGACAAAAGAAAATCCAGGCCCCGCTGCATTTAGCGAGCCTGAAACTCGTGCGATTAGAGACCTCTTTGCAAAACAAAACTACACGGGTGCTATTGATGTCCATGGCTATATAAATTGGGTGGTCATCCCCACCGCTCCTGAAGATGGGCTCTCAGGACTTCCAAAAATTGATGCGAAAAAAATTGCAGACTACCGCAGATGGGCACTTGCCATCAAAAATGAAGCGGCAGCGAAATTACCGGGCTACGAAGTGAAGTCGGCAGGTAGCTTAGGTGACGGCGGATCCTTTGAAGATTTCGCTTGGTGGGGCGCAGGAGTTCCTGCCGCATGCTTAGAGATATTCTCGAGTGACCGTTTTGTGGCTAAGTCAATGGCTGCCAAATTGGTAGACATCCTAACCCCTCGTGCCTTTGGTCGTGTGGCTGCAAACTTTGATTCTACAGATATGTTTTTGGTCTACGAAAATTATATTCATAGCCTATTCATTGAATCTATCCGTATTAAATCGGGCGACGATACCGTTCGTCAAATGGCAGCCACAGCGCCTCCATTTTGAGCAGAATCTTACCTTATTCATCAGAATCTAGCTAACGATTCAAAAAAGATCCTCTATCGATATCAAGGCATCAAAATAGTCTTGAAAATAATCTTCATCTTCAAGCTGCCCATGATAAATCAAAACAGGTCGAACTGAGAAATTTCGAGGCTTTCTAAGAAATTCAATCTTCTTCTTCACTTCATCAACTATGGATTTGCCAATTTTTTCCCGAAATTTTACTTCACAAGCATATGCAAGCCCATTTTTCAGCTCTATCAACAGATCAATTTGGCATGCACCTTTTGTTTTAGCGGATTTCGTCTGAAAATAGGGACCCGCCGCGACGATCATATTTGGGTCTAGTTTCAGAGCCGATACAATATCAACCAAATTCGCGAGTATCAGGTTCTCTACCTGTAATCCCATAATTGTATTCCATTGGGTTAGGGATCCTAGATGTGTGTTCTGATATAATTTACCAGCTATTTTGCTTTTTTCGGGTTCAATGTAACGCAAATAAAAGCGCAAATAATTATCAGAGATCCGGTACCGACTAAGTTTTGCTGGGGTTTTACTACCTAGTATATGTGAGTAGTCTCGCGCAATGAATCCCGAATGTTCGATGTCCGTAAGATATCTTGATATTGAACCGTTCTGCTCAACTTTAAGTTTTACACAAATCTCCTGAGTGGAAAGATGCCCCTTCAAAAGCAATCGAATGATTGACCGATATTTTTTTGACCGTCGATCAAATATGTCATTAAAAATCCTATCAAACTCATGAAGCAAAAAACCCTGTGGTTCAAAACAGAGCGTTTTGATGTTTTGTTCCGCAGTAAGTTTGCTATTCACCTCTTCGAGATACCGCGGCACACCTCCAGTGACTGAGAGTATTTTGATTTTGTCAGTTGCCCTCATTCGAGACTGAGGGTCCATCAATTGACTGCTTTCTCTGAGGTTTAGCTCCCTTAAGTCAATTGTTGCCGATAGTCGGCCAACAAAATCCGCAGAATTCAAAATATTTTCCTCAATCCACGAAGAAACCGACCCACAGACCAACACAATTAGTTTGGAAAACCTGGAAAGCTTAACGTCCCAGGAAATTTTGAGACGGCCCGCAAAATCAGGGTCATGAGCCCCCATCCACGAGATTTCATCTAAGAGGACCAATGATCGCTCGCTCTTAAGAGTTATTGCGAGGGCGTCGAAGGCGTCTGTCCACGTTTTAACGTTCATTCTGGGAATATTTGTTTGCCTAACAAGCTCCTCGACAAAATGATCCAACTGGTCTTGATTTGTCTGTCCTGGCCGAGGACTTAATCCTTGAAAACTTAAGAATTTTTTCTGGGTTTTGCCAAATTCTGCAGCCAATGCACTTTTGCCAATGCGCCGCCTTCCCTTGCAAACCACAAGACTGGCAGTCTTTTTTTGTGTAAGGGCTGTGATTGCGGCTAGTTCTGGTTTTCGACCGATAAACAAACGATTTTACCCCTTCCTAGCATTACTAGATTGAGATTATCTCATTTATCTACAAACGTCAAATACGACGTTTGTAGATAAAATTTTCTACACATATATTTGTCTACAAACGTCACATATGACGTTTGTAGACAAATCAAAGATCGATTCTCTGATACATATTACAACTGAATTTTGTCTGCATAAAATTTCGGGATTGCAAAAGCGCCCGTCATCAAATCAGAACTCAAATATTGAAGGCCCTTCGAAATGCGATCAAAACGTCCATGATCATATTTTTGAGGGTCAATTGGATTTTGTGAAGCGACTGTCCATGACCAGCTACCGCGAGGATAAGTTGGAATCGGGGCCACATAGCTACGCTGATGTTTAAACCCACCATTGATATTTCGATGAATACGACTCAGGGCTTCCTTGGTAAACCAAGGCGACTCACTCTGGGCCGCCATAACTCCATCCTTACGTAACGCTCCTGCCACATCTCGGTAGAATTCGCGGCTAAAAAGTCCTTCGCCCGGTCCAATCGGGTCCGTGGAATCGACAAGAATCAAGTCCACTTCGTTTTTGAGCTCCTTCATAAACGCAACACCATCACCTACCCGCACCTTAACGCGCGAGTCAAAGCCTGGGTTTAAGCAATCGGCAACTTTAGGAAAGAATTTTTTGCTGACATCAATCACCATGCCATCGATTTCGCAAAGAATGACCTCTTCTACGTCTTTGTGCTTTAGAATCTCTCGCACGGTTCCACCATCACCGCCACCAATGACGACAACGCGTCGCGGATTCGGATGCAGGCATAAAGGAACATGGGATATCATCTCGTGATAAATAAATTCATCCGAATCGGTCAGCATCACAAGGCCGTCCAGCAATAGCATTGTTCCGTATGCCTTCGTTTCGACAACATCAACCGTTTGAAATTCGCTTTTGCCGTGGAACAAAACTTCCGTAACAGCCCAACCCGTGCGAACGTCGTCGCCTTCTTGCTCGGTGACCCAAAGATTCATAGATGACATAAAAAAACCTCACGTTGGAATATTTTGACGATTCCTCTGTCTAACAGACAACTATCGTCGTTTCTTTTCTTGATTACGAACATATTCAAGGAACGCAGCTTTATCTTGAAGAAGATCCATGGAATTGGCGTGCTGACGAGCCTGACGCTGCAGCTTTTTTTGTGCTTGCGGGTTTCCGCCTTGCTGAAACTGAATGCGACTTTGTTGGTTGCCTTGAACCGTATTGCCGTGCGCAACATTTCCATTGGCGTTACTGTTTGGCTGATTGCGTTGCCCAGGACCTTGGCCACCACGCATTGTTTGCTTTCGCTCCACGATCTCCCAAGCTCGGACGACAACGCCCTCAGCCAAAAGCTCTGAAACTAGTTCATCGATAGAAACACTCTCTTCTCGAGCATTCTCCCGAAGTTTGCGGTGAAGCGATTTGGAGATTTTTATCGTCAGCGTCTCGGGGAGTGCCTCTGGGGCGCCCTCGAGTTGTGCGGCTTCGTCTTCTTCTTGAGACTGCGCTTCTGTTTGATGTTGAGATCCTGGCGCATAATTACCGCGATTATCGCCGTCCTGAGGAGGTCTTGCCATTTTAATTCCTTAAAAATTTGTGAGTCATTTCACACTTAAAATACTTGAACAAATTGTGAGGTCCAATGTTTAGAGGCAAACCTCCAAATACCTGATGAGGGTGACATTGATAAATTCTTAATTTGCTTCAGGGTCCGGCCAAAGGGCCGATACGGTTTGAAAATCCGTAAAGGTATCATGTGCCTGATTTGACAGTGCCACGTCAAGTCCAAAATCATATATACCACGGTGAACGCTAGAAATCTCAATAAAAACGCCTAAATTACCCGAGGTTTTTTTTAGCCAAGGCCAAGCAGAAAGCATACTTTTTTGCTGAAAGCTCTCTTTAGGAGCTAGGTAGGGAGGAGGAGCCTGCTTTAGAGCCGCCTCGTCCACACGAATATTGACTGCAAAACTTCCAATAGCACTTTCGCCTTTAACCGTAAACCGCCCATCCTTGGCCACGTCAAAGGCTGATTGCTTCAAGGGGCCGGCCTCAGGACCGCCAACCGGCAACGACGCGAGATTTGAGGAGAGTGTCCAATCGAGGTTTTCTGGGTAGGTTAAAACATAGGCCAGGCCAGTACCGCGAGCCATGTAGTTTACAGGATCAAAAATAAATTCGATTTTAGTGGGTATTTGAAAATATCGATCATAGAAAACCAATTCACTAAACAAATGAAGGTCAATCAGGGAGAAAAACTTACGTAATTTTGCGCCCACTGCAACAATACTCCGCACAGGACCAGACTTCCAACATTCGATCTCCGACGTAAAATCCTTTTCCCCAAAGTAAAATGACGGCAAGAAAAACAGTTTCGGAATAAGCGGCATCACAAATGAACTTCCCGCAAAAACAGGCTTATCACCTGTCGGAGTCTTTAGGCTTACCTCACCCATGAGCATGGGGTGTCCATCCCTAAATTTGTAATGGTAACTAGACGTATTAATCTCAGCTGTTGGACGCGAGAAAATGGGCTTAAAGGCAAGTAAATTTGCTTGCCCCACTGATTCACCAATTAAGAGAGAGCCTAAATATCCAGTGTTTGACCCACAAAAATCCACACGCAATGGTTTAGAACTTGGATTAAATCTTGCCGTCAGTGTTTTTGGGATATTCCTAAGTGTGAAGGCCCCACCTAAAGAATCCCCATTCACGCTTAATTCATCTCTTGCACCGAGTATATTATCACCGGTAAATTTGGTGTACGGCATCCCCTCCGAGAGAACATAATTTCCATCCCTGTTTACCTCGTCAATTTGAAGAGGTACTTGTACCCAATTTTTAGCCTCAAAACGCCATGCTTCAATTCTATCTAGACTGCGTCCAAAAAGACTTGCTGGGGGATGAAAAACCATTGGAAATCTAGCCGTCGGCAATCGCTGCGGCAAAGGCTTACACTCAGCGGCTAAAATTCTAGCGGGAAAAATCACACACAATTGCAATCCAAAACCGACAAGGACAGGAGACCAGCGAATGAATCGTTGATTTATATTGCTATACAAATTCATCGCTCAATTTCTGAAATCTCCTTGGGGATTTTTCCGGTCAAAACGATATTTCCACTGTCAGTAATCAATACATCGTCTTCGATACGAATGCCAATGCCGCGATACTCTGCAGGGACCGTCGTGTCGTCAGAATTGATGTAAATTCCTGGCTCCACACTAAAATACATTCCCGGCTCCAGTAATACCGGCTTGCCATTGACCGAGTAAAGTCCCGCATCATGAACATCAAGGCCGATCCAATGACTGATACTGTGAGGACAAAAATGTTTATAAACAGCTTTCTCCATGGCTTCAGCCAAAGGTACTTTGATAAGTCCAATTTCAATGAGTCCTTCCGCAATTGTCTTGAAGGCAATGTCTTGAATGTCCACCAAAGTGGCCCCAGGTTTTGCTACTGCGATTGCAGCCTTCTGTGCTCGAAGACAAATTTCGTAAAGGGCTTTTTGTGCAGGCTTAAATTTGCCGTTAATTGGAAACGTACGCGTCACGTCGGAGGCATAATTATCGACCTGACTGCCTGCGTCAATGAGTAGTAACTCACCGTCTATGAGGGGCATGTTGTTATCAGTGTAATGCAATACACAAGCGTGATCACCGCCTGCGACAATGGATCCATAAGCCTCCATTTCAGCGCCGCCCTTGAGAAATTGATGCATAATTGTTGCATAAACGTCACGCTCTGTGAGGGCAGGCTTTAATTCTGCAAGAATAACCGCAAATGTTTTTCGAGTAATTTCCGCAGCGGCCTTCATGCGAGCAATCTCTTCGGGAGATTTTAAAAGCCTATGGGCACCAACAATCAGGGCAGAGTCACTGATCGGAAGTAAACCCGCGCCATTGCGCGCAAGACTAGCCTTATGTTTGCGAAGTGACTCCACAACTTTCTGATCGATCTCAGGTCTGCCACCTAAAGAGTATTGCAATCCCGTAGATCCAGACAAGAGTACAGGAAGTTTTGACCATAGCTCATCAATCCCAAAAGCATCATCAATCGCTAGCTTTTGTTTGGCTGCGTCAATTCCCATTCTTAAACCATTCCAAAGCTCAGCCACCGGATCTTTGGTACGGAGAAATAATATGACTTTCTGCTCCTTCGCCTCTTTATGGGAGAGAATTAACAACGCAGCATCGGTCTCGCTTAAGCCTGTAAGATAATAGAACATCGAGTCTTGCCGCCAGATCCCACCAACCGTACTATTGCGGTTGGCTAGTGGCTGAGCAAATAGCAGCATCGACTGACCCTTGAGCGCCTCGACAACTCGATCAAGTCGAGCCCGATAATTTACTGGTGGAAGATTCAGCATTTTACCCCCGTTCGCTCTGAAGTGATTTGTGAGCGAATTTCTTTCATGACTGCACTCTATGTTCAGAACTTGAAAATGGAAAGTGCATCCTAGGTTATAATAAAAAAAAGGACACACCATGACGTGTGTCCTCTTTCAATAAACTGCTTCCCGTTAAAAGGTTACAGCCGGAAGGTAATAATGGCGAAAGCCATCATTACCGATGGATTAAACCATTTCCTTAAGAGCTTTAAGTGCGCGAACTTTTACAACGTTACGAGCAGGTTTAGCTTTGAACATTTGTTCTTGGCCAGTGAATGGGTTGATGCCTTTGCGAGCTTTGGTCGCTGGCTTCTGAATGCGGGTGATTTTCATTAGGCCTGGGACGGTAAACATTCCTGGGCCTTTTTTGCCGACATCAAGACCGATTACTTCGCCAAGTGCACTGAAGATTGCGCCAATTTCTTTGCGGCTCATTCCTGTGTTGTCAGCAATTGCTGTCATGATTTCGCTTTTGGTGCGAGCTTTGTTCACAGTCTTAAGAGCTACAGATGTAGCGGTAGAAGTCGTAGTTTTTGCCTTGGTTGCGGTTTTTGCTTTTACTGTTGTTTTCTTAGCGGTCGCTTTTTTCTTAGCCATTTCGTGAGTCTCCTTGAAAATTTAAATTAGAAACAAATTTGTTTTGCCTAAAAATCATAAAAGGAGAGCAACGAAAAATCAAGCTTCTTCCGCATGAAAAGTTATATTTTTCGAAAAAAACGTCTTTTTAAACAAAATAACCCGAAGAAGCTGACTTCCAAGTGGCAGGATGGTCGATCATATATTGAATCAACCGCGGTTTTACCTGGCGGTCAAAAGCCTTAGAATCCAGTCTGCGTTGGACGTCTAGGAGCATCGACTTTGTCTCACCCTCAAGTGTTGCGATGTATTTTGTCTTTAGCTCGCTATAGGAATCAGGAGCCACTCGAATCATTTTTTCAAGCTCCTCATGGGCAATTCGGCGAAGCTTATGCTGAGCTAGGTCTGGTTTTAGGCCTAAATCATGTTCTTGCTTGACAGAAATTCTATTTAGCGGCATTGCGGGAATTAATTTATTTGACCCTTGGTGCGGAAAATTTTCTGAATTTTCGGAAGACCTCATTGCTCCGCCGGTATTTAAAATCGAGTTTTCGGCTAGCCTGACGGCCATTCTACACAATTCAATGACTGACTCTTTATTACGTCCAAATGAAATTGAGAATGGAGCTCCACCCTCTTGCTCCATTTCTACAATATTCGCGAGATCTTCCGACCGAGTAATGGCAGCAACAAAATCTCTAAATTTTCTGCTCGCATTGATTGCATCACTTGACTTGCAAATTTCAAACACTGAATGGTCCCGAAGCCGTTTTGGCATGGGCACAATGGACGATACTTTTGCACGAGCCGTCCACTCCAGAAAAAGCAGATGAGCCTGCAGCATAACTCCAGGCGCAACCCTTAACCCACAGCCGGGAATGCTTGCAATGGAATTCCAAATTCCTTCTAATACTTTTGCAAATCCACTCTCTCCGCCGGAGATAACACCCAAGGTGGCGCAAATCTGCTTAATATTCGCTGTCACTGGACCGCACAAAATTTTCGACGACGCCAAACCAAAATACTCGAACTCCGCATGGGATCGTAAGCGCTCGGCAGAGGCCTGCCACAAAAGTGTGGGCGAATACATTTGGGCTCCACCATCTAAAGCCATGTAACCTTGATTCGGATCTTTTTGAATGACCCCATGAGCGACAAGGCGCCGCCCAAGCTTTCCAACCAACCGCAAACGATCCATCATAAATGAACCTGAATCCCCTGCCTTTTTGGGAAGCTTAACACCCGCGGTAAGACTCTCTAATGAAAGTCCTACCAATCCGTCTAATCGAAGCCATGCACCATTGGTTTGCATCGCTGCCTCCATCCTCGCGTAGACTACTTGCTCAGGTGGCGATAGTTCTAGCCATACAGGGGTCCAAAGCACAAGTGGAGACCTTCCTCTATTAATAGAGGACAATCGACCAAACTCGGTGACCTCACGCAAAAAATCAAGATGGCCATCCACATACCCAGTCATGAGCTCAATAGCAAATCGACTGGGTTTCAAGCACAGTTTTTGAAAAGGCGAAGGCGCCTCTGAACAAGTCCAAGTCTCGCCAACAAATAGAGGGGTGCTTACAAGTTTGCCTTGGCCTTGATCCACTAAAAATCGGATCTGAGGAAGGACATCGAAAACGCGCCCTAGTCTCTCTTTTGATAAAGAGTCGACTCCTGAAAGATGCTTCAAAGCTAACGTCCACTCCAACTCAACGTCAGAATCTTGCTTCTCTGATGTCATAATCTGACGTTGTATATCACCAAGCAACAGGGCCAATAATCCCAGCTCATTACAATCTAGACCGGGTAATACTGTGCCTACTGAGACTCCAAATTTATTGGCCTCACGAGTTGATGTCACGGTCGACTCAAATGCGTGAAGCCACCAGCCAGGAACAAATGTTCGTGCAGCTTCAAGGGCAACTAATGATGACGATCCTGAAAGCACCACAGTAAGCGTAAACTCCTAAAGCACGTTTAAAGACTACACAGCAGAAAGGTGTGACGTCAGACTCTAATCCAAAGACAGGCCTTTTTGGTACCTTAATTCTGAACAAATTGCTGGAACCTGGTAAAAAAAAGGTGCTTTTAACGGGCTGATTTTATTGGGTTCTATTTTTATTTTGGTAAAAACGCTCAATTACTTCGACGGCCCGCCGAAGAATGCTCGTTCAAACAACAGGATTGCCTGTTAGTTGAGCAAATAATGACCCCCGATCATGGAGTGCAGAAATGGAATCACTTAAAAAAATGAAAGAGATCGTCACGGCCTGGGAGTCACTTCTGGTCGTCACAATTGCTCTTATTTTATTTGATTTGCCGCTAGGCGCTGCATTTAAACATACCCCAACAAAAATAGAGAGTGTTTTAGATTTGCTCATTAGTGCAATTTTTCTTTGGGACTTCTACTCACAACAGGAAGCAAAGGACGCCACGCCTAAGTCAATGAAGGAAAAGGCCTTCAAATTTGTTGCCTGCCTACCACTAATGTCTATTGCCATAGGACTCGGTGCCAATGGCGAACACTGGCCTCTCTACCTACAAGCCACAAAGGTATTTCGCCTTCCTTCCATTATCAAACTTATGGTCGAGCGAAGTAATATTAATCTAGTCCCAAACCTATTTAAATTTTTTGCTGCGGGCATGATTGCCGTTGTAGCTATCAATGCCTTTTCTTGCATTTGGCTGGCTATATATCCTCCTGGAGAGGATAAATTGACTGATTACGTAAAAGCCGCATACTGGTTGATTACCACAATCTCCACGGTAGGCTATGGTGACATCACCCCTCAAACGAGCGGTGGCCGCATCTTCGCTATGTGCATGATGATCATGGGAGCCACTATTTGGAGTATTCTAATTGCCAGTGCGTCCCGAATGATGCTTGCAAATGACCGGAGAAAGGAACGAGCCAAAGAAAAAATGGAAGCACTGCATTCCTTTTTCAACCAATATGACGTCCCAAAAAATCTGCAAACTCAAGCCGTCAGCTTCTTTAATCATTTGTCATCACGCAATATTAGCGAAGACGAACAAGCGGCTCTTGCAGAACTGCCCGCAGCACTACAAAGCGAACTTCAGACATATATGAACCTGAAGCCAATCAGTCGCGTAAGTCTATTTAAGGGAGTTTCGTTTGAATGCTTATCTGCCGTCGCAAAAAAGCTTGAACAAGTGTACTTCGCACCCGGTGAAAAAATTATTACAAAGGGCGACGTAGGTGAGGAGATGTACCTGATCGGCCATGGCACGGTCGTTGTTCATGTCGGGGATCATTTTATTACTAATCTTGGTGCTGGGACTTGTGTTGGCGAAATGGCCTTAATCGGCGATGGCCATAGGAGTACCGATGTCACGTCTCAATCCTATTGCGATGTATTTAAACTCTCGAAGCAGAAATTTGAGGAACTCTTCGCTGCCCATGCAGACTTGAGGATGAATATTGAAAAACTTGTGTTTGAAAGAAAAAATGCCCAAGAAAGAAAAAATAGTGCTACCGCACCGGAGCGAATCGTCGTCCCGCCATTCAACAAGGCTGGTTAATTCGGACTCGCAGACAACCTGGCTGTCCCTCCAATATTAATGATGCCCGTGCCGCACATAGGAATGTATTTCGGCTTCTTTTGCGTGAACCTTATCCGTAATTGGATGCTTCTCATTTTCATCCTTTACGCTCGGGATGCCGCCATTTAGCTGGGGACGCTGCGCAAGATAGTCTTTTGTATAAACCCACTTCTGTTCGGCTAAACCAGTCATGACATACTCAGGCCCAAGGCGAATGGCGTCCACAGGGCAAGCCTCCTCGCAAAAACCGCAAAATACACATCGTAAAATATCAATTTCAAAACGCACGGGATATTTCTCAATCTCGTTTTCAGGATGCTGTCCGGCCTCAATATGAATACATTGCGCTGGACAATTCGTTGCACAAAGAAAGCAAGCCGTGCACCGCACGTTTCCATCATCTCTCAACGTCAAAAAATGCTTACCTTTAAACCGTGGGCTATAGGTAGCGTGCGCTTCTGGCCACTCAACGGAATTAGTTTTTTCGAGGCCGGTGATTTGGACCATAAATGTTTTGGCCGTAAATTTCATACCAGCCATAATGGTCGTAAAATAACCCCACGCGGCTTCAAAGGCATTGGCATCCACAGGGGGAGGAGCTACTTTTTTAACTGCCATAATTCAATCTCCTATTTAGTGAGCCTTAGTATAGGCTTCTGCAAGTGCTTTCACGGTATCGCTAACGCAATGCGCGCCAGCAACGGGACAATTGAACGGTGTGGTCAAATGACCATTTTTACCTTCTTGATTGATGAAGGTTCCGCGTTTTTCAGCAAAGCCTTTCAGGGGAATGACATGCTTGGATCCGTTGCTACCATCCATCGCTCCATCAAAAATGCCGCTTACGGTCCAAAAAGAAACAAACTCCATAGCTGAAAGACCCACTAACTGGGTTTTAAGACTTGGAAAACTTCCTAAAATTTCTGGTACGAGAGCAATAACGACCTTGGCCCCGGACTTTTCAGCATCCACAATTTGGTTCATTGCCTTATCACCGCCGACCCCGTGGCGCTTCATCGCTGCTAACAATCCAGCGGTATTTGAATTGCGGTCGCCTCGAAGAAGTAGGCCATCAAAATCGGCTATTTTTTCAGTGGGCTCGCGCCACTGATAGACTTTTTTAATTCCGAGCTTACCAACGAAGAAATCAAAAAATGCCGCATATTCCTCGTTCGTATATTGAGCCGAAACAAGCAATACGGCTTCTTCAGGCTTCGCATGCTTAAGTTTTGCTGCGAGAAGCTTCATGGCCTCGCTAAAATCAACATCGCGACGCTTTCCATGTCCTGAAACAAAGGCAAATCGTTGGCGGTTTTCTTGATTCAAGTGACGATAGGTACTGCGACCATAATCGCACATCCAATGGCCGTTTGCCTCGCCCTGACGCGGCTTAATGCGGTAGTAGGTGCCAGTATCTTCTTTTGCAAAAACATCAACCTGGCAACCTGTCGCACAGCCTGCGCAAGTAGAGGGTTTATCTTTTAGGAACCATACACGCTGCTTAAAGCGGAAGTCCTTAGAGGTAAAAGCACCTACTGGACAAATATCCACTAAGTTTGCAGTGTAATTATGACTAATCTTCTTTCCAGGAAACGTTCCGATAATCGAATGGTCACCACGATCAAAAATTCCAAGCGCACCCGATTTGGTTACTTCATTTTCAAAACGTACACAGCGACTGCACAGAATACAACGCTCCGTATCAAGCACCAAATCTCCGCCAATTTGAAGTGCCTTTGGCTTTAACACTTTTGGGCGTTCCATTTGACTTTGATATTTTCCGACCGACATATAGTAATTTTGCAGCCCACATTCCCCTGCTTGATCGCAAATTGGACAATCAAGTGGGTGGTTGATCAAATGAAATTCTAGAGCCCATTTATGGGCATCCTTCACTTCATCGGTATCAGTGCGAACCTCCATACCTTCGGTCGCCTGTAGGTTACAGGCGATTTCGAGTTTTGGACGTCCCTCAATTTTGACCAAACAAAAGCGGCACACACCAGCAATTGACAAACCAGGATGCCAGCAAAAATGAGGAATCACGATTTTCATTTGTTGGGCAGCCTGCATCACAGTCGTTCCTTTAGGAACAGTGACCGACTGACTATTTATTTTAAAGGAGACTGTCTCGCTCACGCTGAAGTACCTCGCTTAATGTAGGCTCGGATTTCGTCTCCGAACTTCTTAGTTATCGCCATAGTTGGCATTGCTGCGGCATCCGACAAAGCGCAAATGGTTCTTCCCCCCATTTGTTTCGCCACCAACCACAATTTTTCAACGTCCGTTTCCTTGCCCTCGTGATCCACAATTCCATCCATAATGTTTGCTAACCAACCCGTGCCTTCACGACAAGGAGTGCATTGGCCGCAGCTCTCATGATGGAAAAAATCGGTAATCGTTTTCATAAGATCAACCATACTTTGACGGTCGTCAACAATCATCACCGCACCAGAACCTAGCATAGAACCCTTGCCAGCAATGGATTCGTAGTCCATGGTCAGACCTTTCAATTCCTCAGGAAGCAGAATTGGTGCGGAAGCTCCACCAGGAATGCAGGCCTTAAGTGTACGACCTGGCAGCATGCCACCAGCATCTTCATTTAAAAATTTTTCAAAACTATAGCCAAGGGGCAACTCATAAACACCAGGGCGTTTGACGGCTCCAGAAATACAAAATAATTTTGTGCCGGCGGCCTTTTCAGTGCCGATAGCCTTATAAGCCGCCGCACCATTGGTGATGATCCAAGGAACTGCCGCAAACGTTTCAGTATTGTTGACGATGGTTGGCTTACCCAAGTAGCCAGACACCGCAGGAAATGGCGGTTTAAGTTTTGGTTGACCTTTTTTGCCTTCAAGAGACGATAGCAATCCCGTTTCTTCTCCACAGATATAGGCCCCAGCCCCCGTATAGTGATCAAGATCGAAGTCAAAGCCCGAACCGAGAATATTTTTTCCTAGATAGCCTGCTTCGTACGCCTCTTTGATCGCTTTTTCTAGCCATTTGATTTCATCAAAAAATTCATAGCGGGTGTAAATATAGCCTTTTGTTGCATTGATCGCCTTACCAGCGATAATCATGCCCTCGACAATCATGTGCGGACTCAGCTCCATGATGTACCGATCCTTGAACGTGCCCGGCTCCCCTTCATCGTTATTGCAGATTAGGTACCGTGGGCCAGGAATATTTTGCGGAACAAAACTCCACTTGAGACCTGTAGGAAATCCTGCGCCCCCGCGGCCACGCAAACCAGACTGTTTCACTTCGTCGATGATTTGAGTCGATTGCATTGCCATCGCTTTTTTAAGAGCTGCATAACCGCCTTTTGAAGTGTACGTAGCCAAATCGCGTGCATTTGGTACACCTTCAAAGGCCGTTAGAATTTTAACTTTATCAACTGTATTACCCATGGACTCTCACCTCACTTTAGTGATGCGTATTTTTCTAGAATTTGATCCACATTGTCGACTGTGACTTTGTGATGTCGATCCTTATTTACTAGCATTGCTGGAGCCTGATCGCAAACTCCGAGGCACGGCACGCCAATCATTTCAAAAGGGGCATTCTCCCCATGTTTTGCTTCAAGCTTCTTGATGTGACCCTCTATTTTCTTCATCACATCTTTTGCACCCATCATGCAACACACGATGTTGTCGCAGAATTGAATAGGATGCTTTCGAGGCTTCTCCTGGCGGTAAGCTTTGTAAAACGTGAGCACTTCTTTCACATGTACTCGGCTTAAGCCATACACTGATTCCAACGTATCAACATGTGAGTCTTGAACCCAATCAAGTTCATCTTGAATGGCATGTAGAATTGGCAGAATGGATGAACGCTTTGTTTCATAGCGCGCAAGCTCACTCTTAATCTTAGTCTGAAGTGCACTGGAAAATATATTGTCTACACTCATAATGACTTTATCCTATCCATAATACGTTCACAGTTAGCCGTCACAGTTAGCGGTCAAGTTCGCCCGCAATAATATTAATTGTTCCAAGTGTCGCGACAATATCTGCAATCATGTCACCTTCGCACATTTCAGTAATCGCCTGGAAAACCGCAAAACATGGGGGACGGCATTTAACTCGGTATGGGACTCCACTGCCGTCGGAAACGACATAAAAACCAAGCTCACCATTTGCGGCTTCGTACCCCTGATAAAACTCACCTGCAGGAACTTTCACACCGTTGATCACATGCATAAATTGATTCATAAGGCCTTCAATATTTCCATACACGTCCTGCTTATGAGGCAACACAATGCTTGGGTCATCGATGCTGATGGCGCCACTTGGAATGTTATTGAGACATTGATCCAAAATTCTGCAGCTTTCTAAAATTTCTGCCATCCGCACTTGATAGCGATCGTAACTATCTCCCCGCTCGCCAACCGGAACATCAAATTCGAGTTGATCGTACCCGTAGTACGGAGCAAAAACTCTCATGTCCATTGGCACACCAGTAGCTCGAAGGCAGGGCCCAGAAAAACCCCAATTGATAGCATTCGCCGCCGACATTTTTCCTGTGCCAACCATACGGTTAACAAAAATCCTATTTTTGGTGCAAAGTAGGTCAACTTCACGGTGTGCCTGTCGAATCGCTTTTACAGTTTCGCGAGCCTCAGCAACCCAACCATCAGGAAAGTCAAAACCCATACCGCCAACGCGAGCCAACGAAACGGTTAAGCGAGCTCCGCACAATTTCTCGAAAAGGTCATAGACTTTCTCGCGTGCCGCAAATCCTAACCAAAAATTTGTCAATCCGCCCAAGTCCACTGCGTTCGTCGTAATACATACTAGGTGATCAATACACCTGCTGAATTCGTCGAGGATCACTCGCATCATTTGAGCCTTGGCAGGTATAGTGACGCCAAGCTGCTTTTCGATGGCCCTACACCAGGCGTTATTGTTCATGGGAGCAGAGCAGTAGTTCAAGCGGTCGGTGTAAGGAATAATTTGGTTGTAGTTGTGATTCTCACACATCTTTTCAAAGCAGCGGTGAAGGTAACCAATCTCAACGTCTAGCTTTTCAATTTTCTCGCCTGAGAGCACCGCCATGAACCGGAGTGTCCCGTGGGTCGCTGGGTGAGCAGGGCCGATGTTGATCCAAACTTTGTCTTCAAGATGATCCTCTTGATTACGAAGCATTCGCTCACGATCTTTTTCAAACGTGTGTGCAATAGGCGTTTTTAATTCCTGATTCCGATCTGCGGGATAATCTTTACGCAAGGGATGGCCCACGAAATCCTCGTGGCACAGCAGCCGCCTCAGATCTGGATGACCTTTGAATTTAATTCCATAAAGGTCATAGGCCTCACGCTCAAACCAATTCGCCGACTTATAGACCGGAGTCAAGGAAGCAATGTCGTCACTTTCATTTACTTTTGACTTCATGCGAATACGTTGATTGGTATCCGGATTCAGCAAATGGTAAACCACTTCAAAACGTTTGTCTCGATCAGGATAATCAACGCCACAAACATCTAGTAGATATGGAAATTTCTTGTGGAGCTCACGAGCTACGTCAAGCACGTTGCCGTGATTAACATAAATAGTGTCTTCGTCTGTGTAACGCTCATTTTTAACGTACTCTACACCTGCCTGAGGGAGCTTCGCTTTAAGCTCTTGGCTGATAGTGTCAACGTAACGAGTTTGACCTTGTGTATCGGACATGCTCGACTTGCTCCTTAACAATTCTAAATTATCGCAATCAAAAACGCTTGACCAAAAAAACGATCGCACGTCTAACACGCAACAGTAAGAATTCAATAGTGATTTTTCAGCAGAAACTAGAGAATATACTACCTAAAAATCAAAGACGTGACAATTAATACTGCGACCACGAACTTCCGGCATTGTGCCAACTCAGAAATTCTTCTGACCCGAATATTAATCACTACAAATCCTGTGATTCATTTATAACCTACTGATGTTATCATCGCCTTCCTGCCGCAGCAAGTTTAGGGGATCACAGATATTATGCTCCTTTTTTATTCATCCTCCTCCTTTGGTCTTTCGAAAGTCACGTCACTAATATAAAAGATACCGTAGAATTTGTCGAAAAGGCATTGTACGCCTTAACAGCAAGCAATTTCAGGAGCAGACAATGACTCAAGTTTCAGCAATGTGGCACCGCACTCACACACTCGGCGAACTGAACAAATCCCACGCGGGACAGGACGTGATCCTTACAGGCTGGGTTAATCGACATCGCGATCATGGCCAATTTATTTTTTTAGACTTGCGTGATCGTTATGGAATCACTCAGGCCGTTGTCGACCCTGAACGCACTCCTGCCGTCTACGATATGGCAAAGGGCCTCCGCGCTGAATTTGTCGTGGCGATTAAGGGTAAGGTCGTGGCGCGTCCTGACGGTATGATTAACAAAAATATGGCCACAGGTGATGTCGACGTTCACATTACAGACCTTCGGATTCTAAATAAGTGTGACGTTTTGCCCTTCAACATTCAAGACGATGGCGACGTCTCCGAAGCACTGCGCCTGAAACATCGTTATTTAGATCTGCGCCGACCAGTCATGAAAAATAACATCGTAAACCGCACCAAATTCGTTGGCGAAATGCGTAGAGCCCTTGATGCTCGAAACTTTCTGGACATTGAAACTCCCATTCTCTATAAATCCACTCCCGAGGGTGCTCGCGAATATCTTGTCCCGTCTAGAATCCACCCAGGTCACTTTTACGCTCTCCCCCAAAGCCCCCAGCTATTCAAACAAACGCTTATGATAAGCGGCTTTGATCGCTACTACCAAGTTGTAAAATGTTTTCGCGACGAGGACCTTCGTGCGGATCGCCAGCCAGAATTTACACAAATTGATGTTGAAATGAGCTTTGTCGATGAGGCGCTAATCACAAATACACTGGAGGAGGTCGTTCGTAAGGCGGTGACCAACTTCTATGATGGTCAAGTCAATTTGGCGAAACCTTTTCCTAGGCACACCTTTGCACAAGTTATGGACGACTACGGTGTCGATAAACCAGACCTGCGCTTTGACCTTAAATTAAAAAATATTACCGACTTAGTTAGTAAGTCTGAGTTTAAAGTATTCAGTGATGCGGTCTCGTCTCAGGGCATTGTCAATTGTCTCGTGGTTCCTAGTGCGGCCGAAAAATTTAGTCGCAAAGACATCGACGAACTCGGTGATGTCGCCAAAAATCATGGGGGCAAGGGACTTGCCTGGATTAAAAAATCGTCGGGCACAGGCCTCGCCAGCTGGAGCGGCCCAATTGCTAAATTCTTCACCGAAGCCGATTGTACGGCCATTGAAGCAAGAGCTGATATCAAATCTGGAGATCTAATCCTATTTGGCGCCGGCACTTACGACTCGACGAAATCTATGCTCGGGGCAGTACGAAATTTCCTAGGTGCAAAACTAAAATTATTTGACCCTAAAGATCTCTACTTTTTGTGGGTCACCGAATTTCCATTGCTAGAACGAGACGAAGAGAATAATCGGTGGCTAGCCCGCCATCACCCTTTCACCTCGCCCCGTCCTGAAGACCTGCACATGATGAAAACGGACCCTGGCAAGGTGCGAGCCTCTGCCTACGACCTCGTGTTAAACGGGTACGAGGTTGCGGGCGGATCCGTGCGTATCCATGACCCCGATATTCAAAAGCAGCTTTTTAGCATTATTGGCCTCTCAGAAGAGGAGGCTCACGCCAAATTTGGATTTTTGCTGGATGCCTTGCGTTTTGGAGCACCTCCCCACGCAGGCATCGCCTTTGGCTTGGACCGCATGGTCATGTGTTTGACCGGCGCAACAGCCATTCGCGATGTTATTGCGTTTCCCAAAACGCTCAAGGGGACTTGCCTGCTGACGGGAGCACCCACTATTGCGACTCTTCCCCAACTAAAAGATCTACATATAAAGGTGGAGGTACCACCTCCCACGCCTCCGTCACCCGTTTAGTCGCCCGTTTAGTAAAAGAATAGAAATGAGAGATTTTTGCAGCTTGGCTACCACTCACTACCTCAGGAAATAAACCATGATGATGTCAGAAAATCCCCAAAGCGCCGTCGCAAATTTCCCTATGGGACCAAATGTTCGTGGTTGGCTTAACGTCTCTCCCGAGGCCTACAAAGGTAACGAAAACACGTCTCCCTCAGCGGAGGCTGTGGCAAATTTTACGGACGTTGTACTTGAGCAACTAGAAAATTCGTCTCCCCAAAACAAAGGCCACTTAGTCGATTTGCTTGAAGAGCTTGTGGGCATGAACATGCCACTTTTAGCGATCAAGCTAGCCGATGCCTATCCACTTATGTTCCCAAAGAATGATTTTCGCGCACAACTAAACCTAGGCAATGCTGCGATGATGATTAGTGATTTTGCTCGGGCAGAAGATGCGTTTGTGGTTGCCCAGCAACTAGTGCCTGAGGAACCGGCTCCCTATATCAATCTAGCTCAGATCTATAGTCACGATGGCTTTGCGGATAAGGCTCGCGAATGGTGTTTGGCTGGCCTTGATACGGATCAAGACAACACCCGCCTTTGGGAGCTCCTCGCGTATATGGAGCAGCAATCTTGCGGCGATCCCACAGAAGGTGCAAAACGATTGGCAACCATAGCCAACGAACGAAACTCGTGGGCAGGCCTTTCCCTGTCATGCGATTTAATCAATCCAGAAGACGTCTTGACGAAACTAAAAGCCTTGGAGCCCTTTTGGAATGAGGGCTATAGAGGGCTTGAATACCTTATTGAGTTTACGGCTGTACTCGGGATGGCTGGCCGTTATGACCGGATTCCGTCTATTATTTGGACCGTCGAGAAAGAGGCGACCAACGGCCTGCCTTGGCAGTTGACCCTTCACCTGGCTCAGGCCTATTTGGGGCTAGGACGCGATGACGATGCGGTGCTCGCACTTGATAAACTTAAGAATGTTCAAGACTTACCTAACGTCGCCAAGGAGGCGGCACAGGTCATCCTGTCCGAGGCCAAGGGACAAGCGACTGTACATTAACCCATTTTTAAAACCCTGAGGCGGGCTCACGGATAAAAATACTGCAAATGCCCATTTTATTTAATAGTTTTAATACAATTATGTTGACTTGGGATGAGAACTCCTATAACACTCGTGTCGATAGTTACATTTTTTAAAAAACCGCAGTTTTTGAAGCTATGGAGCGTTTATGAAGGCACTCATCGTTGATGATGATAGTACACTACGTTTAGTGATTCGCGCTGTCCTCGAAAAACGCGGTTTTATCGTGCTTGAAGCAGAAGACGGCCTGATGGGCGTCGAAATGGCGCAACGCCATCCTGACATTGGCGTTGCCATCCTCGATGTAAATATGCCGCGAATGGGTGGACTAGAAGCCCTAGAAAAAATCAAAGCCATCAATCCTTCGATTTTTTGCATTGTTGCGACAGCCTACTCAAATACCAAAGATGCCATCAACGCTATCAAACATGGCGCTTACGACTATGTTCAAAAGCCAGTGGATCCAGATCGCCTATCGCGACTTCTTGATAAAGCCACTGCAGCAAATAACATGATCCTTGAGGCCAGTTATTCTGCGCCAAAACTGGAATTTGACGAGGGCCGCAGCATCGTTGGTGGAAGCTCTCAATTAAAGCATGTCTTTGACGTCATTTATAAACTGGCCAAAGTTGATACCTCAGTTCTCATACGCGGAGAAAGCGGAACAGGCAAAGAACTCGTTGCGAGAGCCCTACACTTTAATAGCCACCGCAAAAATTCTCCATTTGTTGCTCTCAACTGTGCGGCAATACCCGAATCCTTGATTGAAAGTGAATTGTTTGGCCACGAAAAAGGTGCCTTCACGGGCGCCGATAAACGCAAGCTCGGCCGCTTTGCGCAGGCGGAAGGTGGCACTCTGTTTCTGGACGAGATTGGTGACATCAGCGCCGCAACTCAAGTCAAACTTCTTCGCGTCCTACAAGAGCGCTGCTATACGCTTGTCGGCGGTAGCCAAGAAATAAAATCTGACGTTAGAATCGTCGCCGCAACGCATAAACCGTTAGAGCGAATGATTGAAACAAACGAATTCCGTGCCGATTTATATTTCCGTCTAAACGTATTGCCAATTAACCTTCCCCCACTTCGCGAACGTAAAGAAGATATTTATGACCTTTGCCAATACTTATTGAGAAAATTCAATAAGACACACAAGCGTAAAATCACATCCATAAGCGAACAAGCGATGAAGCTCCTGATGGCACACCCATGGCCAGGGAATATTAGAGAACTTGAAAATTCGATGGAACGTGCTTTTATTATGGAATCAACAGACATCCTTCAAGCACCATCCTTTGACCTTCAGTCATCATCTGCGGCAGGAATTTCTCCGTCGATGGCGTCAAGTATCCCTACTGTGGCCACAGCTATTCGTAGCGGCGCATCAATGGTTGACTCTCCATCAGGGGGCAGCAGCAAAGCCTCAAACGGAGAATTTTTGTTTGTTCGCGAGGGCGATGAACTAAATTATCCAGCACTTCGGGACCGCTTTGAGCGCGAATTCATCGTTAAGGCCTTAACGGCCTATAAGGGACGAATAAATCAAACTGCAGAAGCAACTCAAATGACTAAAGTCACTCTATTGAGGAAACTAGAAAAGCACGGCATCGATGCCAAAAGCTACTTTAAGCTCTGATAATAATAGAGATAATTCCAAATTTTTAGATAATGCGCCCCCATGATATAATGAATTGGTACAAAATCAATTTATTGCCATCTTGGGGTCGTAGAACAATCATGAGCTCTTCAGACTCAAAAACTCCGGACGCTGGAGGCCAAAGTGATTCACTCTCCTTAACACGCATGAGTCGGTGGGTTCACCTGGCTCCAGACTCCCTATCGCTAATTCGAGAAGAACTGGCTACCGCATTAGGCTTTAACGCTCCTAAAACCAACGCCGGACTTCGAGACGTCACCCCACCAATTTTTTCTGAGTCACAATTAGAAAATCTCACAGAGGACCATTTTGAGGCTCAAATAGGCCTTAAAATCCGCCGTTTAGTCAATGCTGGTGCACCTTGGCATGTTGTTTCGGAGCTGCTCTGGCAAAGATTCAACAACGGACGTACGCCACAAAAGGCAGCCCAACTTCTAGAGACCGCTTTTGTGCAAGCCACCCCAAGTGAAACACTCGAAATATTCTCGCATATAATGTCTAGCGGCCTAAAGGAATTTTATTGGCATTTGCACCCTAAACTCCGAGACTTCCTTGTAGAACACTCTCCGGAATCCAATCTTGATCAGCTATACTGGATTATCGCCCATGAGCCTGATGACTCGAAACTCAGTGGCATCGAACATGCCTACGTATTTCTTCGTGTCATCACAATCTCAGACAAGACCGCCGCCTGGACATACTTCCGAAAAAACAAATTTAAAATTTTTGACTCCTTCGGAACTACGACTCACTTTGGAATGACCAAACAGCAACTCATCTATCGTGTGGGCGAACTCGCTTTGAGCTTAGGTTATATAGAAGACCATCGAGAATTATTTCAACTTCTTCCTCTGGGGAGTCCTAATCGGGAAAATAGGCTTTCCCGTCCAGAGGTCCAATCGAATTCTCAGTCCATAAGCCAATCCAATTTATCTGCGGAACAGTTAATTCAAATGGGGGCCACGCAGGCATTCACAAATGATGACCTGCTACATCTTTGGCGCCTGACTTCAAAGAATTCAACGCCAGATCTTGCATGGCGCACGGCCACCATTTTAGCTTCCCGCGAGGCTCTACCGTCTGAAATTAGGCCCGCCTGGGAAGTTTCAGGGGAGCGTCGCGCCGCTTATGCACCAATCACTTTGTCGATCAAAGAAATCGAGTGTGCGCTTTCCAATTTATCGACCTCGGCCCAATTGCTGGGACCTGCCTTATGTACTCTCGGTAGTAAAATTAATGAATATGCGCTTATTAATGGCGATGTTTCACGTTCTTCTCCAAGCCTCATAGGCACATCCTCCATCGAGCAAATCATTGCGACTGCGGTTAAAAACTCTCTAGGAATTCCAAAACTTACCAAGAATGTCTCCGAAGCTGTTGGCATTCACATGATTCCATCAGTGGCGGCCCCGCTGGCTCAGGCCGTTATAAACGGTCCTTGGATCTTTGCAGCACGCATTATCGCAGAGCGTTTGTCGATTCCTGCGTGGGGATGGAATGTTAGTGAACTTCAAGCTCACGCAAAAGACATTTTGCCGCTTATCGGCAAAAGCCCGTCCTGGAGAACTCCAGTAAAGAAGGCTAAGTGGCTTACTTCCATGAATTCAATTGAACGAACCGCTTGGAGCAGCTTAGTTAATTGCACCAACGACGACACCTTAGAAGTCTTGTCTACTGATCTCATCAAATTTATTTGTCGACTTGCAGTCATCTTGTATCCAAGTCATTTAAGTGCCTTGAAAGCCCTGCACCAAATCCGCATGCCCCTAGCGATCATTCAAGATTTGGAGTGGTTTATTTTAAGCGACGCCTGGACTAGATTGCGCAACCACCAAAAAGTCGCAGCAAAAGTTACGATACCTCAGTCACTTCGTGAAAATATTTAGTCGTGATTTCTGCGCGCCGCGGTATTGCGCATCTTTAAGCACACCCAGTTTGGACTCTCTAAAGAAAATCTGACGTGGAAAATCTAAGGTACCACTCGTCGTCATTCCTAATACTGCGACCGTCAGCAATGATCTGAATACTTTTTGACGATCACTTGATGTATAGGGGTCAAAACCTAAGACAGACCTTGAATACATACTTGGACCTTGTGCATCATCGTGGGTCGCTCGGGGCACGGAAATTTCAAGAATTTCGCCACTCAAATTTTCAGAAAATTTCTTGCGCCCTCTAGCCACAAATCTCTTAGGATCAGAACCTAAAAGAACCAGCGGTAAATCAATTTTTTTCATCGCCGTCACAACGCTATCATGAACCACTGCAGGGTCTAGCAAAATGGCCCCCATGACAGGTGCACCACTGCCCATGGCTAACATGGCTGCGCTCCCTCCGAACGAATGACCGACCACCACAATTCTGTCACGATCGACATTTTTGCCTAAAAGCAGCGGCACATTGTGCAGCATTTCTGTAAATCTCCTCAACACCTCACCATTCTCAAGCCACTGATCGCGATTAGGCAACTCAATAGCCACGACGTGAAATCCCCAACTAGCTAGCCGGCGAGCCTGATCTCGGTGGGCACTTTTTCCTGAAAAATTTCCGTGACTAATGATTACTATCGGCAATAGGTCTTGTGTTTTTGCAGCAAAATGATCGACAACAATTGTTCTATCAAGATCCATGGTCACTTCTCGTGCAAGTTGCTCTGAAACTTCAAACGGACCCAACTCCTGAAATCTGCGAATCTCTGGTGCGAGCAACAGAATCTTTGCCACGGTCGGTTCTGCGCTCGGCAGGGGTTTGCGCTCCACCGAAAGGGATGCACATCCTGACATGATCAGGACCACGAAATAAATTTTAAGTAATCGCGACACAATGCACTCCAAACAATGTTTAATTTGATATACTTATCGGGTGTTGTGCGAAAAAATTGACCCCCGAGTATTAAAATTCTGCTACAATGGGCGTAAAATCGAATGCTGTTTTTCTCCAAATTTTCAACTTTATCTGTAATAATATGGAGACTTACACTTATATTAGCCCTTACAAGTACCCAGGCCTGTAAAAGCTTGTACGATCAAACCACCTATTCCAAATCCAAGGCCGTAGGGCTCATTTCAAATGCCGACTGGTCCTACGGATATGCGTATACTGATCCGGATGCCAAACTACCTGAAGGGCAACAGATCATGATCGTTTTGACGGTTGAAAAACCCAAACACGCCTGCCCTGATGCAGCTGATTTAGTTGGGGACGGGCGCAATATCTCGATCTCATTTGATGGCAATATTGGTGAAATGAAAATTGGCGCTCCCTCCGATGCTCTAGAAAATGAGGACACGATGTTTCGCGCCGCAAAGTCTATACGTAATGCTACAGTGGCATTTCAAGATCCTAACCTTCCTGTAGGCAAGCAATTTATATTTGCAACTAGAGGCAAAGTCAAAATCACCAAGATTTCACCTCAGCTCATTCAGGGTGCTTTCGTAGCAAAATTCAACGAAAAGAACTTTGGGAACGGTCAATTCAAGGCTAAAGTTTGCAAACACGGTCAACTCAACTAGACTGCAACCTTTAGCTTATTCGTAAATATTTCTCTCATTCTTTTGACTTGAATCTTGCCAAGGCCCATAGCTCCATTCCTCATCGGGCGGCAAAAAATTGGTCAGTAATCCCAAGAAAATCATCGGCAATGAGAGAACAAACCAGTGGACATCAGTTTTTTGCTGAAGATTGGCCCAAAGCCACGACGAAAAAAGAATCGTCAAGATACTGCAAACCGTAAGAGTGAACATTCTGCGCTTTGGATAATAGAGCAGCTTCACATACCTTGCCTCATTACCAAGACTCACTTGTTTTTTCGCCATTTCAAATCCCCCTATTTTTTAGAATTAGTCGCGCCTGCTGTGCCACTCTGTATTCCCAATTTTAGTGATGCTGGTTTCCTTATATACATCCACCGCACACTAGCTAATAATAACAACACCATGAACACTACAACTTTGCCAACGGCCCCATAAACAGATTGAATGCCAATGGGAAGCGAGAGAATGAGCACCGCTCCTAGTGCTAGTAAACAACCCATATAAGTTACTTGTGCAACTTCATCCCGACGATCCACTCCCTTGAGACTTGAAAAGAGGCCCATGCTCCATAGGGCCCAAAAAACAAGAGGACCTACGTCCTGCGGACGGAAATCCGTGAATAAGCTTTTTAAATCTAATAATAGAATTTCCCATTTCATGACCTGATCCTCGCTTCTTGAGATCCCTATCGGCAGGCCCTCAAAAAACTTAACAGGCAATGCTTGCCCATAGGTCGGTGGTGGGTTACGATGACAGTCAAATACACTTTCGCCACGAAGGAGATTCATGCCATGACCCTGCACCCATGTGCTACAAGGCTTCGTCTATGTATCCAAACCATTTTGGTCCTGATTTCGGTTGAATCGCTCGTTTCAACGGCCTTTGCCGCAAAAACACGTGGAGAAATCGACAGTAATAAAAACAATAAGCTGACCAATGAACCCTCCGGAGTCCTATCCTTTGAAAAGCCTACGATTGATTTTGGGACTGTTAATCGTGGACAAAAAATGTCGGCGGTTTTCACGTTCACAAACATTGGAAAAGGCCCGTTAATCATTCAGGGCGTCCAGTCTTCCTGCGATTGCACAACAGTGACTCCGCAGAAGGGAAAGGTCTTTGGCCCTAACGAAACAGGAACTATTGAAGTTGTCTTTGACTCCAAAGATTATAGCGGCAAGGTTACTAAGGCCTTGACCGTCATCAGCAACGAGCGATCAATGTCGGACAGGACCCTTTCCATCACCGCAACCGTCAACAGTGAGCTCGATGCCTCCCCACCTCTAGCAGATTTCGGTAAGGTCATTCCCAACCAATTGTCACAGCAGACAATTCACCTCAAAAACAAAATGAAATCAGAATTGAAAATTGAGAAATTACGCTATAACTCAGAATTTCTAGACGTCGGATATACCAAGGAAGGATCTGATTACGCCATTTACGTCAAACTAAAACCCTCTGCTCCGATCGGTTTTTTCAAGGAAACAATTTGGATCGAAAACAATTCGACCGCACTTCCTGAAATGCCGATTCCCGTTAGGGCAACAATAGAAGCGCAAATTGCCGCAACGCCTGCCTATATTGAATTCGGTTCAATTGCCGTAACCGAAAAATCCGCACGGCAAGTTGCACTTTTATCGCTCGAAGGATTTGACGTCACAAGCAATCTCATTGAATTAAATTTAAACGGTCTAAAGTCAGATGATGGACAGGCTTTAATGGCGGTTCGGGTTGCACCTGCAAATAAAAATTCAAAAAATATTTCCTTGGAATTAATGAATCCGGGCGGAAAATCTGGGAATGTTCACGGTAAGATTACGCTACTTACGACAAATCCCCAGCAGAAGAATGTCACGCTTGATTTCTACGCCTTCTTTCGTTAATGAACCAGCAGGTTTCCTAGAAGTGCAATCTTATTGCCAGCGGTAATCTTTACCGGCAGGGTTTTACCAAGTAAATTCCCTGCGGCTTGAACTCGAACGGTTCTAAATTCTGTAGTTTTTCCAACCCAAAGTCCTGGGTATTTTCTGCTTTCGTAAATAAAAAGCACGTCTTGATTTGTGCCAATATCAGCGTTCACCCATTCCATCGTAATTTTATCTTGAGCTGCGTTCAAGCGTGCGAGACGCTGGACTTTTATTTCTTCTGGAACCTGCTCTAGAAATCTGGCTGCGGCCGTACCTTTGCGAGGCGAGTAAACAAAGGCATAAACAAAACTATAGCGAACTCTCTCGATGAGGCGAAGCGTATCCTCAAACTCTGCTTCCGTTTCCCCAGGAAAACCAACAATCAAATCGGTACTAATCGCCATCCCAGGCACAGCTTCCCGCAGCCACCGAACCCGCTCCAAATAGGTGTCCACAGTTACTTTACGCTTCATTCGATCAAGAGTTCGGTCACTTCCTGCTTGAACAGGTAGATGAATGTGGCGACCAAGTTTAGGTTGCTCTGCAAATAATTGCGCAAGCGGCTGGGTGAAATCATGGGGATTTGACGTCGTAAACCGGACTCGCTCAACACCCTCAATACTGGCCACCGATTTTAGAAGGTCCACAAATGGGCCCCCATCATCAGGCACTTCATCAATTCCCAAAAGGTCAAGACCATAGCTATTAACATTTTGGCCTAGAAGCGTTATTTCTCGGGCTCCCGTGCTAACCATGTACTCGACCTCCCGCAGAACATCGGCCTTCGTTCGGCTAATCTCGCGGCCGCGTGTAAATGGCACGACGCAGAAAGTACAAAAATTATTGCAACCCTGAATGATATTTACAAATCGCGTCACCTCTGGTCTCCCAGAAATGGAGGGAATATGTAAAGGGGGAAAATTTGATCGCAGGCTCTCAGGCGAGTGCTGGACTGGACTTTCCTCAATCTCCGTATGACGATCAAAGCCAATGGCAACGGTGGACTCGCCGGAGGTGCGATTTTCTAAGAGTAGCCGAGGCAATTCATCCAATTTACCTGGACCGATTAAAACATCAATTTGCGGTGCAAGTGCAATCAGTTTCTTACCATCAGCTTGTGCGACACAGCCGGTAACAGCAATTTTAAGATTAGGATTTGATTCTTTAAGTTGATTAAGAACTCCCAGCCGACTTAAAACTTTGTGACGAGCATTTTCGCGAATATGGCAGGTATTCAGCAGCACTAAATCCGCAGCTTCTGCTCCCGCAACCGTCAGTTCATAATTGTTTGCCTCAAGGATTGCTAGCATTCGTTCACTATCGGCCACGTTCATTTGACAGCCCCAGGTTTCGATATGTACCTTGCGCTTGGAGCCTATGACTGGACTAGAAATTTCAGTTTGAGATGAGATCATATACAAAACACCCAATATAAATTATCGACGATTCTTTTTTCGTGCGTCTTTAACGGCTTTGCGTAGTTTTTTTTGTTTGTCGCGGTCTATGACCTTCGGTAGCGCAATGGCTCCACCAAACATATCACCCATGCCTGCAGGCATGCCGCCGCCGCCCATCATGCCTTGAGCCGCTTTACGCAGCTGATTGAGCTGCCCCATGCCACCCATGCCTGGAATTTTGCCGAGTAACCCACCGAGACCTTTACCCATCATGCCCATCATTTGCCGCATGGACTTAAACTTCTTGAGAAGATCATGGATGTCTTTTGTTTTGGTACCGCTACCTTTTGCGATTCGTCGAACGCGGCCTTCATTGAAAACGCTCGGATTTATCCGTTCTTGCTCAGTCATGGAATCAATGATGGCTTTGATTTTTACCAGCTCGCCGTCATCAAATTTGGCATCTTTCGGAATTAATCCCTGAATTGGAAGCTTTGCCATAACATCTTTTAGGGAGCCCATTTGCTGAATCATCGAAAGCTGTTGATAGAAGTCTTTAAAGGTAAACTGACCATCTAACATTTTCATCATCTCAGCTTCTTTATCGCCGGTATGAACTCTGTCAAAGTCTTCCATCAATCCAACTACGTCACCCATCCCGAGAATTCGGCTGGCAAGACCCTCTGGACGAAACTCTTCAAGACGAGCCAAATCTTCGCCCATTCCAAGAAACTTTAGCGGCTTTCCCGTAACGCGGCGAATACTTAGCGCTGCACCGCCTCTAGTATCGCCATCAAGTTTTGTCATAATGACGCCAGAAATATCTAGGCGATCATTAAAGGATTTTGCGGTGGTAACGGCATCCTGCCCCATCATCGCATCACAAACAAAGAAAATATTATCTGGTTTTGCCCGAGCCTTGATCTCATCAAGCTCCGCCATCAACTCACTGTCAATCGTCAAACGACCTGCAGTATCCAGAATGACCACATCACAATCTAACTCAAAGGCCTTAAGCTGAGCCTTCTCACATATCTCTTGGGGTTTTGCCCCCTCGATGTGGAAAACTGGAATATTCAATTTTTTGCCCAGAACTTTTAACTGTTCAACAGCGGCGGGTCGATAAATATCCGCGGCCACGAGCAAGGGCTTGCGCTTATGTTTTGTTATCAAATAATGAGCGAGTTTACCGGTTGTCGTTGTTTTACCGCTTCCCTGCAAACCCACCATCATTATGGTGGTTGGACGATTGACAGCAAATTGAATGGTTGCATCGTGAGCCCCCATTAGGGATTCCAACTCGGTCTTACAAATTTGAACAAAGTGATCCGCAGGCGTCACACGCACGCGCTGAGCGCCAGAACCCGCACGGAGATTGACCGCAGTACCGAGTGCTTCCGCCTTCACCTTGGCCAGAAAATCCTTAGCCACACCGTACTCAACATCGGCTTCAAGTAGACTTTTACGAATTTCGCCAATCGCTTCATCAATATTTGCTTCTGACAGATTGGCCTTGCCGGTCAATTTTTGACGGGCAACGCGAAAACCGCCACTTAAAATATCTAGCATTTTATAGCTCCTTAATTAGCGAAAATTGCAATAATCTCCACGGGTAAAGAGCGTATAGTTGGATTCCCAAAAATCGTCAAGACAAAGGGATCCCGCCCGACGGAGGAAATCTATTGGATCACTGTAATTACAGATAGATACATGATTTTTTAAATTCACTCTACCACGATTTGATAGTGTGCCGTTGATTGGTGCCCCACCCAAGTTCGCCGGTGGATTTTGGGCCGGCCTTTTCGTCTTGTTCTTCGGCATCGAGGGGATTTGCAGGCAAGGCGTGAACAGTATATTTGTATTGTCCTTCGGGAAGCCGCAGTAATTTCGTCTGTCCATTATCGATAACGAATTCGGTTTCGGAGCTCAATGACTGAATCAGGTATTTAGATAGGGCTGCGGACTCTGTCCCAGCTATCGCATCATGATCGTAAACAAAGCCGCACTCCAAATGGAAGCCTTTTCCTGTCAATTTCATTCCATCAGCAATTTGCAGGAGACTTCTCGAAGCACTAAATAAGGGATGCCAACATATTTCCGTCTGAACAAGAGTGTCAACTATGTTTTGGGTTTGAGCTTCGGCGAGTTCTTGAACTCGTCTAGCCGCAGAATTTTTTCTATGGCGAACGAGTCTTTTCGGAGCCTCGTCTTGTTCTGAACGACCGAGAAATTTTTTAGCCGTGTCCATAAGTTTTTGGGAGACAGCTACATCTGGCGCGATGGTGATGCGTAAGGGCTGTCGAGGCACATCAAGAGCCCTGCCAGGAATAGATTCTAGAGGAATCTTAATGCTAATTGTACCGGCCAAACTTGTTTCTTCGTACAATTCACGAAGTAGAGCTAGTTCTTGTATTCCTTTGGCAAGTCCATACAATGCGGCTTCCTGTCGAAGGGACGCTTGACCAGAGCAAACGGCCTGTTGCCAACGAAGTGACGTCATAACTACCGGCAGCTCTTCAGGAATACTGAATTTAAGGACCCGACAAAACTTCAAATAGGCTTCCTCAGGTGACGACTCTGCCGCAATTCTAGCAAGCGTCGTGACAACTCCCGATCGTCGAGCTAGGATGTATGGCTGACGACTCCACTTTTGAATCATTACTTTTTGAAACTGCTCAGTTGCGGTCATGGCCTCTTCCGGCTGCATCGACGCAAGTCGACACTTTGCCTCTTTTGCCCCAAACTCTAGCGACGTGCAATCTGGAACCAGTTGTTTCATGGCCGCCAAAATTGTATTCTGGAGGAGAACGACTTGTGCCTCATCCACGAGTATTGTATTTTCGGTCAAGAGTTGATCGTCACCACTAATTTGCGCTACGCATAGAGCATCTTTTAGCGCTTTGTTAATTTCTAGACCTGAAAGTTTTGTCTCAGAATCTTCTACGGAAGCGAGCACTAACTGGTCGCCTTCTTCTTCGAAGGCTAGATCATAACTTTGTCCGAGGACGCCTAGAGTTGCGCCGAAAACAAATCTTTGGTCTGCGCATGATTTTGCGCCAAATCGCAAATTTGACAGCGTAGCCTTCTGAGAGGTTATATTGATCCAAACATGATTGGCTTGGCTTCGGTGCACGACTATAGGTTTGGGTCCAACGACAGTAATGCTTGGATTAGGTTTTAGGCTCTTGCAGGCGTTTACCACCAAACATAAGCTAAATAAAATTGGAACTATTGGAAATTTATAGACGCTCAATTTTCTGAACGGAAAATTCGACTTTTTCATGTAGTCCTCCGACCTCAGGATTGCTGGCCTCTACGGTCCAAGCAGCTGGCTGCGACATTCGCAACACATGACGAGATATCTCAACGCCATCAGCATTCTCAGAAATCAGAGTTACGTCTTTAAGACCAGCACTAGTCTTCATTAGAGTATTCGCCCAAAGGTATAGGGACGGATCTGTAACAAAATCGCGACTTAATTCAATTCGGCCAGATTCTGCTGTCAGAACTGATCCCGCCAAGCGGTCAAGATCTTTTACCGGACTAAAGGCTCCGAAGGTGACACCATCAATCTCAACGACCATTGACGTAATTTTATTTGAAAAACTAGCAGGCAACCGCTCTGTTGCAACCATAGGAACTAATAATAGACCCAGCAAACATAGATTTGCGACTCTAACTACTTTGCTAGACTTATACTCTGTAATGAAGTTCCGCATATTGCGCACGACATTTCCCCATCCCATTTAAATTCTTCTATTACTATTAAATATAACACTGACTGAAACGAATTACTAGACTCCAAAACAAAAACTTAAGCGCCCTTTATTTAATCGACCTCTGACTCTCTTCAAATCAGAGACTGAGGAGGTATCGGATGCTGTTTAGGAAAGTTTAGCGATGGCTTCAATTTCAACATTCACATCACGGGGTAAACGGGCGACTTCGACGGTCGCGCGAGCAGGATAAGGCTGTGGAAAGTAGGTCCCATAGATCTCGTTAACGACCGAAAATGAGTTCATATCTTTCAAGAAAATTGTTGTTTTCACAACATCGGCCAGAGTTCCGCCTGCGGCTTCGATAATGGCCTTAAGATTTTCCAAAACTTTTTTTGTTTCGTCCGCGACTCCGGTCCGAATTAGCTCCCCTGACTTTGGGTCGAGGGGGATTTGACCCGATACAAAAAGTAGGTCCCCAGCTCGAACAGCTTGGGAATAGGGGCCTATAGCGGCTGGAGCATTGGCGGTTTGAATGATTTGTTTTTTCATTTAAAATCCTCAGACGATAGTATTCTTGAAAAAGTGAATTCGATAGTTACTTTGCGGGTGAAAGATTACTTGGTACAAATGAAATAACAATACTTTTCTTAAGTTATAAATGGCAGTTGTAATTGGTGCGTGTTGTTTCTATACTATTCAGTCTGTACACTTTATAATCAATAGTTGCCGTTGCACAATTCTCACCGAGGTTCACCAGTGTTACAATTCCCGCAGATAGATCCCGTCATTATCGGCCTAGGCCCCATCCAGCTGCGTTGGTACAGCTTAATGTACGTGATTGGCTTGACGGCCTGCTATTATTTTCTTCGCGACGCATCTCGCAAAGGTCGGCTTATGCTTGATGAACAGCAGGTTGAGTCAGTTATGTTGTATGGATTAATCGGGATGATTCTTGGCGCGCGTTTGGCTTATGTTTTTGTCTATAACTTTGATCACTACTCGACGCATCCGGAAGAGATTTTAGCGACCTGGAAAGGCGGTTTATCCTTTCATGGTGCGATTACGGGCATTGGCCTATCCCTTTTATTGTTTGCTCGTAAAAACAAAAAGAGTTTTTTGAATATTACGGATCATATTTCAACCATCGCTCCTATTGGACTTGCCTTTGGGCGAATTGGGAATTTTATCAATGGCGAGCTATGGGGACGCATTACAGATTCACCGGTTGGGATGATTTTTCCTGATGGTGGTCCCTTCCCACGGCACCCATCACAACTCTACGAATCCTTTTTTGAGGGATGGGTTCTCTTGGGCATTATGTGGCTCATTTATCGTTCGAAGCCTCGCACGGGCGTCCTGTCGGCATTCTTTTTAATTCTATACGCCACGTTTCGATTCTTCATTGAATTTTTCCGTGAACCAGATTCGCAATTGGGTACAATTTTTGGACCCTTCAGTATGGGGCAAATCCTTTGTGCTCTCATGTGGCTGATCGGAGGAATTATTCTTACGGTATCCCTAAATTCAGATCAGGATAAGGTGTCTCAGGCTTAAACCCTAGGGAACAAGCAAAAGCAATGCCCATGGCATCACTAGCATCGAATGGCAAACGGCCTTTATTAAACCCCATGATTGCTTGAAGTGCTTGGTACACCTGCTCTTTGGTGGCGGCACCATTTCCTGCAACGATTCGTTTAACCTCAGCGGGAGTGATTTCACGCACGGGAACTTTATGTCGTCCGACTGCAGAGATCAGGGCACCTCGGGCTTCACTGAGTTTAATCGTAGAGGAGGGGTTGACGCCTTGAAAAACCTTTTCGATTCCAACGAGATTTGGCTGTAATTCGCTGATGAGGCCATAGAATGCGTCATGGATTTCAAAGATTCGTTCGTGCATCGCAAGATTCGTGGAAGCTCGGACGACACCTGCATCGGCAACGATCCAGTCTTTCGGTGAGCGTGGCACTAGTTTTTTGGCATCCATAACCGCAAAGCCTATGACACGGCTGCCTGGATCAATACCTAAAATTCTCGGAAAGCGGCTCATCGTCATTTTTATTTCCAATTTTATTCACTATTGAATAAGATAACGATACAACATTACGGGTAATACGTCACGCAAAGGAATTTTACATGTCGACTGGCCATTTTCCATTTACGCGCATGCGCCGGATCCGAATGAAAAAGTTTGCACGAGATCTGCGTTGCGAAACGATTTTAACCGCAAAGGATTTGGTGTTACCGTTATTTATCATCGACGGTAAAAATTCTGTGGAGCCTATTTCGAGCATGCCGGGTGTATTTCGTTACACTCTAGATAAAGTTTTAGAGGTAGCTGCACAGGCTCAAGCGTTAGGCATTCCTGCGGTTGCTTTGTTCCCGGTGATTAGTGCGTCAAAAAAATCTCTGGACGCCAAGGCCGCTTGGGACGACAAGGGGCTTGTGCCCATAGCGGTAAAGGCGCTAAAGAAGAGTTTCCCAACCCTAGGCATTATTACGGATGTGGCGCTTGACCCGTATACGACACACGGGCAAGACGGCTTTATTGACGCTAGTGGTGAAATTTTAAATGACAAAACCGTTGACGGTTTGATCAAGCAGGCGCTTTGTCACGCCAAAGCCGGCGCTGATATAGTAGCACCCTCTGACATGATGGACGGCCGAATCGGCTGTATCCGTGAAGCTCTTGAGGCGGCTGGGTTTCACGACACCCTTATTCTTGCGTATAGTGCAAAATATGCGTCCAGCTTTTACGGGCCGTTTCGGGATGCGGTAGGTTCAAAAGCCTCACTAGGTAAAGCGACCAAAGACTCTTATCAAATGGATCCTGGAAACAGTGATGAGGCGATGCAGGAGATTGCCTTGGATTTGGACGAGGGGGCTGACATAGTTATGGTTAAACCTGGTCTGTCCTATTTAGACATTGTTCGCCGTGCAAGGGATAAATTTACGGCGCCTGTTTTTGTTTACAACGTCAGTGGCGAATACTCCATGGTGAAGGCTGCGGCAGCGAATAAATGGATTGACGAAAAGAAGGTCGTTTTAGAGCTTTTATTGTCGTTTAAGCGCGCGGGCGCTCACGCCATATTTACGTATCACGCATTGGATGCTGCGAAATGGTTAAAATAGACTCTTCCGCCATTGAGCGAGTATCTCTTCGTTCGTTAGTAGATTTTTTGATGGCCACATGTCGCGTTGCGATCGAAACTGGTTGTTCTTCGAACCGAGTTGAGCTGTTGGTAACGAGATTGGGTGAGGCCTGGGGATTTTCGGTGGATGCTGCCGCATTGCCGACGGCTGTGTGGATCAGTGTGCGAGGGCGCGGAGAACAAATCATTGAACTTGTGCGCCTAAGTCATTGGGGAATCGATCTCAACAAAATGGCTTTGTTGAATGACCTAGTCGATCAGGTTGGGGACCACCAAATGGCTTTAGATGAGGCCGTAGATAAGTTGAAATCCATTAGCGGCCATGCTCCTCCGTATCCAAAGTGGTTGACAGTATTAGCGGGAGGCGGCTCTAGTTTAGCCCTGGTTGCGGCGAGTGGAGGTGTTGGCCAAGAGTTAATTGTTGCTATGGCACTAGGGATTACTTGTCAATTCTCCATGCGTATTTTTAGCGAGGGAAACCGCCGATTTCTGGCTGATTATATCACGGCGATGTTAGTTGCGGGGGTTGCTGCAGGATTTGGAATCATTTGGAGTGATATCAATCTTGCGAGACTTATCATTGGCGGGCTTATTTCTCTAGTGCCGGGCCTTGTATTTGTAAATGCGCTGCATGAGGTGGCTCAGAAAAACTTGGTCAGTGGCGCTGCCCGTCTACTTGAGGCGATTGTGATTGGCATCAGCCTGGCTTTCGGTGTTGCCTCAGTGTTGGGATTGGCTCATTACATCCAAATTTGGGGGACATGAAGTATGTTAGGCCATCTAACATTTTTCAATATTTTCGTAGCCGCACTTGGTGGGGCTTGCTTCGGAATACTGTTCAGGATTCCTGCACGCTATTTTGTACATTCGACTATTTTGGCCATGATTGCAAAATTGGGTACTGGAGCCTTGGCTGAAGGATCACATATTGGCTTCGCCACGTTTATCAGTGCATTTGTCGTGTGTTCGATCAGTCACATATTTGCTCGAACGACGGGCAAACCCGCGCAAATCTTTCTAATTCCTGGAATCATGTTTTTAGTGCCCGGAACCAGCATTTACAAAGCCTTTTCGGGCGCGATGACAGGAGATTTCGACACTGCCATGACGCTCTCGGCGCAAGCGATTGTTGTGACAGTATCCATCTCGTTTGCGTTGCTGCTTGCCAATTGGATCGTCCCAAGTCGCAAAAGTTTATAGGTTACAAACTAACGCCGAACGACACTGTGACTTCACGTTCGAACGGTGCTTTTTTAGGAAATTTGTAAAGAAAGAGGCTATATTCGGCCATAAAGAACGTCGACGAGCTTAGTTTAATACCTGCTCCGCCTCCGAGTGTTGGCTTATAGGTGATTGGGCTAACAAATTTTACGGCAGGCTCCCCCACCACTTCTTTGGTCATTTCTCGTTGCGTTGCGACAACGCCGGCTTTGGCCCGAAGAATAAAAATCCAAAATCCTGGGTCAATCACTAACACGGCGGTACCTTTTCTCTGAGTCTCGGTAAGTTTCACCTCTTTATCGGGCGTAGATGTGTCCATATCGAGGTCTTTTTGGTAATCGATTTCTCCGTAGTCATCCACAGCCTGACTAGTTTTAGACGTTGTAATTAGTTCATTTGTACCGATTCCGGCTTGAAGTTTCATAAGACTAAAAAACCCAAGAGACCCACGAACACCGTAGGTGGTGCGTTGCTTTACCACTTCTGTTTCTGAAGCTGCGCCACCGCTTGCTGTTTTTTTGCCTGCTTTATTTGGTTTTATTTCTTTTTTCGAGCTTACGGTTGCAAAGGGCTCTATGCTTATTCGAGCTTGTGCAAGGGTAGACATCCCAAACAAAAGGGTGAATGCGCAGGCTCGAATTAGTTTACAATTTAACATTTGCCGATCTCCTCTATAAGTTAGAGTCATGATCGGCAAAAATTCCTTTAACTTTAGGCCATTACTAGATTTGCGTGTGGTTAGCTACTCACATCCCGTGATGGTACGTTCACAAAAAATTGGTTTTTCCTTTAAAACATCATGACATCTTCGACTACAGCTTCATCCGGCAGCCCACCGATATATTTCCGAATAATAGCTCGTTCGCTCTGCATGGTTGTCAATTTAAGCATGGTTTCACCCACTTTGGTTAGTTGTTCTGCGGTTGGATTTGATCCTAGCTCAATTTTAGCGACCAACCAGGCACCCATTACTTTTCCAATATTTTCCATTTGCTGTCGAATAGCATCTTGAAACTGCAACGCTCCAATAATTGGCATGAGTACATCATTGACGCTTCGATGTTCTTTAATGAGACTTGACAGAGCTGTAATTAATTTATTTAGGGTAACACCTGAGCCCTTTGGGCCTAGCTCGGATAAAGCGCTGTCAACTTTCTTCAACGCCGCCTGCGTGTCGGTGGACATTTTTGAGATCCTACTTGAGTCCTTCAGGAGAATATCAATGATGCTTGAGATCGTTCTTACAGCCTCATCACTATCTTCGATGCATTTATTCATAATATTTTTTGAGAAAGTTACCATAGTTTCGAAATATGCAGCTTGAATTGTCATGGACGGCCTCTTTTTTGCTGGCTCAATATTTTTGCGGTAGATTAGTCTCGTTCAAGAAAATGCTTCGAACATGGTCATGTCATCAACAATGTCTTTAGGAGCTGGACGCTTGAGTACAGTGGGATAGAACGCTTCTCTTTCGACCGCCGATCCAAGACTTTTTCCAATTTTTTCGGCCACGGCGGCAACGGCATCAGCAGAGGTAGGCATTGCGTCGATTGAGGACTTCCATCCGTCAACCATCCTAGTTAGGCGCTGTTTAATGCCATCTTCAAATTGCATACTAGTGAGGACAGGAACCAGTTTTTCTTTGAGGCCGGTTTCAAATTGAATAATCGTTTCTAGTTGTTTTTGAACGCCAGAAATTGACAGGCGAGCTTGCTTAGCATCGTCATTTTCCGCTATATTGCTTAGACTTGCCTCTGCACCGCCACCCGCCATTTCGGCTTGAATGGCATCCATAAGATCATCGACCTCACGGTTTACGGCTTCTTTGCTTTCGGCTACACCCTCTGCACCAAAATAAAGGTCATGAAAATCTGTAACAGCTTTCTGCTGTTCTGAACTAAGATAGTCCCCACTGCTATTCATAATTAACTCAACAGCGTTTGATGCACCTTCGGTGACCAACAGTGTCCAGTCGTGAATAATTTTTAAAAATGCCTCGTCTAATATATTCCCTGCTGCCATGACTACTCCAAATTTTTGGCTCACCAATGAAAGAAAAGCAGACGGTATCCAGCAAAATACTGTCCCTCTATATTATATCACTCAACAGGTAAAACTAAACCTGACACCAATAAATTTCAGGCGGCATCGACAAAAGTGGGCCAAATTTTTGGTATTTTGGCAAATAAGTCCAAGTGGCGAAATTCACATCCGTGATTTGCAGTCCAAACCCTAAATGTCAAACTTAATGCCCTGCGCCAACGGAAGGTGCCCAGAGTAGTTGATGGTGTTCGTTTGGCGTCGCATATAGGCTTTCCAGGAATCGGAGCCGGACTCACGTCCACCTCCTGTTTCTTTTTCGCCACCGAATGCGCCGCCGATTTCAGCTCCGGAGGTTCCGATATTTACGTTAGCGATACCGCAATCGGAGCCCCAAGCAGCGAGGAAGGCTTCGGCCTGTTGGAGATTTTCGGTAAAGACGGAGGAACTGAGACCTTGTTTTACATCATTTTGAAGGGCTACAGCATTTTCAACTTGGCCTTCATATTTCATTAAATACAAAATCGGAGCGAATGTTTCTTCTTGGACGACTGCCATTGAATTTTTCGCTTCGACGATAGCGGGACGAACGTAGCAACCGGATGGGAAGCCATCAATAATTTCGCCACCAAAAATAATTTTAGCGCCTTGTTCTTTGGCACTAGCCAGCGCTTTTTGCATCATGTGAACGGCATCTTTATCTATGAGTGGCCCGACATGATTTTTTTCATCGAGTGGGGATCCGATTCGAAGTCCTGAAAAGGCTTTAACAAGCATGTCTTTTACTTTGTCGTACATAGATGCGTGCACAAACAGACGGCGAGTGGTGGTGCAACGTTGGCCGCAGGTTCCGACGGCACCGAAGACTATGCCTGGTGCCGCGATTTGGAGGTTGGCGTGTTCGGTAAGGATAATGGCATTATTACCACCGAGCTCTAGAAGGGATCGACCAAGACGTTTCCCAACAACTTCTGCGACTCGTTTTCCAAGTCGGCAGGAGCCCGTTGCGGAGACGAGAGGAATACGATCATCGGCCAGCATTGGCTCTCCAACTTCCGAGACGTCACCTACGATCATGGCTAGGGTGCCTTCAGGAACTTTATTGGCGGCAAGTACGTCTTTAATAATATGAAAGCAGGCGATCGCGGAGAGTGGTGTTTTTTCGCTAGGCTTCCAGATCGACACATCGCCGCAGACCATTGCAATTAGACTATTCCAGGCCCAAACGGCGACAGGAAAATTAAAAGCAGAGATGATGCCAATAATTCCAAGCGGGTGCCATTGTTCGTACATTCTATGGCCGGGACGTTCTGAATGCATGGTTAGACCGTACATTTGCCGAGAGAGCCCGACGGCAAAGTCTGCAATGTCGATCATTTCTTGAACTTCTCCGAGTCCTTCTTGAAGGGACTTTCCCATTTCATAGCTAACAAGTTTACCAAGAGGTTGTTTAAATTCGCGAAGCTTGTTGCCAATTTGCCGAACGACTTCTCCTCGTTGCGGTGCGGGAACTTTTCGCCACTCAATAAATGCAGCCTGTGACGCAGTGACCACGGCATTGTAATCTGATTTAGATGCCTTATAGACTCGTCCGATTACGTTTCCGTCGACGGGGCTAATGCTTTCAAAAGAACCATGTTTACGGGCGCCTGCGGTTTTAGTTCCTGTATGAACGCCGTCAACGTCACCGTGAATACCTAGGACGTCTAAAAAATCCATCGAAATCGTCATAATAAAACCCCTCTTAATGGTGCATATTTTCCAGATTTGGAGTGTAACCTTAAAATCGCTTCAATTTCTAGCAAGTTCCCTATAGTATCGGTTCTCCTAATCATTTTCTCTCGTAGGACCCACTAATTCTAGGAAATCAATGTCAGCCCCCTTCCTTATTGCCGCACGTTATTTATTGGCCACACGATCTAGCAGGTTTTTGACTTGGATGACGGTGCTTTCGATTTCAGGGATCAGTATTGGCATTGCGGCGATGATTGTTGTTTTATCCGTTATTGATGGATTTGAAATTGAGCTTCGAAACCGTTTTCTAGCAGCAAATGCGCATATTCTAGCCTTTCAATTCCCCTCAGGGATTGACTCGGGGGATGACTGGTCAAAAGTGATTGAAAAGGACTTCGGACCTGAACTTACGGGCATCAGCCCCTTCGTTCACTCGGAGACAATGGCAACTAAAGACGGCTTGATGCATAGTATCCTAATTCGCGGGATTCATCCGATTTTGCGAAAAAAAGCTCAGGATTTAACGCCTTGGGTCGAGCCCAAAAGTGCCCTAGATGAGCTAACCAAAAGTTTTGAACATCCCGACCAGTACCCCTCCCCAAAGCCAATTATTATTGGAGTTGGTCTTTTATCACTACTTCAAAGCAAAGTGGGCGAGTCGATTAAACTGGTCACTCCTGATTCAAAGAGTCTTGGGGAGATGCGTGAGTTTCGTGTTGTTGGGGTATATGATTCGGGGAACCGGCATTACGATGATAAACTTGGAATTATGGCCCTCAATGATTCGCAGGATTTTTTTGGCATGGAAAACAGAGTGCACGGATTAGAGATCGGGCTTAAACGGCCGGCGGACTCACAAATTATCGCAGACAAAATGAAGGGTAAGTATTCGTTGACGATTAAGGAGTGGCAGTCTTTCAATCGGCAAATGTTTGAGGCTATGGAAATGGAACGAGCGGTTATCGGGTTGATTGTAGCGCTTGTTGGATTTGTGGCTAGCTTCAATATTTTGACGACACTCTTTGTTTCAGTAACTCAAAAGCAGCGGTCGATTTCGATTCTCAAGGCGTTAGGCGGCACAAATTGGGACATTCAAAAAGTATTTCTGTATCAGGGTTTGTTTATCGGCATCTTCGGTGGAACCCTGGGGGCGCTCTTGGCCTTTATCATTAGTAAATTTCTTGAGAGATACGAATTTATTGCACTTCCCGACCTTTACTTGCTTGCGAGGTTGCCGATTACCTATCACGCAACTGTTTATGGTTACGTCGCACTTGCTGGCTGCGCCATTTGCGTCCTTGCAGGTGTTTATCCTGCCTGGGTTGCCAGTCGTAGCAACATCATCGACGGTTTTACAGGGCGGTAAGCTGGGCTTTGGGAAACATTCTGGGAATTCTCCTCCTAGATGAAAATTACGCCACTTAAAATATTACTGAATAATTTTCAAATATCTGCAATAATATTAATGCATTGTGTGTGATGCGCCGTCGCAACGGTTTATTGGACTAATTGGACTGCTTATAAATTCATTGACGAATTGAGTAGGAATCGTGAGCAAGTATAAAAAGAAAAAACCATTATCAAAGTCAGCGGCTCTCGAATTGGGAGAGGCGCTTTCGACACCTAGCCCTTCTGCAATTTTGCCTCAAAAATCCGCTCAACTTGCAGAAAATAAAAAACCCAAGCGACTCGCAACTGGATCATTAAAACTCCAGTTTGCGGGAGATGTCATTCTAGTCAAGAACCCTGAAAAGGCGTTAAGTGGTTTTTTTAAGCGGTATGCTGCACTTTTTGAGGCACTCGCAAATATGCCCAAAGAGCAACGAGGGCTAGTCTATAAAATCATGACTGGTCTGATGCTTACGAGCCACGCTAAAAAATCGAACGACGTAGAGGCAAAACGAAAGTTATTTGAACTCAAAAACCTGCTCTACCTAAGAATTGCAAATGACCGAGCCCTTCGCCGGCAAGTTGAATTTAAGTATCTATCGAGCAAAAACTTCCGCGTGCTTAATTATTGCCCGTCCTGTGCAGTGGCCAATACAGCACTAGGCGTCGACCGCCACAAATGGAAGTACTGTAAAAAATGTGAGGTGGATCATAATTTTTACAACTTATTATCGATGGAGTTTCGATTCGAAAAAGGCTTTGCGCGAATGTTTATTTCCAACGATCAAATCAATCGGATTGAGCAGTTTAAGCTTCCACCGAGAATAAAATCCGACATTTTAACAGAAGAAGCCATCGTCGACCAATTTCACTATAATACACGAAATCTCGACGCTATTGATATTGATTCAATACTAAAATTACACGGAAAATTACTGATCGTTGCCCCGCCAGCAAAAGCCTCAAAGACGTCGCCGGCTAACCCATCAGTCTTGATTAAAAATCCTGTGAAAAAATCCACCCGCTGACGAGAGTGTTTCTTCTTTAGAAATCTCTGCGTATTTTAGGAGAATTTCCCGTTGTTCTTTGGTTAGTTTTTTTGGCACGACTACCCGCATTTCGACATGCATGTCTCCACGTCCTACGCCTTTTAGGTGAGGTACGCCAGAGCCGGGAAGAGTTAAGCGCTCTCCTGACTGAGTGCCCGAGGGGACATCGACTTCGATGTCTCCGTCCAAAGTTTTTACAGTTAACTTACAGCCCAACGCCGCTTGAGCAATACCTATGGGCTGCTCCACAATTAGATCTAGACCATCACGAACAAAGCGATCACTTTCCTTAACATGCAGCACAACATACAGATCGCCACTTGGTCCACCTGCGGGTCCGGGTTCACCCTCGCCAGACAGCCTAAGTCTAACCCCTGAATCGACACCTGCCGGAACTTTCACAGCCAATTTTTTCTTTTTGTTCATGCGGCCTTGCCCGCGGCAACTTTCGCAAGGCTTCTCAATCGTAGATCCTTGACCTGCACAAGTAGGGCACACCATTCGCACTGCGAAGAACCCTTGAGTCCGATTTACTTGCCCGTGACCTGCGCAGGTGCGACATGTATTTCTGTTACTTCCGGCTTTAGCTCCAGTTCCAGTACAGGTATCACAGCGAACGGGCCGTTCAATCTCAACCTCCCGTTCAACTCCAAAAACCGCTTCTTCAAATTCAATGGCCATATCGTATCGAAGATCCGAGCCGCGTTTGACGCCACCTCTTTGACCGCCTCCGGCCATTCCAAAAAAGTCTTCAAAAATCGAGCCGAAGCTTGAAAATATATCGTTAACGTCCGAAAAACCTTGATTGCCAACACCCTGGTGGCCAAATCGGTCGTAGCGAGCACGTTTTTCGGAGTCTGAAAGAACTTCGTAGGCCTCACTCGCCTCTTTAAATTTCTCTTCTGCTGATTTGTCGTCGGGATTGCGATCTGGATGAAATTTCATCGCAAGCTTCCGGTAAGCAGCCTTCACTTCGGGTCCTGCTGATTCTTTTGCAACGCCTAGTATTTCGTAATAATCTCGTTTTGCCACGAATTCATGACCTCTATCAGTCTAAAATATGAAAAAATATGAAACAAATATCGATCAATCGTCGATTAACTTTACCGCTTAAATCGTCTAAAGATTGGCTAGAATCCTAACTCATTTTAGCCGCCAAAGCTATGCTCGGGACTTGGAAATTTTCGTAATTTAACATCCTTGTCAAAGCTGGATAGCGAATCTCCAATTATTTTATTCAAGTCTGCATATTTTTTAAGAAATTTGGGATTAAATGACGCATCAAACCCAAGGAGGTCATGCATAACAAGTACTTGGCCATCGCAACCTACGCCTGCACCAATGCCAATGGTTGGAACCACTAAATCCTTAGACACAAGCGCGGCGACTTGTGACGGAATCATCTCCAAAACCACGCAGAAAGCACCGGCATCCTGGAGTGCCTTAGCATCTGCAAGAAGTCTTTTTTGCTCTGATTTTTCCTTGGCTTGAACCCTGTATCCACTGAGAGCATGTACACTTTGCGGCGTCAATCCGAGATGTCCAATGACCGGAATTCCCGCGGCTACAAGTGCCGCCACCTGAGGACAGATGGCTTCGCCGCCCTCTAATTTCACACCATGAGCTCCACCTAACTGCATTAATTTAGCTGCATTTCTAAGTGCGTCGTCTCGATTAGCATAAGTCATGAATGGCATATCGGCGGCTACAAAGGGTCGTTTTACAACTCTAGTGACGGCGGCCGTGTGGTGAATCATATCTTCGAGTGTCACGGGAATTGTCGAGTCGTACCCAAGTAAAACATTTCCAAGACTATCCCCGACGAGGACCATGTCGATTGTGGAGGCCTCAACAATTCTTCCAAAGGCAGAATCATAACAGGTCACCATACTAATGGCTTCACCGGCTACCTTCTTATTTAAAAGTGTGGCGACGGTAATCGGCTGCGATTTAGTTAAGACGTGACTCATAGTGGCACCCTCCCTGAAACTCACATATACTAGGAAAACAAATAGAAAGACAAGAGCAATCGCTACCGCTATAGGCTTAACGAGAGACCTGATTTTTTCGGTTTCGTTTCGAAATAAGGAATACAAGATTATGGATTTTTTTGCCCCATTAGACCAATATTGCGAGCGAACAGGCATCGGCTTGTGGAACGAACCCGTCAATTTATTATCAAATGCAGGCTTTGTTATTAGTGGGTTGCTTATTTTTAAGCTTTTAAAGTCGAACCACTATAAACAACAACCCGTTGGCTCAAAGTTTCTAGCCTCGATGATGATCGTGATCGGCATTGGCAGCGCCTTATTTCATAGCTTTGCAAATGTTTGGTCCATGTGGGCCGACGTGATTCCGATTACTATTTTTGTGCTCTCTTATCTTTTTCTATTTCTCCGCTATACTGCCGGAGCGTCGATTCAAAAGGCCGTCGTTCTATTGGTCAGTTTTGGCGTTTTGTCGGCACTTCTCACAATGATCTCAGATCATCAAATCGCCAATGGAGGCGAGGCTTACTTCGGTGTATGGACTGCGCTTTTTGGAATTTCCTGTTTTTACGCCGGCCGTAGGCAGCCACTGAATCAATGGCGAGTGGCCCTTGCAGCCGCAGCGTTTACTGGTTCACTATTTTTGCGTACCATTGATTTGAAGTACTGTGACTCTTGGCCTATTGGTACCCATGTTTTCTGGCACTTATTGAACAGTTTCGTCGTTTTTTTGCTTACCAGCGCTTACATTTCAGAGCGTCCCAGAAGTTGAACGCACGAATCCCTTAGGGTGAGAACCTTAGGTCTGGTTTGTTGTGATATGAATGTGGAAGATTTGGGGTGGGAACTTGATATGGACGCTGGTGAAGGGAGCTTCTCGTGCGTTGCGTCATTCTCTATAGAGCAATAGCCGTGCCAATAGTTCCAAAATTGTGGCACATAATTAAACAGAATAGTTTTATTCAATATTTACAGGGATATATAGACCATTCCTGAGACGTTTTAGCAGTAACTCGGCCATGTTGCGCCCATTATTCGGGCAATCCAGAACTGCACTGGTACAGATTTAATACCAGGTAAACGCTTGTTTAGAATCCATTTGCGTCATTTCAACAAAATTGACCGTCTCCATCTGCCAAGCACCGGTCCTTCACGCTCGTATGTCACCTTCGGAAAAAAAATACGCCCTCTCTACAAAGGCGATTGTGGGTTTTACCTTAAAAGGTAACCAACTTGAATACGTCCAACATTTTGGTCATTTTTAATTTGTTACCAATTTTCTAATGGCCCTGTTTCCCTATTTTCCAATTTGAGTCGCCGGCATTCCCTTAAGTTGCCCGCAAATGGACCGATACCTTTCCCATGAAACACAAAGCATTAATTCCAACAGATAAATCCCCGTCTCGTTTGCGTACAATGTACGAGGCAAGGCGTCGCAACCTTCCGCCGATGGGTACGCGCTCTCGACCTGCGATGTTGATCACGGCCGTTTTTGCAATGAGCCTCATTTCAATTCTGACATCTCTCACGTGGGTGCAACGAAGCGACTTAGATTACCTAAGAGACGCCTCCTCAGTAAAAATAATGGACAACTTAAAATGGGACGTTAACCTCCCTGGGCGACCAACCCAAAAAGTAGATTTCTTGGAACTCGCTGCGATTTCCGTCAGCGACCTGAAGGGTAAGCCTTACACGCTAACTGCGATAATTCCAACGGCAGTTATTGCGTCGATCAAGCCAAGTGTTCCCGAAGAATCCATCGTTTTAGTACTACCCGCCTTCGCGCATCAAGAGGCCATTCTCCAAACAACCTGGACAGACCGACGGCACTTTGCATCTAGCGAAGGTCTAAACATCGCATTTCCGCCCCTTGTATCAAATAGTGAATTTCAAACTGTAACTCTCACACTTACGCCAACTAATATTCAAAAAACTATTATAAATTCCTCGACAAACCAGATTCCAATGTTTTTTTCTGGGTCCATTCGATATCAAAGGTATAATGATTTTCTCCTTGCAAAACGGGTAGGATCTGGCAAACAGCTGGCCGATATAGGGCGTATTGTTCTTGCGCTATTCAGTGTCCTGCTTTTTTTGTTTATCGACAGCTCACCAGAATGTCTCGGACTTGGTATGTTCATGAGTCTTAAAGCACTGGGCGTTGTTGCCAGTCAACGCTGGTTCCCCGATGCGATGTTCTCCCCATGGGTTGTCGCCCACCTTCAAACATACTTTTTAGGTTTTGCAGATTTCATGCAGCTGTATTTTTTCACGCAACTCGCCCGTTTGAATAAACCTCGGCCGATGGCATGGCTGGCTGCTGGCGCAATGTTTGGCGCTATATATTCACTCGGCATGGGAATTCAGACCTTGCCCGGCGAATTTAATTGGAGTCACGAGATTTGGCGATATCGCAATATTCTAATCGGCCTTGGGTGTCTCGCCTGCGCTCTACCTGTTTCGGCACTCTGCCTCAAGGACAAGCACTATCACCGTGCAGCGGCCCTTTTGCTTGCTTCCACCGGAGTACTTGTGCAGGTCATCACGCCGCTCATTATAGACATTCCTGGGGTATCAGATCAGCTTTGGTATAAGACTTGGTATGCTAGCTTCGAAACCCTTACGCCCTATGTATTTGCTCTAAGCACATTTATCAACGTATCCACCCTTGAAAAACGAGTTAAAACTCTAACCGATAACGCCATTAACGCAAAGGTTATGGAACAACAATTGGAGCTTGCGAAAGCAGTACAAGAAACCTTTTTCAAAATCCCCATCATGCCACCAGGCGTAAGTCTGGCCATTAGCCACCGAGCGGAGATGTACGTTTCCGGTGATATGATCTATAGTTATCACGATAAAAATAGTAATGCGGCCATAGCACTAATTTGTGACGTGACAGGCCACGGATTACACGCAGCGCTCAAAGCAAGTATATGTAGTGTGATCTGTGATTCAATTTGGGATGTCGAAAGACTGCGCCAGAGTGACACCAATTATAGTCGCCTTGAAATTCTTCATGACCGTGCATCAGGATTCTTTGCCAAAACAGCGGTCATGCCAGATCTCTTAGCCGTCGTAGGCTGCGAGGTCTCTCTCAAGGAAAAGCAGGCCATCTTTTACAGAGCAAATGCCGTGTACCCACTCCTTATTTCCAAATCAAGCGATGGCGCTTGGGACATGAGACTAATTATCGGTGACAATGTAAGCGTTCATAAGGTGCAATTGACTGGTCACTCTTTCATAGTTTTATTCACTGACGGCCTCATTGATTCTAGCCGCACTTATAAACATTTTACGGACTGGCTAAGGTCTCGACTCCCTCAGGAACAAAACCTGACAGCGGAGCGCCTTAAAGAACTCATGCTGTCCTTCGAACGCTGGGTAGAGACCCACGACGACCGCACAATGTGCGTTCTTGAGGTCGCCTGATTCAGCTCGACCTAATGGATATCAATTATTATTCCGATTTAAGTCCGGCCACCCGAATTTGCAACTTAATGATCTTGTCATTACGCCGCACCGTGAATATGAGACGATTGGCCGCAGGAAGATCATGCTTCATTTTAGAGGATTTCTTTTCTATGTCGGCAACGGCAATCCCATTAATCTGTTCAATAATATCTCCATCTTTAAAGCCGGCCTTGGCATAAATGGAGCCCGTTCTTATTTTGGCTAGTATCACCCCTTTCGTTTCTCCCTCGTGGCGAAAGCGGTGTAAATCTGCGTCTTGGAGTAGGTCTAGAAAATCTATTGTGATCATCCGATCGCGCATGGCTTTTGTAATTTCCATGTCGTGATCTGGGACGTCAGCGGCATGAGAATCTTGCGCGACAGTCTGCGCGTCTTGATGCGCCTCAGCGTCAACAGGAGGTTCCGCCTGCGCTGGCTCACGTATAGCCTGTTCGGAAACCGTTGGAGCCCCTTTTTTGGACATGGACGACCATTTTTCAATGCCAATAAGCGCCAATAAAAAGCCAACGAAAAAACCAAGAAGAAATGTTAGCCACCCGCTCATTGGAGATTTTCCGCCCTCGTTAAACTGAGACGTATTGCTTGGATTCTTGCTCATTTTATTCTCCCTAGACTGCTATTTTGATAATTAAAATAGTCGCATATGGAATTTTACAATCTTCGCCTTGCGAAAGCAAACTTTGCAAAGGTTGAACCTTTGGCTGGAATTTTTCTTATCCCTATCCAGAAGTTTCCTAGAATTGTAGACTTAGATTCTAATATGGTAAATTGGGTCGTTTTACCCAAAAATATTTAGGACCACGCTCCATGATTTCACTGCAGGAAAATATATCCTTAAGCAACTATACGACAATTCGCACGGGCGGGCCCGCACGCTGGTTTATAACCTGCAAAACCGAAGCGTCCATTCTTGAGGCGTTGGCCTATGCCTCGTCCAATAAATTAAAGGTCCTGACACTTGGTGCTGGTAGTAATTTACTGGTGTCAGATCAGGGTTTCGACGGGCTAGTCATTCAGGTGGCGTTAGATCATATTTCTTTCAAGGATTCTGGGTTGGTCGTCGCTGGAGGAGGCGTCAACTGGGATCATTTTGTAAAGGCGACTTGCCTACACGGCCTGACAGGCATCGAGTCGATGTCTGGGATTCCAGGAAACGTCGGTGCTACTCCAGTGCAAAACGTCGGAGCCTACGGGCAAGAGGTTTGCGAGACGATTGTACAAGTAAACGCCATCAACATCAAAGATTTTTCGAAACGAATATTTTCGGCCAAAGAATGCGCATTTGCCTACCGAAATAGTCGATTCAAAACTTCGGACAAAGACCTGTGGCTCATCACAGAAGTAACCTTTCAATTGAACGAATCATCACTACCGAACCCACAGTATGATGAGCTTCTAAAATCACTGGCCTCTGACCCACTTTGGTCTACGGGCGATAGATTTCAAAAAATCATGACTCTTCGCGAGCACGTCCTTAAAATTCGCTCCTCAAAAGGCATGGTCTTGAATCATTCAGATTCTGACACCTATAGCCTTGGCAGTTTTTTTATGAATCCAATCGTTAGCACCTCAGAAAAGGTGCGAATTTTTCAACTCGCCGCTGACAAGGGGCTGCCTCGTCAGCCAACAGCTCACAGTGCTGGGGACAACTTGTGGAAACTCTCTGCGGCTTGGCTCATTGAAAATTCGGGCATTAAAAAAGGTGACATGATCCAGTCGGCCCGAGTCTCCACAAAACATGTTCTAGCCCTCACCAACCCGTCGAATGCATGCACCTCTGACATTCTTGCCTTGGCCGCACACATTAAAAAATCCGTTCACAATATGTTTGCGGTAGAACTCATTCAAGAGCCAGTATTTGTCGACTAAAGACCATCACTAGGTACACCTTTTGAGACTATACCTCTAATTTCAGCTTTTTGCACAGTTAATAGACATTTTTGCAATAGTTGATATTTTAGCTCAGCATTTATTGATTCTTTCCGCTAGTATCAACCTCGGTTTTTGTTTGATCGACTATCACGTGCTTAATTTTTTGAGGGAGCGACTACATGGAATTTCAAGGCAATTTTTATTTCTTCATGCGTTGGATGCATTACTTTTTTGGAATTATTTGGATCGGCCATCTTTATTATTTCAACTTTACACAAGCGCCATTCTTTGCTGAAACTGACGCGACCACGAAGTCGAACGCCATTCAAAAACTCCTACCCCGTGCCCTGTGGTGGTTTCGTTGGGGCGCAATGTTGACATTCATTACTGGTTTCATCATGCTTTCCATTTGGGGTAGCAGTGTTGGACCAGACGCTTTGAAATCCTCATTCGGACTATTCATCTCTGTAGGCGCTCTTCTTGGTACGCTGATGTTCCTAAATGTTTGGCTCGTCATTTGGCCAGCCCAACAGGTTGTCATTGAATCAACCACCAACGTTGCCCAGGGAAAGCCCGCTCTTCCAAACGCAGCTGCAAAAGGTGCTGCCGCATTGTTGGCCTCTCGTACAAATGTTTTGTTTTCGTTACCGATGCTATTTTTCATGGGCGCAGGGTCACACTTGACCATCCCAGCAGCAACTAACGGCGACTACACAACCGCCCTCCTTGCTTGCACTGGCATTATTGCACTTCTCCAAGTGAACGCTGTGAAAGGCAAGCTTGGACCGATGGCTAAGGTTGTAGGAGTCATTCATTCAGGCGTCGGCCTAACCGTTGTTCTTTTTGCTACAATTTGGATGCTTGCTTAATCCATCTATTCGAGATCGACCAATGCTTAAGACGTTTCGCGCACTATTTAGTTTTACGATTGGATGCCTCGCAGTGAGTATGCTCACTGCGGGGTGCCGTTGTGGACTAGAAGATAAAACAGGCTCCCAGCCTACAAGTAGTTCTCCCACAGTAGAAACGACCGAACCTCCGGAATCCAAATTGATTGCGCAAGGCAAACTGGTCTACACCAATAATTGCATCTCCTGTCACAACAGAAATCCTAAAATGCAAGGCAGCATTGGGCCAGATGTATTCGGCTCAACAAAAGAACTGCTCGCCGCCCACATTCTGAAAGCTGAATATCCTGCCGGTTACACACCAAAACGCCAAAGCAAAGCCATGCCTGCACTACCTCACCTTGCCGGTGACATCGATGCTTTGGCCGTCTATTTAAACCAAAATTAAAAGAGTCTGCTCTGCTTCACCCATTGACTAGATGGCTTGAAGATATGAAATCGAAGCGCTCATACTTCCCGTGGTATTTCGATTTCCTGAGCCTACGCCTGTTCGTTTTATCGAGGCACCAGCCGTTTTACGAAAGCCTATGGCGTAACTCCCATTGAGTGACAGGGAATTGGTGGCCCGTTCCGTCGTTTTTACACGGTCGACAGCACTTGGTTGCTGGGTCTCATGATCTACATTTAAAAGTAGTGCGCCCTCTCCCAACCACGTATAGCCACCTGAAATTGAGGTCCGTTGAGTGAGTCCAGGGGTGAGTTTTACGTTGCCATCCAACGTTCGCTCTCGCCCAATAGAAAATTGCTCGGCCACTCCCATACGCCACTCCTCCATGCCAAACCAGGCATCAGCACCTGGAACATACTCAGCCGTTCCATTTCCAAAGACGTCCATTTGATAGGGAACTTGAGTTTCATAAACAGATTTCGCAACAGGGTGCTTGTAGGTCATGAAAATCTGAATTTGGGGGGACCATGGGCTCGCCATGTTTTGAGGAACAGCGGTATAACGAATACTAATGGATGGGTCGCCTAGGGAGCGTTGAGTCTCTTCGCCGTCCCGTAGATTCTGGTGACTAAGGACGGACAACGTCGAAGAAAGACGAGGGGTTATGGCTCCAGCCACTGCAAAGGTGAGAGTGTCACGGTAATCTGGACCTGATTCACTGCCTCTAGTACCATTGTCGCGAATCGTTTCGAAATTCGACATGCGACTGGCCGCCACATAGAATTTCCACTCTTCGCCCGGATATAGTACCTGCGGCCCCGTTGCCCCACAACCGCAGGGACAGGCGTCCGCGATGTTCGCGAATACAGCTAGAAATACGATTATAATGAATGAGGCAAGGCTCAAGATGTGCTTATTTTTTATACGATTACCCCGCTTTTTGAGCTTTGACATGATAGATTTCGGCGCTTTCATAAACTATTAGCAAAGAGTATTATACGGCTGGCTGTCGACGCTAACGCATGATTTCTAAACCTAAACTTACGACAGCCTTTATATGTTAAACCTACAGCCACCAAACGGAGAATTATATGATTAAATCTAAAATGTTTCAAATTGGAGCCCTGTGTTGTCTGTTATTCGGTGGCGCTCAAGCTTTTGCTGGCACCCTTACAGCCACCAGCCAGCAAGGTCGAATTCTTACATTAACATTTCCCACGGACTCCGTTACCGAGACCACAGCCACAGCAACTTTTTGCCTTACTGATACGCCTGCAGCAGCCGTGGCTTTGAAATCTGCTAAATTATGGATGCCCGAACATGGTCATGGCAGCTCCCCAACAACTCTAACGCCTATGACCTCTCACTGCACCGAAATTTCTAACATCAATTTCGTAATGACAGGTCAATGGGAAATTCGAATTAAATTGGCCGATGCTGACAGTGCTAGTTTTATATTTGAAGTCCTCGGCCAATAGTTGATGCGACGCAATAGGAAATAACCCTTTAGTCGAGGCAATACATGGTTAAATGTTTTTTTGGTCCCTTGAAATTTGAAACCCAATTTATAGCTAAGGCTGTTTATTGGGTTTTTATAGTAAGTATGGTTGCACTAACTGCCTGCGGCCCTAAACATGAATCCAAAAAGAAAAAAACACCCTCTACGGAAGCCGTTCCAGATACGTCCGTCCACCCAGAGCTACCTATCGTGGGAACTCCACTTTTTTCTGCATCTGACGGTCATATGTCCCAGAATGCCCATTGGCAGGTTTGTCTAGAGTGGAAACAAGGGCCAACAGCCAACAACGATGGTGAAAGTCTCGCTTATATCACTTTTGCTGATGCTACGTTCTTCGCACCTAACACCATCAGCGATATTCGTCTTAAACCATGGATGAAAATTCATGGTCACGGCACCGGAAATCTTGTGCCCACGATTACACCCGTCATAGACAACCCGACAAAATTTTTGGTGAGTGAAATTTATTTCCTCATGTCGGGACCGTGGGAATTACAGATAAATGCGACGATTAACGGGAATCCTGATTACGTCGAGGTCAATGTTGAAGTTGATCCGTAAACTTTTTAAGACCTCACTCCGATTAGGTCTTTTTACACTCCAGTTTACGCTCACTTTGGGATCGTTTTGTGGCGAAAGCCGAGCGGACCATCAAGCCTCCCACAAAACTTGCGACGCAGGCGGGATGAGTCGCCTAACGAAAATGATTGCCGAGCGGCATCCAACAAAATTAATTTTTTTCGCCAGTTGGTGTCCCAGCTGTCGCGACCATCTATTGGAGTCAAACCCAGGCAAAGACATCCTCATTGCCACCTTCGACGAAAAAGAACAGGCTGAGAAAGCTCTCACTGCCCTTAAAATTTCAGCTCCCTGCCTACTAGATGATGGAATTTCGAAAGAACTAAAAGTAATCGATGTGCCATTTTCCTTGGACGTTATCGACGGAAAAATTCAACCGTCCAAATCCAAAAAATAGTCTTCTGTTAGAAAAAAAAGTCTCTACAAAAATCGTTTCGTGACACTTCGTGTCACGTCTTTTAGGCCGGAGGGGACTCCTTGGTAGACCAGTTCACCGCCATGCTCGGAGGCCTCCGGCCCCATTTCGATGAGCCAGTCAGCTAGACGAAGCACGTCAAGGTGATGCTCCACGATAATGACCGTGTGACCTAGAGCGGATAACTCTTGAAACTGCGAAAATAAATTGGCCACATCGGCATCACTCAAACCCGTGGTCGGTTCGTCGAAAATAAGAATCGATGGTTTACCGGTTCTTGCATGACTCATAATTTGGACCAGTCGCAACCTTTGTGCCTCGCCACCGCTAAAAGAACTCGTGGATTGACCAAGGGTGACGTAGCCCATACCTACCTTGATCACGGCATCTAAGCACGAGGACATGACTCTGTGGTCAAAGAAAAAAATTCTCGCCTCGCCAGCAGTCATACTCAGAACTTCGATTAAATTCTTCCCTTTGTACTGCACAGATAAAACATCTTCTTGGAATCTGGCGCCATTGCATGCCGGGCAAACAATCACCATTTCTCCAAGAAAGGATAAATCTTCGATAACAGTGCCGAGTCCTCGACACGTTTCGCAGCGGCCCCCGGCGCTGTTAAAGCTAAATGATCCAGGAGTCAGCTTCAAATTTTTTGCCAACTCTTGCGACGAGAATAATTTTCTGATCGGATCCATGATATCCAAATAAGTTGCGATGGTACTGCGAGTGCTCCGACCAAGAGCCATTTGCGAGACCATCAATACATCACTGAATTTTTTGATAAGGCCATCAGGCCCGACAACCCCCAATAACTCTGAGGCTGCAGACTTATCAGGCTCGCCTTTTAGATGATTCAATTTCGATTGCATAAGCGGAAAGAAACTCTGCCTAATAAGACTAGTCTTCCCACTTCCTGACACACCACAAACAGCCGTGATCTTGCCTGCGGGAATCGATATACTAACATTTTTCAAATTGTGCATGCTTGCGCCGGCTAATGTCAAAAACTCCCAATCCTTCGTTTGACCAACCGTCGAGGCGGTCTGGATGAGTTTTACAGGTTTTGGACGACTCGCAGGTTGGCCGTCAAAAACTAAAAATCCTCCTTCATGCCCAGCCTTTGGTCCGATCTCTATAAAATAGTCTGACTTGTCAATGATCGCACGATCGTGTTCTACGACTACCACCGTGTTGCCCTGCTCTTGTAGATCGCGAATGACACCCAAGAGGTTTTCACTATCTCGAGCGTGGAGACCTGCCGTTGGTTCGTCGAGGCAAAACAACGTATCTGTCAACACACTGCCAAGACACCTAGACATGCTAATTCTCTGCAGTTCACCACCACTCAATGATTTTGCATTCCGGTCGAGAGAAAGGTACGACAAGCCCATTTTAATTAAATAGCCAAGGCGCGAGCGGGCCTCTTGTATCGCTTCTTCGATGCCCTGACCTCCAGTGTCTCTACCAGTGATCGCGAAAACGGATGACGCTTCGAGCTCTGAAACCCACGTATTTAAATGTGTCACACTCAACTTACCAACATCGATAATGGATTTTCCAAGAACGACCACGGCTTGGGCTTTTGCATTTAGACGTAGTCCATGGCAGGTGGGGCAGGTAACATATTTGCGAAATCTTGCCGCATGCATTCGGTAGTGGGCCTTGTACCTTTTTGTATCTAACCACGCAAAATACCCACGAATCCCAGTGTAATTCTTGCCATCACCGTTCCAAAGCCACTCCTTTTCGTCGGCCGTGTAATCTATAAATTTCTTTTTCTTAATGTCCCATTTTTTGGCCACGGCCGATTTCTGCGCGTCGGAATAACAGGTTTTGTGCGTGCCGAAATTCCAGCAGGTAACACCCTCGTCAAATAATGATGACGACATATCGGGGATAATTTTTACGTCGTTTAATTCTGTACTGTTCCCAAATCCTTGACATGTTTCACAAGCACCAATTGGGTGATTAAACGAAAACAATGCCATCGTTGGCTCACGGTAAGCTATTCCACAACACTCAAGACGTCTTGAAAATTCATGAATGACGTCGTCGTCGCCAATAACACCGGCTCGACCACGGCCTAGTTTAAGAATGAGTGACGATGCTTCGCTGAGCCGTTTGACGACATCCGCTTCGACAGAAATGCGGTCAACAACCACCCAAGAACCCTTACGATCCAATTTTTTGACGTCTTCAAGCCGCACCAGAGCACCACCGCTCCAAAGCCGGGTAAATCCCTGCCCCTGCAATAGAAGTTTAAGCTCTTTATCGGGCACAGATTCCCAGGCATCCATTGGGGCGGCCATAAGCACACGTTTTCCAGACATTTCTTTAGCTATTTGCTGAGCCATTTTGTCTGGATCGGCTTTTTCAACAGGTCGTCGACACGTCAAACATTGAATCGTCCCGCACTGCGAGAATACAACACGCAAAATATCGTGCATCTCCGTGAGTGTCCCAACCGTCGAACGATTCGTTGCTCCAGAACGAGACTGCTGCACTGCGATGGCTGGTGGGAGGTGCCGAATACCTGCAATCTTCGGCTTTGGCATGGCCTTCAAGTATTGCCGCGCAAAACTGCTTAGGCTCTCAACATAACGACGATAGGCCTCGGCGTAGAGTGTATCAAAAACAAGAGAACTCTTTCCGCTCCCCGACACGCCGGTAACAGAGGTCAGCTTATATAATGGGATTTTAACGTCTATGGCTTTGAGATTATTGGTTTCAACGCCGTCTATTTCAATATACTCTTGGCTCATAGCGGTCTAAACTCCGGTCTTGTCTCATGCCCACCTCATCGCCTATAATAGACAAATAAAGGCTAAGAAGTACTATACAGGGGCGCCATGAAGAAAACCATCTGCATCATTGCAGCGTTACTAGGAACTGTCGTCGTCGGTGCGTTTACCGCATCGACCTTCAACACTAAGTATCAAGCGACAAAAATATCAGCCAGATCTTCTCGACAAGTGCATTCGACACCTGAATCTACGGCTTCAAATATAGCGCCGGCTACCCCGAAAGCAGTCTTTTACACCAGTGTCGGAGGCTCGACTCCAAACTTACAAAGCGTCACCCCTGCCAACCGTATTTCAAATCGCTATACGATTGAGATTGCAGCTCTATCTTCGCAAAGTGAGGCCGAAAAATTACTGCTTCGCCTGAAGTCCAAGGGCATAAACGGTTTTTACACGCCCGTTCGACGCGGGGCAGAAGTTATTTACCGAGTTCGGGTGGGGATGTTTACAAATTCTGACGAAGCAGAAAGAAGTCTTCTTAAAGTTTCTTCCTTGTCCAAGGTCCAAGGCTCAGTGGCACGCCTACAGTAGTCTCCACGACTTCACTCAGGCGCCCATCATCGCTTGACTCAGTTATTTAATCGCCTCAACAGTTACCTTTATTTCAACTTCGTCGCCTACGACGGGCGTTGCATCGGCCAAAGCGCCGAACGACATTCCAAAATCCTGGCGAACAATTTTTCCGACACATTTAAACGCCACACGGTCCTTGCCCCAAGCTTTCACAGCGCCCTTATAGGTGCAATCAAACGGCACGTCTTTCGTAACACCATGAATGGATAGCGCCCCAGTCATAATGAAATTTTTGTCCGATTTTTTCTCAATTTTTTTAGACTTCAGGGTAATTTTTGGAAACTTAGCGGCGGCAAAGAAATCGTCGCTGCGCAGGTGCTTGTCGCGTTTTTCATTATCAGTATTCACAGACGCAACGTCAACCCATGCATCAAGCTCTGATTTTTCAATGGCGGCGGGATCAAAATTCAAGTCCCCACCCAGCTTCTTAAAGTTTCCCTCAACGGAACTTACAACTAAATGCGCAACTTCAAAACTCACCGTCGTATGGTCCGCATCAATCGCGTATTTCGCCGCTTGAAGCTCTGTCGCCGCCACTACCAATCCAAATACGCAAGTCATTAATTTTTGTTTTCTCATAATAATAGATTCCCTTCGTTAGTTTAAAAATAGCATTGCCGAAAGTGTATGCGAATAACGTGAAAAACACTATGTGATAGTCAGTCTCTGAATTACATCGCTGAAACTTGACTTTACAATAGTGGCATATGATAATTCTAATATGTGCACGACAGAATATCGTTCCAAATAATAGGCATAAATATCTATGGCCGACCAGAAAAAAGTTTTATTTTTCCAAACTCATCAGTCAGGAATTAGCATGGAGCAGTCTCACAAAGAGAACGGTGTATCGGTGGTGTCAATTATCGTAGGGATCGCCGTGGTCGGCGTATTGATAGCGCTGGCCAGTACCATGTTTTCGCAAAACCTCTCGTCCTTAAAGCTGCAGCAAGAGGCTAGTACCGCTGAAGAGCTAAAGGAGTACCTTAAGGTGGGTATGGGTTGTCCTCCGGTTACTTCTGCGTGGGTATTGAAGTCAGAAATCGCTGTTCTAAAACAAGACGGGATTTCTCCCTTTATTAAAGTTAAATCAGCAGCTGGTTATGAAAAAATCGTCGAAGTCGATCAATGCCTACGAGCTATAGTGACCGTACTGACACCGAAAAAAACATTTGATGTTGAATATTCTCCTGACTGCGTGAAATGGAAGTCCCTAAAAGTCCCTAAAGAGTGTCCATGAGGAGACTTCCAGGTACTGAGGAGGCTTTTCGTTTTAAGTTTTTGGCGAGAGCAACATAAGTGAGGAGTATGAGTTAACATGAGGCACCTTGGCAAGGAATGCGGCGTATCGTTAGTGACTGTATTAGTGGCCCTAGCACTGCTTGGCGTGATGGCCACCATCGTTGAAAAATTTGTCTCGAATAATTTTAAAGTGTTAGGGACGCAGCAAGACGGTAACACCCTCGAGGACCTTCGACGATACGTACGAATTGGTATGGCGTGTCCAAAGGTGCCACCGCAGGGACCTGCATGGGTGTTGAATTCAGAAATTGCAATTCCAAAACGCGGTGGAGGCACTCAGGCTTTGATCAATAAGAGTTCGACTGGTTCGACTGGTTATACTAAAGTAGGCTCGCAATGCCTACGGGCGGTGGTGACAGCGGTTGTGACACCGACCACACCAATCAAAGAATTTAATGTTGAATATTCTCCTGACTGTCTTACATGGAAGTCGCTTTCATACCTTAAAATACAGTGTCCTTGAAAATGCGGTAAAAAATGCATGTCTAACCGTATATCTAATTTAAAGGACCTGTGAGGGGAATTCCCATGATAAACAATTTGAGGTGTCGTCGCGGATTTTCAGTCACTGAGCTTCTGGTCGGATTTGGCTTGTTGAGCGTGCTTGTCGTTGGTGCGGCCGA
>CAMDKS010000016.1 GCA_945900755.1 Bdellovibrio sp. ZAP7
CAACGCGAGGATCCTCAACGTTTTTAAAGCATTTGATGAGCGAAAGGCCAGTTCCATCCATGGAAACACATCCCCCAAATTAGATTTTGGAGAAATTTTACCAGAATTAACTATATGAAATCACTATGTTTTAGATGCGGTAGCCCTGCGATTTCGATAGCAATGTTGGTTCGATTCGCTAAAAAATGATAGAAAGCCAGTCAGTTCGAGTGGTTCGGCCTAGGATGTGTTTTCCCGAGGCAAATTTATTAACTCACTTCAGAGTCGAAATTGCATCCCAAGTGAGAATCCAACACCGTTGATGTTAAGTTTTGAACGAGCCTTAGGTTCGAAATCTTGTTGCACCTTCTCGTCATTGTTTGCTTCCACGGGCTTGCTATAAGACACTTCATCATAGAATTCGACGTAGTTTCCAGAAATAACTTTGTTATAGTTCGCATGTAATTCGATTCTGAAACTATCCGTAAAATCATAAAAACTACCGACAAAAATACTGTAATAATTGGCGGGTGATAACCTGAATTTTCGAATGGCTTCAACCTCTTCCGTTGTGCTGCTATTTTCAGGGGTAAATTTGGCTCCTAGAGACACCTTATCCTTTGTGCCAAAGGAATGAACAACAGCGCCGCCTGCGTCGAATCCTAGATTTTTAGTTATAGGCAAAATAAAAGTGGAACCTGCGCCAAGTTTTGCTCCCGTAGAATTAAATCCCAACCCTATTTGAGTGCCTAAATAAGCAAACGGGTCGATGTGAATCACCAGTCCATTTCCGTAGGTTGCTGTCGAGCCAGCAATGAGTCCTATGCCGAAAATTGTTCCATCTTTGTCGTTGCTACGGTTAGCGTATTCCGTACCGTTCTCTTTCTTGGCTTCGCGACCAATTTTACTTCGTGCCTTTTTATTGGTTTTTGGCGAAGAAATTTCGGACTTTATTTCGGATTCGGCTTTTTCAGATGGCAATCGTAATTTGGCAAATACAAAGGGGGAAGAAATAATTGCATAAATAATCAATCCGATTTTAATTTGTTTGAATAGGCTTCTAGGGCTTGAACTCATCAGTTAGCCTGCTTTGAAAAAATTTCGAATTTATTGCCAGATTTAATTACGCGGCACTTAGAGCTATAACTTCCAGAACAAAGAGACCCATTCTGAAGATTGCCAACTGAATTTCCTTTGTGCGAAATGTTTCCTGATTTTGGGTCTAGCTTAAAACGAGTTGGTTCGGAACTTTGCCCATCGTTTATAAGTCGAAGGTCGAATTTATTTAATTTAGACTCAGGCCTATTCGCTTCTACTCCGTAGCCAGCCAATTGAATAGTTTGCCAATTATAAGGTGGTGCGGAAATTTCCCTTCGCGCTTCAATTTCACTTAATCCAATGACTAATTCGTTTGATTCTTCTACATAATTTAAATCGCAAATGGATGCGTATTTCCTGCCGCAAACTACGGCAAGCCCCATGGCACCGTCGGTATCGGCTGCTTCAGTAAATTCACCAACTTGCACATCGCCGCGTCCTTCGACCGAGATAAGTAAATTACTTCCCGAGCGAATGAGTTCTAGGTTATGCGTTTGCGCTATTTCGCCATTTAGAATCCCTCTTAGAATTAATTGGGTACTACTCGCAGCATATAGAATTTTATAAGCTTGGTTGTTATCAGCAATCATTTTGCCATACGTTAAATCATCAGCAACCAAATTTGCGGGGTCCACGAGTTTCATTTCATGATTGCCACTGCTAATTGGAAACCATGGGTTTGCGCTTTCAAATGAAGCTGAACCACCAACAATACTAATGGCTATGTTGCCTTTTCGTTTTGCAAAACTGCCACCCTTTCTATTTTGTTTTGAGCTGGGGTCAGGTTCAGTAAGTGAGGAAGGTCGTGCGCTTGCCAGTGAAATTTGAGCCCCAGCGCCGTCAATTAATTGCACCTCGTCTACGGTCGGAAACACCGTGTCTGACCTCCAATTATTAAACCACTTCAAGGTCATGCAGCTAAGTCCGTTAGCCCCCCAACCAGTACCCCAGCTATTTCGAATAATAAAACAAAGGCCCCCTTCTCCAGGAAAGGCTGTTTCGTCGATTTTTCTAGCTCCTACAATTAAATAAGCATGGCCAGAGGCATGCCCAGTAGCGCCAACGCCTCCGGAATCTTTATAAGTAATGATGCCGTCATTGTGCTCCCAATTAGAGCTTAGCTTGGTATAGACAACAACAGACTTGTTTAGTCTAAGCTCACTATAAATTTGTTGCGCATGCTGAACGTTATTTGCGGTTCCTTGATTGCCTGCCCACGACGTAAATTTCGAAATTCGCACAATACCTTTTGTCTTACATCCCTCGGCGAGCGGTGTCTGAAGGTCGTTAGTTCCCAATTTAGAGTTATAAGGGCAGTCCTTTTCTAACGGAATATTGTAGGTACTTCCTCCAGTATCTGTTGGCGCAGGATAATCTGCTCCCAGACCGTTGCTACGTGCAAAACCCGTTCCAGAATCCGAGCCCTGTTTAGATGTGCTGCCGCCGTCAACCCATGATTCAGGTTTACTTAAGTAATAAAATCTTTGTTCCGATAAATCAATTTCCTTAAATGGAAGCGATGCGCTGTTAGCTTGAATAATAAGCGATTCAATTAAACCAATTCCAGCAAAAGATGCGCACGTACCCCGTCGGCCTTGATCTCTGACGGGCATGCGGTCTAATGCAGGAATAGTAAAACTCGTATCAGAAGTAGACCCCCAAGCGACAGTGTCTCCGGTATAATCCGTCGCGACTAAAGTGGTTGCATGAAAAAAGTCGTTGTCCAATTTTTGAAAATTATCAGTAGTTAATGCTCGTTTTTTCTTTTCAGCACTTTGAAGAGTGTCAAATGCTTCGGAAGAAGCTGCGATGGCCGTTTGCGAACCGTCAAGCATAAGTCCCATTTCAATCAAGTTCGTGCGTGCTTTATCCTCAATGGCAATGTCCATTGCCTGAACTTGTGCTGAAGAGTTTAAGGATTCGTTTGAAAGCGTTTTGGATAAATGCTCTGTTGAAGGATTTCCAGGAACAGGAACGTACTCTTCCGCATTGATACCTGCGTTTTTACCCAAAATTTTCTGCAGCATAAATTCAGCGTCTGCACAAGATGTCGCCCCTACCGAAACAAAGATCAAAATAGGCAAAAATTTGAACCCACTTCGCTGCTTTAAAAGCGCCATTTAAGCCTCCGTTATGTGGAATAGTCTAAAGAGTATCCCCATTTAATCTAATTTTTTCAATGGAATTTTCTGCTAGAATCCGGCAGCTGCGCCAGGGACTAATTAATCATTGTTCCAAAAATTTTCAGGCCAAAGACTTTTGGCATCGGACCTGAAGCCGGGCCCACTATTGGTGCTTGCAGGGACAGTGCGGTCGACGATTCCTGAACATGGCATGTTTTGTCGCGACCAGCCGCCAGCACCGCCATCGCGACGTTGCCAATTGAGTCCTCGCCAACCACGAGCCCAAGATTATTTGAACAGGTAGGCAGAACCGTTGCGTTGATGGACTGAGGTGCACCCAGGCGAGTAATATTTAGACTGCTGATCGGCAATAAATTGAATTTGAATTTAGCCTCTTGCCCCGTTGCGGCAATGGACTCTTTAGTCATGGCCATTAGTTTTAAATCCCTAGGAACGCTCAAGGCTTTGATCGTGTAAATCTCCGTTGTCATTTGTAACGAACGGCAAATAGCGTTCGGAGAAAAAATAGAGACAATGGCCACGTCCTTACCGTCAACTCCAGAAAATAGTGCGCCAATCGCTTTCTCCTGACAGGTCTTGTCCCAAGCTACAGACAACGTGCCGTCGGCCGCAATCGTTAGAGTGCGCGGAGCCTTAAGGCCAAGCACATAGAGAGACTTTAACTCCCCAGGGCGACTGACCAGTTGTACCGTCTGCTTAGGGATATGAACGCTCGTCAGCTCAATGCGCTGTGTATCAAAACGGCATGCGGGTGAGACTGCGGGAGTAGGCCGATCGGATGGTGACTGCGCCAGATTAATCCCCATAGTCGTACCGCCGTTACTGGATACTGGGCTAATAAGAACGCCACGAATCGGGCGACATGAATCTTGCCAGGTGACGAAAATATGTCCATTAGCCATTGAAACATCCGTGGCCTCAACCAATGTTAAACGCGTAGAACCAGTGCCAGGAAAAACATCTATGGCTCTAGTTGTCGCAATGGGAAGCACAAGAATTTCTTGAGTGGGCAGGGATGAACATTGGGCTGGGGACCGTTCGACCGCAACACCGACTTGCACAACATTCTCTTGCTCGTTGACTAGTATTCCTCGAAACGTCTCGCCACAGGCCCGTTCATAGCGAACCTTGATGCCCATGGCTGGACTCTCGGACCCAATTTTTTTTGTAGGTAAATCATCCACCAATGCGACCTGTTTTAGGTAGGTGGCCGACAGGTTGGTTTTTGGGGCCCCGTGTGCTTCCGGACAGGTGACTAGCATAAAGGACATGCAGAACACTGTGTCGAGGGTAAAAGATAACCATAATGAATTTTTTGTCATTCAGTAGTCCTCTCGTTGAGCCGCGCTGAAAATGGCAAATGCCATCCATGGAGCTTGTCGGTGGTGTATTCTTGGATGCCTGTTTATACGCCATAAAAGCTTAAAAGTCAATATAATACTTGTTATAATCTAATAATAAGAATACAAATAGCGCTTTATTGTAGCATCTCTGTACTCTAGCCTCCCTCCCTAGGCTTGCCTGCTGACCCCGTATAAGCACCCTTCATAACAAGGAGTTGGGGGCAGACTAATCCCTAGGTTCCTTCGAACCTTGCAAACGGAGGGTTGCATCCCTTCAATGTCTCTGGTACATTCCTCGTTCAACCGACGTGGATATCTTTAACTTACTGAAATAACACGTCTTTTAAGTAACTGGAGTTTTCTCGATATGTCAAAACGTACCTTTCAACCGCACAATAAGCGCCGAATTCGAGTTCACGGATTTCGTGAACGCATGAAATCTGCTGCCGGCCGTGCTGTGCTTGCACTACGCCGCTCAAAAGGCCGCAAAAAAATCGCTCCTACGATCTACCAGAAGTAATCGGAAATTGTGATGTTCCTAGCAAGCCTTTAGTGGAAGTTTTACTTCTGCTTACGGCCTGCTGTGCTTAATGCTTCATCTCGGAGCGCCCTCGATTAGAAAAGAAAGTTGTGCATGCCTGGCATTTCAAAATCACAACGCCTTCTAACTAAACGAGACTTTGACGCCACGCTGGATACTCAACGAAATGGAACCGGCGTCAAGATTGTTTGTCGAGACTTTGTTTTAGTCGCTTCCCCCCCTGTGCCTGATCGCCCTGCAAGACTGGGTCTGATCGTTAGCGGCAAGGTAGGAAACTCGGTGGTGCGCAATCGGGTTAAGAGATGTGTTCGCGAGTATTTCAGAAATGAATTGGTTAGCGAAAAGCCCCTCATCGGTTGCAATCTTGTCGTCATTGCGAGACCAACCTTGGTCAATCAAGAGGGCCGGGTCAAAGATGACATACAAGGTTCTCTGAAACTCTGTGTTGACCGACTTCTTCACAAATTATCTGCGGCGAGTAAAACCCGTCCATGATTTGTTCTGAGAAAAGTTCTGTGATTCGTTTTTTGTTAAAGTCATTCATTAAATTGTACCAGCTGTTGTTGTCTCCTCTTCTTGCTGCTCTTGGTGCTAAATGTCGATTTTACCCCTCGTGTTCCCGATATGCGAGCGAATGCTTAGATAAAGATCCTTGGCCGAAAGCCCTTAAAAGAATTTTCAAGCGCCTGATAAAATGTGGGCCCTGGCACCCAGGAGGAATAGATTTACCATGAACAAAGATTCTGATTTTTTAGCCAATAAAGGCGCCTTCGTAGCCATTGCACTTTGCGTCGTTTTCTATCTCGGTGTAAATCAATACCTCACTAAAAAGTACCCAGGCTTTGGGCAACGCCCAACTGCCAGCACAGAGCCCGCGGCGACGACTACTCCTAGCCCAGAGGCTGCTGCTGTCCCTGCACAAATGATTCCAAGTGGAGCGGCAACGACTGCAGTAACAACTGCTGCCACATCAGCAACCACTCCAGCTGCCGCTGCGGTCACAGTGCCCCCGATGGCCGCAGGCGACCTGATCATTGACACCAAAGACGTCACGTTTACCTTTCGCCAAGACCTCGGATCCATGTCGTCTGCTAAACTTAAAAACTATAAATCTTTGAACACTGTCGACAGCGAGCCTGTAGAACTATTTGATAGACCACCTGCTGTTCAAGCCTTTGCAGGCAACCCACCGCCGCGCACCGGCTCACTTTCCTTTTCCGGAGAGCGTACCGCTGACGGCATTAAATTTTCTCGAATCGACGGCCCCTGGAAAATAGACCAACAGTGGGTCCTACCTTCGACTGGTTACGGCGGCAAATTATCTATCACCTACTCCAATCAGTCTGCTACAGCGCAACCACTGGTCGCCACTCTCATCACTGAAGTTGGGGCTAACATCCACGCTACGTCAACCTCCTTTTTTGCCCCTGGACAGCCCGGAGAAGCGCCTCGCTTCTTAACTCAATTTGACAGCAGTGATAATTTTACCGAACTCAATAAGTTCTGCAAAGATCAATCCCTGACCGTGGTCGCAAAAAATCAACGCTTAGATTTTTTTGGTTTTGACACTCATTACTTTGCCTTCGCGCTTTTGCCGCAAGCCAGCGCCTCCTACCTAACTGCATTTTCTGGCACGACTCCTGACACCGGCGCAGGATCCCTTTGCGAGATCACCACCAAGTCGACCAGTGATTTTGGAAGCATCGCTCCACAGGCTGTTGCCACCTTAAATTATGACGTTTGGTCTGGGCCAAAAGAAGTTGAATTCCTATCGGCCTTCAACCCACACCTCAAAACGACACTCGGCCTCGGTTGGCTCGACATGATCGCACACCCTTTGCTATTGTCGATTAAAGGGCTCTATAAATTGACCCACAACTACGGCCTTGCCATCATTGTCCTCACACTCTTGCTTAAAGTGCTGTTTTTTCCGCTGACTAAACAAGCGGCGCACAGTGCGGCAAAAATGAAAAAACTTAATCCCGAGATGACCAAAATTAAAGAGCGTCATAAAGGGGATGCTCAAAAATCTCAGATGGAAATCATGAAATTCATGTCGGAAAATAAAATCAATCCGATGAAAGGCTGTTTGCCGATTCTACCTACTATCCCCGTATTCTTCGCCTTGTTTCGCGTCTTGGGAGGCTCCATAGACCTTCGTCATGCTCCCTTCTTTGGCTGGATCATCGATCTATCCGCCAAAGATCCTTACTTCGTCACGCCAATCGTATTGACTGGCTTTATGTATATTCAACAAAAATTAACCCCCATGACTGGAGTCGACAAGACGCAAGAAAAAGTCATGCAGTTTATGCCGCTCATTTTTGGAGTCATGATGATCTCGCTTCCGTCCGGGCTTGTGCTTTACATGCTGACCAACACAATCGTGTCGATTGCCCAGCAAAATTTTTTAAATAAGAAGTTCGCGAATATTTAACCATTCGCTCTTAATAACAACCCACAGATATTTACTGATGTCAGTAAACAAAAAGGAGTCTCGCAGATGGAATCGTACACCACCCAGAAAACAATCAGGATTGAAGCAAAATCCGTAGAACAAGCAGTAACGCTTGCCTGCGTAAAGCTTAATGTCTCGAAAGAGGGTCTTGAATTTAAAGTCCTTAAAGAGCCAAAGGCCGGTCTTGTTAGCTTTTTCATGGGCGCAAAAGCAGAAATTGAAGCTTGGCAAAAACCAATCAGCAGCCGCAACAGCCGCAACGATCGCAACGACCGCGGTGGTCGCAAGGGCGCTCAAGGCGGCCGTGACAACGATCGCTCCTCGACACAAAATTTCAATTCCGATCGCAATAATTCTCCAAAGACCTCTGGCCGTGACGACAATCGTCAACAAAGTCGGGCCCCTCGCAACGATCGCCCTCGTTTCGAAGATCGTGCTCCCCGCGAAGAACGTCCACCCGCAGAGCCTTTAACGCCAGAAGTTCAAGCACAACTTGAAAGCGAGATTCGTCAATTCTGCATTGATCTATGTGGAATGATCGTTGGTGAAACTGTGAATGTTACCTCCACAATGACCGATGGCAAAATGATGCTTGAAGTCGACAACGCAGCGATCGCCTCGATCATCCAATCAAACACCAAGTTTGTTGAGTGCCTAGAGCATATTCTTCGCAAGAAGCCTCGTGACCTTAAACAAGAACTTCCATTCCGCATTTTTATTGATGCTCAAGGCAGCCGCAAAGGTCGCGAAGAAGAACTAGCTCGCATTGCTCTTGATAAAGCAGCAGAAGTCGTCGCTACTGGCCAAAAATGCATCCTTGATTACAAAAGTGCTGCCGACCGTAAAATCATCCACATGGCTCTAGAAAATGACACCCGCGTCTACACGAAATCCATTGGCAACGGCCCGAGCCGTAAACTTATGATTCTTGTGGCTCGCGATCGTAACAACGATCGAGCCAATGGCTCTGACCAGAACTCGAACGCATAACCTCAACTGAACTTTAAGCGATTTGATTGTGAGATCATTGATGCTTCGCCCTTATGACGAACATCCTATTGCAGCTCTCGCTAGCGGCTCCGGACCCGGGGCCGTTGGCGTTATTAGGCTTTCTGGCGTTGACTGCTGGGAGGTCGTCCGACCTTGCTTAGGCGACGTAACGGCTCCGACCGAACGCCGAGTCTCCCTCAAAATTTTTAGAGACCCAAAAACACAGGAAGCCGTGGACGATCTCGTCGTCGTATTTTTTAAAGGTCCACGCTCGTACACGGGCCAAGACACGGTTGAACTTTACTGTCACGGCGGCCCTTATATTATTCAAAGAATTTTGGGCCTGCTCTACGCTCTTGGAGCTCGTCCCGCACAGGCGGGAGAGTTTACCAAAAGGGCCCTATTGAACGGCAAGCTCGATTTGACCGCAGCCGAGGGGATTAAAGATCTCGTCGAGGCGCAGTCTCGGCAGCAGTGGCTTGCTGGTCGGCAGCTGTACTCAGGAAAACTAAAAGAAGAGATCGAGTCCCTTAGAAAAGAGGTGATCGGAGCCATGGCTTACCTAGAGGCCATGATCGATTTCCCTGACGAAGAAGACACACACCACGTGGGTCTTAGTCATGTGCGCACCAGATTAGTTACGGTCTCCCTGCAACTAACCTCCCTCGTCTCGACCTTTCAAAGCGGGCAGGTCGCAAGCCGCGGCCTCATGGTCGTGCTTGCAGGAGCGCCTAATGCCGGAAAATCCACACTACTCAATAAGCTTCTTGGACGACAACGGGCCATCGTCAGTGCGACGGCAGGAACGACCAGGGACTATATCGAAGAGTCTTGCTTGATCGATGGTCGACTTATACGCTTAGTCGACACCGCCGGTATTCGAGAAACCGCAGATCAAATTGAACGTGAGGGTGTGGCTCTTTCGACTAAATTAATTCAAGAGGCTGACGTCGTCATTTCACTTAACGCCTCCGATTCGACTGCGTCTGATCGCGAAGGCATGACGTCTTTGATGACGTCTATTTACGAGCAAAACAGCCGTCTAAAAAACACGGCCATTATACCCCTTTTAACCAAATGTGACCATGCTAAACCCGCGTGGGCCTCTGAGATGTTACCCATTAGCTGCCTTACTGGCGACGGAGTCCGAGTCCTGCAAACGGCACTCGTGAAAATAGTGGATGAGCACACAGGTAGCCTTGAAGAACGTCCTTTTTTGACGTCACAAAGACAGCAATCTGCATTGTTAGCAGCCGAAACGGCACTGAATAAATTCAACCTCCAAGACCAACAAAAAGCCGGGCCTGAGATGCTCGCTTTTGAATTGCTGGAAGCGGCAAGAGCTTTGTCCTCCGTGGTCGGTGACATCTCAAATGAGGACATTTTAGATAAAGTGTTCAGCGAATTTTGTATCGGCAAATAAGCAAATTTGTCCGGTGTACTACCGCTTTATTATGCTGTCCGCTTAAAACTGGTGATTGGACCGTCCACTTCAGGTGTCTTGGAGTATTGAATCGCGGGAATTAGGGTCTGTCGACTTTCTAGGTGGATGACTTGAGTCGGTGTTTTACCGTTGATTCCTTTACTGTTGGTTTTAGGCGGCTGTTAACAGGTACTGTATGGTCCCTAGGAACCGCGCGTCTGCAGATATTTCAAACAAATCTCAAACTGAGTTTACAATACTATACGACACCATCAGAGCTTAGAATATCTGACGCCACGTGAGGCGCATTATGCGGTAAAAGGTAAGCCGTTCACCTACGGAGGTAGGCGCGCCCATCCAGATGTCGAATCGACATAGATTTTTAAATTACTTTGCGGGAATATTTTGAGAGTAGGCCAAAGCCGTGTAAGCCTGAGGATTGGCGGCCACCTCGGTTAGTGATGCACGGAGTACGTAATTTACATATTCTTGCAGGGGCACTTGGGCGGCGATCGCAGTTTGCAAGGAAGATCGGTTGATGTCGAGTGCAAATCGGCCTTCGACGGAAGTTCTAAACAGAGAATTGGCTTGGATTAAATTTTCCATTCGGAGCATTCGTTCAGAGAAGTCATTTGAAATCGAAATAATTGGGTTATCGAGATAGGCGGTTAATTTTTGGTAGTGCCGCAAAATATAGTTTGCAGCAGCGCCGAGCTTCGTTGCTTTTGACCATTTTTCGGCGATAATTTCTGCCATTTCTTTGATGTCTTCCCAACTGGCTCGGCTATCGACACCGCGTACAGCGCGAGTGTTTATTTCATTGCGCCCATAGAGGTCGAGGCCTTTTTCATAAATGTATAGGCCCTTAAAAGAGTGCAAGATCATATCACATAGCTGTGGGTCCTCATTTTCGTATAGGGCAAAAGGCCGCCGTGCATGGCTGGCACAACCAGCCAGCTCAATATTAAAACGCGCGGCAAGTTCCGGATCTGATACAAGGTTGACAGTTGACAGATCAGATTGAACAATCAAATTTTTGAATTCGGCCCGCCGACTGCGAAGACGGGCGGTCAATAAATTGCCGAATCCACCAATATGACTTCGGTAGAAAATGATTGCGCTGCGAGGGTCCTTGGCGTCACTTCGGCCTGAAATAACGGATGTTTGGAGTGACTTTTTCTGACCGTTGCCATCTTTGCGGTCGAATTCAAATCCAAGCTCCCGTGACAGCAGTACGCCGAGACTTGGCGAGGCTTCCGTCTTAAATGTATCTTCAGCGGCTTCTCGTGTTCGGTATGAAAACCACGGGGAATTGCCCGCGGCAGCAGGATTCGTTTGCTGTAATTTCATGAATCTGGCGTACTCCAAAACCCTAGTGGTCGTGTCGTCACCCGAAAGCAGCGGGGAGTTAGCAAGGCTGCGAAAATTGTGCAAATAAATTGGTGCAAAACGTTGTGCAACATAGCAAAACATCCGCGACAATGTTGCCGATGAAAATCGTTTTCCTGGCACGGTCAAAAGTGAGCCGAGACGGTTAAACGGCATCGCGTACTGGGACACCATGATGGTCATATTGGAGAGAAACTCCCATGTCACGTCCATCCTCGGAGGGCCGATATCGCGGGTACTCGCAGAAATAATTCGGGTCGAGGTTCCCTCGTCCTTTACCACGACTTTTTCAACTTCCACGGTGATTTTTGTAACCGTTAAATTGAAGTCATAGCGAGTTCGTTCGTCAGTCATCCGCGAGACCACATGTTCCCCGATCAATAGACCAGGCTCAACCTCTGACGTGACAAATTCTTCTTCGACTTTGACATCTCCGCCACGCATAAAAGCTTGTTTGGGCGACTCGAATTCCGGCTGCGGCCCGTCACCCAAGGCCATGCGTGCAAAGCCTTCGGCACACTCTTTTTCATTTTCAGCGAGCTCTTCAGCTGTCAGTGGAATTCGTTCTAAATCCATAAGTTTATTTTTCAATCCTATGGCTATACTTCCATTTTGCCTGGCCAGAGCCCTATGCCACTTGCCCAGCCTTTGTAAGCGGTCCAATGACTCACGAATTTGGGCTATCGGATCTTTTGGCTTTGAATCCCCGGGATTAGTTGATCCGCCAATTGGGTCGCCACTATTCTTACGTTTTTCCGAAGAAGCGTCGATTCCCATGGCTCGACGCAACTGAAGTATGGCTGACCTCAAATTTGCTTGGTTTCCAGTCAGCCCCTTCAGTAATAAGTTATAATGGGAAATAACATCTTTGACTACATCAGGTATTGTGTCCTCATTTTTTGTCAGCCACGCGTCAAGCTCCTGCCTGGCATCAGGGCCAAGGTGGGGTTGTTTGTTTTTCAGGTTTCTTGCCACGCTGATTAATTACTTTCTCTTTAATTTCTAAAAAGATCGTAACACGTGTTTTTTAAAGCAGATTTTTCGCTCTAGGATCCATTCTGCTGCGATAGAATTTCGGACCCGAGGCTCTCGATGTTAAGTGCTTATAAAACTCATAGGTCAGGCCATTATCCACTGGTGCATAGCCGCACGCGCTGGGTCGTGTCACATCATAAAAACCGCTGATTTACACAAAAACACTGTCAAGTAAAAAACGCATTAATAAAAAATAAATTGACGAATTGTCACTCTATTTTTTTCCACTCTTTCACGCGTCGGTGGACAGTAAAAGATGCGCCTTCAAATAATAAACTCAACTCGGCCAAGGTGATGACTTTGCATAACGGATCTCGCACAAAAGTAAAGTTGGCCCGCAAACTCCCACCCTCAAACCTTCGGCAAATGAGATAGAGGCCAAGCTTGTCCCCTGTTAATGCTCGAAGCTGTGTGTGGTCACCTTTCAAAAAAACGACACAATCACCGGCATACGGGTCGGCGCCCAAGCGGTAGGATTCGCCCAGCAGCCCATCAAATCGTTTTCTAAAATCTGCCCGATGGTGCGCAACCAAAACACGGCGTATCATGGATGGTAGCATTTTAGCGCCTCATCAAAATGTAAAGTCGAGCATTAAACGGCCATCTTCATACGACATATGAAGCCCCGGCGGCAGGCCGCCGGTGTGCGGACTAGGCTCCACATCTAGAATTCTCGGTGGAGTCTTGGCCTCAACTGACGCGCACTCTGGCCCCGCCTTTTTTTGCCAAATTGCCAATTGAGTGCTGCTCAAACCAGTGGCCCTCGATACCAGCCTTGGCGCCAGGCCACTCACAATAGCAGCAAGAACGGCCTGCCTCAGTTCGCGAGGAAACGGTGTGGAGCGCATGCGCTGCGCGCGAAATGCCTCAAAATCGGTTTTTAGCGCTAAAAGAATCGCTTGGCTTTCGGAAACTTTCACGGTGTGACCTCCATCACAAGTTCATTGTTAGTGGAGGCCAAGGTATCGGGCTAATTAAATATTGTCTCTATGCGTGGGTGAACGGCTTACGGTAAAAGTCCAAAATTCAAAATTTGGACTGTGGATATGCCGTTCTGAAAAATATTGCTTATCCATTTATATCTCCTCCTTGAGTGAAGATAAATAGACCTTCATCACCTCAACTCTTTTCTTACCTTCTTCAATTCCGGATTTTGTTTTTAGAGTTTCAGCAATTATAAATAGTTTTTTGTAAAAGTGATCCACTGTAAATCTTGAATCATCTGGTGCTCTACTAATACAGAATGGATCTTCACCTTCATAGAATGCCCTCTTCATAAGCCCAGCGGTAGCAAAGCATCTTGCAATACCAATGGCACCCAATCCATCTAAACGATCGGCATCTTGTACAATTTTAGCCTCAAGTGTTTTTGCTTCAATGTTCGCACTAAAACTATGAGCCTCAATTGCGTGGGCTATTTCGTTTTGATACTTTTCAGGGTAACCAATCGAAGATAAGAATTCTATGGCCTTCTCTGCAGCTATACGTGAAGCCTGATGACGAAGAGGGCTATCTTTAGGAACAATAACAAAATCATGAAGCCAAGCGGCTGGGCCGACAATTTCAGGATTTCCACCTTCTCGATCACAAATTTCTTTTGCTAACCTGACAACTCTTTTAAAATGGAGTAGGTCGTGCGCTGGATCATCACTAGAAGCGATCTGTGAGATTTTAGCTTCAAATTGCTGCTCCCAACCCAATAAATTCATAGAAATGTCTCCATTATTTTTTTGTGCTAAATTATTATGATCTAACTTTTCCATTTTTAAGAAAACTTGGCAACAAACTAATGGCAAGTGTCCAAGTTGACTAAGACTGAGGTTGACCCGAAATTGTCAGCGGAAGTCCTCGCAGATTTTTTATATTTTGCTAGTGGTATTAGTATGGTCGCAGGAGTATTTCTTGCATGCGTTTGATGGCAGAAGAAAGGCAAATGGGTACACTCGTATTGCTATTTTCGTCGCCAATATCACAACGGCAGATTCTCTACGGTAAATTTCTATCGGCTCTTTTTTACATGATTTTGCAAGTAGTGTCACTCTATATGCCTGCACTTGTGATGGAGGTAGGTGGCGTCGTGGCCTTCGAAGATAAGCGAAAACCGTGATTTTAAAATGTAAAAATCATTGTTTTTTTTTGCTGGCAACCCTAGTCCTACTGAGCTCCATCCGCCTGCCCAGAATTTGGGAGATTGGCTGATGATTGCGTCTCTTCGTGACAAACGACAGGCTGTATGTGCCCCTCGAATTACCACGGCCGGAGCCTTTGTCACACTTTTTTGTATTCATATTGCCGCTGCCCACTCGGCCCTAGCCTTTCTCACGTATCCAATCTTCGCAGCCCTTTTAAAGCATGTGTTCTCCACGCCATTCTTTTTTATCGGCGCGACCACGGTTCTACACCGCTTTTTGCCCGAGCCGTACCGCTAGCGCTTTTTATGCTTCTATATGTTTGGGACTATCATCTACCTTTTGAATTTCTGGACACGCATCGGCAACATCGCGTCCATTGGATGAGATAGGGAGCACGCGTCAGTCACGGCCGAAGGTACCTTTTCATAACGGGTAACGTCCACGGTCTAAAACTACAATAGAGCGTAACATTACTAGATTTCCGGTCGGCATAGCGAGTATCCAACCGGATCATGTCACGGACTTCATCTTCAAGGGACCTTAACATCTTCCTAATAATTTCAAGCGACGCGTCAGAAAGCAGACCTGAGGTAAAAACTTCCTGCTCGCGAGATCCGGTGAATATATGGTCGACGAAATCGCGACGAATTTCAGAGCTATAGTAGCCATCTAGAATGCCCCCTTTTCGCCAGTAAAAATCTTGGGCCACGAGTACCTTAAATCGATTTCCTGGGTCCAAGCGAATCATTTTTTCCCGGTCTAAGGCAATTAGAAATCGTGTCATTTCTGGATCTGAAAAACGGTAAGACGCCTTTATCGCGGCCAAAGTATGTCGCGTTGCCAGTAAATAGAAAAAACACATTAGTTTCTCATCACTGCCCAGCAAAAGCTCTTGCTCTTCGGTGAGCATGCGCGATGCGCCTGCTTCAGTCACCTCTGATCCTAAAAGGTCGGATGGCGACACTCGCAGAAAGGAACTGATTTGATCCAGCCGTTTCAAGGAAAAAGCTCGCTGCGCAAAAGCGCGCTTAACCGCCGCTTCAGACATTCCAATGCCTTTGGCAAGGTCATGGTAAGTCAAATCATTTGTTCGCAAGATGTCCTTTAAACGGTCCACAATAGAACTTGATATGCTCATTCGTCTTGAATTCTCCCACCGTAGGTATCATTTTTTAATACTCATAAATATAGAGTATCATATTTTTTGAAAAACTCTAGTTTGAGCCTCCACACAAGGTTCTCAATCAAACTATTGGAGAAAAAAAATGAAAATCCGACGTCTAAGTATCGCAATCCTCTTTCTCGTTACCAACAACACGCCAGTATGGGCCCAACTCTCCGAATTTGAGCGCTATGAGGGAAGTAAAGAAGCTGAGCTGCAGCTCATTCACTCACTCGCAAATAAATTTGTGATAGTACAAGAAAACTCGATGCATGACGGCAAAAAAGTCAGAGGCACTCATGCGAAGGGAACATGTATGGATGGTGAGTTTGAAGTGTTTAGCGGCATTTCAGAATCCTACAAAGTAGGATTATTCTCAACAGCCGGCACCTACTCTGCGCGCGTTCGCTTTGCCAATGGATCCGGCAAAATTCAAGCCGATTCGGTTCCTGATGCGCGTGCTATCTCTATATCCGTCCTGCTGGGAAACAACTCAAGACAAGATTTCGCCATGAACAACGATCCGATATTCCCAATTGGCGAACTCAGCGACTTCAATTTCTTGCTAGATGTCGGTTTTGCCAAAGCCGAAGCTATCAAAGAATCTCTTGCGGAAGGGGCCGATGAAGCAACGGCCAATGCTGCCGGAGAACGAGCATCAAAAATATTCATTGCATTGAATCCTACACACATCCCTGGATTCTTAGGAACAATCCAAAGGGGTGCTGAGTTGCAAAACCAGAAAGTCAACTCCTACCGAACTCTCAAATATTGGAGCGGCTCAACCTTCAAATTTGGCGACCATCATGCCTCTAAATTTGCACTGACCCCGTGCGCACAAAATCAAGTTGACCAAGTAAACTCAAGTGATCCAGATTTTCTTCAAAACGACCTTAAAATAGTACTCAGCACCGATAGTTCAGTACAGTGCTGGGATTTTTACGTCCAGCTTCTCGATGCAGAAAACATGAAACAACCGGGATTCCTATGGAGCCAGAAGCTTCCAGCCTGGCAATGGGTCGAAGATGTGACCCTTGATTGGGACAAAGGTGGCGCCACATCATATAAGGTAGGGCGTTTAATCCTAACTTCTGGTAGTGTCAAAGATGCAAATATTTGCGACGATCCAAGTAACGGTATCAACGTTATGAAAAACTCCCTTCCAGAGCACCGAGGGCTTGGGCGCATTAACAGGGCAAGAGCTCTGTCGGAAGAATCAAGTCGGGCAAATCGTCCCTAGGTTAAATTTTAGTCCTACCGGAGAAATCACAGTGAAAAACATCGAAGTCGCCCGCAAGTTGTATGACGCATTTTCTCGCCATGACGGCGAAACAATGTCCAGTCTGTACACAGAAACTAGCGAGTTTTCCGATCCTGTTTTCCCCAACTTACGTGGTCCAGAAATTGGTGCTATGTGGAGGAGACTTTGCAGTAGCGGCAAAGATCTCAAGATTGAGTACAAAATCCTAGCCGAGCCAACGGCAACCTCTGTGGTAGTTCAGTGGGATGCGTACTACACATTTAGTAAAACCGGACGGCGAGTTCATAACATTATCACGGCCACGCTAGAGATTCACAATGGGCGTATTGTTAATCACGTCGATACCTTCAGTTTTTGGAGGTGGTCACGCCAAGCGTTTGGAGTCCTTGGAATCGCCGTGGGATGGACCGGCTGGTTTCAGCGAAAAGTGCAGTCCATAGCAAAAAAATAGCGTCAGTGAGTGCCTCACTGACTCATCTACTACCGCTTTATTATGCTGTCCGCTTAAAACTGGTGATTAGACCGTCTACTTCAGGCGTCTTGGAGTATCGAATCGCGGGAATTGGAGTCTGTCGACTTTCTAGGTGGATGACTTGAGCCGGTATTTTACCGTTGATTCCTTGGTGCGGACGTCTTGTAAAAATTAAGACTCAGGACCCAAACTGTCTGCCTACAAAGCTTCAAATGAACCGCTCCAAGAGTGTGCTATATCAAAAGCCAGATCAAGGTCATGCATCTGCGATTCAAAAAATGGAACTGTGAAGGAGTCGTTGTATGGTGTCATGATAGCACCACCGCGAGTCCTATCTTTAAATGTGATAGAGTCCATTTCAGCTTTCCCGAATGTCTTGGTTCGCATCTGCGTTTGAAATTCCTTTTGGAGTTGTGAACCAATGCGACAAATCCCTACAAAAAAGATCGCGAAGAAATCCTTAGGTTTTCAATATGCCTTTTTCAGCAGAATCTAAGTTTTGCCAGCTGCGCTGAGCACATGGAGTCGCCAGTGCTTGTTTAAAGCCGACTGAATGATGATCATATAAAGTGGTGGGAAAATGGCCGCTACCGTAGCGAACACTAGATTAATCGTCGAATAACCGTTTTGCTGTTCCATCTGACGAACCATTCGTGCCAGTAAAAAAGCTACCACTAAGTGAGCGCCAGGAACGATACACGTCCACATTGGCACCACAAAATTCATCCGACTTGAGGCGTTTAAGTGCCAGCTAACCTCTTGGCTGGCCGTCATCATCCATGCCCACCAGTAGCCGCCCAAAGTTAGCGGCACATAAACCAATGGACCGAGAATTAGATTGGTGATCCGGCCTAGACGAAGGCGACTAAAGACTTGGAGATACTGCTGGTTAAAGTCGTTCACTGATTGAGCGTTGGCCTGTGCCAGTTGACTTCGTTTGTCGGACTTAGGGAATGCCGTCATCTCATCTTCTAAGCTGAGGCCAGATGATAATTCTTCTTGTGCCAAGCTCAATTTACTGACGCCACTCGGCCCCACAAATTTTGCCACAGGTTCAAATTTATTTAATGGACGCGACGGATTTGCGTCGCTTTGAGCTCGGACATTCGCAAACCCACCGGCCATAGTATGAATTTCCGAAAAACTTTGTATCGGGTACCACTGAGTAAATCCTTTGCGGCTTACCATCCCAGTTTGTTCCGGCCCTTTTAAACGTTGCGTCGTAAATGTATCAACGGAAGATAACGGGCCGACCACTTTGCCGTCCTCAAAAACATACCAGCCACCATCCCAGACGCTAGCTTCACCTTTTGAAAATAAAAGATCCTCACGGTCCACTGCCGATGGATCGCCATGTTCAGTCGAGCGGCCTGTTGTGTTTTTACGACTCATAGGCTGTCCTCAAAGTTCTATAGGAATAAATTCCAGTATCTTTAATTAGATTGTAGCCGATTTTTGATTTGTCGCCAAGAAGCGGTCTTTTGTGAATAAAATATAGGCAAGCGTCCCCTAAGAAATCAACATCCCAATTTAAGTGGTTATAAAAGGCAACAAAGCATTATATAAACCAATGTTTAAAGAGCCAAACCCATACTTCGTGGAGGTTTTTCAAGAAATGGAACAAACAATTTTAGACCGTGCAAACTACTGGGCCACCAATTCAGTCTTTGACATGGCGACCCGCTCAGAAATTCAAGACCTAATAACGACTAAAAATGACAAGGAACTCACTGAGCGTTTTTACCGTGATCTAGAGTTTGGCACCGGCGGCCTACGCGGGATTATTGGTGCCGGCAGAAATCGCATTAATATTTACAATATTCGCAAGGCTACGACGGCCTTAGCCCTTTACCTTCGTGAGGTCCATGGATCCGCACCTCATTTGAAGGTCGCCATTAGCTATGATTCGCGAAATTATTCTAGAGAATTTTCCGTGGCCGCAGGCGAGATTTTCTCAGCACACGGCATCAAAGCCCTAATGACGAGTGAACTTCGTCCGACACCAATGCTTTCGTTTATGGTGCGGCACTTCCAATGTGTTGCCGGAATTTGTGTGACCGCTAGTCACAATCCTGCCGAATACAATGGCTACAAAGTCTATTGGAATACTGGTGCTCAAATTATTCCCCCACATGACGCCGCCATCATTTCCAAATACGCTGAACTGAGCCGTTATGAAGACATTACCTATGTACCGGTGGAAAAAGCTAAAAAGGACGGTCTTTTTGAGGAGATCGGAGCCGAATTGGACGAAGCTTACTTTAAGAAAGTGTCCACTCTCAGTCGTCGCAAAGAGGGGCGAGCCAATTTTAAAATTGTTTATACGCCGCTCCACGGCAGCGGACTTTATCCGGTGACCGAAATGCTTAAGCGTTTTGGTTTTGAAAATGTGCTTGTCGTACCCGAACAAAGTCAGCCGGATGGTCGTTTCCCTACAGTAAAATTTCCCAATCCTGAAGAACGCGAAGCACTGCATTTAGCCTTAGTATTGGCTCAAAAAGAGCAAGCTGACCTCGTTATGGGAACAGACCCCGATACAGATCGCATCGGGATTATGGTTCGCGAAGGGGACGATTATACGTTTTTTAATGGCAACCAAATTGGGTGCTTGCTCGTTGATTTCTTTTTATCGGCTACCCGTGATGCTGGCCTTATGCCAAAAAATCCACTTGTCATTAAAACCGTTGTCACAACTGACCTGCAAGCTGACATTGCGGCTGAATACGGCGCTACGTGTGAGGAAACACTGACTGGGTTTAAGTGGATATGCGGCCTCATTGAGGAGTACGAATCCGGCCGCCTAAAACCTCACCGCAAGTATGTGTGTGGGGGAGAAGAGAGCTACGGATTCCTCGCTGATTCATTTGTACGTGATAAAGATGCGGTAAGCGCCGCCTGTATTGCCGCAGAGATGGTCGCCTATTACAAAAGCCAAGACATGACCTGTTCCCAAGTTTTGGACCAAATTTTCCAAAAACACGGACTCTACCAAGAATCCTTATTCACCATGACCATGGCTGGCAAGTCTGGCGCGGAAACCATAAAAAAAATGATGACGGCACTGCGCTCAAGTCCTCCTGTAGCCATTGATGGCATTCCTGTGGCCAAGCTTCGCGACTTCGAAACCCAAAAAACGATGTCCCTAGTGGCTAATCAATTTAACGACGCTGAAAAATTGGGGTTTCCAAAGAGTGACGTGCTACAATTTATCTTGGTAGATGGCACAAAAGTAAGTGTTCGCCCTTCTGGAACTGAGCCTAAGATTAAGTTTTATATCTCAGTCAAGGAACCGTTGGCAAAGGGCGCATCGCTGCAGGAATTGCAGTCGATGAAAAAAAACGCTAGTGGACGACTTCGGCGAATCGAAGAGACCTTTGTTGCTATGGCAAAAACCTGAATGCGACCCCGCTGATGTGGATTCGCTATTCGAGAGATAGCGAGAGTCACGATCAAGCGAGGGACCACAGAAGTGAAGAATAAATCTCTATCGGTGATGATTGGCTGCGTCAGAGCTACTGCTTTTGTCGCCTTTTCGTCGTTCCTTTTTGCACCGGCGGTATTTGCTGGCGTCGGCGGATATAAGAAGGCCACAGAGGGTGACGATGTCATTAAAAACAAACTTTATCCAAAAAAAGGTCATGTGGAGCTCAATGGACCAAATGTAGGTGTGATCTTAAACCAGAGCTATGTATCGACTTATCTATTCAACGGCGGCATTAATTATTTCTGGAGTGAGACGTGGGGCCTTGGCCTTGAGATGTCTTATGCCATGAACAAAGATCGCGCCGAGCGTGACTGTATTGAGAATTTTTATAATGACCCTAAATATGAAATTGGACCCGAATGCGGCGGACCAGACAACCTCACGACCAACAGTAATTACGGGCCAGCCTATGTCAGCATTCGTGAATATAATTATCTATTCGCTCTTAATGGACTTTGGAATCCAATCTATGGAAAACAAATATTATTTTTGTCGACCGTTATGAATTTTGATGTCTACCTATCCATGGGTGGTGGACTCGCAGCCTCTACTTACTATCCATTGCAGACCACGTTAGGCAATGGTCGGGAGAGTCGAGGTACGTTCCCAGATGATCCCGCAGCCCCACGTCCAGGCACAGAGTCCACCGAAGGTCCATTCTACGGCAAGGAGGGACGTCCCACGCCTTTAAAGCAAACCAACGTATTTATCGATACTGGCATTGGACAAAAAATTCACTTCGGACAAAAATTTAACTTCAAAGGCGAGCTTCGAAACCATTTGGTTTTAGGTACGCCCGGCGGATTTGATATTTTCTTTACTCTCTGGGGCGGCTTCGGCATGAGGTTCTAAGCCCTGCGCTTCAGTCGATGAGTCGACACCAATTTTAAAATTAATTCTGAGATGCACCTTACTTTAAATCTCTATTTTACGGAAATTCACAATGGCAAATATTCTTATCATTGATCACCATCAAGCTCAGCGCGTCGAACTAATGAATATTTTTTCCAAGCTCAAGCATACTCCCACAGAAGCCTGGGATGGTTCGAATGCGGCGCATAAAACCGATCAAATCAAATACGACCTGATAATTACTAGCGCTGAAATTACCAAACTCACGATCGTTGATTTCATCAAATCTCTACGCATCGGAAAAATGAATCGGCAGACTCCTGTCATTATCTATGCGAAAGCTTTTGATGAAGCTCTTATAACGAACCTAGGCCGCTTTTCACGTATTCAGTATGTTCATTTGCCGATTGATGGGGCCTCATTAGCGGCAAAAGTGACCGTCACCTTTAAGGCGTCCGAAGCCGTCACACGAGAGCAAGGCGTACAAAAAAAGGTCTACACGTTTTCAAAAGCCTCCCTTGAAAAATGCAACAAAGCACCCACCTCCGCCCTTGAGGCTGACTTTTTTCGGTTCTTCCCAGATATGTTGAGCCAAATTGATCCTGCAACCGTAAATTTCGGTGTCTGGCTTAAAGGCACCAATGAACTTTTGGAATATATTGGTGAAAAATTTACGGGGCCTGAAAATGAAAAAAATGCAGCCGATATTAGTGGGGCCCTGAAGAGGGCTAATGTTGGCTTAGAAATATATATTCGCATTGCCGATAAAGAAAAATTCTATGCACACATGCAAAAAAAGAGAATGGCCCACCTTGGATCGAAAAATCTACAGGACTCGAACCGAGAGGCCGCCGAGATTTTTAATAAATTAACTATGTGCTCAGCACGATTTAATGCCGCTGATGTTGACCAAAAAATTGTGACGTCTGCCGAACAAATTTCCGTGGACATGATGCAACGCCTTAGCGACAAACCCGACCTCATGAGTATGCTCATAGACTTGCTCCGCAAGGATCCAGGCATGTTTGATTTTATTGCGTTAGTCACCATCACAGCGGTATCCATTGGTCAACGCCTGGGACTGAAGGACATCGTACTAAAAAAGCTGTCTCTCGGATGTTTTTTCCACGACATCGGCTTAGCTATTCTGAACATGCCGCTAATTATTGACCGCGAGATGACGGCCGATGAAGTAAATGTTTATAAGGATCATCCTAGTGCCGGCGCAGATCACGTAAATTTACTTGAAGTGAAGGGCATTAATTTGCCAGAAGAAGTCTTCATCATTATCATGCAGCACCATGAAAAATTTAATGGGACCGGCTTTCCGAACCAAAAACAGGGTCGGATGTCGAAGGAAAACCCGACGGGCATTCACCTGCTTGCCGCCATTGTCGCCGTTGCGGATCGGTTTGCGGTCTATCTTTTAAATGAGGCGAAAAATGGAACCATCGATCAAGCGAGAATCGTCGCAGCGATGCACCGCCTCACAGGAGAATTTGATCCTGACGTTCTCAAAGCGTTGAAAGAGGTTTTTGCGACAACGCGCAAAGGGACGGTTAATTGGAAGCCTACCTGATTTTATTTTTCTACTCTAGAAGAACAAATGAAAAACGTCCGACCACAAAATTGGGGTCGGACGTTTTTTACTGTCTTGAAAGCTCGTTATCAAAATGGAATATCATCTAACCCAGAAGTCTCTGGTCCACCGTAGCCCATGGATCCAGACGAACTCATTGGAACGCCAATATCAAACTCTGGAATGGACGCCGATGCGCCGTAGCCTGGAGCCGGTTGCGATGGATTTGCACGAGCGCCGTAGCTAGGGGACTGCGTCGGCTGAGTGCCGTCGCGTTGGCCTGGAGAACTAAGAAATTGAACATTCTGTGCAACGATCTCTGTTTGGTAACGCTTTTGACCCGTTTGCTTATCGTCCCAAGCACGAGTTTGCAGGCGGCCTTCAACAAAAACGGTACGGCCCTTGACAAGAAATTTTGCGCAGTTTTCTGCGACCTTGCTCCAAACCACAACTCGGTGCCACTCGGTCGTTTCTTGGCGCTGCCCATCAGCACCAGTCTTATATTCGGTGGTCGCCACATTAAAAGTTGCCACTGGTGTTTGATTTGCGGTGTATCGCAACTCAGGGTCTTGACCCAAGTTACCGATTATCATCACACGGTTGAGTGAACCTGCCATATTCAGCCTCCTTAATTATCTAAAAAATTGTTATAAAAATGAATAGTCTGTTTTCTTGAAGTCAGTCTTAACTCAGTCGCTTCAAGGCTTACAACAAAAACCGTAGATTCGGCTCTAAATTTCCGTGGCGGCCATGCTGCCCCTTTGCCAATGGCCTGTTTTTAAAGAATATTTACAAAAAATGGTTATTTTTCCGAGCATCTGAGGCACAATAAACCTCGTCTGCGACTTTATTAAACACCTGTGTGCTGTTGAGGGTCTTACCATGCGTCCAATGAAATGGCTTTTTACATACACTGTTGCCCTAACCACTGTTCTCACCGTTGTGGGTGTTGGCTGCAAAAAAAAGGAAATCTTTCCTACCCTTGGTGATCAAGTGGTAAGCCCCATTGATGTGGCTGTAGATGCCAGCGAACAATATTTCTATGCTCTCAATAGCGATTTCCCAAGAGATTATAATCAAGGATCGCTCCTCGTCTTGACCACTGAAGGCGTCAAAGTCACATCGATACCACTGCCACGCTTAGGAAGAAGTCTCACCGTTGCGGGCAATGCCCTCATCATCACGATTTCAAACTCGGAGGCATCAAGCCAGCAAGTCTTGTTGTATGACCTCACAGATCCGCGGGCGCCTGTGCTCGCTAAAGCCTTTACTCCCACTGAGTGTAATCCGATTAACGCAGTAGCAAAGGCCTCCTATCGCTACTGGGTGGTGTCGTGTTCCAATGGCCATATCTTCGCTGGCGATTTGGCAAGCCCACTTTCAGCCTCCACGTTAAACCATGTACGAAGCTACCCAGGAGCTCGACGGGCGCTCCACCTCGATACCACAAGAAATTTATTGATCGCCTTTCCAACAAACCTTGGCAGTCAAGTATGGGGTGATGCTCAACTAGAAGATACCAAATCCTATTTCGACAAAGCGCTACAGCTGCCAGACCAAGCCGCGGCAACAGAAGGAAGCATGACTGCCGTCGCCAATGAAATCCCCGATTCCCAAGAAACTACGGTCTACTCTCGGAGCAACAAATCCCAGCGCGGAATGTACCAGTTCGCCGTCTATGACCTCGAAAATGGTCACACCAAAGAATGGGAATACAAGGATTTTGGCGCCGCGATTTTGGAACTTCATTGGTTGTATTTTCAACTCGCCAATTTTGATGGCACGCCTGATATTGCTCAAACGACAACTAATCTAACCTCCCACTACTATCGCACCAATTTTTGGGAGGCAAAACCAGACCCATTAGATGGCGACGTATTCTACGTCTCCCAACGCGGAAGTGCTGATCCCCATTTTGGCGGCTCTCTGCATGCTAACAGCATCATCAAAGTAAAGATCACGGGAGACCTCACATCCAACACCTTAACGACAGCTGAAACTCTATCCTTTGAACGCATTTACGGATTCAAGGGGGAGCTTGACCCCTCAGGCCGCCATTTTCCCGGGGACTTTGAAATAGCTACGGTCCAAGGAAAACCCTTACTAGTCGTCAATCATTTCAGAGATCTCGTCAATTGGCCGAGCCAGCCCTTTTTCTCAATTGCCGCAAAAGTAATCGACGAAAACCACTGGTTTACTGAAACGACAAGCACTTCTAGCTATAAATCCTACTACCAAATAGCCCTAACATCCTCTGGAAGGGCGATGGCGGCTAACTTTTACGGAAACTCGTTAATTCTCTTGGACGTAACGCCTGGTGTTGGTATCATTGAAAAAACGAGCCTAATAAAATAGCAGCCCACGGCTGAACAGCTGGACCATCAAGGGTCAGCCCCAATCGTGCGCTACTGAGTCATCGTGATGCTGGCCATTTCAGGAGTTGATTGAATGCACTTAAAGCGACTAACTATCCATGGATTTAAATCCTTCGCCGATAAAGTTGTCCTGACCTTTGATAAAGGTATTACGGGAATCGTCGGACCGAACGGATCAGGAAAAAGTAACGTCATTGACTCCGTGCGTTGGGTCATGGGCGAGCAAAACGCAAAAAATCTACGCGGCGAAAAAGCCATCGATATTATTTTTGCAGGTTCAGATAAACGAAAAGCCTTAGCACTTGCAGAAGTTGCCTTGACCTTTGACAATACTGAAAGTACGGGCATATGCCCCCCGGAATATCGGCATGACACTGAGATAACATTGGGGCGACGCTTGTATGCTGACGGCGAGCGCGAATATTTTATTAATCGCAAGGCTTGCCGCCTCAAAGACATCGTCCAATTCTTTGCCTTAACGGGACTCGGTGGACGAAGTTATTCCATGATTCAACAAGGTCAAGTCGACCGAATTTTGAATGCCAAACCTGAAGATGTCAGAGAAATCCTTGAAGAGGCCGCCGGCACTCTCATATACAAACACCGTAAAATGGAGGCTCAAAAGAAGCTCGAAGAAACAAGCCTCAACCTATCGCGCGTTGATGACATCCTTAAAGAAGTCGAAAAACAGCAGTCAAGTCTTGAGGGACAAGTTGAAAAAGCAAAGCTCTGGAAAGAACTTGCCGACGAGCTTCGTGAGCTTGAATTAAAGCTTTTCGCCCATAATTATCATTTCTTTAAAGATAAACTCACGGCCATCGATGAACAAATGCTGGCCGAGCAAAACAAAGAAATCCATACGATCGCCAATCTCGCAACTTGGGAAGCCCGCGACGAAGAGCTCCAACAGATTCTAGCTGAGGCCGATCCCGAACTTGCCGTACTCGGCGAGCACCTCACCGTGATCCGAGAAAGCATCGCTCGCACGGAGTCACTGATCGTCAATAGCCTGGCACGAGTGACCAACAACGAAAGTCGCCTGGGCGATATTGGTCGAGAACTATCGGAAGAAAATCAGCATCTCAAATCCTTAGAAGAACAAGTCGAACGTTGTATCCGTGAATTGTCGACCTCCGAACAACAGGCCGCCAGTTTGCGTGAAATGATTGAAGACTTTCAAAATGAAGTGGACGCCGTCGATGAATCCGCGAACGTTTTCCGGTCTCGCGTTGCTGAATTCGACGACGAAATAAAACATGTCGATAGACTCATGGAAAATAATCGCCTACGACACGAATCCATTAGCCGCGAAATAGAAAAGATTTGTTCCAGCCGCAACTCGCAATCACAACGCATCGACTTGCTAGAGTCTGAAGCTCTTCTCGCTTTAGCCGCCGTCGGCAAGTGGAACGAAAAGGCTTCCGGCCAGCAAGAAGGCCTCGACAAAGAAATTCGCGACAAGCACGACCGTGAGGGAATCCTTGCGCAAAGTTATGCTCAAATGAAAGACGCACAGATCGTTCGAGACAACGGCAAAGAGCAATACCACGCCACCAAAGCCCGCCTTTCCTCCCTCGAAGAGTTGGTGGCTGGAGCCACAGATGTGGCGAGCAGTTGGGCTACGCTTTTAGAAAAAGAAGGGGATTTATCCGACGTCTCGCTTGGCCTAATCGCACATCACATATCTTTTCGTGAAACGGCTCAAGACCTACCCAAGAAAGTCCTCACGGCCTTTGAAAATTGGAGCGAGCGATTGGTCATGACCAATCCAGACCGAGTCTCAGATCTGATCCGTATTTGCCAACGTCATAATGTTGGGGGAATGCCTGTTCTCCTTTTAAATAAAAATACTGAGCTTGACTCGGCTCGTATTAAATCTTGGGCTGACAAATATGATGCTGAACCCATGGCACCATTTCTCAATACGACGAAAGCCGCACCGGAAATTAAGGAACTCGCCGGCCGCGTTTACTTAATGCAAGTTCTCCAAATCGATCGCAACACCCTAGACAATATCCCCGAAGGCTTGATCGTCTTCACACCGCAAGGCTTGCTCATCCACAGTATGAATGGCAGTACAGGTACTTTTTTCATCGCAGGCGTTGCCGCTGCAGGCATCCTGTCGAGAAAAGCCGAACAAGAAACACTTTTCAAGCAATTAAAGGAACTCGAACGTACTTTAGCAAAGAGTCAGGCTTCCATTGACGAACTTGAAATGCGAATTGGTGAAAACCGCCAGATCGTCGGCGAAATTGACACCAAATTGCAGGGCCAAAATAAAGAGGTTCTCGGCGTGATGGCCGAACTCCAGTCGGCACGTCAAACGGCGGAAAACAAGCAAGAATTGACCCAACAAGCAAGAAATCAAGTGGCCGCGTTGACAGATCAAGAGCGCCAGCACTTAGAAGAGCTTGAAGGCTTGTTTGAATCAAGGCAGTCACTAGAAAAAGAGCGAACTGTCGCCCACGAAGAGTCCCGCCAACTAAGAGAAGAGTTTGCGGCTATCGATGAACGTCGCGAAGAAATAAATCGACAAAACCAGCAACGGCAACTCGACTTGGCTCGCGCGGAAACGCGCGCCGTTCAATTTCGCGACAACCAAAAGCATTCTCATGCACAGCTCGAATTGGCACAAAATAAACTCTCCCGACGTTACGAAGAGCAGTCGAGACTCAATCTTGAAATCGAGGACTCTCGCATCGCACATAAGAGTGCTGAGGGTGACATCGAAGGTCTATTGGTCAAACGAGATGAACTTCAAGAAACAATTAATGAACGACGCGACGCAAATGCCGCTGTTCATGAAGAGTTGAAAGTCGTTGATGCCAGACTTCGCGAGTGCCGCGAGGGGCAAACACGTCTGCAAAAAGTGCTAAATGATAAAAACATTGAGGCCGAGCGTGTGCGCCTTGGAATCGAGTCCTATATGGCTCAGGCCTTAGAGAAGTATCAACTTGATCTTGCAGGCTTGCCCTTTGTCAAAGATGACGACTTCAACCTTGAGAAGGCTGCGCGGGTATGTTCTCAGCTGCGCACTAAAATTGACAATGTTGGGCCAGTCAATTTGATGGCGATGAAAGAATATCAGGATCTTACAGAACGCCACCAGTTCATCATCACTCAACGCGATGAAATTAACGCCTCGATTGATGTGTTGAACACTGCAATCGCAGAAATTGACCTGACGAGCAAAGATAAATTTAGTGTTATTTTTGAGGTCATCAATAAGAACTTCGCCGAGCTTTTCACGGTCCTCTTTCCTGGCGGAGAAGCGTCCCTAGAACTAACCAATAAAGAAGACCCCCTTGCCGGAGGCGTAGAGCTCATGGTGCGCTTGCCGGGTAAAACTCGCAAGAGCATGTCCTTGTGCTCTGGTGGGGAAAAAGCTCTGACCGCGATATCCCTGATTTTTGCGTTACTAAAAACCAAACCCACTCCTTTTTGTTTCTTGGACGAAGTGGACGCACCACTCGATGAGGCAAACGTCGGTCGTTTTAACCGCGTGCTAGAAGCCCTCTCCGCTCAGTTTCAGTTTGTAGTTATTACCCACAATCGTCGTACGATGGAGGTCTTGGATTCGCTCTACGGCGTTACGATGCAAGAGGGTGGTGTTTCTACGGTGGTCGGTGTGGATATGAAAAAAGATCTGCCCGTACATCTTAAGAAGGCATTTAAGGATATGAACCCGAAAAGTCAAGCCCTTGAGAGTCCTCAAGCTCATTAAAGCTGGCAAACCTAGGCAAATGCGATTTCTTGGTCTCGGACACCGCCACTTTAAGCATTCCTCGTGTATAATTAATATTAGAAGAACTGCCATGTTTGTGACTGGTCCTTAGACCTTTTACCCAAAAACAGCATGGCCATTATTTGGAATATATAATTATGGCCACAAGTAAAAGTAAGTGGATATCTAGTCACCTCGTGACTTCAATCATCGCGTCCATCGTCACCCTTGGGGTGACCTTAGGATGTGGCATGGTCAAAGACGACAAAAAAAAGCCAGGAACGGATACGCCTGCACCTCTTTCCCTCACGCCATTTGAGCAGTTGACCGGCGAATGGGTCGGCATCTATCGCACGCTTGAAAGTGGGAAGGCCAGCGGCGAAGCTCTTAGTGCAAGTCTATCATTTTCGGAGAATGGCGATTTCGCACTTTCCCTCGATTCAAATTCTACGGCACGAGTCGAAGGGCAATGGAATGAATTTCAAGGAAAAACGCTCATCCTTAGAATCACGGGATCCTCAATTCCGCGCATCGGGTCTAGTAACCAAGTCGCTGAGCCAAAGTACGAGCTCCTTGGATCTAGCTTACTAATTTCGACAGACTCCTACGAATTAAAGCTCGGCAAAAAAGCTGCACCCGCAACCGCCCAAGGCCCTGGCGGGTGGCACACTACGTTTGTCGGATCTTGGGTGTGTGTAGGCGAGGGTCAGATCAAAACCACTCTTCTGATAACAGATTCTGCTGATTTTAAGTTGAGTTCCGTGAGGAAAAATGAACGTGCATTTATTGCCGTAGGAAAACTCAGCCCCAGTGACTCTAGCTCTTTGAATCTAGTGCCCTCGGCATCCTCAGATCCACTTCCTGAGGGAGCTTATTTTGAACTTCGACTAAACGGCGCCTCCGCGGAGCTGTTCCTTGATCGAAAAGACTCGTCGCAGGCCAAGCTTGGTCATTGTCAGAAATAATGGTCGAACGATCAAAAAACTAATTTCTGGGGCTGAAAAAATTGATTGATTCCAATGTTCAGGCCACTTGATTTTGTGCGTCCCACAGACCAACCGTAATCGATACGCAGCACCAAGCGCAGCACCTGCGGAATGGCAATCCTAAGGCCACCGCCAAAGGAACTCTCCCTATTTTGACTTGGGGCATTTCCCTCCATCCACGCAGAGCCAGTATCTAAGAAAATGGCTGGTTGAAGATGGGCGTATTTAAATTTAGCCGCAATGATTCGCGCCTCAAAATTTCCAATCACCGCATTATTTCCATAGTGCACGCCATCAGGAAGTCCGCGCACAGAATCAAAGCCTCCCAGATAGAAGACCGTGCCTAATGAATTCTGATTTGACTTGGCCGTGTAGATGCGGGACGCAAGATTTATGCTCTCGGGCAGCAACGCAAAAGCAAACAACTCGCCCTCCGTTGAAAATCCTAGCCGGTCTGCCGCCTTGGATCGTCCTGTCGTCCATGTGAATTTCAGGCCGTCTAGATTTAGTCCATCCACAGAAAGTCCGTCGTGGGCAAGCATAGGTCCTAGCACTCCGCCCGAACCCCCTTTTGCATCCATATAAAGATCACTGGGTGCCAGCTTCTGTGTCCCTTGATAACTTGGATCCGCCTCAAATAAGGTGGGCCGTTCTCTAGAGACTTGAGCTTGAAAGCCTGCCTGCCAACCCTCTGCCAGAGGTCGGAGCCACTGCATTTTGGCTCTCCAAGCCTCACTTTTTGCGTTTCCATATAAACGACTCTCCACGTCATAAAAAGCGCGGCTTCGACGGTCAAGCCAGAGCTCTGCACCCCAGCGTCCCTTGTTATTCCACGCGCGCGGAGACTTGAAAAATAAAAAAGCCCCCGGCGCCATCTTTCCATACCTTCGGACCTCGCCACCCACAGCCATAAGTCGGCCGAAGGTATTCATACTATAACCCCCCAAGACTACCAGCGGGGTCCCGCCCCCGTATTCTCCTCGGACGACAGGAATGGTTGTGATTTTTTCCGTCACCTCAAGGTGCACCGTACAACTGGAATCTGGATTTATTTTTTGATCAATTTTTACGGCCGTAAAAATATCTGTCGTCATAAGTTTTTGACGGATGAATTCCAAATCCTTTTCGGAAGGGGACGTGAACGCATCCAACTCTAGATATTCACGGGCCCAACTCTCGTTTGTACGACCAAAACCCGACAACTCGAAAGTAATGCCATCACAGGCTTCGACTTGAGGCACCCGCAGGCCTGCGAACGTAATACTTATAAAAAGTAGCCTAACAAGGCAGTTCACAATCGGGGCAAACGAGGACGATATAATTTCCGCAACGTTTTTCATGTTAAAGATACATGTCTTCTTTAGCTAGATAATTTCCGACGTAATCAAAAATGCCATCTTCCAACGACGTCATCTTAGCTTTATATCCAGTACGATTTCGAAGTTCATCCAAATTGGCTTCCGTAAAATACTGATATTGCCCCTTCAAGTGTTCAGGCATCTCAATCCATTCAAAGCGTTCTTTCTTCTTTCCGAGGGATTTGAATACGGCACGTCCCAAATCGGCGAACGTGCGCGCCTTTCCTGTTCCCAGATTGTAAATTCCACTAACGGCGAGTGTGCGCGCATGAAATAAATGATACAAAACGTCCACAATATCCTTCACGTAAATAAAGTCTCGTTTTTGATCCCCATGCCCGTATTCTGAACGGTAACTTTTAAACAATTCTAGGACACCTCTGTCCTTCACCTGAGGAAAGGCGTGATAGATCACACTTGCCTGACCACCCTTGTGGTACTCCTGAGGTCCATAAACATTGAAAAATTTTAATCCTGTCCAAAATGGTGGAGTCACCTTTTGGCGAGATACCCACACGTCAAAAAGCTGCTTACTGTAGCCATACTGATTGATGGGGCGAAGTTTAGAGCGCTTTTTGGGGTCATCGTTAAAACCGTGTTCACCTGACCCATACGTTGCGGCCGAAGACGCATAAATAAACGGGATTTTGTGTTTGATGCAAAAATCCCACAGTTGCATGGAATAATGAAGATTATTTTCAACAAGATAATCCATATTCGCTTCAGACGTCGAAGAACTCGCACCCATGTGAAAAATGGCTTCTATTTTTTTGACGTTGGGACACTTTTCCAGCCACTGAAAAAAGTCGTCTTTGTGAACGATGTCTGTGATTTGGCGTTTAACAAGATTTTTCCATTTTGACGCGGTACCCATTCGGTCAACCACGACAATATCGGTGATGCCCTTTTCATTCAGCTTCCAAACAAGCGCAGAACCTATAAATCCAGCGCCACCAGTGACAATAATCATTTACGTAACACTCCAATTGAGGATAGACTTACATCGTGCCATACTTTTTCGGTCAATAGAAACAATACTAGCGAGACTTTATTCAATGGGCATCGGATTTCTTGAAATCGTCGTTATCGGGGTATTCGCCTTAATTTTGTTCGGCCCAAGTAAACTTCCCGAAATGATGCGGCAAGCAGCTAAATATTACGTTCAATTCCGCCGCTCGTCTAATGAGTTTAAAAGTTCCTTTGACCACATGCTTCGCGATGCCGAAAATTCACTTCGAACTCAAGAAATGGAGCGCCTAAAGGCGCTTTTGAACTCGGAAGTGTCTAAAGTTAACTCATTAATCGACCCAATAACTAATTTAGGATCACCCAATAACCAGGGGCTTAATTCCGTGGAAGAATCCCGCAGACTAATTTCTGAGCAGGGGCTGGCGGGCCCTCACAGCGTCGACGAAAAGCCTCAAAGCGAGATTTTGATTGAACCGTCCCTTCGCTCACCTCAGCCCTTTGACTGGGGTGCCGCTGCAGTGGACCCTCCCAAAGAGGCCTCGATGGCTTCTGCGGATTCGTCTGCGGAATCGTCAATCCCAGCCACCAAAGAAAAAACTGAAAATCCGCCGCCAAAAGTGGAGATCTAAGCCCCCATCATGGTCCCTATTAATACTTTTCCAGGAAGCCATTTCACTCGAGATCAGCACGGTCTAAGTTTATCTGGCGTGAGCTTACTCCAGCTTTCAAAAAAACATGGCACTCCACTTTACGTCTACGATTTTGATCGCATCAGACAACGAGCCAGCGAACTCTCGCAAGCTCTAAAAACAGTCTCACCAACCTCGCGCGCCTTTTATGCTGTTAAGGCTCTAAGTCACCTCGCCGCTCTGAAGCTCATTTCTTCCGAAGGCTTAGGCATGGATGTCGTCAGCGGAGGAGAAATCGAACGCTCACTTGCGGCTGGCGTCAAAGCAAAGGACATCGTGTTTTCTGGTGTGGCCAAGTCAAGGGCAGAAATCGAGCTTGGTATCAGCGCGGGTATCGGCTGTTTTAATATTGAATCTCCTCACGAAATTGAGCTGCTCTTAGAAAGTCTTCAAAGTCAGGGCAACAAAAATATTGGCGCAGAAAAAATTAACGTGGCTCTTCGTATCAACCCAGACGTAGACGGGCACACGCACGCTAAAATTAACACTGGCCTTGCTGACACGAAATTTGGACTGAGTCCAGTCCTAGCCATGACTCTCGCTAAAAAAATACAGGCCTCACCCCAACTTGTTTTGGCCGGAGTAAGCTGCCATATTGGAAGTCAAATTCTTGATCTCGCCACTATAAAACAAGCCGCAAAACAAGTAAGACAATTTGCAAGCGCACTTCTTCAATTAGGCGCACCGTTACGTCATATCGATATGGGAGGAGGCCTAGGAGTGGCCTATCGCCCTTCCGAGTTGCCGCTCGTTCCCAGCTTCCTCGACTGGGTTAATGCTGCAAAATTATCACTCCCGAATGCCGATATCGATCTGCATCTTGAACCGGGCAGATCCATCGTCGCCGATAGTGGTGTGTTGTTAACGCGGGTTATTGACGTAAAATCTGGAGAAAAAAAAGCCTTCGCACTTGTAGATGCCGGCATGACTGAGCTTCTGCGCCCTGCGCTTTATGATGCCTACCATCACATTGAAAGTGTGGAGCCCCTTACCAATAGCCAGACGAAGGCCTATGACGTGGTCGGACCCGTTTGTGAGACCTCTTGTTGGTTGGGAGAAAACGTCGCCTTACCTAATATTATTTCTGGAAATATTTTGGCGATTATGACCGTGGGCGCATATGGGATGAGCATGGCATCAAATTACAATACTCGGGTGCGGCCAGCTGAAATCGCTATCGAAAATAAAATACCACGCATGATTCGCAAACAAGAAGTGCTCAGCTCCCTGTGGGAATCTGAGCACTTCTAATTCATCCAAAAAATTCCGTCTCGGCACAATGCGAAATTAATTCTTGCAGGCTTATTTGCCCCAAGCACGAATTTTTGCAACGAGGCCTTTAACGTCTTCATCACTAACCACAGCGCCCCATGGCGGCATGGTGCCAGATAGCCCAACGGATGGTCCACCTTCTTTAATAACTTTTGCAATGTGGGCATCATCCACTTTTGCTTGCCAAGTTTTATCATGAAAATTACGAGGCTTTGGATTCATCGATCCAGCCGCGGCTCCATCAGCAGCACCATCAGCTCCGTGGCATGCAGAACATAGGGAAGCATATTTCGCACTCGCAGGATCAAGGTCAGCACTAGCGCTTGCCGCCTTGGGCGGAACCTCTCCCTTGTCAGTTAGCGCGACATGCTTTTCACTCGTAATCTGCCGCTCAGATGTAAACTGCTTCCAATATGGAAGTGGATTATATTGATCCATACATCCAGTCATGAACCACGATCCTGCCAACACAAAAATAAGTGTCTTCATAATATATTTTCCCCAATTAAGTCAGACCATTATTGTATCAAAACAAAGTCACGATGTTAAACATGTAATTTCCGATATAGTATAATTGCAATCAATCCTCACCTGAAAGGCCTTTTTTCTGACGTTTGCCGCATTATGAGGCCAATGGTTCGTAGGCTCATGCTTAATTTTTTAGCCTCCCCTATTGTGAGAGACTTCTTTGGGGGCCGTTTGACACTAAATTTGTCCCCCCAGTTTGTAATTCAATTGAATCGCAATACGACTTTGAGCGCTCCGCCTTCCATCGCCGTGGGGAAATCCACCAATGGTGCCACCCACGTCATGGGCGTCGCGACGCCATTCACGCGATCCAACGGCAACCAATTCTAGTTGTTCTTCAATACTCCACCGCCAACCTAACTCTGCTTGAACGCCTTTAGCCGCAAGGGATCTAGCCACACTGCCATCAGGATGAATTTCTCCCACTCCCGACCAAAATCCAAGTAACACAGAATTTTCAGCGTCAAGAATGACCGACGACGTTATGCCCACGCTATTCAAACTCACGTCACTAATTTCAGTGCTTTCTTGCTTGAAGCTTTCACGAAGCTGGCGCACCTCCATCGCAACCAATAAGCCGGCTAGGGACGACCCAATGACGCTTCGGCGAACTCCCGCTTGGTACCACTGAATGCGCGTCACGGCTCCGTCCTGGCGTTCCTCAATCATAGCAGCACTTACGACCACCTTTGAGCCGCTAAGCACGCGGGCGCCGAATTTTGCTGCTCCACCCCAGTAAGGATCACGTTTACTAGGCGACTCCCCGAAATGCGCAGGCTCGGCGGTGCGCGCATCATGGCGTTCGTCTCTCCCGCTTAGTAGACTTAATCCAAACCCTAAACTATCATCCGCTTGAGAATTCCCAATGGTTACTAATTTTGGGGCTGAAAATCCAACAGCCATGCTTTTCTCTGGCCCTCGAACCCACAAACCAAAACCTAACACCTCTGGTGTGACTCGAATACTCTCAAGAACAGAGTCTTCAACGCCTAGATAGACCTCGACCGACGGTTTTTTAATAGATATCCGATACTCATCCAACAAATGAATCGATGGCATCGGCTCGATAACCCGACCCGAACGCACGTCTAATTCCCGAACGACGGGCCCACCATTTCCTCCGATGGCATCGGGTCTGAGGGCTATTTGAACACCAACACCACGAGGCAACGTCCACTCAAAATTAAAAATGGCTCTATTTAATCCGAGTGTTCTAACGTTTCCACCTTCTGCAGCACCTGCAAGATTCACCTCGTTCGGTATGACCGCGGCCTTCCCCGAAGAAAATCCCTCCGCCTCGGCCAAATACAAAAAGTCTAGGTTCACATCATATAGACAAGCCGTTTGTTTTTGCTGGATCTGCAAAGATTGCCCGTAGGCGGGCCCAGAAATAATGGCTACAGAAACAAGCACAAAATGGACGATCGAAGCCCCTGTCAACATTCGTTTCATATAGTCTTCCGCTCCTTACACTTGCGCCATTGCCTTGACGGTTACAGTCAAGGCAATGGCACTCTGCGTTGAATAATTGTCGGCCATCAGAGGCTTGCGCCTCTTTTTATAACGAAACATCTCATAGCACCAAAAACATAAACCCACACATTCTCCAATATAGTTCGAGAGTATCACATTATGGACCTTCACGCCCAGTGTAGGCAAAAATGACCCGCAAAAAACTGGCACGAATTTTGTATTAGAACCGTTGAATTGGTGTGCCTGCCTTGTGGCAGGGCCGACAGAAGTCATTGGGAGCGAGACATGGCAAAAGAAGAAAAAAAAGACGATAAAAAGGCAGCGAAAGCTGAGAAAGCGCCTCTAACGCCCGAACAAGAAGCCGCGGCTGCGAAGAAAAAGAAGCTGATAATGTTTGCAGGCATTGGTTTAATTGTAGTGGGCGGCGGTGCATTCGCAGCCATGAAAATATTGGGTGGCTCAAGCAAGCCGGCAAGTGATGTACCTCCTGCAGCAGAAGGTGGAGCCCACGGCGACGCCAAGGGCGCTCCGGCAAAAGACGCCCACGGCGACGCCAAGGGCGCTCCGGCAAAAGACGCCCACGGTGCCACAGCAAAAGACGAACACGGTGCTCCGGCAAAAGACGCCCACGGTGCTCCTGCAAAAGACGCCCACGGTGCCACAGCAAAAGACGCCCACGGTGACACAGCAAAAGACGAACACGGTGCTCCGGCAAAAGACGCCAAGGGCGCTCCGGCAAAGGACGAACACGGAGCAACTTCAGGTGACCCCAGTAAATATTCTGGTATCGGCGTCATGTATGACCTCAAACCATTTCATTTAAATCTCGGGAATCCCCTGGAAAATCGCTATGTGCGTATGGAAATTCGCTTGGAGTTTCCAAACGAAGAGCAGCGGCCAGAACTAACCGCCAGGGATAGCCAATTGCGCGACGCCATCGTGTCAATAATAAGTAGAAAAACTCGGGAGCACCTTTTGAGTCCCGACGGCAAGGATCAGCTTCGACTCGAAATAAAAAATCGCATCAACCAGTATCTCGATAAAAAAATTACCAACATCTATATCACAGACATTTTAATTGAGTAGTTCGCACCAAAATCGTTATCAACCGAATAAAGATCACTAAAGAGTCGGAGCCAACAATGAATCAGGTCCTCTCACAAAATGAAGTCGATGCCCTATTGTCTGCTGTGTCAGACAACAAAATGGACACGCCTGGCGCAGAAGGTGGTGCGGCAGGCGCAGGGGTCGTGCAATACGATCTAGCCAACCAAGACCGTATTATTCGCGGTCGAATGCCTACCCTCGACATCATTCACGATCGCTTCATACGACTTTTCCGGATGACCCTATCCAATTCTCTCAGAAAAATGGCCAACATTTCCGTAAACTCTACTGGTCCACTAAAATTTTCGGAGTTTATGAATTCCCTTCCACTGCCTTCATGTCTTAATATCTTGCGCCTTGATCCATTGCGCGGTGCAGCCGTTATGGTGATCGAATCGAAACTTCTCTACGCACTCGTCGATAGCTTTTTCGGCGGAAATGACGTGCCGTATACCAAAATTGAGGGTAAAGATTTTACCCAAATTGAAATCAAAATCGCACGCCGCGTGGTCCTTGTAGCTATCGACGATCTTGAAAAAGCGTGGGAGCCCGTGTATCCGCTAAAAGTAGGTTACAGTCGAACGGAGATCAACCCACAATTCGTAGCGGTTGTTCCACCTTCCGACGTCGTCATAGCCACAACTTTTGACGTTGAACTTGAAAAAGTCAGCGGCACCATCAAAATTGTTATTCCCTATGCCACTCTCGAACCAATCAAATCAAAATTATCGGTCGGATTTCAAAGTGAACAACTTGAAGTCGACTTTATTTGGATCAATCGAATCAAGGAACAAATCATGGGCACAACGGCCAATATGCTGGTCAGACTTGGAGCCGCTGACATCACAGTGCGAGATCTTCTCGAGCTCGAACCTGGCGACATCATTCAACTTAACACAGACGCCACGATACCATTGGAAATCCTCGTCGAGGGGCTACCAAAATTCAGAGGCATCCCAGGTCTTTCTAAGGGCAATCGCGCCATTAAAATTACGGACGTATTCGGATAATCGACCCAACCAGTGTGCGAAACAACAGAATTAAAAAACGGCGAATCTAAAACCCAAAAAGGAGCTACATCATGACAATGGACGGCGGCGGATTAAGTGCAGAAGATTTCGGCCTCGGTGGCGATTTTGACGAAGCGGTAGCGGATGCTGGAGCCGGAGATAGCGGCAAGGATGAAGGCGGCGGCGGTGGTGGTCGCGTAGGAAAAACCGATTTCTCCAAATTAAAAATGATTTTGGACGTGCCACTAAAAGTGAGTGTCGAGCTCGGCCGAACTAAAATGCTGGTCAATGATCTCCTTCAGCTTGGCCAAGGTTCCGTCATTGAATTGGATAAAATTGCCGGCGAACCGATGGAAATCTTGATTAATGACAAATTAGTGGCGATGGGCGAAGTGGTCGTCGTCAATGAAAAATTTGGCGTTCGTTTAACCGACGTTGTTAGCCAATTTGGTTTAGGTGACTTTACCCCAGCCAAAGAAGCCTAAGAAGCAAATTCCATTAATGTGCCGGGAGGCCTGCTATGTCGACATTCGGAGTTCTGATTAAGGGTTCACTATCTGCGTCACTAATAATGACGCTGCTATTGACAACGAAAACCTTCGCTGCTGGAGTTGTTAGATCTCCTCAGTCCGCAGTTCCAACGGAGGCTCAAGAAGCGCTTTCCCCCACCACACAAGCACCATCCAATTTTGTAGACGCCAAAGCAAATAATGCGCCTGGCAAAATGACCTCCCTAGGCGAAATAACCACGGAAGTAGAGGGAGACTTGACCATTGTCACGGCGCGTCTCAATAAAGTTCCGGAATGGAAAGATGTAATCCTAGAGGAGCACGGCACGTTTTTACAAATAAAATTGTCTAATACGATGATCCCAGCCTCTGGTGAATTTATTGATGGCAATGGACCGTTTCTCAAAAAAATCGCAACATTCCAACTTCCAAATGAAGATGGGGCCTTGCGCCTGTTTGTAAATCAAGACGCCGCTAAAGCCAAACTTGCGAGCACCGCGGAGCTCATCGGCAACCGCCTTATCATCACCATTGATCACAATAAACTCGAACAACTTATCTCTGTGCAACCTGCAAAATCTGCTGGAGAAACCGCATCCGACATTGTGGCTAAAACGCAAGTCGACAAAAATCTTGCCGCTCCCGGCGATCTAATTGCAGGTGCAGTAGCCGAAAAAGCATCTGCCGGAGCCACCCTCCAGTCACCGGCAGGCGGGGAGCTTCGCTCGCAACTCACGAAGGCCGCTGGTTTCTTTGCCGTTTTACTTCTAGCGCTAGTGGCATCGCAGGTCGTTCGAGCGAAACGACGAAAGTCAGGAAAATTTGATTTCAATCGTAGCATCTCCGAGCCTACGGCCATGAAAGTCCTATCCAGCATTTCCGTTGGGCAAAAGCAAAAGGTGACTTTAATTCAAGTTGGACATCAAGAAATTTTAATTGGCGTCGGCCCAGAGACCGTCAACCTCATTACGATTATTGAATCCACTCCGAAGGTAAATCAATTTGCGAGACATCTGGAGTCTGCAAACCCGAATGCGGACATCCGTCTAAAATCTCCTAATGAGGCCACCCCCCCCCTTCAGGCACGCAGACCAGTGGCCGCATCAACAACAACACGACCGTCCACACAGCCCTCCGCCACATCAACTGTCAAGGGCAACCGCATAAATGTCGGCGTGGGTGACGAAGGCCCAAAAAATTTGAATTCCCCCACAAACCAAAAAAATGACGACATCACCCGAATTCTGAGAGACCGCCTACGCAACATCCCACCAGGATAATCGGCTCAGCCACGGAGACCAATCTAAATGAGACCAACGAAGGGGCAAAGAAGCTAAATGCGTGACTCGACCAAAATACTGTTAACCGCATCTGCCGCAATTGTCCTTGCGGCGGCAGCCGTTTCATTTGGCGACACGCTCGCCGCGACCAGCATGCCAAAACTTCAATTGAATCTGACCCAATCAGATGATCCATCGTCCGTTGTGCCAGCCATTAAAATCGTGAGCATCCTAACCATCCTAAGCGTCGCGCCCGCCATTTTACTCATGATGACTTCTTTCACTCGGATTTTGGTCGTCTTAAGCTTTCTAAAGCAAGCGATCGGAACAAACACAATGCCACCCAATCAGGTGGTGTTGGGTCTGTCACTTTTCTTAACGATGTTTACGATGGCGCCTGTATGGGGACCCATTAATGATCGCGTCATAACACCGCTCACGCAAAACGCAATCACCCAAGAACAAGCGTTAAATGAAATTTCAAAACCAATCAGAAAATTCATGCTCGCCGAAACACGCGAAACTGACCTCGGACTATTTATGAATCTGTCAAAAATGCCAAAGCCAGCCACTCAAAATGACATTCCTATGAGCGTCTTGATACCCTCCTTCATGATTAGTGAGCTCAAGACGGCCTTTCAAATTGGGTTTCTCATATATATTCCGTTTCTGGTCATCGACATGGTGGTTTCCGCCATACTAATGGCCATGGGAATGATGATGCTCCCTCCAACCGTGGTCTCACTGCCTTTCAAATTAGTACTTTTTGTCTTAGTCGATGGTTGGGCACTTATTGTTGGTGCCTTAGTGAAAAGTTTTCACACGTATTCATAGTTAGGAGTTAGCCCGTGACTGAACAAACCGTAATTGACCTGGGACTTGAGGCCATTTGGATCGCCTCATTAATTGCGGCTCCCGCTCTATTGGCGATATTGGTCACTGGCCTAATTGTCTCCATTTTGCAGGCGGCTACGCAAATCAATGAGCAGACGTTGTCATTCATTCCCAAAATTTTGATCATGACCGTAGCGTTAGCCATCACAGGGCCTTGGATTCTAGAGACGATCACACACTATACCATCAGCATTTTTGACAAAATTCCAGAAATCGCTCGTTAAAAGGGAGTACTGATCGTGTTCGCATTTGACACCGGTGACATTTTAACCGCCACTGCAACGTTCCTTAGGATCGCTTGCATTGTTTCGTTACTGCCGCTATTCGGAGAGTCAAATGTTCCCGTGCGAGTCAGAATTTTGCTGTCACTCGCACTGACAGCCGGCATCTATCCTATGCTCCCGAAAAGCTATGCTGCCGGTGTCGCGATTGCACTTCAAGACGTCGCCTCTCTGTGCCTTATGATGATGCGGGAGATGCTGATCGGCATAGTCCTAGGCTATGTTGCAAAATTAGCGTTTGATGGCCTTGTTATGGGGGCAAGCTTGATCGGCATTCAGATGGGATTTAATACCGCCAGCATTTTCATGCCTGACAGCAATGAACAAACCAACGGCTTTAGTGCGTTGCATCGGCTGCTAATTATTCTCATTTTTCTTGCGTTGAACATGCACCATATTTACATTCGGTCCATTTTTGACAGTTTTAACTTGATACCCATTGGACATGCGATGCCAACAGGAAGCCTACAAGAACTACTGCTCATGGTTTCCTCTGGAATCTTTTTGACGGCCGTGCAATTGGCGGCACCGATATTAGTTGGCCTACTCTTTTCCACTGCGGCTCTTGGTCTTATTAACCGAGCGGTGCCCCAGGCCAATGTATTTGTCATGAGCTTTCCGGCTAATTTCTTCGTCGGTCTCTTCTTGTATATGGCCATGCTACCGCTACTGCCTGGGTGGCTTGAAAATTATTTTAAAAACAGCCAAGAGCAGATCATGTCTGCCTACGCTCTACTAGCAAAGTAAGGGGGATTCGACATTATGGGCGACGAAGCTCCCGATAAGGAAGACAAGACCGAAGAGGCGTCCCCGGAGCGTCGGGAAGACTATCGCGAAAAAGGTAACGTGGCGCACAGTCACGAGTTAAGTCAAGTTGCGGGCCTTGCGGCTATCGCCACTTGTATAGGTTGGTACATGCCGCAGGTGTCGACTCAATGCCAAAAACTTCTCACAAAGTCTTTTCAATCGATTCAATATTTTCGCGTGACTGATAAAAACATCGTTAGTCACTTGAGCTCTATTTGGACTGATGTCTTGGTTATCATATTGCCGTTTTTCATAATTGCGGCCACCGCAGGTGTCGTCGTGACGCTTCTCCAAACACAATTCAACTTTTCTTGGGAAAAATTAGAGCCAAATTGGGGAAAGCTAAATCCATTTCCTGGAATTGCTAGAATGTTCAGTATGGAAACGTTCGTAGGCCTCATTAAGAGCACCGCAAAACTTGCGACGGTGTCCATCATTTCTTGGCTCGTCCTTGCTGGCGAGTGGCGTCAAATTCCTGGTCTTCTTGCCGTCAATTACGCGGCAGCTTGGGCCTATTGGGCAGAAATCACGAGGCAACTATTGTGGGGCGTCGTCGGCCTCATGCTTTTTATTGGCGCAGCCGACTACATCTATTTGTTCATCTCGCTAGAAAATAAAATGAAAATGTCTAAGCAAGAGGTTAAGGAAGAAACAAAGCAACGGGAAACCGATCCGCACGTTAAAGCTAGATTACGCCGAATGGGGCGTGAAATCGCAAACCGAAAAACGTTGGACAACGTCAAAACTGCAACCGTGCTCGTCACAAATCCAACACACTACTCAATCGCCATCAAATATGAAGTGGGAATGGCCGCACCGCTTGTCGTCGGCAAGGGAGTCGATTTCCTGGCCTTAAAAATGCGAGAGAGGGCCAAAGAACTCGACATCCCGATTATCGAAAACGTGCCGCTTGCTCGCGCCCTTTATGCCGCGGTGAAGGAGGGCGAAGAAATTCCCGTCAGTATGTATCAGGCCGTCAGCGAAATTATCAAATTTATTTTCCAACTAAAGGGAATCAAGATTCCGAAAAAGAAAATCGACATCACAGAAATTAACGCCTAAAAAGAGTGAGGAATAGTCATGGCACTGGCCACAGCAAAATCGGTCCTAAAAAACCAGGAAGAAATGGGGATCAAGGGTCCAACCGTATGGGACCTTGTCAAAAGTACCGACGTTCAGTTTGCTGTAGGCATTGTGGGCGGCGTGTTTTTGATGTTAGTGCCGCTTCCCGCCTTCCTGCTGGACGTGCTCTTAGCTATTTCCATAACCATGGGCGTTTTGATTTTGCTGATTTCAACCTACATCAAAGAACCACTAGAGTTTTCCACCTTTCCAACCGTCTTGCTTTTGACAACCGGCCTGCGACTATCACTCAACGTGGCAAGTACCAGGTCCATACTTCTCAATGGCGCAACTGGTGAAGTGTCACATGTTATCAAGGGCTTTGGAGATTTCGTTGTCGGGGGGAATTATTTTGTAGGCGTCGTGATCTTTCTAATTTTGAACGTCGTCAACTTTTTCGTAATTACGAAAGGTTCTGGTCGAGTCGCGGAAGTTAGCGCGAGATTTACCTTGGATGCGATGCCAGGTAAACAGATGGCCATTGACGCCGAGCTGAATGCTGGCGCGATCGACCGCGATGAAGCGAAACGCCGCCGTCGTAAGGTAGAGCGCGAAGCGGACTTTCACGGAGCCATGGACGGTGCCTCAAAATTCGTGCGAGGAGATGCCATAGCGGGCATCATCATTACGTTGATCAACGTAATTGTGGGTCTGGCGATTGGTGTGATGCAACACGGACTGACGTTCAAGGATGCGGCCGCCAAGTTCACCCTTTTGTCTATCGGAGACGGGCTAGTTGCCATCATTCCTTCACTGCTCATTTCAATTGCTGCAGGTATCGTCGTCACGAGAAGCTCCACTGACACCGGCCTCAGCGAAGAAATTCAGGGACAAGTCATTGCGCACACAAAGCCGCTATACGTTTGTTGTGGTCTGATGTTCGTACTTGGGTGCCTACCAGGGTTTCCGTTTTTCGCCTTCATGGCATTGGCCACACTATTCTACTACCTGGCTCGTCATAGTGCTGCCACTGCTGCGGAAAAAGGTGCTGCAAAAATTGCGGATGAAGCCAACAAGAATAGACTTTCTGAAGGCACCGCGGACTCCATCGAAACGATGCTTCATGTCGATACGCTTAGCCTTGAGGTGGGGGTAGGTCTCGTGCCCTTAGTTGACACTAGTCAAGACGGCGAGGTTCTAGAACGAATTGTAAGCGCAAGAAAGCAATTTGCTCAAGACCTAGGGATTATCGTTCCTATGGTCATGGTGCGAGACAATATTCAGCTTAAGCCTGGCGAATATCAAATTATGCTCAAGGGAAATACCATTGGGCGCGGCAACTTAATCGTCGATCACTGGCTTGCCATGGATCCGGGAGATATCACTGATCCAGTGAAGGGGATCAAAGGCAAAGAGCCAGCTTACGGCCTGGACGCTCTTTGGATAAAGACCTCGCAAAAAGACGAAGCGAGTTTCCGTGGGTACACGGTCGTAAATTGTCCGACTGTTATTGTGACCCACTTAACCAAATTAATCGGGGAAAATGCCCATAACTTATTGGGCCGACAGGAAACTCAAAAATTGATTGATAATCTTAAGGCCGACGCCCCGAAAGTCGTCGAAGAGGTCGTTGGGCCTGATCGTCTATCCCTAGGTGATGTCGTGAAAGTGCTTCAAAATCTTTTGGCGGAATCGGTAAGTATTCGCGATATGCATAGTGTTTTCGAAACCTTGGCTGATCATTGTAAAAAAGTGACGCACCCTGACACGCTAACGCGTTACGTCAGAAAAGCGCTAGGTCGTGGTATAATTAAGAAGTATTTGGCAAACGAAAATACCCTTCACATTGCTACCCTTGATCGTGCCGTAGAAGATGTTTTAGTGGGCGCACTCCAGACGGCGGAAGATGGAACAACCTACTTCAACATTGACACCCGTTATGTCGAGAGACTTCTGAATCAGGTTGCTGAGACCATGCGAAAATTCGACCCACTTGGCACCATGCCTGTTCTTGTTTGTGGATCGCGAATTCGGTGGGATCTAAGAAAGCTGATTAATCGTTTTGTGCCTGGTGTTGTTGTGCTGGCATTCGATGAAATTCCATCCGAGGTTCAAACAAATAAAGTGGGTGTTGTTACTCTTTAAGAAGTTCTATTTTCGAGGAGAATACTAAAATGCAAGTAAGAAAATTTGAAGCCACAAGCATGAGAGACGCACTATCTGCAGTAAAACGGGAGTTAGGCATCAACGCGGTGATCCTTTCAACCAAGGAACTGGCTGCGACTGACGCGGGGATGCCCAAATTATTCGAGGTGACTGCTGCCGCCTCCGTTACGTCGAAACCAGGTGCAGAGTCCAGACCTCGGGCTGGCGATGACACATCAAATGCACGCTCTAACTCTGACTCCGACATTCACAACAAGCTCGCTGTTCTCGGCGAATCGATGGCAACCGCGAGGCAATCACGCCTTATCGAAGGTGGGATTTATGACTTAAAGTCTCTTGTACTCGATCTTCTGCGCGAGCAGAAATCTGGATCTAATATTCCTCCTCATCTGTTTGCGATAGACCGCACACTTACGGCAGCCGGCGTAGACCCTGCAATCATTGCAGAACTGAATCGCCACCTTGCTGCACTGCCTGCACCTGCCGCGATCGTCGACATCGCAAATGACAATGTTGAAAAGTACTATCAAGACTTGGCTATGCGCTGGCTAATGAAGCGAATAAAAATCGCCCCCAAGTGGACAAACATTGCGGGCATGACAAATGTCCACGTTATATTGGGGACTCCTGGCGCAGGCAAGAGCACACTGGTATCAAAAATCGCAACGGCTGTGACCAAAAAGGATCGACACAAGGTTGCTATTATCAGCTGGGATGCCGAAAAACTTGGTGCCAGTGAACAGACCAGAATTTACAGCAAGATTCTCGGCGTCGAGCACCACATCATTAGCAGAGCTGAGGAGCTGAAACCTGCTGTGTTACGCCTCCGCGACGTGGATCTTTTATTGGTAGACACGGCCGGTCGAAATCCGGTCGACACGTCAAGCTTGGTTGCACTAGAGATCATAAAAAGTCAGGGCCTCTCTCTAGAATTTCATTTGGTCCTGAGCGCTACCGAAAAACAGTCCCTTCAAGATCGGACTATTCGCCATTTCAGCACCATTGGAATTTCGAGTGTCGCTTTTTCTAAGCTCGACGAGGTGCCGGCGTGGGGCGACATATTTAACGCCTCCTGCAAGTGGTCACTCCCGCTAAGTTGGCTCTCGTGGTCCCACATGCCGTCGGATATCCCCGAGCGCGCCTCCCGTGAGGCCATTGCCTCGCAATTATTTAAGGTCGCAACCGAATAGTCATTCCTAGGAACGTCGCTCTAGGTAGAGCTCTAGATTCACAGGTGGACAATAAGGAGTTTGCTGGTGGGAAAAATAATTGCGGTGACAAGTGGTAAAGGCGGCGTTGGAAAAACAATGTCGACAATTAATATGGCTCTTTCGGCGGCAAAATCCGGCGCGCGAGTATTAATTGTTGACGGTGATTTGGGGCTGTCAAATGTGGACGTGGTCATGGGCCTGCAACCATCCGGCACGCTAAAAGAGGTCTTAGAGGGGCAGGTGACCATCGCCGAAATTGTGGCGCACAGTCCACTAGGAATTGACGTCATATCTTCAGGAACTGGCGTGACGCAATTAGCCAACATGAATCCTCTTAGCCGAAGCTTTCTTGTTCATGAACTTGCACGGCTCCCTAACTCCTATGACTATGTGTTCATCGACACGGGGGCAGGGATTTCTGAGTCTGTGCTAACGCTGAATAGTACCAGTGATATTTTTGTGGTGGTGACCACTCCAGAGCCGCACGCAATGACTGATGCCTATGCCGTTATTAAAGTAATGGCCGAAGAATATGATCGACGCGAATGTGCCATCATTGTAAATCAAGCCATAAATGATGATGAAGGTAAACGCGTAGCTGCACGCTTAGCTGAAGTTGCACTAAAATTTTGTGACTCTACGGTTCACTTCGCTGGGACAGTTCCGCGAGATGGGAGTCTAGTGCGAGCCGTTTTAGCACGTCAAGTGGGAGCTGAAGGCTCGCTCTCGTCCCTATGTGGACAAGGTTGGAGTCAGTCTTGGTGCAGGATTTTGCAATTGCTAAATTCGGGTGAATTGAGCACAGGTTCCGCTGGATTGAACTCTGTTTGGGACGCCCTATCGGCTCCTCCTTCAGGGCGTCAAAATATTGGCTTGTAACGCTTTCTGGATGAAATGCTGTAAAATACTATATGAAATCAATTTGAGGCAACACAGATGAAATCACTCGTCAAAAAATATAAGCAAGAGATACAAGCCGTAGACGGGAGTCTTCGTGACCAATTGATTTTGGATTACGCGCCACTTATAAAATTTGTGGCTCAGAGAATTTCTTCGCGTCTACCAAGCAATATTGATCTAGACGATCTGATTAGCAGCGGCGTGATTGGTTTGATGGATGCCATTGATAAATATGATCCAGGTCGGGACAATAAATTTAAGACCTATGCGGAGTTTCGTATTCGCGGTGCAATTCTCGATGAGTTGAGAGGCCAAGATTGGATTCCTCGATCCGTTCGAGACAAGGCCAAACGCCTTGATCGGACAGCCGCTGATCTCGAACAAAAATTAGGTCGAAAGGCCGATGATGACGAATTAAGTCAAGCTCTCGGAATGGCCATCGAAGAATATTTCAGCATGAATTCTCGAGTAAAAGGGGTTCAATTGCTTTCCATCGACGACTTAGGTGGGACAAACGGAGCCCCAGAACGCAGAAGTCTTTTGGATTCTCTTGAAAATCCGAATTCAAAAAATCCATTCGCTCAGCTTCGCAACGCCTCGGCTAAGAATATTTTGAGGCGACATATTGAGGAGCTTCCCGACAAACAAAAGCTAGTTTTGCAGCTCTACTACTTTGAGGATTTGAATTTGAAGGAAATCGGACGAATTCTTGAAGTGACAGAGTCGAGAGTAAGTCAGCTGCATACACAGGCCATTGAAAAGTTGAAGAGACACAAATCCATTTTGTCAGATTAGAGTTCGCAGTTTGCTTGTTAGACTAATAACCATTTCGCTGGAGAATATATTATGGCACTAGGTCGCCCGGACATGAAAATACTAGTTGTGGATGACTTTCCGACAATGCGCCGCATCGTGAAAACACTGATGCGCCAAAATGGATATACAAATTTTGTAGAGGCCGAAGACGGGCAGCTTGGATTCAAGATGCTTGAGTCGATGCCTGACATTGAATTTGTTATTAGCGACTGGAACATGCCGAACATGACTGGCCTTGAATTTTTAAAGGCTGTTCGAGCAGACGCTCGCTTTAAACATCTTCCCTTTCTGATGGTCACAGCCGAGGCCGAAAAGGAAAACATCATTGAGGCCGTAAAAAGTGGCGTTAGCAATTATATTGTCAAGCCGTTTACAGGCGCGACGCTAGCCGAAAAAATCGCAAAAGTTTATTCGAATCTCAAAAAAGTTGGATAATTAACTATATTGGATAACATATAATGAGCAAACTACACACACAAACGCCGTCACAATCTCCTGATTCAACCTCAGAAATGCTACCCACAGCGCCAATCACCTCCTTGGAGGCTGCCGCTGCGATTTCGCACATCAATAAATTTGATGCTGCGCAAATCAAAAACTATCCTCGCAGCAATCGTAAAGTTGCGATGCGCTATGGCGCTTATGGCCTACCGAGTGAGGAGGATACCTTGGCGGCTACACAAAGCGTCCATATTAGCCCACAAGGGATCGAATTTTGCACCACTGAGGCTTATGCGCCAGGCACTCTCCTGCGCATTCAATTGGATATTCCTGACTACTGGCAGCGAAAATTGAGATTCGTTCAATATCGTCGAATTGATCAACCTGCACGATTTCCCATTCTTGCGAAGGTCATTAGCAGTGAGGCGGTGGGACGTCGCGGGAAGAAGAAGATCGTAACCGTACAGACGGTAAGCATAGACGAGACTGATGAATTGGTACTGAAAAACTTTCTTCAGGAGGGTTGAATCATGATTACGGCCGTACTTTTCACGTTAATCGCTGCTGATGTGATTATCGTCGCTGCATTTTTGAGGCTTCAAAGCCGTCAAATATCTAGTCACGGCTTGGTTCGCGAACTCACCGAAGAGCGGGCGATGCTCGCAGACCTGAGAGAACAGATTCGCTCGGAGCTTTTGGCGACACAATCACAAGTTCGTACTCTAAGAGATCAAGTTCAGGTTCTTGCAACCGAAGCGGAGCAAGAGGTCAAGCTTGGAGTGTCTGAGATAACCCGGGAAGTAGATTCAATCATAAGTGAAATTTCCCAAAAATTGGACGGCCCGATGCGTGCCTTGAATGAAAAACAACAGTATATTTCCCAGCTGTCAAAAACGGCAAAAAAGGAGAGCGAGCATTTATCACTCGTGGTCTCCCGAGCGGAAAATGTCGCAAAACTACTTAACGCTGGCGGAGCTTGGAAAGATATTGTAGGTCAATTAGAGGATCGACGCCTTTCCGATATCCGTGCACTTTTGGTGAGAGGCATCAAGCCTGACCGAATTGCTAGGGAGCTTGGTGTTTCGGAGCAAGAGGTTCGAATTATTTCCGGCACCATTTAATTTTCTATCAAAAAATCTGTTACAAGCTGGTACAACCGCTTTGGAGCCTCTGCCAATATGAGGTGGCCGACATCTGCTAGGATTTCAAGCTTAGAGCCACGAATCTCCAAATGGAGGGCCTTTGCAGCGGCCTCGGGGATGACTTGATCAGAGTCACCGTGGATGATTAAGGTCGCGGCTTTAATTTTGCTAAGCTGATTTGTGAGCATGGCCCCTCGCATCGCATCACGCTGATAGTTTGCACGCTCTATAAACCGACCTGAGGCGGCTGCTTGACGAATCTGTGCCACCATGGTTTCAAAAAGCACTGGATTGCGGTCCACGAAACCGGGTCCAAAATAGGCCTTCATTTTTTCTTCCGTTTTGCCACTCTCTACGCTCCAGCCAGGGCCGGTAGAATGGATATAACGTTCTTCAGAGGTTGTAGAAACCAAAATAAGCCTGCCCACTCGTGTTGGATGATTGATCGTCAGTCCCTGGGAAATGAATCCGCCCATTGAGATACCTAGTAGATGTGATCTCTCGATGGCTAATTCGTCCCAGAGGGCTACGATATCATCCCACATATCACTGATTGCAAAGGCCCCCGTCACCTCGGATTTGCCAGCTGCACGATTATCTAAAAGAAGGACGCTAAAGCCGTTCTCGCCGAGCTTTCTGGCCAGCATTCTAAAATCTGAACTAGACCTGGTGTGGCCATTGACCAGAGTCACGCAGGGATGTGTGGGGTCTCCCAATAACTCATAAAATATCGTTGCGCCTGGGCGACTGAAAAACGCCAATTCACACCTCCGTCGCGTTCATTTCCGTAATGTTCGGCTCTATGACCATCTACTGCAAGCCAAATGGATGGCCACATTAGTCTATACTGATGTCGCCAGGTCATCTATTTGCTGGTGGTCGTTTGCGTCGATGGGATTCTGCTTTTTTAGCGCCAAATAGGGAATGAAGCCTAATAAATTTAACAGCAATTGACTTAATACATAGGCGTTGAAAACATTCGCGCCACCAGGAAGTCCCACTAGTGCAAATAATCGGTCAAACACGGCATGTCCTACGCCCATCCCGCCGGGTGCGAGGGGAATCGCCGTCGCCAATATTCCAAAGGGGAATATCGGAGCTAATAAAACAGGGTCAAATGCAGATTTTCCATACAAAATTTGTCCAATAAATCCCATGTACCACATGAACATGACTTGCAGGGCGGCTGATAGGGCAATCGTGCCAACAATTATCCACGGGCGCGTCCGATAGGTTCTCAACGCGGCGTAAATGCGGCGAAGAAGAGAAAATCCAGGAACACGAAACGATAATATTTTTGCAATTGGATCGGCATGATTTTTATAAGGGACAAAAACGATGACCAAAAAAATGGCACTGAGAGCTACGACTACAGCGAGCCCCGTCATTAACTGTGCCGTGACAGGATTCTGAGACAATTGGTTATATGAAAAACTTGCGGTACACACGCTCATGGCAAATAGGCCGATCAATCCGACTATTCGATCAAGCAAGACGGTAACCATCGCCGGAGTTTTTGCTTCTGCACCACCCTGGCTTTTAACGATATAGATCGCCTTGACGATGTCACCGCCAACGGCACCCGGCATTGCGGTATTGAAAAAATAGCCAATGGTCTGCAGTCGCATAGCATAAAAATAACTACATTTTAGGCCCGCGCCCTGAATCAGCAACCACCAGCGCAGCGTGCCAAGGAGCAGTGGTCCGCAAATCCAAATCACAATGCTCACGATGATGGCGTCAGGATGCTGCAAAAATATGGATAACTGTGCCCAAGACAATTTTCCCGAATCAATCATCCACCAAAATAAAAGGACGACCATCGCCATTTTAAGTATATTTACAATAATAGATTTCATCTTTCAGTCATCTTCCGTACCACAATGAGCAAAACCGCAACCGCTTAGGGTCAGATATATCATTTTTTCCTCAAAAGGAAACGCCTCAAAGATGCTATTAGGGACAATATTTTATCCCTAATAGTATCTTTTATACAGCCGATATCATTGTAAACGCTAGGTGCTGCTTAATTTTTAATTGCAGTTGGGTCCCAATTTAGTTGTAAGAAATGACCTCTATGTCGACTTTGGTTTCAGGCGGTAGGAGATTGTCCTCTATTTCAATCTCCGCTCCGGTTCGTTTGAACGAGGTGGTGGGCTTTCCATCTACGAAAACTTTCCAGGCCATATGCTTGTCATTCGGATCGACACCTGCGGCGAGGGTCACTACGAATTTGTTGGTGCGCTGAATTTCATGTCTATAGTCAATGGATATTTCTGTAAAATCATTGCCCTCGGCACACTGAAAGCTTACATCCTTTCCTTTATAGCGCGAGCTCCAATCAGAGGGCTTAGCCTCTTCGACCTTTTTTTCTGGGGCCTTCCCTGCAAGTGATTTTGAATCCTCTAAATCATTCAAGTCGAGAGATGCGGGTTCTTTCTTTATTTGGCAGACATCTGCTTTTCCATCCGCAGTGACTTTAACATTATCGTCGATTCGATCATCTGGCAGATCAATCGTCCGCATGCTGGATTTTTCTCCAAAATCCAGGGTTACCGTGACCACTCTCTTCTCAACAACATTCTCTGGCTTGAATTGTAAATTTGGGTTCTTCCACTCACCGGCAACCTCTTGTCCAGAAGCTTTATCAGTGATGGTCGACGCAACCACATGACGTGGATCAGTGGAGCTTGCAGCGTAGTTTAGAATTTTATGTTCGTCAGTTTGCCACGAGGTCGTAACCACCGCGCCATCTGTTGGTGGCACAATAAAGTCTATTCCATTGGAGTCATATGAAAAACTTTGATCGGTTGCGGGCACACCATTTACGGATACTTTTAACGTATCGGGACGAACACCTGCTAGGTTGTTTTCGAAGTGGGTTTTCATGGTTTTTTCCTCTAGATATTTAACCACGACCTTCGCATCCTCTGGTGGAGCCGCCGTAAACCCGATGACTCTCTTCACCGGGTCATAATGATAATCGACCTCTTGGGTCAACGGCGTCCCATTCACAGTAACGACAAGTGAAAGCAAATTAGGGGCTGGCTGCGCAGGGACTTCGGAAAACATAGGAATGGCATCATGTGTGTAGTTAAATGTAATTTTAAGGCCACTATTAACCTTTGAAGGATCAATCTTAACTAATTTTCCCTCTATGCTGAGAACTCCGCTGGCCTCCAACACTTGGCCATCGACAGTGACGTCAAACTGAGTCATATCTGGTCGCGACGACAGTAAAAATTGCTTCTTCAGGAGTCTGGCGGCATCGGTTGACACGGTATTAAGAAAGGTTCCGTAGCCGTTTGCATTCGTAAAATCATGGCAAATAGATCCGACACTTCCACCCATTAAACGAGCGGCTTCAGCATACATAAAGCCCTGACCACCAGCGTCTGGGCAGGTGCCATCATGATCTGTGATGGCGTAAATTCGAGCCTCTGCGGGCGTGCGAATACTATGAAGATAGTTCACCATTTCTGCGGCATTTTTTCCAGGGATCTTTTGACAACGGTTCTGCTCGCCTGGATTAGATCCGCAGTTATCTTCGTCACTCAAAAATAGGACACCTACACTAGACCCTGCACGTAGCCAGGGGCGAAGAGCTCCCTTACATTGCCCCTTGAATGCTTGGATGGCCATTGGAAATCCTTGTTCCGTGGCATCTGGATCGTATGGTTTTTTCACTGCGGCAGCGAATTTAGCGTCGGCATTTGCATCCGTTTTTTTAATTAAATTGGAGATTTTTACGCACGGGTCTGACATCGAGATCACCGCGATCTGCCAATTGGTATCCTTAAACTCGGAAATCAACGGCGCCAAACCTTTTGCGATCAGTGCCTGCTCGTCATCCATTGACCTGGAATCATCGATGACCACGAGAAAGTCGAGCATTCCAGCTTCACTCAAATTGAATTCTTCCGAACTTGTTTTAGCTGCATGCCCTTGTTCATACGGTTCGTTGATGGCTTTTCTGTTCACCTGCATTTGAGTCACTCTTGACGGATTTTTTTCTGCCTGAGTGACATCAAAAGATGTGTATCGTCCCCCGTCACTGATTTTCAAATTGCCGTCAACAATACTTGATGACGTGAAGTTGAAAATTTGGCTGGACTTCGAATCGAGTGATTTTTTACTGGGGCTGGCAAACTTCGCTTCTGAGTTACAGGATGCCGTGAGCAAATAAATAGGAATTATCGATACATTCATATACATTAATTTTTTCATAATGATTTCTCCTCTAAGTAACATGCCACGCACTACGCGGGACATAGTTGGGTTTTCGTCAATCTCAAGGATTCCTTTAGCCAATTCTTAAAATATCTTGATTTCGCTGTTAAATCATATCATTAGGAAAATTTTAGAGGGTGCTTTAGCCGCGAGCTTTTCGCGTGCCGCCAGGGTCGACGTCGAACTCGCAACCGTATGAGTCGATTTACCAAGAAGACAAATTTTGAGAAGGTACCACAGCTTGGCCCTCATTTTTTTTTGCAAGGGGGGTCAAGTAATTCCCTCATCGTCCGAGAAGTGGGTGTGGGACGATCCTTTCGCGCGCTGAATGTAAACATAGTCATAGTGGAAATCTTGCATGGCGATTGAATCTAAATTTAAAGACAAATCAGCACGAGTCGTTTTGGTAGACTCTTCTGGATCTGTGCGCCAGCTATTAAGCGAGGTTACGAAATCCCTAGGTTTTGCCAATACGCAAGCTGTTGCCACAATCGCAGATGCCCATAGTATTCTCGAAACAGAATCCGCCGATTGGCTCATCGTCCCTGTAAGCGCCGACCAAGAGTTGAACGGCCTGCACACCGTACGTATGATGATCAATTTTGCGCAAATCAATCATGTGCGCGTGTCATTGTTAGTAGAAGAAAAAGAATCGTGGGTTCTTTCTAAGGCGTTTGAATTCGGTCTTTTGAGCTATCACTCGAAGCCATTTACCAAAGACAGCCTTAAAAAAGGACTTGAAGAGTTAATGGCCCTGATGGAACAAAATGACTGGGATTCCACTCGCACGTCTGCCGAGTATTTGCGTCGGCATTTGGCCGCCACGAATCAGCCCGCAGATCTTTTGACCCTCGAAAAAAATCTTCAAAATATTTATCCGGGTAATTCCAAATTACTAATCGACCTCGCCAGCGCTCTACACCTTTCAGGTGCAACTGATTCCGCAAAATCCACTTTACGCCAAGTAGAATTTATGGACCCAAGTGTCGCACCGTTAGTGAAAGCAAAGCGCACCGCTTTATTCGGAGCAGGAGCCACCGACGAGCCTTCGGCAGCGGCTGGAGAAAACGTTTTGAGTCTTGGAGCTGTAGTCATCATAGATAATGACGATTCGGTACGTTCTGCGGTTAAGACCATTTTTTCCGAGCTCGGCGGTCCACAGATTCAGGACTTTGCGGACGGGGAAGCTGCTTTAGATTGGATGCAGGCTAACGGCGAACCTTCCCTTATTGTTACAGAGTGGAAGGTTCCTAAAGTGACCGGGCCCCTGTTGCTTCAACGGGTTCGTGCCCTCGGCTACACAAACGTCCCGGTTCTTGTTTTGAGCGCACTGATTAAACCAATGGATATGCCAATCATTCGCGAGATGGGCGTGGCAAATATGGTTGAAAAACCGATGGAGCGTGTGACGTTCCTAAAGGCTGTTATTTGGACCATTCAGCAAGACCGCATGCCCACTGAGACCCAAACCATTGAGAACAAAGTACGAGCCTTTCTTGCCGCCAAAAAATTAAGTGATGCCGAAGAATTGCTGGTAAGATTTTTGGCCGACGATGGTGTTGGAGCTGGTCGAAAGTCTGTTATGCGTGCTGAACATGCCTTCGCAAAAGAAAATTACGAGGCCGCAAAAGATTTTGCCATCGAGGCGATTAAAACCAGTGGAGAATCGTTATTTGCATTAAATGTTTTAGGTAAATCCTTGATGATACTTCGCCAATTTGAGCCCGCCTTAAAGTGTTTTCAAAAGGCACAGGGCGTTTCACCTATGAATTTAGAACGTCTGGTTACCATCGCGGAAACTCAAGCGGAAACCGGCGATACGGCCGCAGCTGAAGCCTCGATTAATAGGGCCAAAGACATTGATCCTGACAGCTCCACGGTTCAGGATGGGCAAGTTAAAGTGGCCATGGCGTCAGGAAATCCTGATGCCGCGAAGGCCATTCTTGGCAAAATGGAGAGTATGAATAATATCATTGGGTATCTAAATAATAAGGCCATCGCCCACGCAAAATGTGGCTTCGGCAAAGAGGGAATTGAAATTTACGAAAAAACATTAGAGTCAATTCCCGACGACAAACGAGATATTTTGGCTATCGTAAACTACAATATGGCGCTGGCAAAAATTCGCAACGGAGACCTCGCCGGTGCGATGCCAGACTTAGATGCGGTGATTGCCTATCCAGAAAGTCGTGTGCATAAAAAGGCCGTTAGCCTAAAAGATCGGCTAAGTCCAGCTGTCGATAAGGGCATGACCTTTTCCCTTAGGGAGGCCGATCAAGCTCCTCCGCCTGCCGCTGCGGCAGAAGTTGTGGGAGACGTCGTCGTAAAGACGGCCGATGCCACAACTTTAATCCACGCCATGCTGGAAATAGCCCCAGGCGACCAATGCTGCTACCTAGTCTTTCAGTCGACTGCCCCTATGGAATCAGAACTGACTAACGCGATGGCAGCACCGCCTAAATTTCAGGTTCGTAAGGCCATCGAGCGCGGCGAGACCTTCCTTGGTGGCGCCGGAAAAGCGACTGGTTAAAAGACCTATTGCCACCCCCCCCCGAAGCCGTGTTAAAAGCCCTCTATCCCTGCTGCCGCCGATGTGGCGCTGTAGAGTGTGTTTTGCCATTTTTTAATTGTCACTATAGCAGCAAGCTATCAACAGGAAATAAATATGACCACGTCCAATACACGTCTCGCTGCATGGGTGAACGAAGTCGCCGCCAAAACTAAACCTGATCGAATTCATTGGTGCACCGGCAGTGCTGATGAGAAAAAAATTCTGATAGAAGAAATGCAGTTGGCAGGATCTCTGATTGCTCTCAACACAGAAACTCATCCGGGATGCTACCTCCATCGCTCAGATCCAAGCGACGTTGCACGAACAGAGCATCTTACTTTTGTTTGCTCAAAGAACAAAGACGACGCCGGTCCAAACAACAACTGGATGGAGCCGTCAGAAGGTCACAAGAAAATCGACGCCTTGTTTGCAGGCTGCATGCGGGGACGTACGATGTATGTTATTCCTTACTGCATGGGTCCTATTAATTCGCCACTTTCACGCTGTGGCGTTGAAATTACGGATAGTGCCTACGTCGTCTTGAACATGCGCATTATGACGCGGATGGGCGATAAGCCTCTGGCTCGCATTGAAAAAGAAGACTCGTTCGTTAAAGGCTTGCACTCCACAGGAGACCTTTCCCCTGACCGTCGCTTTGTGATGCATTTTCCAGAAGAACTTTCTATCAAGTCGATTGGTTCAGGTTACGGCGGTAATGCCTTACTTGGAAAAAAATGTCATGCCCTTCGCCTCGGCTCTTGGCAAGCGAAGTCTGAGGGTTGGCTGGCGGAACACATGTTGATTGTTGGCATCGAAAATCCTGCTGGCAAACGTCATTACGTCGCCGCCGCCTTTCCATCCGCTTGTGGCAAAACCAATCTCGCGATGCTAATCCCTCCTCAAGCCTACCGCGAAAAGGGCTGGAAAGTTTTCACTGTTGGCGACGATATCGCGTGGATTCATCCAGGAAAAGATGGTCGTCTGTACGCCATTAATCCTGAAGCAGGTTACTTTGGCGTGGCTCCAGGCACAGCCTCTGATACGAATCCTACGGCCTTAAACATGCTAAATAAGGACGCCATATTTACGAACGTGGCCGTCACCAAAGATCTTCAACCTTGGTGGGAAGGGCTCACTAAATCTGCTCCTGAGGGACTTACTGATTGGCAAGGACGGGCTTGGGAGTCTGGAAAAGGCCCCGCCGCTCACCCAAATAGTCGCTTCACAGTTTCTGCTTCACAGTGTGGTAGCTACACACCTGAAGCCGAGGCCTCGGACGGTGTGCCGTTATCGGCGATTATCTTCGGAGGGCGCCGCAAGGAGCTTTCTCCTCTCGTGGTGGAATCTGTGTCGTGGGCACACGGCGTATTTTTGGGAGCCTCGGTGGCCTCAGAAACGACGGCAGCGGCAACCGGCGCCGTTGGAGTGGTTCGTCGTGACCCGATGGCCATGCAGCCTTTTTGCGGCTACAATTTCGGTGACTATTGGACCCACTGGCTGTCGATGGGCAAAAAATACAACAATCTCCCGAAAATTTTCCACGTCAATTGGTTTCGTCAGGACAAAGCTGGCCGCTTTATGTGGCCAGGATTTGGTGACAATATGCGTGTTCTTGAGTGGGTATTGGCACGATGTGAGGGCAAGGGCGAAGCGGTTCGCACGCCTATCGGATTCTTGCCTACGAACAGCGCCATTAATACTGAGGGCACGGGCCTGACCAAAGAAACGATGCGTGAGCTTCTAGCCATTGAAGCGCCTGCGTGGAAAAATGAGATGTCTGGAATTCAAGAATACTTTTCCAAGTTCGGCTCACACATGCCAGCAGAACTAGGAAATGAACTGAAGCGAATTTCTAGCGAATTACACGGATAGTCTATTGTTGACGTGTGGACTGACAAGTTCACACGTCAAATATTTTTCCTGGGTTTAAGATCCCTTTGGGGTCCCACAATCGTTTTGTTTGCCTCATCCAAGACACTTCTTGAGCAGTCCTAGTGAAATGCAGATCTTTTTTCTTGGTAAGACCGATTCCGTGTTCTGCCGAAATACTGCCTTTGAACTTGGTCAATAATTTAAAAATTTGTTCTTCAATGGTACGTGCGGCCACTTGAAATTCTTTTGGATTTCGCTCCTTTGGTGAAACATAATTGATGTGCAAATTGCCGTCACCAATGTGACCAAAAAGCACTAGCTCCATGGCGTCGCTCGCAGGTCCGTTTGTGGCACTGCTGCTCATTTTAGTGAGAAGCTTTTCTAGCTCCTTCACAAAGGGATCCAACTGATCAATGGCCAATGAAATGTCGTTTTTGCGCACTTGGCCATGGGCAGCTAGGGATTCCGTAATATTTTCACGCAGCCCCCAAAACTCCTTAAATTGCGTTGAATTGGCGGCAATTGTGGCATCGGAAATCAGGCCTTGGTCAAATAATTTTTCTAGCAAGGTCTCCATTTCTGGTTCGCTACCTGGTTGCTCAATCTCAAGCAAAACATAAAAGGGAGAGCTCGCTGCAAACGGGGTTCTTGCTCCAGGAAGACGAGCCAACACGATCTTGTGGGCAACCTGTGTAAAGAATTCAAAGGCCGTTACGGAAACGGCTGCCAGACTGCATTCAGTCAATATTTTTGGAATCTTTTCAAACACGTCGACAGCCATGATCGCCAACTGAAGATTGCGCGGTTTAGGCATCAGACGCAAAACAGCTTTTGTTACGATGCCAAGGGTGCCCTCGCTGCCAATAAACAGGTGCTTCAGATCATACCCAGAATTGTTTTTGCGCAGCCCCACATTCATATCTAAAATATCACCGTTAGCCAGCACGACTTCGAGCCCTAATACCTGTTCGCGGGTGCCGCCATACTTAATCAATTTAACGCCGCCTGCATTCGTGGCGATATTGCCGCCGATGTGGCAGCTTCCTTTGGAGGCGAGATCCAACGGAAAAAACAAACCGATATATTTTGCGGCCTCTTGCAGCGCTTGAGTCGTCACCCCGGCCTCGGTGGTAATCGTAAGCCCTGTTGAATCAACGTCCAAAATCTTACACATGCGCGATAGACTCATAACCACCTCGCCCTCACTAGCGACGGCTCCCGCACAAAGCCCTGTGCGCCCACCTGACGGGGTTACGGCCAATTCATTTTCGTGGCAGTAGGCCATAATTTTACTTACTTCGGCCGTATTTTGCGGCAAAACAATGCAAAGAGGCTTTGGCTCATATACTTTTGTCCAGTCTGTACCCCAAGTTTTCAGATCAAGCGCACCAGTCAAAACAAAGGACTCGCCAACAAGGGCTCTCAAGTATTTAATCGCCTCGACAGTAGAAACTTTTGGAGTCAGATGGGCATGGGTCATGGTATAAATTTCCTGTCATAAAGACCGTGATAGATGGCGTTTTATTTAAAGACAATTAATTTGCACACTTTCAAAAAAACAGTTACCAAAAATCCTAGCACATCACAGGCAAGATGTTGCCTGCAAACATTCGTTCTTGGAGGTTCTACATGACAACTCTCCTCAGTGAAGTCTATCAAAGCATTCTATCCTCTCCCTTAGATGATCATCTATGGTCCTCACACATTTGGCAGGGACCGAGCCCGGTAGACCTAGCCTTGTGGCATTCCCAAGGTTTTGCCGTCTATCAGGGAAAAATTAGAACTGTATTAAGTCGAGACGGCCGCATTCAAATGCTTCATTCAGACCGCCTGACGGCCTTCGACCGCTTGATCGATCATGTTCCGTTAAAGGGCGTGATCCTCGCATCCATCTCCAAATTTTGGCTGGAAGAGGCTGCGAAAATAGTGCCCACCCACTTTATTGAGACCCTCGGGTCTCGGGCACTAATCACGGAAAGCCTCGAACCCATCAAAGCTGAAGTGGTGGTGCGAGGTTATTTAGCCGGCTCCATCCTGCGAGCTTATGCTGTGGGTGAGCGGGTTTTTTGTGGAGTCAGGCTACCTGAGGGGCTAAAGCCCTTTGGCCGCCTTCCAGAGCCTATCATCACTCCGACCACTAAAGCGGCCGCGTTTGAACATGATGAAAACACCACCGCCGCGGAACTCATCCGCCGCAATGTTTGTACGCAAAAGGAGTGGGATACTCTTTCGGCGATGGCCTTTAAAGTTTTTGAGCTTGGCACAAAAATATACGCCGAAAAAGGCTGGCTACTCGTGGATACCAAATATGAATTTGGCCGCACCTCTGATGGCACGATTAAACTTATCGACGAAGTGCACACACCTGATAGCAGCCGACTATGGAATATTGCGTCATACCAGAACCGGATGCAAAAAAACGAGCCCCCGGAAATGTTAGACAAAGAAAACGTGCGGCGTTGGCTCCTTGACCACGGATTTTCGGGACATGGAGATGTGCCCGCTGTCCCGCGATCCATTTTGATTGAATTGGCGCAAATCTATTTGTTGGTCGCTGAGACTCTGATAGGCAAGCCACTTACGACGTGATCAGGCGTCCAATTGCTTTAAAATAGCACTCGCCAGCCATTCAGGATCATCATAGACCAGTTCATGGCCTGCGGTGGCATGATTTAAAATCACGGAACCTTTAACATGCTTGTGTATAAATTCGCTGTTGGCCGGATTCACGAATAAATCATTTTCACTTTTAACCACCGTAACCGGACAGCCCACTGCCGCCATTTCACTTATGCCAGCAAATTTTCTGGCGGCCATTAATTGGGCCCAAACATTTGTGACGGCCGGCTTCGAAACGGCATCAATCGCCGCCCACGCACCGGCCATTTTTGATGTTTTGTCACTGGTCGTCTCTGGCCCAAGTAAAATTTTGGCGAGTCGTTCGTAGCCGTGCTTAGAACCCACCAATATTGAGCCTATAGCGACAAGACCACGGCGACTGATCCGAGATAGCTTTGCGGCGGCTACGCTTGAGTTGACTAACATGAGGCTCGCTACAAGTTGCGGTTTCATGGCTGCAACCGACAATGCGATCATGCCGCCGAGTGAAACGCCAATGATGTGAGCTCCCGCGGGTGCTTCTTTGGCAATGATAAGGGCGACATCATCGGCAAATTCATCGATATTTTGATGGCAATTGATTTTGATAGAACTTGATCGGCCAAAGCCTCTATTATCAATCGCGATAACCCGGATACCTTTGGTGGCCAAAAAATTCTCAAAACCAAGCCAATGCTCCGACCATCTGCCAAGTCCCCGCAGCAGGACGACCGTTTTTTTACCGTCCCCAATAACTCGGTAGTGAACGCCGTCCATCGACTTGTGAGATAAATTTTCAGGTGCTTTGTTACTCGTTAAAGACTCGTTCATTTGTAATGCCCCCGTTAACGCCAGATGGCTATTTTTTGGATGCTTCTTTAAAATAGGGAATACTTTTTTCGAGACCATCTGCAAGTTTCACTTTGGGCGACCAATCCTTGAGAATTGATTTTGTGAGTGTTAAATCTGGTCGTCGCTGCTTTGGATCATCGGCCGGCAGAGGTTTAAAAATGATCTGTGATTTGCTATCCGTTTTCGCCACGACGAGTTCAGCCAATTCCAGCATAGTAAACTCATCATCATTGCCAAGATTAAGGGGGCCGGTGGCACCCTCCGTATGAGCAAAGCGAAATATTCCGTCTACAAGGTCGTCGACGTAACAAAAAGACCGCGTTTGTTTTCCATCACCAAACATGGTGAGGGGCTCGCCTCGGAGGGCTTGGACAATGAAATTACTAACCACACGGCCATCATCCACCGCCATATTGGGTCCATACGTATTGAATATTCGTATCACCCGCACATCCACGCTGTGGGTGCGGTGGTAGTCGAAGCATAGGGTCTCGGCTGCGCGTTTGCCTTCGTCATAGCAACTTCTAATGCCGATAGGGTTAACATTTCCCCAGTACGTTTCTTTTTGTGGGTGTTGGTGCGGATCTCCGTAAACCTCGCTGGTGCTTGCTTGCAAAATTCTCGCTTTAGTACGTTTTGCAAGACCAAGCATATTCATAGTCCCCAGCACGCTTGTTTTCATGGTCCATATGGGATCGGATTGATAATGAACTGGGCTAGCTGGACATGCAAAATTGAGAATTAAATCAGCTTCACATTCCAGAGGCTGAATAATGTCGTGTGTAAGAATCTTGAACCGCGGATTTTTCAGCAGTGGTTCAATGTTGGATTTTTGACCAGTGTGGAACGTATCGACAGCAACAACGTCCCAACCATCGTTCAAAAATTTTGTGCACAAATGGCTGCCAATAAACCCTGCGCCACCGGTTATCACCACTCGATTTCGGCCAAAACCCATATCAAACCTTCCTTAAAGACTTTTGCGCATCGCGAGTTCGTTCGGACGGCTTCGTAGGCGCACTCTACTAGGCGTGATACTCGCTCACTAGCATAGCTGCTTTAGGGCCAAACCGTCTAGCCCGTTTCTGGCGCGAAAGCGCCAGAAACGTGTCCTGACCCCGTAGGGCGAAGGATACCAGCGAATATAAGCCTTCTGGCTTTTCTGATCCTTGCACTTTGATTTAGAGCTTTTTCATTGAGACTCATTTTAAAATTTGTAGTTCTGGCACTTTCATTTCACCTCAAGGCCAAGTACAATTGGACAACGAAAATACATATTGCTGCGTATATTTTACTCACGCTGCTGTAAGTAAATTGTTTAGTCAACCGTAAGTAAGAGGAATCCAATTATGAACATCCATGAATATCAGGCCAAAGCATTATTCGCTCTAAGCGGGGTACCAGTGCCAGAAGGCTACTTTGCAGGAAGTCCAATCGAAGCTGAGTTTGCATTTCGACGCCTTGGTGGCCCTGTGGCCGTTGTTAAGGCTCAGGTTCATGCGGGCGGCCGCGGAAAGGGTGGGGGAGTTAAACTCGTTAAGTCTCCTGACGAATGCTTTAATGTCTCGAAAGCCATGCTTGGCATGACGCTCGTGACACCGCAAACAGGCGCTGAAGGTAAATTGGTTCGCAAGCTTTATATCGAAGCGGGTTCAAATATTGATAAGGAATTTTACCTTGCGATGCTTGTCGACCGAGACACCGCAACCATCGCCATCATGTTCTCCACCGAAGGCGGTATGGACATTGAAACGGTGGCTGAAAAAACCCCCGAAAAAATCGTGACCGTTCATGTGGACCCTACTGCGGGCCTTCAAGGCTTTCATCTTCGTAATCTTTCTTTTGCGATGAAGTTGACCAAGGAACAAACCAAGGAGTTTCACGCGTTGGTGCCAAAACTCTATAATATGTTCATGAAATATGATTTTTCTCTACTTGAGGTCAACCCTCTTGTGTGGACTAAAGAGGAAAAATTCATCGCCCTAGACGGCAAAATGAATTTCGACGAGAACGCTTTGTTTCGTCACAAAGAAATTGCCGCCATGCGAGACTATGAAGAAGAAGATCCAAGAGAGGTAGAAGCGGCCAAGTTTGGATTGAATTATATCGGCCTTGACGGAAACATTGGTTGTCTTGTGAATGGTGCAGGACTGGCCATGGCGACTATGGACATTATCAAGCATTGCGGCGGAACGCCTGCAAACTTCCTTGATGTTGGTGGTGGGGCGAGTGAAGAAATGGTAACCAATGCCTTTCGCATTCTGTTCTCTGACGTGCGAGTCAAAGCTGTTTTTGTGAATATTTTCGGCGGCATTATGCGTTGCGACGTGATCGCCAATGCGGTGGTTAATTCCGCTAAAGCACTCGGCCTTAAACTACCCCTCATCGTGCGCCTAGAGGGTACTAACGTCGAACTCGGAAAAGAAATTCTCCAGAAATCGGGACTTAAAATCACGGCCGCCGACGATATGGAAGACGGTGCCCGTAAGGCCGTTGCTGCAGCTAAATAACACAACACCAAGGAGCACTTCACGTGAGTATCATCGTAGGCAAGAACACAAAAGTTATCACCCAAGGCATCACCGGAAAATCTGGTGAATTTCACACAAAGCTATCTCATGAATATGCACCGCGTTTTGTCGGTGGAGTGACACCTGGCAAGGGCGGAACCAGCCACATCGGGCTTCCCGTCTTTGATACGGTCAGAGGGGCTCGCGAGAAGACTGGAGCCAACGCCTCCATGATTTTTGTACCGCCACCGTTTGCCGCTGACGCCATTTTGGAAGCGATCGATGCGGGCATTGAGCTTATTGTTTGCATTACCGAGGGCATTCCGGTTCTCGATATGATTGCAGTAAGAAAAGCCCTCGATCGAAACAAAATTTCACGCTTGATCGGCCCCAACTGCCCAGGAATTATTACACCTGGGGAATGTAAAATCGGAATCATGCCCGGACACATTCACAAGCGCGGCAAAATCGGCATCATCTCTAAATCTGGAACCTTGACCTACGAATCCGTAGGCCAAACCACAGCCTTAGGCCTTGGGCAAACCACCTGTATCGGCATCGGCGGAGATCCTATTGGCGGCATGAGCTACATCGACTTCTTGCAATTGTTTGAGGAAGATCCAGAGACCGAAGGCATTATTATGATCGGTGAAATTGGCGGCGATTTAGAAATTCGTGCGGCCGAGTTTATCAAAGGAAACATCAAAAAACCGGTGGCCGGTTTCATTGCTGGTCAAACGGCACCAAAAGGAAAACGTATGGGTCATGCTGGCGCCATCATTTCCGGCAGTCACGGTACGGCTTTGGAAAAAATGGACGCCATGCGAGCTGCAGGCATCTCGGTCGCCGAGGCCCCAAGTCATATTGGTAAAGCGATGGTGGAAGCACTCAACAAAAAGCGCCGCTAGGGCTTTGTCGGTTTAATCAAATAGACTCGGCAAGGTGCGAGGAGCGATAAAAATTTGTTAGGCCTGAGACGTTACAAAAATATTCAAATTGATTTGTGGCAGGGTGACATCAAAACCTTTGCCACCGATCGTACTGTCGATGTTTCGGCTGTGAACCAATCCCTGGCTCCCGAGGACCTAAAAAAAACGTACTGTGGATTTTTTGAGACGTCCGACTTCCAAAAATTGCGTCATATTTCAGTGCCGGTCAGCGGTACGGCTTTGGCTGTTGCCGCCGAGACCGCCTTCCAGGCTATCAAAGATTTCATTGATTACGCCGCCCCAAAAGTATTGCGGCGGGTCACGTTTGTGGCCGCTGATGACAAGATCTATGATGTTTTACAACAGCACCTTTTTGCGAGGTTTCCTGATGAGCTTGACGAAAAAGGTTACTAGTGCGGGCCTAATATTTTTGGCGGTGGGCGGCTCCGCGATGACCGTGCCCCGTCTGGCCTTTGGGGCAAGTGGCTCGCCATCCTTTGTCACCGCTGATTTAGACCGGATGTTCAATTCGATAAAATCGGCCGAGCAGGGCGTGGTTTTTACGCGGCTTCACGACCAAAAAATTCTATACGAACATGAGGCCGATCAGCTTTTGTCGCCGGCTTCGGTGACAAAAGTCATCACCAGTGCGGCTTCACTCGCTTATTTTGGACCTGCCTTCACCTTTGTTACGCCCGTGTATTACACTGGAAAAATAACTGGTCACAAACTGGTTGGGGACCTCATCATCAAGGGCTCTGGAGACCCTTTCCTAGTCTCTGAAATATTGTGGCAAATGGCCATTGACCTAAGACACCTTGGAATCCAGGAGGTCACGGGGTCACTCGTCATCGACAACCAATTGTTTGACGACGAGTCTCGAGATGAAAGTCGTCTGAACAGCACCCAAAAATCAAGTCACGCCTACGATGCACCCGTTTCCTCGTTTGCCGTGAACTTCAACACGGTGGCCGTTGCCACGTCTCCAACCACCGTCGGCAAGCCCGCCTTTGCCAGCGTCACTCCCTTTCCGTTGCGGCATGTAAAGCTCTCTAACACGACTAAAACAGTGCGTGGGGACCAGTCTAGCGGAGTGGTGCTCTCCAGAAACTCGACTGCGGCCGGCGGCATTTCTCTGGCCTCGGGCGGCGTCATTGGGAGTGAGTCTTCCATTAAAAAACTTTATCGCAGTGTGGGTGACCCTACGGTTGCGGCAGGCGATTACGTCATTGGATTTTTGCAGGATGCGGGCATTCGGTTTAAAGGCTCCGCACGCGTTGGCAAAACTCCGGAGGATGCTCACCCATTATACGACATTCACGGCTACGAGCTGCGGCGCATTGCGCAGGGTTTGAATACGTTTTCTAACAACTTCATTGCCGACATGCTTACAAAAAGACTTGGATCGTCCTTTGGAGATTTAAAAAATGCCGACGCCGCTGGATCAGGCACCCTTACGGCAGGGGTCAAGGTCTTAACTGAGTTTTTGCAGACCTCAGTAGGCATTCAAGATGAGTTTAAAATCTTCAATGGTTCTGGTTTATCCACTGAAAACCGAATATCAGCACGTCAAATTGCTGCGGTTCTCAATTGGATGGAAAAACAGGGTGAATTGTTCCCCGATTTCCTCGCGAGTTTGCCTGCCTCGGGCTGGGACGGTACCCTGAAAAAACGCCTAAAAAACGCTGACGCTCTTGCTGGGCAGATCCGAGCTAAGTCTGGCACTCTGACCGAGCCGATCACGGTGGCAGCCTTAGCAGGATTTTTTAGGCACCCTAAGGAGGGATGGGTCTCGTTTGCGATGATTGGAAACGGAAGACCCGGCAAAGGGCAGCCTGATTTGACCCAAATACGCACCCTGCAAGACAACGTTCTCAAAGGATTATTAACTCCTTAGTCACTCCTGCCGATTGTGCTTGACGATGAGGCCCTTTGTTATCTATAAGCGTCCTTCGACGATTTAGGCCTGTAGCTCAGTTGGTTAGAGCGCTGCCCTGATAAGGCAGAGGTCGGCAGTTCGAGTCTGCCCAGGCCTACCATTTTTTTCAGACACTTTGCAGCTAGACTGTAGCCGTCTAATTAAAATTTCCTAAATCGCCTTTGTTCAAAATTTAGACAATAGTGAGCCGACAACCGTTGCCTCTGGTATAGAATTGATACCATGTCAGCCAAAAATGGTATTCATTTGTTACCATCTGGCCGCCGAGGCCTTCCTAATCAACTGTATTTACATCAGTAATTTCCAACCAAGTCTGGCACTAATATTGCTTTCTCCTAAGTGACGCATGACTGATGTATTTTCGCATCATGTCTCAGGCGCAAAAGGAGTCGGCCATGGAAGCTATTCGCATTATTGATACTCAGGAAAGCCAAGTTTTGGTGGTTCAACCTGGTCAGGCAAAATTGGAAGAAGTTGAGCGCTACCTAATTTTGGCCACTCTTCGTCGCACCAGATACAATCGCACCAAGTCAGCGCGTCTGCTCGGTATTGGAATTAGAACCCTTCAGCGCAAACTTAAGCAGTATGCTGATGAGCAAAAATTAACTGAGTTGGAACAAAATAGTATCGTTTGCGCTGTCTAGCTTCAATAGCTGTTGCGCGCCAATTACAAGTAGAGAACTGTGTTGCAGGGAGGTTCCTCCCTGCAACACTTAATATTGGGTCTTTGTTGTTCTCTATATCTTAAACAAAACTTTAACTTGATTAACGAAGAAGTTGCATAACAATTTCTGGTTCTTGATTCGCTTGAGCAAGGACCGAAGCACCCGCTTGAGAAAGAATCTTGTTTTGGGTAAAGGCAGCCGTTGCAGCAGCAAAATCGACATCGCGAATTCGACTGTTAGCCGACTTGTAGTTTTCCACCTGAATACCAATGTTATTGATCGCAGAGGAAAGACGACTTTGTTGCGCTCCGAGAGTCGCTCTAGTCGACGCTACTTTAGATAGAGCGGTATCAATGGTGCCGAGTTTTTCGGAAGCCATCGCTCGAGTAAATGAGTCACCAGCATTTTCTGGACCAATTTGGCTACCCGTTGATTCAAGACCTAGATCCTCGGAAGGAATAAGGCTCATGGCATCAATATCAAGCTTAATCGTGTCTCGGTTTTCAACGGTCCCGTCTCCGGCGCCGACGTGAATCGTAATCAAGTCATTACCAAAGTCTTCGTTGTTTTTCGAGCCTTGAAGAACTTTCAGGCCGTTCCACTCAGTGGTGTTGGCGATACGTTGAACTTCGTCCACGAGTTTGGTGTATTCTTTGTTGGTGTAACCGCGCTCTACATTAGAGATGGTGTCCGAGGACGCCTGAGTTGCAAGTTCACGGAGACGAATCAAGATGTTGGTGATCTCGTTCATGCCGGATTCTGCAACTGCAACCATGGAGACACCATCGTTGGCGTTACGCGAAGCTTGCTCAAGGGACCGAGTCTTGGCGGTTAAATTGTTAGAGATGGCTAGACCGGCTGCATCATCTGCAGCCTTATTGATGCGGTAGCCACTCGACAGCTGCTGCATTGTCTCTCTTCCAGCGTTATTGGTTGAACTCAAATTCCGCTGAGCATTAATGGAACTAATGTTCGTTTTAATTCTAAGACCCATTGTAAACCTCCTAAAGATTGTTATTGGAACTATATGCTATTAACAATATCAATCTCGGATCAATACAATATTACTTTAGAACTATTTTAAAATATTATAAAAATATTATTTTAAGGAATTGGCTGAATAATAGATTAATTAGGAAAAATCTCTTTTTTTCACTTTTGACAAACTGGACATTGGTACGTTGACCGTGCCGCTTGCGTTGTTTTGATGATCTTTGCCCCACACTTCAGGCAAGGTTTTGCCTCTCTCCCATAAACCGCAAGATTCGTCTGAAAATAGCCTGGGTTACCGTCTTTATTGCGGTAATCCCGCAGGGTGGTGCCGCCAGCATTGATCGCTTCGGACAATACTTCGATAATTTTCTGGGACAGTTTTGAATACATTTTCAAAGTGATTTGTTTCGCACTTGTGTGTGGATTTATTCTTGCACGCCAAAGTGATTCGCTTGCGTAAATATTTCCAACACCAACAACCACACTACTATCCATTAAAAAAACTTTGACGCCTTGAGATCTCGAACGAGAGTCTACGAACAAATGTTTTTGCAAATTTACACCAAGATCAAGTGGCTCGACACCAAGTTTTGCCAGAAACGGATGCAGGTCCAATTCTTTAGTCTCGATACTAAACAATCGACCAAAACGCCTCGGATCTATAAACCTAAACTCACGCCCGTCGCCTAATTCAAAAATAGCGTGCGTGTGTAGCACGTGCGGCTCGTGTTTTTCTGACAACACAAACTTGCCACTCATGCCTAGATGCACACCCAAGGCTCCTTGACTCGTATGAATGAGCATGTACTTACCACGCCGCGTCACGGAGTGCACCGGCTGTGCCGTTAGAATTTCCTTTAATCGCGCCACGGGAATTGGCTCACGAATATCAGCACGAAAAAACGAGACGTTTACGAAGCTCTGTCCCACAAGCTCTTCGCGAACACCTCGCACCAATGTTTCTACTTCCGGTAACTCAGGCATAAAATATTTCCAGTTAAAAGGTCTTAAAAGGTGCCAGCCGACTTTTTCCTTTCTTGATTTACCATGAGTTCCGAAAGAATGCCCCGACCTCCTAGGTCGGGGATGAATTTCGAAAAAAAGCAACAGAACAAGAAGTAAGCAATGACCAACGAAGAAAGCTCCAGTATATAAATATATGGCCATACTAACCTACAAATTCAGACTTAAAGACGGTAACACCGCCAAGAAGCTCAAGGCCATGGCGGGAGCCGTCAACTACGTATGGAATTTCTCTAACGATATCAGGCGCATGAACTGGAAAAAGTCCAGAAAATACACGAACGAGAAAGATCTTTCCCCGTTGACAAAAGGCGCATCCAAGGAACTTCCCATCAACAGCCAGACCATTCAGGCCACCTATCAGGAGCTTCTTTTAAGAACAAAACAGTTCAAAAAACAACTCAGGTTCAGAACCGCCAAGGGCGGAAAAAATCTGGGCTGGGTGCCATTCAAGGGGCAGACCGTAGACTTCTGCGGGGACTACATTAATTATGACAAGCAGAAATTTCGCCTCTGGCAACACCGCTCCGTCCCAAAAGGAAGCGTCGTCAAGACCGGATCT
>CAMDKS010000017.1 GCA_945900755.1 Bdellovibrio sp. ZAP7
AGATTCTACGATCAAGCGGACAACATTCTTAAACAGGGAGAATTCTAACTATAAGCTGAATACAGGCGAAAAAAGGAGAAAGCCCCGGTCAATCCGGGGCTTTTTTCATTGTAGGTCAAATACTGTAGTTTTTAGGCGGCTGCTAACAAGTGTAGCAGTAACGGCAAAAAATAAAGGGTTAACTGCGTACTTTTTAAACATTTATGAACTATTTTCATCTAGGCAGAACCTTTACCTTTCAAGTCTCAAAGAGAACCTGCTAAAATTGAATGTAGAGCCAAATAAAGTATGACGGAACTCAAGTATCGCAAATAGACAAATGAATTGTTTATGTTTTGCTTGAGCTAATTGAGACCAACAGGGAGGTAATCGTGTCCGATAACACGCCAAAAGATCCGAATGGACGTCGCAAACGCATGCCGCTTTTACCACTGCGAGATATAATCGTATTCCCAAATCTCCTGGCAAAACTATTTGTTGGTAGAGAAAAATCAATTCTAGCGCTCGAGCAGGCGTGGAGCGGAAATAAGAAAATATTTCTAGCGGCTCAAATGAAATCAAAAACAAATGACCCTACCGCTGACGATGTCTATAAAATTGGAACCATCGCCAATGTGGTGAATCTTAGTCGGATGCCTGATGGCACCGCCACCATCCTTGTCGAAGGTCTCTGTCGTGCAAGAATCGCAGAGTTTCTTCACTGTGATGAATTTTTCTTTGTCGAGACCGAAGAGTTTGAAGAGAAACCTTCCGATAGTATCGAAAATGAGGCGATCATTCGCACTGTTAAATTGGCCTTTGATAATTACGTGCGATTGAACAAGCGAATTGCTCAGGAAACCGTATTGGACATCAATCGGATTGAAGACGGCGCTAAGCTTGCAGATAATTTAGTTGGCCATCTTTCAAATCTAAAGCTTCAAGAAAAGCAGGGTTTGCTCGAGCAAAACGATCCTAAACTGCGTCTAGAAGAAATATATGGTTACATTCAATCTGAAATTGAAATCATGCGAGTTGAGAAGAAAATTCGCGCGCGCGTAAAGCGTCAGATGGAAAAAACTCAAAAAGAATATTACCTCAATGAGCAAATGGCGGCGATTCAAAAAGAATTAGGCGAAAAAGACGATACTCGTGCAGAAATGCATGAGATCGAGGCTCAAATCAAAAAGAAAGCACTTTCGACGGAGGCTCGGGAGAAAATTAATAAGGAACTTCGCAAGCTAAAACTAATGTCGCCGATGAGTGCAGAAGCGACCGTTGTCAGAAATTACATTGATACTGTTGTGAGTCTTCCTTGGGGTGAATACAGCCAAGAAAAGAACAGTATCAAAGCCGCAGCCGAGGTTTTGAATCGCGATCACTATGGCCTAGAGAAGGTCAAAGATCGTATTCTTGAGTATCTTTCGGTTCGGGCATTAAGTGACTCCGCTAAGGGGCCTATCCTTTGTCTAGCTGGCCCTCCAGGCGTTGGTAAAACATCCCTAGCGCGCAGTATCGCAGAGTCAACGGGACGTCCCTTTGTTCGTATTTCCTTAGGGGGAGTGCGGGACGAAGCCGAAATTCGTGGACACAGACGTACCTACATCGGGTCGATGCCGGGAAAAATAATCATGGCGCTTAAGAAAGCTGGGAAATCAAATCCGGTGGTCTTGCTCGATGAAATTGACAAGATGAGCCAAGATTTCCGTGGAGACCCTTCAAGTGCGATGCTGGAGGTTCTTGATCCTGAACAGAATCATAATTTCGTCGATCACTATCTGGATCTGGACTACGATTTGTCTCGATGTTTGTTCATTGCGACAGCAAACACTCTTCATTCAATTCCTCGTCCGCTTCTTGATCGCATGGAAATCATTCAGCTTTCTGGCTATACAGAAGAGGAAAAACTATCGATTGCACAGCAGTACCTTGTGTCCAAAGACTTAAAAGAAAATGGTTTGGAAGGCTGTAATGTTACGTTTCAACCAAAGGCCCTTCGCGAAATCATTACCTATTATACCAGAGAAGCTGGGGTACGTAATCTTGAGCGAGAGATTGGCAGCGTTTGTCGTAAAATCGCCCATAAGTATCTTTTAAAGCACGCTGAAGACGCAGAAAAATCTGGTGTCGCAGCTGAGACGACCAATGCTGAGGGAGCCTCTGTTCGCGTTAAGTTGAACATTACGGAAGTGGTCACAGACAAGTCTGTAAACAAATACCTTGGACCGCGTCGGCAACGAGTCGGAATGCAAAATAGCGCAAACGAGGTCGGCATTTGTACGGGCCTCGCTTGGACTGAGGCTGGGGGTGATTTGCTAGTGGTAGAGGTCACGACCGTTCCTGGAAAGGGTAAGCTAACAATTACCGGTAAACTCGGTGACGTCATGCAGGAGTCGGCTCAAGCAGCGATGAGTTATGTTCGTTCTCGGGCTGAATTTTTGGAGCTTGAAGAGGGCTTCTACGAGAAGGTAGACATCCACATTCACGTGCCTGAAGGGGCGATCCCGAAAGACGGTCCATCCGCAGGTCTGTGCATGGCTACGGCATTAACCAGCGCCTTTACAAAGCGCCCAGTCAGCAAAGACGTAGCCATGACCGGTGAAATTACGCTGCGTGGACGAGCCCTTCCTATCGGTGGCCTTAAAGAGAAAATATTGGCTGCTCACCGTGGCGGTATCACGAAGATTATTATTCCGCGCGATAACGAAAAGGATCTTTTGGAAATCCCTAAAAACATTTTAAAGGACCTTAAGGTTTATTGTGTCGACCACATGGACGCAGTTTTGATGCATGCGCTGGCTTGGGATGATTTCAAAACAGAAGAAAAAAATCACAAAGATGCGTTGTTTGCAAAACTGAAGAAAATTACGGAAGCTGAAATTGCCGCTGGCAATGTTCATATGCAGCACTAGAAAAAAAGTAATAAATTGCCCGTCGACTGTCCAAAGATTTTTTGGCCCGTCGACGGGCCTCTTTTTTTGTCGTTTTATGGCCAAAAATAACACACTTTGTTCAAAACCTTACTATAATGCGATGGCGTGTAGATTGTAACGCCATGTTAATTAAGGGTATTTAAGAAAAATAGACTTGGCATAGTTCTTTCATACGTGCACATGGATTGAAAACTCATCATGAGATTTTTTAGAGGGTATAGGATTATGGGGCTACGACTATGAGTATGGATCAACTTCGACTCCTTAGTATTGATGACTTGCTCATCCTCAAATATCTGTCTGAGTCTCGACTTAGTGTGACTGCTATCGCGGGCAAAATGCGACTGAGTCAGCCCGCGATCACGCAACGCATGAGAAAAATGGAAGACGTTTTTGGCAAAAAACTGCTTGAAAGGAAGGGACGGGGAGTCGAGCTGACTCCATTCGGATTGGCCTTAGCCTTCCGTGCATCCGCAGCGCTTATGGCATTAGATCCTGTTGCATTGCAAGTTGATTTCCCAGGGATCCAGCTGTAGGCGGCTAGAAGTCTATAGTCCAATTCAAAATGAAAAATCCGTTTTCCCAACCTCAAGGCTAAGAAAACGGATTTTATTAATTTAGGACTACCCGTGAACGTCTAGTTCAACAACTGTTTCAGTAACTTTACCGTTAGCAACGATATGGTCTAACGCCATTTCAAAAGACAAATTCTCTTGAACTCGCGGTCGAACTTGCTTGATGAAATCGGTCATCTTTTTATCGTCCCATTTGTCAGATCCTGGAGCATTATCGAGGATGTGCTTGCGAATACGATCATCAGTGACCTCAAGTTTTTCAGCTTGAGCAATTCTCCACAGAATCAAAGTATTTTGAGCTTTAATTTTTGCAGTGTCGCGAAATGATTTGCGAACCTCGTCATTTTTAAGGAGAGCTTTTTTCTCCTTTTGATCCTCAATATTTAATTCATTGATCATACTATCGATGACTTGATCAACCATGCTTGGCGGCACTTCGAAGTTGTTGGACGTGCGAAGCTGATCCATGATCGCTCCCTCGAGCTTTTGGCGGCGAAGCTGAGAGCCCCTTTTCGTCAGTTGCAGGGTTATTTCAGCACTGAGTGCGGAAACCGAGTCAAACCCAACATCCTTACAAAACTCGTCGTTATACTCTGGGAGTGTGAGGTCTTGAAGGTTCTTTAGGGTGATTTCAAACTCCACAGCCTTACCAGCTAGACTTGGCTCATTATAGTTGTCGGGAAGCGTGATCGTCGTTTTTTTGGTTTCGCCAATGCTCATACCTAAAATGGAATTTTCGAGATCGACGAAAATTTCTTTGAAGCCCAAGGCCACAGGAAACTCCTCAACGTCCATATTCTCTATCAGTAAACCGTCCTTATAGACCTTGTGTCCGATCGTTGCCAAGTGGCCTGCGCTAGCTTTACCCGGTGTTGTCAGTTCTTTGGTTTTTGCTTGGCGGCGGCGAAGGAGGTCTACTTCACGGGTCAAGGTTTCGGGTTTAATTTCGTAGGTATTGGCAGAAAGGGTTAGGCCTTTCCAATTTTTAACGTCGATTTCTGGCATGATGTCTACAATTGCCGAGAACGTGAAAGGTTTATCACTTGCGGGGACATCCATATTTTCAACCACAGGCGGCGCGATTGGGTTAATGTTTTTATCCTTGAGAATTTGAAATAAATGCTTGTTGATGAGCTGCTCGCCAACATCGCTTCGGACGCTATCGCCGTAGAATTTTTTGATAATCGTGATCGGGGCTTTGCCTGGACGAAAGCCTTGAAGTTTGGCTTTCTTTTGGACTTTGCGGTAGGCGTCTTCAAAGGCTATGGCGACAAGGTCTGGTGGCAACGAGACCTTGATGCGTCGTTGAACGCTATTTATTTCTTCGACAGAGCTAGTTAAGGACATTGAGAGTCTCCGTGACTTGTTAAATGAAAAAAGGGATGGACTGCTTAATAATAGGCAGTTTTCACAAAATATAGGAGCTATTAGGTACCACTAATATTGCGTAGAAGAAAGTATTTTTCCCTTGCGCCTATGTTAAAAGATGGTCAACATCGTTGTGAGAATTAATTAAATGTGAATAATATCAGCCTAAAGTGTAGGAATTAGCTTTATGAAACGTCTATGGCGATCAGTTTTTGTGGTGGGAATTTGTTTTGCAGCTGTCATTACCATGCGGATCTACCTAAATCAGCAGGTTGAGTTCGCTAAAGCGCAGTCAGCTGAGGCAGAACGTACAGGTCAAGTCACCACGCAATAGGTATTTATTTATGGCTTGGTGTTCGTCAAGACCTAGAACATAGGTCGGAGGGCCGACGGGGTTGCTATTTGGAGAGCTTTAACTCCGATAACTTATTGATTACATTTAAATTTTTAACGAGCGTCCCCAAGTCAGCCTTGATCACTCTTAGGCCGATCCCAGTTTTAGTCGATGTTTTAACCGGCTTGATGCATTCTCCAAAACTAGTAAATAAAGCTACTTGAGCCTTCCATTCGTCGGCAGGGTTGGTCGCTTTCGCCTCAGTCATAATCTCCTCTGTGGTGACCGTGAATTGCTCGTATGGAGCTTTGCTTGCAAGCTTAATGATGATTCGCAGTACGTTCATTAATGCATCAGGAACCTCTGTCGTCGTAGGATTGGCTGTGGCAAACGACTTTAGAAAGGTCGCAAATTGCCGTAGGCTACCGCGATTGGCTAGAGATAAGGTTGGGTTTTTATAGCTATCAGTCTTGAGGGCGAAGACTCCCTCCTTGACTAAGAGTTCAATAAGTTGGCCAAGTTTAGTGGGATCTTCCCCAAACACGTCTATCAGTTCGGTTTCAATAACCTTACGCTGGACCATCCAATCCTTGCCTTCTTTAGAGCCATCCCGGTGCCAGACCAACTCCATAATGTGGATTTGACGAAGCACTGTTTGAAATGGTTTAGAGCCAGCAGGTCCAGAGGGCGAAGCCGGCGAAGGCGCTTTGCCTGCGGTTTCAAGTGTCTTAAGTCGATCGTTGGTTGTTCGAAGCCTGCCGCTCAAAGCGCTCATGAGTCCAACGAACCATTTTGGAATCTGCTTCATTAACTTTCCAAAATCATCGACGGATATTAAAGTAATTTCGGCATCTGCGGATGCTTTTACAGAAGCGCTGCGGGGCATCCGATCGAATAGGGCCATCTCACCGACCATGCCGCCCTCAGGAATCTTTGCTAGCACGACCTCTTTGCCTCCTTGATCCAAATAGACGACAAGTTCACCCTTCCGGACGAGATACATTCCGTCCGCATTATCGCCGGCCTTAAAGACCACGGTTCCTGCTTTTAGGGATTTATTTAGACCGGCCACCGGGGAGCACTCCTGAAAAACATGAGAGAAGGTTGATTACGTCTTCAGTCCTTTCGGTAACATTCTGATAAAGCTTAGGAAACATGTCTCCCCCCCAATGAAATGAGGGTGGTTTTAGTGATCATTTGCCAAAAATTAAAACTAGTATTTGGGAGAATATAAATAGAGCCAGTCCGGCGTTCTCTGAATCAAGGCGCGTAGATCTGTCTTTGCCATCATCAACGAACAGTGGTAACTTTACGCATCTAAAAATGTTTTGGGGTCGTTGTATCTATGGTGTCATCTTCTGAAAATATCGGTTACGCATGGTTTTTTGAGCGACTAGATGCGTATCTTGACCGCATGGGATTGAAGCAAACTCAGCCACGACGGACCATTATTCAGATTTTTTTGAAGTTAGATGCTCATGTCGATGCTGAAGAGCTACATCAGAGTGTTCGAAATGAGGGGTTTGAGATTGGCCTTGCTACCATTTATCGTACATTAAATCTTTTAACAGATGCCGGTTTAGTTGAGCAAAAATCTTTTCAAGACGGGCGCAGTGTATTCGAAATTGCAGATCCGGATAAGCATCATGATCATTTGATCTGTACTAAGTGCCGGCGTATGATTGAATTTGAGAATCATAAAATTGAGGTTCTGCAAGAGGAAATAGCAGAAAAATACGGTATGGAACTTAAAACTCACCGCCTCGATTTATTTGGGCACTGCCTCGATACTGTTGCTTGTGGGGCTCGAATTAAAAGCCAACAAAAGTGATGCACCAGCAGATGGTGGCTGTTTAAATAAAGGTTATTTTTTAGGGGCGGCCTTCAAGACGTTTTGGGCCAGCGATTTTTTTAAATATTTCAGCCTCAGCGGCGTGATTTTTTATAAAGTCGGTGTCGTCGGCATGGCTTATGACATATGCCGCAATGGTTCCAATGACCGCAATGGTGATCAAGGCCTTGATTACGGTTAGGTCAATATTTTTCTTCACGGCCCGAACAGCATTTTTAGTAATTTTGACGCCAGCTTCAGCGAGAAGCTCTGAATAGCGGGTTTCTGTGTGTTCGGCGAAAGCAATGTTTGCAACTGGAGCGTTGGGCGCTAACCTTTCTTTTGGAGGTGGGGATACAGACGCCGCAGGGGCCAACGCGATTTTAGTCATCGGCGCTTGAAGGCTCTCAAGGCTGCGTGGTGCCTGAATCGTTTGGGTGGAGCCAGAGGGAAAATATTTCTTATAGTAATCACTAAGCATGGTGACCAGCATATTCGCCAGATGATTTTTTTCGTTTTGGTTGACATCGGCAAAATAGAAATGAACGTCCTGATTGAATTGAGTCGAATTTAGTAGCGAGGTATTTTCGGCCGTCGCTGTGATCTTGACGTAGGGATCGCGACCCAGAGCTTTGCGCAAGAGTGGTGCCTCAAGCTGTGCAAGCGTAAAGACTCCAATCGAAAATGGCAGAGAAATTTTACCAGAGCTCGCATTCAAAGATAGAAGGCGGGCAGGGACATGAATTTCAATTTTACTCCACGGATGTTCGGCTACTATTTGTGCCGTAGGGCTATTTGCATCATGTACGTGCGCGTGGGGTACTATTCGGTAACGTGCTCCAGCTTCGCTGAGACTCATGGGGTCGGGGGCGGATTCAATATACACTTGGCGTGTTTTGAAAATTGTATTCAAGTAGGCTTTGTCGACGTCAGAGCCGTACACAATAACTGGCACATCGCCAGGTAATTTTTCAAAAATGCTCAGCAATTCATCTTGTGTTAGTGACTTAAGGATGGGGGAGTCCAAGAAAACCGCATCGGGAGAAAAATATTCGACTTCTTTTGCAATCGTGTGCCTCTGGAGTCCTATCTTTAACTCGAATCGATCGGACCTAAGACCCGTGGTTAACGACTTTCGAATATTCGCATTGGACGCGACGATGTAGGCGCGCAATTTGGCTTCGGTTTGTTGTCCTAGTAACATTTTGCGTATCATCGTCGCAGACGCCTCAGCATTTGCCCCTGGCACTCGCCAGCGACAAATAAGTGCCTGGCTGAAACGAAAAACTAAATGACTTTTGTGAACACTATCGACCGTAAGGCTAATGTGCCCAACTTGAAGAGCTTCGGAAATCGCGCCAGTCATCTGAAGTGTGCTGCCATGATGCATGCTTCCGCGACACTCGATTCTAAGATGAGTTTCATTTATCCACACCACTCGGCCCGGAGCCCGAATGGCTGCAACTTGATTCAAACTGATTTCACAGAGTGGTGAGGGAAAATTTGCGCTCGCCTTTATGGCAGTCGTATACTGGATCCGCAGCAGCCATGCGTCCTCTGAAAGCTGAAGTGGAATGATGTCTCGGAAATTTTCCGAAACGGCGATGGTGGTCGCTTCGGGGGATTTTGAGACGGACGACAAAATAAAACGGACTCCATTTAGTTCTGCCAAAGCGGTAAGATCGCCAATCATCCTTATAGCTGCAGGATTGTCATTCTCTGGTGTGTCAATAAGAATGCAGCTTGGGCGTCCAATGGCCGTTGCAGCAAGCACGTCTTGGTAGGATGTAAGGACGAGGACGTCGAAGCCGTTATTATTAAGCAGCTCTATTCTTTGAGTGTGTAGTCGGGTCTCTGATTGTATGACCCAAAATGTACGTTTGCCTTTTGCCGACATGATTGCATCTCCCAAGTTGTGCTGTAATAAATTTACCAATTTATTCGAAAAAACGAGCAATATTCTGGGAGGTTAATCGGTCAATTCCAATTAAAATTGAGCATTCAGCCGTTGGTCGAAATGTGATTTAGGCAATAAAATAGGTTAAATATTAGCGGGTTAAGTTAAAATGTGAGGAAAAAATCAGCCCGCTTTTTATCAAATCATGGTAGAATATTTCCAGTAATTTCATTTGGGGAGTTAATTATGATTATCGGATTTAAATGCGGTGATGTATGTAAGATTCTTGGCAAGTATTTTTTGTCCATAATATTTTTTAACGTCGCAATGGGCTCCTCGACGGCATTTGCCTTAGACTGCAAACAAGTCCGGTTGTTAACTCAATACTATTTTAAGATGCATTTCGCATACAATGAGTTTAACGATGAGCTTAGCAAGCGTTCGCTCGACCTTTTTGTTAAGGCTTGGGACCCTGGAAAACTATATTTTTTGCAAAGTGATATTGAGCGATTTGAGAAAGAATATTCAACGAATATAGACAATGCGGTGCTTGCAGCCGATTGTCACTTTATAGATGATATTGTTAGTACTTATAGTCAGAGGTTTACCGACCGTCAAAAAGGAATCGACGAATCCATTCTCGCTACGCATGATTTTAAAATCGATGAATACATGGAAGTCGATCAAAAAAAGATGCCTTGGGCGAAAGCTGCAGATGAGCTCGCAGATCGATGGCGAAAGCGAGTTAAATTCCAAATTATGGGGGTTCGTGAAACCACCACGGACGAAAAAAAGATTCGCGATAAAATGAACAAGCGGATGGCCATTGTACGTAAACGGCACAGCGAGACCTCCAGTGATGAGGTTATGGGTATTTTTCTAAATGCTTTTGCAAGTGCCCTAGATCCTCACAGTGACTATATGGGGCCTGATGAATTGGAAGACTTTCGAATCAATACCCGACTTTCATTAGAAGGCATTGGTGCAGTGCTTAGAAGTGAAGATGGATTTACCACCATTCAATCGCTTGTTCCAGGTGGGGCTGCTTCGCAAAGTGGTTTGATAAAAAAGAACGACAAAATTATTGCAGTGGCCCAGGGTAAAGGTGTGCCAGTGGATGTTGTGGATATGGATTTGAGGGAGGTTGTAAAACTAATTCGGGGTCACCATGGAACCGAAGTCAAATTGACCATCACCCGTGACGATAAGGGGTTAAATACACAGCTCATTGTTCCTCTGAAACGCCAAAAGGTACAGTTGACGGATAAAGCTTCAAAATCACAAATAAAAACAGTGAAAGTTGGCTTGGGCGCTGGGGCAAAAGATATCAAGATCGGAGTTATTACGCTGCCGTCTTTTTACATGGATTTTGAGGGACGTCAAAACAAGGAAAAAAACTTTAAGAGTTCCTCTGCTGATATGCTCAGAGAAATAGAAGCCGTTAAAAAAGGTGGCGCGTCGGCAATTGTATTGGACCTTCGAAATGATGGTGGCGGGTCCTTGGACGAGGCGGTCACAATTTCGGGTTTATTCATTAAAAATGGTCCTGTGGTTCAAATTAGAGATGGTGATGGCAGTAATAAAATTCTAGAAGACAAAGACCCATCCGTCGCTTGGAGTGGCCCGCTAGCGGTTATTGTTAATCGCCAGTCTGCCTCAGCAAGTGAAATTTTTGCAGGCGCCATTCAAGACTATAATAGAGGTCTAATTATTGGCAATACCCATACCTTTGGAAAAGGTACGGTTCAAAACCTTAACGATATTAGTGATAAATTGGGGGCAATAAAGGTCACGATTTCCAAGTTCTATCGTCCTTCAGGGTCAAGTACTCAGCTTCGAGGGGTTGAATCTGATATCGTTATTCCGGATATTTTAGATGAAGTTGAAATCGGTGAGAAATTTTATGATTATGCCCTGCCCTGGGAGAAAATAAAGAATTCGGATTTCAATAAGCTCGACGAAGTCGGACCATTTGTTAAAAAACTTACTGAAGCCAGTGCTGCTCGTGTTCTCACGGACGAGATTTTCAAGCAAGTGCGAGAAGATGTAAAAACATACCAAGAAAAAATTCTGGAGCGATCTCGTTTTTCTCTGAAAGAGAAAACGGAAAAAGAAAAATTGGCCGAAAAAGAAAAATTAGAGGCCCGTGTCGGATATGCAAACCCTACTGACAGCGAAGCTGCGGATGAAAATGAGGATGTTCCACTTCTCGATGACGCCCAACTCCAGGAGTCCCTGAGAATTGCCGCGGACTATGTCGTCTTAAAGACCGGCGGAAGTTTGTTGTCGTCCACAATTCCTGAGGTGGATGCGGCCGCCAAGGCACGTCAATTGAAAAATAAAAAGGCAAAGACCAAGAAGAAGTAGCCCTAAAAATAGGTCTCGAGAAGCGACATCAAAAATTTACGAAGCGTCTTTTAGGGGACTAACGGCGCTCAGCAATTTAAGTTGTGCGAGGTTTATAGCTTCGTTCACTTGCGACATGGAAATTGGTTTTTCGTAGGCGGCTAAAAAACCAATTTCAAATAATTGCTTCTCGATTTCGGGATTAATGGAGCCGGTAATTGCGATCAAGTGTGGTGCGGGAAGTCCAGAGGCCTTAGCCTGTGCTAATATTCTTCGACAGGCCTCGATGCCGTCCATTTCTGGCATGACTAAATCTAGGAAAATAAGATGGTATTGATCTGTCAAGGCGAGGTGCACCGCCTCAACGCCGCTGGACGCTAAAGCTGCTAAAAAACCCTGTGACCTGATCATTTTAAACAGTACCTTTTGACTGATTAAGTTGTCTTCGGCGATCAATATCTTTAGGTTTTGGTTTAGGAGCTTGTCATCAATTTGCTGAAAGGCTTCTTGAGAGGCAGCCGTTGGTACCTGAATGGTGAATTTGAAGTCGGATCCTGAATTGACGGCACTTGTGACACTGATTTCACCGTTCATAAGGCCTATAATTTGCTTCGAGATGGCGAGGCCAAGACCGGTGCCGCCAAATTTGCGAGTAACCGTAGCATCTGCTTGAGAGAAGGGCTGAAACATGTTTTTAAGCGCTTCAGCAGGGATGCCAATGCCATTGTCAATGACATGAAATTCAATTTCAATACGTCCAGTGTATGTCGCCGATGGCCTAGCATCGACAACAATCCGAACACCTCCGAACGCCGTAAATTTAGTGGCATTACTGGTTAAGTTTACCAAAACCTGCTGGAGTCTGGTGTCGTCGCAATAGACAGATTCAGGAACACTTGGAGAAATATCGACGGCCATGGACAAACCTTTATTGGATGCTACTGGGCCAAGGATTCGTACAACATTTTCGACCACTGTTCTAATGCTCATGGCAACAGGCGAGAGATCAAATTTTCCTGCCTCCACTTTCGAGAGATCCAAAATATCGGAAATGACGCTTAGCAACTGCTTTCCTGAAATATCTATCGTTTTGATGAATTCAATTTGTGTGGCGTCAAGCTTTGTGCGCTTTAGGAGTGAGGTCATTCCTAGAACACCATTTAGCGGCGTGCGAATTTCGTGGCTCATATTGGCAAGAAATTCTGACTTTGACTTGTTTGCCGCCAGGGCCTCCTCGCGGGCGTTAACAAGGTCGGAAATATCTAGATTAGTTCCGACGATTCTAGAGGAGCGATCTGTGGCATCATGATATACTGCCGTTCCAGTGCAAAGTACCCAAATCCAGCCGTTTGTCTCGCTTTTGATGCGGTGGATGTTCTTTATTGAGGTTACTTCTCCTTTGCTTAATGCGCTCAGTTCAGAATGAAAACGAAGTTTGTCTTCTGCGTGAATTCGGTCGCTCCAAAATGAGAACGTTGGTGAAATGCGCCCAGTTGCTATGCCAAGCATTTCACCCCAGCGATCGTTATAAGAGGCAGAATTTTCTGCGAGGTCGATCTCCCAAGACCCAAGTTGGTTGGCCTGCATTAGAAATTGAAGGCGTTCGGCAAGGTCCCGCTGATGTGATTCGCTCTCTCTGAGGGTCGTCTCGCGAGTTTGCAAATCGGCAATGAGCTGCTGCAAACGTTGCTCTCGATGCGCAATAAATCTAGTTACGGTGCCGATTTCATTTTCTCGTCCGGTTCGTGCGACCATCAGTGATCGTGGGCTTAACGATTCTTCTATGCGTTGATCTTCAGGAAGAAGCAGAATCGCTTTCCCCAGTTTGTTGAGCGGACGAATGACTAGGCGATTTAGGAGATTCATGATGATGTAATTCAGGACGGCAATTTTTATAAAATTAAAGAGTAAAATGCTGAAAAAAGTCTGGGTCAAATTTTCCAGAATTGGCTTTTCCGTAAAGGTGATTTTCATTCGCCCAAGAACCTTTGCCCTGTTGCGCGTGTTTTGGATGATGCTTGATCTCTCGATCTGATATGAATTGTCCGCATTTTTCATGTTGGTGTAGTGAAGCTTATCAAACTCGTCCCAAATGCTCAGCGATAGTATATCATTGCTTGATAGCAATTGATCTCCGATGACTTTAAGTGCATCGTCATTAAAATTCCAGAGGGCAATGGCCACGGACGGGCGAGTCGTGCGTTCTATTTCACTGATTCTTGTTTCAAGCTGTTTAGAATCTATCCGATACTCTATCCAAGCCTGAACAAGGGTAAAAAACACGACGAGAATTATGCTTGCGATGAGCATGGTTTGGCGAATTGACGATGCGATGTTTTTTATATTTTTGCGGTGTTTTTTGTTTTCGTTGTCCACGTAATTTTCCAGCATCGATGGGGGCCTGTATATATTGCGATATTGTTCTAGGCTTGTCGGAATGCGGCTCTGAAACTTTAGGTCAGGGGTTTTTTGTGCTTTTTGTTCGGACTTACTGCGGTTGGCGGCCACTCAATACCCAGATGATGAACATTTTGGTTTTTTTTGATATACTTGTGATTTCTAATACGGAAAATCGTGATACTTGCATGAATGGAAAAATGTCGAAATTGATGGACACTGGGAGGGTTAAGTGGCTGGAGAATACATTTTAGTCGTCGATGACAATGACGTTAATTGTTTGGTCGCCGATAGTATGCTTAAAATACTTGGCTACAGTACGGTGATTGCCAAAAGCGGTTCGGAGGCTCTTAAGTCAGTGATTACGCAAAAGTTCGACCTTATTTTGATGGATTGGCAAATGCCAGAAATGAACGGATTCGACACGGCGACGGCCATTTGGAATGGCACTTCGCCGAATAATAAAACTAATATGATCGCCGTTACAGCCAGCGCCTTTAGCGAGGATCAAGCGGCTTGCCTGAAGCATGGCTTTAAGGCGATATTGACCAAACCCTATGATGTAGACCAACTTAGCGATTTGGTTGTGAAATTTTTAGGTGTTCACTAAAGATTCTTCTTGGCTTGGATTCTAGCCTTTTCTAGGTCTATCTTTGTGGAGGCTATACGGTCCTCCAAAAAGTCTATCCCTGAGTCTCCTTTGACAAGGGCTTGGCTTAGGGCATCTTCGGCCATGGTGAGTGCTTCACTCCAGGAGGTAATGGCAAGTTGTATTTGGCCAGCACTTAAAGCCGCCATTGCGAGTTGGTGAAGCGCATCCTCACGAATATCCACGATCTTGGTTGCATTTTTTAGCCAGGAGATGGCAGCTTTTGGGTCTGTCGAAGCCAGCATTCGCCCATACAAAAACTGGAGCTCGGTCGCGTCAGGATCTTGCTGGATTTTAAGATTGAGAAATGCCAGGCCCTGCTCAAAAGCCCCGAGTTCTCCGTAGACAAGTTCCAGCTCATTGAGAGCCGCACGATAATTTGGATTGATGTCGATTATTTTCTCGAGGGCTGTTCGTGCTTTTACGGGGTCCTTGAGGTCTAAGGAGTAGGCCATTGCAAGCTCCATCAGCACTTCGGTATTGTTGGGCTCTAGCGCCGAAAGTTCCTCTAAAAGAGCAACTCCGTCTGTAGTCAATCCTCGATCAATGAGCGAGAGCGCTTCGCTGATTGTGGGGGGCAACGCCGTGCGAGATTTAGCAAACGTAGCGGATGTGGTCGGCGGTTGCTTAGTCTCTAAAGCCGCGGCCCCGGCCGGAGAGGGATTCGTTGACATTGCAGCTGGAGCGACGTTTGTCTGGGTTTGCTGCTCTCTCAAGGTCTGGACAGTAGGTTCACTGGACTCTTTTGGATTTGTGGCGATATGTTTATACCAGCCCCACCCTAAGGCCAGTACAGCGAGGAACGTAATGGCTTGCCCACGTTTTGACTTATCCAATATAGGGACCCCAAAGTAGTTGAACCTTTTTGCGGGTATTCTCGGGAATTTTTGTAATGTCAGTCATGATCGCATATTTTGCCGCGGAAAGATTTTCTGAACTGGAGGTGGAAGGCATCAGGCTAGCGACTCGTTTAATAATATTATTTGCGAGGCTTGCATTCGCTTTTACCACCGCAATAACGGCAGCAACCGAAACGTCCTCCTCGCTTTCGTGCCAACAATCATAGTCGGTAGCAAGGGCAAGCATCCCATAACACATTTCAGCTTCGCGAGCTAGTTTAGCCTCAGGAATTGCGGTCATTCCAATCACGCAGGGCTCTAACGTCTTGCGGTAGAACTGACTCTCGGCACGCGTTGAAAAGGCGGGGCCTTCCATGCACACATAGGTTCCGCCATCGTGGACAGTCGCTTTTTCCATTTTGCATCCGGCCAAGATTATAGCGCGCATTTCATTACAAAATGGATCGCCAAACATAACGTGACCAGCAATCCCTTCCCCAAAAAAGGTATTGGCTCGCCCACCACGGGTGCGGTCAAATAGTTGATCTGGAACCACCATATTGCCGGGTTTGATATTGTCTTTCATGATGCCAACGGCACTAACGGCCAAGACATGCGTCACGCCAAGTTGTTTAAGGGCATGGATGTTAGCGCGGTAATTGACTTCACTTGGCAAATAGCGATGCCCCTTGCCGTGACGAGGTAAGAAATAGACGGAACGACCCTCAATATTGGCCTCCATAACGCTGTCAGACGGCTCGCCAAACGGTGTTGCAAGATTATGCTCGCGGACATACTCTACGCCGTCCATTTTGTAAACGCCGCTGCCCCCGATGACTCCAAGGACTACTTTTTTGGAGTTTATGTTAGAAGGCGACTGACTCATGGAGTTCTCCCAATTCTGAATTTTTTGTTAAAGCAAAACGATGTTCGGCACCTAAAAACGTGCCTTATCGTCGGCCAAATTTTGATAAAAGGTCGTTCATATCGTGATTCTTTTCAGGCACCTTTGGCATGGCTTTGGGCGTTGTGCGAGTGGCGGCTGCTTGGGCAGGTTGAGCGGCGCGGCTGCTGGTTGCCCCAGCGGTCGCCCCATTAGATGCGCCTGCCATACTTCGAGGTTGAGATTTAGCCGACAAGCTAATGCGGCGTTTTATTTTGTCACAGTCGAGGACGCGTACACTGAGCACGTCGCCAACAGCGACAACGGTCGATGGGTCGGTGACAAACTGATCAGACAATTCTGAAATGTGAATAAGACCGTCTTGATGCACGCCAATATCGACAAAGGCACCGAAGTTGGTCACGTTGGTCACGGTACCTTGCAGAACCATGCCTTGTCGAAGATCATCGATCTCGGAAACGTCGTCAGAATAGACCAATCGAATTCCCTCTTCTCGGGGATCGCGGCCTGGTTTTATCAACTCTGCAGCAATGTCGCGAAGAGTCGGTAATCCAAGGGATTCGCTCACATATTTTTCGAGGGGAATGGCATCAACAGCCGTGCGTTTTCCGACCAAATCAAAAATACTGGAGCCGACATCTTTGGCGATCTGCTCGACAATCGAATATCGTTCTGGATGGACGCCCGAATTATCAAGTGGGTTTTTTGACTCAGGCACACGTAAGAATCCTGCGGCCTGTTCGAAGGCTTTTGGACCAAATCCTGGGACCTTGTTGACGTCAGCTCGGGACAAAAATTGTCCATTTTTATCACGGTGGGTCACGATCGCTTTTGCTAGTGCACTACCAATTCCCGAAACATAGCCGAGCAGTTTATAGGAAGCCGTATTGATATTGACGCCGACCTTGTTTACACAGGACTCAACAACTTCTTCTAGAGAAAGCTTTAGTTTGGTGACATTAACGTCGTGTTGATATTGGCCGACTCCAATAGAACGCGGGTCAATTTTTACGAGTTCCGCCAGTGGATCTTGAAGGCGCCGAGCTATTGAAATAGCGGAACGAATCGTAGCATCAAGATCCGGAAATTCTTCCCGCGCGATTTCATCTGCGGAATAGACGGAGGCGCCAGACTCATTGACGATCAAGCGTTTGACGTCCGTGAAGTTTCCTTCCTTCAGTACTTGGCGAATGATACGATCGATTTCGCGAGATCCCGTGCCGTTACCGATCGCGATGTACTCAACCTTGTGCGCCCGAAGCGTATTGGCTAAAATTTCTTTGGTTTGGCGAGTTTTTGGAGAGTCGACTGTCTCGCTTGGCTTGAAGTCAGGGTAGACAGTGGTGTGAAATAGGACAGATCCCGTTTCGCTAATGACCGAGATTTTGGAACCCGTCCTAATCCCAGGATCCACTCCCATGACTACTTTTTGGGGGATGGGGGGCAATAGTAATAAGTTCTCAAGGTTCTTGGTGAAAACTCGGATGGAGTCATTTTCAGCTCGATTCTTAAGTTCAATGCGTAGCTCGGTTTCTATCGACGGGGCTAATAGGCGACGATTGCAGTCGTCGGTGACTTGGGTCATCCAGGCGCGAACCGCTGGCGTGATGCTGGACGTGCCAATAACAGCCGACGTAAGATCCTCCAGAATTTTGGCAGTGTCCACTTCGATGCCGACTCGCAGAACTTTTTCGGCCTCACCGCGGCGAACAGCCATGATTCTATGACTAGGACAAGTTTTGATAGATTCGCGGAAATCAAAATAGTTTTCGTACTTGTGAGCCTCGCCTTTTTTACCTTTTCCTGCCAGTTTGCTATTGAGTTCGTCTTCCTCAGATTTTCCCGCAGCGGCATCGGCCGCATCAGATTTTTTGGCGACCAGTACTCCAGTTTGACCCGATGTTTCACGAACCATTTTTCTGAATTCGGCCGTTTCACTGACCCGTTCAGCTAAGATGTCGCCAGCACCCAAAAGTGCTGCTTCCGCTGTTGGCACTTTCAGCGACGCATCAATGGTGGTGTCGGCAAGGTTGACGTAGGCAGCGGCCAGTGTCGTTAAGTCATTGAGCGAAGCACGTTGCGCCAAAATGGCTTCGAGCAAAGGCTCAAGGCCTTTTTCTCGGGCGATTTGCGCTTTGGTACGCCGTTTTGGTTTGAAGGGGAGGTAAAGGTCTTCAAGTTCTTGCTTAGTTGTGCAAGCGGTGAACTTCTTTTTTAATTCAGGAAATTTGCCTGCGTAAAGAGGACTTTTTTGGCAAAACTCAGCCACAACTTTAAGATATTTTTCTTTGTTGGTCTCTAGTTCTACGAGATAATTGTAGCGGTCCCGAAGGTCCCGGATTTGGACCTCGTCCATGGAGTTGGTCATTTCTTTTCGGTAACGGGCAATAAAGGGTATGGTGCATTCTTCGTCGACAAGGAGCTTGATGGTGTTGTTCACCTGATGGGCTTGGAGTTTAAGCTCTGAGGATAGCTGCTTAAGAATTTCGATCATATTTTCCATGAAATAAGTACCCCATTTTCATCCGTGAAAAGATTCTAGATTTAGAGTTCAGAGTTGAGTGTGGACAGGCAAGAAATATTGCTAATCCACACTCGCACTCGGTAGCTGTGGATTAGACTTTTTTGCCGTAAACGCTGATGCCGCGGAAGAAATACGCGATTTCACGGGCAGCAGCCTCAGGAGAGTCAGAGCCGTGGACGCTGTTTTCGCCAACAGATTTTGAGAACATTTTACGAATAGTTCCTGCATCGGCATTGGCTGGGTTTGTGGCTCCCATGATTTTGCGGTTCTTAGCGATCGCATCTTTACCTTCGAGTACCATCAAAACCACAGGGCTTCTGGTCATAAAGTCGCATAGTTCGCCAAAGAATGGACGAGCTTTGTGCTCAGCGTAAAAGCCTTCAGCCTCATGGCGAGCGAGGTGGCGCATTTCCAGGGCTGCAATTTTAAGGCCTTCTTCTTCGAAGCGTCCGATGATTTTACCGATAAAATTACCTTCAACGGCGTCTGGTTTTAGGATCGAGAATGTTTTTTCTGTCATGGTCATAAACTCCAAGGATTTAATAAAAAATAAACTACTTTATAGCTCTGAAACATGACTGATTTTCGCCCGAAATGCAAGCTTGGATGCAGGTAGTTTAACGGGTAAAAACATAGCAGATGAATGTAAGGTCGGGTATCGGTGCACCTGAAGTGGACCGTCTAAGCACCTGTTTCAAGCTGGCAGCCATAATAAGCGGTAGTACAGGAGTTAAATTTTTGCAATAATTGTTATTCTCTGCAAATACAGAGTGTTGACAGCCTTTGTGATCTAAGGTATAAAAAATACATCTTAACAAGGTGTCGCCTAAACATCTTGCTAAGGTGACAGCGAAACATCTTGCGGAGAGCCTGTGATGAAACCGTGGCAATTTTACGGACGTAATGACCAACTTGCGTCGCTCAAGACGATTTTCTCTCGCAGAAGATGGTTTTTCGCGAAGGTTTCTGGGAGACGACGCATTGGCAAGACCACGCTCATACAACGAGCATTGAGGGCAGCCGACAGTGGCCAAGCGATATTTTACATGCAAGTTCCTGATTCCGAACCGACGGGGGTCATTTCGGCTGTGAACGACGCCTTGGAAACGTTTGCGGTACCCACTGACCAATTTCCACGTCCCCAGAATCTAGCTCAATTCGCCAACCTTATCGAAGCGATGGCCCGTGTGGGGTACATTCTGGTGCTCGATGAATTCCAGTATTTCAACCGCAAGGGGTACGAGGAGTTCTGTTCATTGCTTCAAGCGGCAGTGGACCGTCTGTCCTCACGGGCAGAAGAAGTTCCCGGAGGACTCATCGTGCTGGGGTCTATCCAGACCGAAATGATCGCCCTTTTAGAGGATCGGAAGGCACCACTATTCAATCGTGTGACAGATTCAATTGACTTGACCCATCTCGATATCGCCTCAATCTATGAACTGTTGACGGACCATTCCGACGCTTCGCCCGAGCGACTGCTCTTCCTCTGGAATCTGTTTGAAGGTGTCCCCAAGTTCTACCGGGATTGCTACGAACAGAATGTCCTGGCAGCGGATCGCCTGACGCTACTCAAGCGGATCTTCTTCGAGAGTTCTTCCCCACTTCGGACCGAGGCCGAGAACTGGTTCCTTCACGAATTGAGGGGCAAGTACGATGTAGTTCTCAAGTATGTGGCTCGCAACCCAGGAAAGATGCACGCCGATCTCGTTCAAGCCATCCGTGTAGCCAGTGACAATCCGGACGCTCAGATTGCTGGCTCGCTGAGAGTGCTGATCGAACGGCTGCAGCTGATTGAGAGGAAGCTACCCGTATTTGCAAAGCCAGATGCACGTCGCAGCCGCTATTACATCGCTGATAATTTTCTGCGGTCTTGGTTGGCCGCATTGGCGAATCAGGTTTCGGCAAGCGCCTTTCGCCCCGTCGATCAACTCGTCCGAGAGGCAGATCTGCGCCTTGAACAGATGGAGGGCACTGCGCTGGAAAAGTTGGCGGGACAGCTTTATCAGGCGCGGAGTGGTAAAGGCATCGGCGACTTCCCACTGACTCAATGCATCCAGGGATATTGGGACAAATCCGATACGGAGCTCGACCTTGTCGCGGTCAACGATATGGAGGAAGTCATTCGCTTCGGATCGTGCAAACGCTCTCCATCCAAGCTGATTTCCGACATCAACAATTTAAAGGGGCATGGTGATCGTTTTCTCAAGGCATTCCCAAAATACAAGGCTTGGAAGGTGCAGTACGCCGGAATAGCTCCCAGCCTGGACCACAACCAGCGGGCGATCCTGGAGCGCCACGATGTGATTCCTCAGGACTTGAATGACCTCATGTCGGGACTTCGTTGATCGCTGCAGGCATGGTGGCGTTCGCTGTTGAACACTGTATATACTGGTAAACTCGGTCACGGAGGCAAGATGAATAGAAGAATACGAAAATTTTGTAAAAATTTGGCCCTGACCTTGGTCTACAGCTCAATATTTCAAAAGGTCATGGACTTTGTTTTAAGGAATAATTTGACGCCGGCGCTAAAAAACTTACGAGACTTAGGTTTCGAGCCTGATCTTATTTTGGATGTCGGAGCCTACATCGGCGACTGGAGCACAGAGGCCCTAGGAATTTTTCCAAAGGCTCAAGGCATCATGTTTGAACCGCAGAAGGACAAGCTTTCACGGCTAGAACAAGTTTGTGACTCTTTTCCCCGTAGACTCTCTGTTCAAAGTGTCCTATTGGGAGATGTTTCTGGTAGTCGCGATTTTTTTCGCTTGGAAACCGGCTCCTCTATCTATCGCGAGAACACTCTTGAGCAGCCGATCTTAGAGAAGCATTTGATGAAGACCCTAGACCATTCGTTGGCAGGGACTAGTGGGGAAAACGCAAAAGCGATTTTGCTGAAACTTGATGTTCAGGGTGCAGAGAAAGATATTTTAAATGGCTCGATTAAGACCCTCAAAAATGTGGACGTTTTGATCATGGAGCTTTCTTTTCTGCGATACAATGAGGGCGCACCACTGGCCCATGAAATGATTGCCTATGCAGATCAAATTGGTTTTGTTCCGTTTAATATCTGTGGAATTTGTCGCATTAAGGGGCAATTTGTGCAGGCTGATTTATTGTTTGTGCGAAAATCATCGCGTTTGTTAACAGCGGCCGAGCGGTCGTTTCGATCTTAATAACCACCGGAGAATTCACAACGTTATGTCTCAATATCTCGCTAAGCCCCAACGCTTTCTTGTCCGGCCAGCCCCAGGCTGGTCGGACATTGCGTTGGAGGAAGTCACCGCTATTTTGAAAAATCCGACTCAAAAATACAAATTTCAACCCGAAGCTCAGGTCGAAGATGGCGTCATCGTGGTCCAGGAATGTGATTACCGACAAGCCTTGGAGCTCGTCGCAAGACTGACGACGGTTCATGATGTTGAATGGGTGATTCACAGTGGACGTGTGACTTCTAGGGCAGACTGGCCCGGATTTTTTTTGAAATCTGGAGTTGGGGAACTTTGGGCGGACTGTGCAAAAGTCGATTGCCACGTCACAGCGGAGGTCGCCCATGCAGTCGTGGGAACGGCCAAAGAAATAAAGAAGTTGGCCTTAGACACGTGGCATCTTCGCACTTTCGAATTGGTGGATGGTGAGGAGGCCAGCGGTTCCCAAAAAATGCACAGGGTGCGTATTGATTCCGCCAAAAATCGCACGAGAATTCTTGTGAGTATGGGCGGAGAGCCCCTTTACAAAAGACGGTATAAAAAAATGCTTGCGGGCGCCATTGCGCCCTTGCCTGAGCACCATGCGTCAGCTTGTTTTCTTTGGAGTATGTCGAAAATAAATTCCTCTTTGTCAGACAGCATCGCTAGCGGTGAGACGTTACTGGCGGTGCCCTTTGCCGGAACTGGTACCACGGGTTTTGAGGCGTGTTGCCGAGCTATGAATGTGGCTCCGAGCGTGACCAGAGGTCACTACGGTTGTGAGGATTTTGTTTTTCATCCTGCGGCAACGATGGCCTCCATTAGAAAACGTCTGATGGCATTGGTCAAAGCCGAAGGTGCTCCGCAAATGGTTTTTGGAGATACGAGTCACGACGTGGTGAAAGTCTTTGATTCTGAGGCCAAGGCTTTTTGTTTGGCCACTGGTTTGGTGCTTAATATTTCGATGGAAGATAATGACTTTCTTGAGCATCCCGAGGCGCTATTTCGAAATGTTGGGGGAGCGAGTCTTGCCGGGCGTAAGGTCTTTCTGCCGTTGAATCCTCCCTATGGAATGCGTCTCTCCCTGCAGACTGGGGGAGTCTCCATTTACGAGCGCCTTGGTCTTGCTTTGGCGCGGTTGGCCAAATCCTTGGATTTGTGCGGCTACGTCATTTGCCCAGACGAGGAGTCGTGGAGTATATTATTGAAGAAAATGTCAAACGTGAGCAGTCACCTGAAATGCCAAACGCGACATTTTACCCATGGTGGTCACGATACGCGTCTGGTTGCCTTTAAGGTTGAGCGATAGGCCGCTCGCGGTCATTTGATCTAAGCTTTTTTGACAAATTCTGATTTGAGATTCATGGCGCCAAAGCCTTCAATTTTGCATGCGATATTGTGACCGTCGCTAGAGTCAACTAGGCGAATGTTTTTTACTTTTGTGCCTACTTTGACCGACGATGATGTGCCCTTTACCTTTAGATCCTTGATGACAGTGACGGAATCACCATCCACTAACAAATTCCCGTAGGCATCACAAAAATTATTGCCTGCAGTAGTTTCAGGTGCAGGATCGCCTGCCGCCTGCGTGTTGTTCCACTCATGGGCGCAGTCTGGACAATTAAATAATTGACCATCAAAATAGGCATTTTCAGATTTGCATTTAGGACAGTTGGAAACGTCTTGCATTGGGTCATCCTGATTCTAAATTTCCTGTAGGAACGTGCGGTGTCCGTTGATTAGGATATCTGTTGTTTAATGGTTTTGATGTAATTCTTGATGGAGGGTAGGTCGTCGTCGTCGGGAACCTCGCCAAATTCAGTCGCCAATTCATGGCGAAATCGTTCGTGCCAAGCTGCGAAATCGTCGACGGGGTCTCGGGTCGAGGACTCTTGTTTTTGGCGTAGGTGCTCGTCCACACCAAGCCCTTTAATCGCGGCGGCGAGGGATTCGCGTTCCTCGTGTTTTGGGTCCATTTTGGCAACGAAGCTAGACGTGGTCGGCAAGGGTTCTATCCTTTGAAGTGTTCGGTGATGCGGGCGACCACTTTGGCGGGCGTAAATCCATATTCTTCAACCAGTTGTTCCATTGGAGCACTGGCGCCAAAGGTGTCCAGTCCGATATTGAGTCCATCGAGGCCCGTAAATTTTTGCCAGCCGAGGGTGCAGCCGGCTTCGATGCTTACCCGTTGTTTACATGCAGGGTGGAGCATGCGATTTTGAAACGATTTATCTTGGGCAAAAAACAATTCCCAACAAGGTAGAGAGACAACTTTAGTATTCATTTTAGGGAGATCTTTTGCGGCGGCAAGGGCTAGTGAAACTTCGGAGCCCGTCGCAAAAATGATGAGATCTGGGGCGGCATGATCTTTAACAATCCACGCCCCCCGTCGACAATCGGCTTCCTGCGAAGCGGAAAGTTCAAGGGTTGGCAATTTTTGACGAGACAAGCAAATGGCTGAGGGCTGTGAAATTTTCAAAGCTTCTTGCATCATGATCTGTGTTTCGCGAGCCTCGGCTGGTCGCATCAAGTAGAAATCTGGAATGAGGCGAAGACTCATAACGTGTTCTACTGGCTGGTGGGTTGGGCCGTCTTCTCCGAGATAAAAACTATCGTGGGTAAACTCGTGAATGACCCTGATTTTTTGTATCGCTCCAAGCCGAAGTGCTGGTCTTGAGTAGTCCGAGAATGTCAAAAATGTTGCGTCAAAGGGAATGACGCCGCCGTGAAGTGCCATGCCGTTAGCAATGGCGGACATCGGAAATTCGCGAACGCCGAACGCAAGGTTGCGACCTTTTGGCGAGTTGGCTTGGAAGTCTCCCACCGCTTTTGCGAACGGACCTGTCATATTGGAAGGCTCTAAATCAGCACTGCCACCCATAAAATTAGGGATGTCTGTCGCCCATTGCTTGATGACTTCGCCAAACACGTTTCGAGAAGCGATGGAGCTGCCAACCGGCCAGGTTAGGTGGGTGAGTTTCGACCAGTCTTCTTTGGCAAAGTATTTGTTCCAATTGGTTTTAAATTCGGCGTCTTTCATCCGGTCGGCGACCGAGGATTTCCAGGCGAGTGCCTTTGAGCGTAAGGCTGAAAAACCGCGTTGAAAATGCTTTATGGCAGAATCTGGACAGTAGAAATCCTCGCCTTCAGGGATGCCAAGTTTTTGTTTGGTTTTAGCCCGCTCTTCTGCCGATAATGGAGCGCCGTGGGTTTCGTGGTCTCCTTCCATCGTGGCACAGCCTTTGGCCATGGTCGTGTCGCCAATAATCAGAACGGGTCGCTCAGATTTTTTGGCGTCAGTCAGTGCTTTGCGGATGGCGTTATGATCATGCCCATCAATTTTTAAGACGTTCCAGCCGAAACCTTTGAAAATCATTTCCTCATTGTCACTGGTGGCGCGATCAATGCTGCCGGAAATCTGTTGACGGTTACGGTCGTAGAACCAGATCAAATTATTTAACTTTAAATGGCCGGCTAGCGAGGCTGCGCCGAGGGTAACGTCCTCTTGCATGCAGCCGTCCCCCATCAGAGCATATATTTTATGCCCAAATAACGTAGAATCGATGCTCGCAGCGAGATGGCGTGCGGCAACGGCAAACCCTACGGCCATAGCGACACCTTGCCCAAGTGGTCCTGTGGTGCACTCAATGCCTTTGGTGTGTTTGTATTCGGGGTGGCCCGGAGTTTTACTGTGAAGCTGGCGGAATTTTTTTAGTTCATCTATCGGCAACCAACCCATCAGGTGGAGCATCGAGTATTGCAACATGGATTCGTGCCCAGCACTTAGAATGAATCGGTCTCGCCCCATCCATTGGCTGTCGTCAGGGTCGAAGTTCAAAAATTCTGTGAATAGAATATATGCGAAATCCATGGAGCTCATCGCTCCACCGGGATGGCCTGATTTAGCCTTGTTGACGCCGTCGATCACTAGTCCTTTAAGAATACCGATAGTCTGATTGTCGTTCATAAAATCCTTCGTATGGTAGATGTCGATGGGCAAAAAACGGATAAGAATATGTACACCAAAGGCTACCAGATTGTCAGATTAATCTGTGTTTAAGGGGGAATATGTCTGTAAATTAGGCAATATTTGGGTTTTAAATATTTTTGCGAAGGCTAAGGGTCAGGCTAACAAACTCAATTTGATAAAACCCAGGATTGTCGCCCCGACCACTTACGGTCGTGGCTCCATACGTGCGAGTGAGGGCTGCATGCGTCATCCAATCTGAGAACTGACAACGCCATGACATGGCTTGAGTGTGAACGGGAATGGCATTGAACTGCCCAAACAAATGACCGCTCTGGTGGTGTGGAATACCATCAGCATCATTATAGAAGTAGCCTTCACCCCAATAGGAATCTAAATAGGCGGCCGCAGCACTGATTTCGCCGAGGTTCGGCGTTGTGTAGGACATGCGAGCCCCGACATGATTTACGTCTTTGAGGTCTGAAACTTTTGTTGTCCTGTTGATTCCGTCGCGTTGTATGCCACGACCTTTTGATCCATAAATGTGATTGAAATTTGTGGACAATGCCACGGCGTCCATTTTCATTCGCGCGGATAGCAAAACGACGGCGGGGTCGTAGTCAACTTGTTCGGTGGCAAATGAAGGGTCGCCCCCAATGCGAGTGTCCCCGGAAAAATGTTTTTCAAGCGGAAACATATAAGACAAAGCGCCAGAATAATTATCTTTACGCCAGGTGCTGCCTAGGATGGGTCGAAAAAAATTGCCCTTCGACTTCATGTCAATAATCGTCGAGTCTGGTTCTGATACCGTGGCCGCCTTCAGTGATCGGTTGTCGTAGGTGTAAAGGAGGGCTGCACCAACGTTAACGCCAATATCTGGGAAGGCATAGGATCCGCCAATGGGAATATGAAATTGTTGGCGCTTGGTGCGCACGTTGAGTGACATGACCGTTCCGCTAATGCGGCGAGGAATGCCCTTTATGTTGAGATCAGCGCTGCTACCAGGCATCACTGCAAATCCCCAGGCGCCGCGATCATCTGCAAAGGTGGTTTTCCAACCCTCGCTAAACATCGGTGATACGACTCTGAGGTGGACGGGGTCAAAATTTGGATTTTCAAAACTATAGGCTAGTCGTGCAAGCCCAAGTTCTCCGGAAAATCCATTTGAAATATTGGATAAGACTGCGGGGTTATAAAGCAAGGTCTGGGCCTCAGTGCAATCACCAGCTGATTCCATGGCTGCTGATTTGCAGCCAGGACCTGCTTGGTACAGTCCGAGAACATTGGCGTTGGATTTTTGAGACACAATCAACGCAGAATAGAGTATCCCGGCTGCGAGAGCTTTTTTATTCGACGGAAGACTCATGGAGTAACGTATCATGGAGTAATGTATCCGGTGCAGTGGTTATAGTCGTTTGGAATCACAGATAAATGTGTACAGAACTCAAAAGAATAGACCAACTGAAGGCCCTCTATGTCCTCACTAGGATCTGCATTAAATAAACTAGCAACGGTTTCGCCGTATGTTTCGCGTAGGTAGCGAGTAATGGCAGAAATTTCGATTTTTAAAACGGATTGAATCGTGCGGTCAATTTTCACAAGCACATGCTTTTCACTATTAATGAAATAACTAACTTTCGAGTTCAGTCGGGTCAGCTGGTCGATAAACGGACCTACTTTTGGTAAATAGGGTTGGAGTGGTTCACCGCCGAGTAGACTGTATTCAATGACGATTTCTGCGTCTGCAGTCAAAGGCTTATGGTTCGCACGTTTGAGCACAGGTAAGCTTCTTGTCCCCATTGTGAGCTTGTATTGGACGGGCCTTGGATCACGGATCTCAACTGGCGCATCACAGGCAACATTGCCAGGGTGGGTGACGACTTCAATTGGGCGAGAGGTAATGCCCGATCCCAAAGCCGCTGCAAAGGCTTCGGCGGAATAATTAGAATTTGGGCTATAAGGAATGGAAATTGGAGCTTTTGTTTCATAATCAAAATAACAGTAGGTCATAGTGCTGCCAACAGTAGGCACCCAAACAAGGCGCTCGATGCAAACAAACTGACTCGGGCACGATGCCGAAAGCGCTGATCCTGAGAGAGCCCAGTCGATGGTCTGCGTTCCACTTTGGGTGTCGTCTTGTTTCAATTTAGCGATGTTATCGCCGCCACCAGTCACAGCATCTTGCTTGACGGTGTCATGGCCAACACCGTTTTGTCGAACGAGCATCGCCAAGGACTCGATGGTGTTTTCTCCGATGATCTTCTTGAGAATAAATGCGGCTGCGGCATCTTTCCAACCGCCAGGAGAAACAGATCCACTTCGGTCTGAATCTGGTCCTCTTAAGATTTGGCGGGTTGTCTCGAGATTGAAATACCCAGCGAAACCATAGTGACTTAGAACTTGGTCTGTGGGTGTCTCTGGCTCGCTTGGCTCGCTTGGCTCGCTTGGCTCGTTTGGCTCGTTTGGCTTGCTTGGCTCGCTAGGCTCGCGTGGTTCGTTTGGATCTTGTGCTTCAGTGGCCTGATCGTCAGCGGATTGGCCATAATTTTTATTTGGATAATGAGGTTTTCTATTGACGCCGCATGAGGATAGGCTTGCGGCAACAAAACATGCAGAAATCAAAATGGCAGATGTCGGGAGTAGACGAATGTTATGGCTTAGTGGCATTAGTATATCCTTTTTTCATTAAGTCGGAAAGTAGCTCGGCAGCGCTTTTCTTTGCTAGGGTATATAGTCCCGTACTTTTAATTCGTCGGTGTTCCAATTTAAGTACCAACGTCGAGTTGTCTGATTGTTGCTGATACAAAACAATTTGGGAGAACTCAGCAATGCGCTCAAAGTCACCAGTGGCTCGATTAAGATGAACAAACAAAGTGGGTGAAAGCTGATAAAGCTTATTCACTCCCTGATAGCCAATCTCGTATAAGCCTTTGTCGGCTCTAAAGCGGTACTCAACGCCGTCTTCCCATGTTTTTCCGGTTAGATTTCTTTGCTCACGGGTGCCTTCAATCCATTGGTAGCCTTGAAGTTTGAACTCAGGGTAATTTTCGAAGGCCAAGCGGACACCGCGGAGGACTTTATCGACGGTAACTGGAACATGAAGAGCCGATGCATTGACGTCTTCATAGTCAAGGGCGGGATCAGTATTCATAGAATAATGCACCATAAACTGCTTCATTGTACTAGGCGTCCCGTCCCATCCACAGTTAGGGCGATTCAGGATCGCAATCAGGTGGCCTTTTTCACATAGAATTGGGTGAAGATCCTTGAAGCCGGGCTCAGATTTGATTGAGTCCGCACAAAGTTTGACTAGTTCTTCTGGAATCGTTGAGGTGGTTTTTTTTAAGCAAGAACCTGATGGACTTGCAACCACATCTGGGGATCCAGGATTATTTAAATCCGGTGCATCTGGGTTGCTCGGGGTTGCGGTTTTTTCAGCCACTATCGGCTGTCCATTGCGGCCAGTATCGACTTTGGTGCCGCAAGCAATAGCGAGTAGTATCACGGTGATTGCTGCAAGAAATTTGGTAACGGGTGTTATCATATTTGGAGACTCCTAGGTCTGGGGCAAAATCAGGGTTAGCAACGTACATAAATAGTCAGAGAAGAAGAATGGCACGGCTGATATTAGATTTTGATGAGTTTATAGCTATAATCCGCTTAAAAGTCAACTTATTATCCTTGTTTTTAAAGGATACTATAGATTATAACGGGTTAAATGGATAAATGTATGATTTCTATGGACTTTGTGAAATCATGGACTTTTATCCTTAGGAGGCCGGCTAATAGTTGTGGGCGGAAGTGCGTTGTCTTTGTTTAATGAGCGATTTTTATGCGTTTGCAATTTTGACTGGTTATGATTTTTTTACCAGAAATTGAAAGTACAATTTTTGTTTTAGCCAAAATTTTATCCGGAAGTACAATGAATGTACACGTAATGGGTTTTGACCTAAAGGAGGTAAATCCTGTTTTTTCTATTTCGAGAACGTGCTCTCCTGGTAGAATATCATAAAGAAGAAGTGGTAGAAGTCCTTCATCAGTGCCGCCGTCGATAGAGACCCTCAGGTCATCGTCTTCTATTTCAACACCCATGATCTCAACCATGTTTTTTGCGGCTTCTTGGCGCTCAAGTGCCGTTTTAATTGGGGTGACAGGGCTCTCCTCAATTGAAAGTTTGAATTTGTGGGACGTGTAGCCTGGACGTTCCAGTGTGAATTTGTGAATTCCTTTGGGCATATTGAGAATGAGGGGCGAGTTGACCCATCCATTAACAGATTTATTGTCGTTCCATGGTTGACCATCAACACTTAATCTAAATCGTGGTGGATCGACTTCAAGGGAAACAGGTGTGCCACTTTTTGCGAAGAGCGAAAATGTTTGGCTATGGCTTAGGTAATTTAACGACCAAAGGGCAATGTTAACGGATAGTAGAATTATATTTTTAGTTTGATGCCGCATTTAGTCTCCTCTCTTGCTGGGTGCAGGGATCGAGAAAGAGCAAGACTCGCGCACGTCATCAATCATCAACAGCAAGGGTCGAGCTGTGGTTGTATTCATCGGCACGAATGAACAGGAAAATGATTTGGCAGGAGCTTTGCGTACCACTGAGATGTCTGAGGTCGTGGCGCTTGTAATATCCAGGACATCAAAAAATGAGGATTTAACGTTCATAATTTTTTTAGCAAATCCATGATTTACTAAGACCGTTGCGCCACTGCCATGGTATTCAATCCTTACCGGTGAAAAGGTGGCTACAGCCTTGAGTTGGATTTTCTCGAATTTTTTGTCCAACATTTGGTCGGTGTTAATGAGCATAACCTCTGACTGGTAGCCATCCCGAGAGATTTCTACGTTATTGACACCGTTCTCTAGGCGAATTTTGATCGGAGTTCCAACATACTGCCCTTTGAACTGGGGGATTCCGTTATTTTTTATTTTAACGGACTGATGCGTACTTTTGACAATGAAATAGAGTGATCGCTTTGCATCCTGTTGGTAATTTTTAAATAAAATGGATCCTCCAAAAAATAATGCAGTTGCCACTGCGAGTCCTATCAGCCCGTGACTAGATGTGTTTGAATTTTGTGTCTTATTCCTATTTGATTGCGCAGCCAGGTCTGGGTTTCTGGGCTGAGTGTATTTGCTGTTGGGCTGTCTAATGAGAGATGACGGTGCATTTGTGGCGTGCAGCGATCTATTTGAATTAATCTTAAGTCCGGTTGTGTCGGCATTCGCATCTAGGGTCAATTCGATATTCGGTTGCTTGCTTTTATGGGATGGGGCTTTGGAATCGTTAATCGCAATATTATTCAAAAGCAAGCGTGTATCTTCTTTGGACTTTTCTTTTCGTTCAGGCAGAATTTCGCCCAGAATGAGGCTAAGTTCACGGCCGGAGACGGATGATCGAGTTGTTGCGAGAAATCTGCGAATAGTTTTGTCTAAGGCAAGCATGGATTCATAGCGCTTAGAAGGATCTTGTTCCAATCCTCGCATAACGATCTTCTCGAGCTCTTGGGACACTCCTGGATTTAGTTTTGAGAGCTGCTCTGTAATTTTGCATCCGCGAACCATTTCAATGACATCAATTTCGTTTTCAGAGTTGAATAGTCTTTTCATCGCAAGAATTTCCCAGAACACAATACATAACGCAAATATGTCGGTTCTTGGATCGCACTTCTTGCCGCTAATTTGTTCTGGACTCATGTAGGCGAATTTGCCTTTTACAATACCGACCTTTGTTTCAGTTTGTTTGAAATCACGATCTGCTGCGGCAATTCCAAAATCTGTAATTTTAACCTCCCCGTCCCAGGAGATCAAAATATTTTGTGGAGAAATGTCTCGATGAATGATGTTTAGTGGCTTGCGACTAACGAGATCCTCGCAAGTGTGCGCATGGTGCAGGCCGCGAGCTACCTCGGCGATTATGTAAGCACAAAGAGCAGGCGTAAAATTTTTTAATCCGCCAGGTTGATTTTTTTTCTGTTCGACCGCTGCCAATACCGAGCGTAAATCCAGGCCATCAACAAATTCCATGATGATGCAGGCAGAGGATTCAATGGTATCGAAACACTCAACTTTAACGATGTTTGGATGCTGAAGGCGTTGTCCAATATGCGCCTCATCTTTAAACATGGTTGTGTATTCTGAGTTTTGGGAGCATTGTGGGAGAATCCTTTTGATGGCCACTAAGCGTCGGAAGCCGTCCCGCCCAATTTGTAGGCCGCGATAGACTTCCGCCATCCCTCCTCGAGCGACAACTTGTCCAAGTATGTATGGTTTGTGGGCCATGTACTTTCTAACACTCCAATACGCCAATGCTAATTCAATTTAGATGCATGTTGAGATGCCTCTATATCGGTCCATATTCTAAAGTCTCAAGGGTGTGCTAGGTTGTAGGTTGGTTTGTTGTCCAGCGAGGTTTGTGCAATTGCGCGAAATAAAAGAAGAAAGCGCTATTTTTGGTCTTGTAACAGAGTCTTTTTCGTGTTGTTATGTCTGGGCGGACGTAACACACATTTAGCTAGGTAGGCGGACCTAAGTGGCGATTCAATCTCGATTTATAACCCTTGAGGGCGGAGAGGGCGTAGGTAAATCCACTCTTATGAGTTCCCTCGTAAAATGGTTGGAGTCGAAGGATCTTAAGGTTTTGTCGACTCGAGAGCCAGGAGGCACGCCGATTGCGGATGCGGTTCGTCGCGTGTTTAAATCTCCGCCTGTTGGCGAGGAGTTTATGCCTGAGACGGAAGCTCTATTAGTCTCTGCGGCTCGTGCTCAGCACGTTGGAAAAGTCATTAAACCTGCGCTTCAAGCAGGGAAGTGGGTTATTTGTGATCGGTTTACGGATTCAACCAGAGTCTATCAGGGATTGTACGGCGGTGTTGCACTGAATAATCTTGAGTGGTTGATTCAGTTTTCAACCGGAGGTTTAGCTCCAGACCTGACCTTTCTTCTTGATTGTGATGTAGCATTGACCGCTGGGCGTATTGGTGGACGGGGTGTTGCTTCGAACGATGATGACGCAGTGCGGTTTGATCAAGCAGGAGATGTCGTCCTAGAAAAGTTGCGACAGGGGTTTCGCAAAGTGGCGGGTTTTTATCCTAGTCGGTTTTTTATTTTGGATGCATCGTTGCCACAAGAAAAAGTTTTTCAAGATGCATGCACGGAGCTGGAGCGGCGTTGGCAAATATAGTAGCAAAAAAGCCATCAACTAGAGCACTTCGGCCACGAGTAGGTAGCTCGTCTACCGCTGAGGTGCAGTCTCACGCCGGCAAACTGGACTGGCGTCGATTGATTGGCCTAGACGAAATAATGGCGGATCTTAGTCGATGCCTCGACACGGCTCGCATGCATCCTGTGGTGATGCTTGAAGGGCGTGAAGGTGCAGGCAAACGCCATTTGGCCACATGGATGTCCGCTAGATTTTTTTGTGACGCCACGAATCTTTCTGAAAGGGCATGTGGAGTTTGTAGTTCATGTAGAGGGGTACTCGCGGGCACTCATCGAGACGTGATGATTTTGGATTTAGGGCGAGAAACGATCAAAACTTCAGATGTAGAGCAGCTACAAGAATTTTTTGATATATTGAGTGCTGACAAGATTCGTTTCGGAGTGATTATGAATGCGGATCGCATGACGATGGAAGCCTCTAATCGCCTGCTTAAAACTCTTGAAGAGCCGTCAGAACAAGTGCGAGTGATCTTGACCACTAGTCGCCCGCTCATTTTGCCGGCGACTCTGCGTGGTCGCTGTCTACGGTGGAAAGTGAAACCTCCAGCGCGACAAATAGTCACGCAGTGGATGCGCGCTAAGCTTCAGGAGCTTGGCCGTCCTCCAGAGTCTGAGGAGAAACTAAAGACGTGGGCCCTGCGCCTAGGGTATAGTATCGGAAATATCTATCGAGAAATGGACGAGAGTGTACCGAACGAGATGAGTGGCCTCCATAGTGATGTGCACACGTTGTTGACGGCAACAAGGCCCGTACAGGTTTTACAGGCAGCGTCGGACTTGGCGAGAGTTCACAAAGCAAAGGTGCCAGAGATTCTCAGTGCGGTCGAATGGGAATTGTCGAGGATTTATAGTCAAAATATGTTGTGCGGGACTGGTGCGGCGAATCAAGAGCAAACCGAGGCAATCATTCGACTTCGGCGTCGAAGTGTTTTGAGTGAGGTTCGACGTCTTTCCGTGATTGGTAAAATTGTTTTAAATGCGCAATTGGTAGCGGAGTCTATTGGGCTCTGTCGTTGGGAAAAGAGAGATTTATGACATTTAGTAATTTGGTTGGTGTTCAGTTTAATCGTGCAGGCAAAATATTTGACTTCCTAGCGGGAGATCTGTTGCTGACCATCGGTGATCAAGTCGTCGTTGATACTGACCGCGGAGTCACTGTTGCGAAGGTCGTCCGTGTTGAGATTAAGCCGAACGCAGACGTTGAAAAAATGCAAGTCAAGCCTGTGATGCGAATCGCCAGCGACAACGACAAAGAGGACGTTGGTTCGATGTCAGAGGCTCAGGTGATGGAAATTGCACGCGAGCGGGTATCGTCATTTAAAGTTGATATGAAAATTATGAAGGCTGAGATGCAGATGCGAGGCAATAAAATCACGCTTTATTTCTCGTCGCCGGGTCGCATTGATTTTCGAGACCTGGTCAAAGACTTGGCGGGAGCCCTTCGTGCGCGCGTAGAATTGAAACAAGTAGGAGCCCGTGATGAGGCTAAGCTCGTAGGTGGGCTTGGAATTTGTGGACGAGAATATTGCTGCTCTAGTTTTTTACGGGATTTTGTCCCTGTATCAATAAAAATGGCCAAGAATCAAAATTTAGCACTTAATCCAAACAAAGTGTCGGGTGGCTGTGGACGATTGCTGTGTTGTTTGACTTACGAGAACGATGCCTACACCGATTTGCGTCGTCGGCTTCCGCCCCTCAGAACTCGGGTCAGGATGCTGCCGGACGGTGATACGGGAAATATTATTAAGACAGATATTTTGAATCAAATGGTTATTTTTGAAACGGCAGATGGTCGTCTCTTGACGGCAAAGGTTACCGAAGTCGAAGTGCTGGAGAGATCCAAAGAGGCGCCAAGAGATGCTGTTGACAGTGAGGCAGACGTTTGGGCGGAGGGCATTGATTTAGATTTGCTCATGGGAGATGGCGGCAAAAAGCCTGCTCAAGATAACCGGAATCAAGGAAAAGATCGCAATCGTTCAAATCAAGGTCAAGATCGCAATCGTTCAAATCAAGGGCCTAAATCCTCCGATCAGAGGACAGAAAAGCGATCCGACAATAATGACCGAACAAATGGAAATCCTAATAACCCTAATAACCCTAATAAAAAATAGTAATAGTAGTTCGCAGGCTATAAGTTAAGATCCCGTAAGGCTGGTTAGAGGAGTCACATCTTCCGCATCAAGAAGGCGACTGGTTTCAGCGTCGTCCTTTAAGATCTTAATGACCTCCTTAATGGGCTCACGACGAGTTATAAATTCAAAATGACTTAAGCCATTCATAGAATAGCTGTGAACATTTTTTTGCCCGGTTTTAGGAATAAAAATTCCATTTTCCCCTCGCGCAACAGTGTCCTTGGTGCTGTAGATCTGATGAATCTGAAGGCTGTCGGGAACATGACTTTCTTTTAGAATTTTTAAAAACCGACTCCCCGGCCGCATCTGCCAAACATCACGCCAGAAGAAGCCAAGAGGCGTAACCAGAGCAAGGTAGGTAAAATAGCTTCCGTTGCATGGTGGCGCCACGGCCACCAGCTTGTCGCAGTACCTGTGGCCGCCAAGCTTCAGTAACCACCAAAGTGCAACAAGAGTGCCCTTCGAGTGAGCTACAATGTGAATTTTTTTGAAACCATAGCGATCCATTTGTCGTTTAAGTTTGTAGTCGATAAAGCTAGACGTTTCTAGGACGCCATGCGTGAAAAAAGTATTAAAAAGCCCGCCTAGATTAAAACTTAAAACGTCAAATCCAGCGGCAATAAGTTGCCGTTCCATAACAACTAGCGTTCTTTGGGACGAAAAGAATCCGTAGAGTAGTAGGACAGGCGTCTTGGTAGGATCGACAACTTGGTGGCGACGGACGATTTGGTTATTCTTGCTGGCTTCGTCTGTAATTTCTTGGTAGGCCTTAGTGAGAGTCGACCAAAGACTTCGCCCACGTTTACGGCTTTGCCACTCAAAAATAAACAAGGGAACTAGAATGAGCCCTGCAGATAGGCCTATGGCATTAACCGTCCGGCCAACGACGGTTATATTTGGAGACGATAGATACACCATCACAATGCATTCCGGCAAAATTCCAAGTAGAGTGTAACTTAGAACCTTTTTGGGATTAAGTGTAAAAACTCCGGCGATAAAGCTAAAAACATCAAAGGGGACAATTGGAATTAAACGTGCGGCAAATATAAATTTATAGTCCTGCGTCCGCAGTAACCGCAACGTCGAGGGTAGATTTCGGCTCATCCATGGAATGACGATGCGACGACCTACAATATAACTCATGCCATAAACAGGAATGGTGGAAATCGCACTGCCCAATGCCGCCAAAACAATGGCGTGTCCGGAGCTAAAGGATTTTGCGGCTAGGATTGACGTGAACACATTCGGGGTCAATAGGATTGGCCGCAGAAAGGATAGTATTAAGAAATGGGCGGGCGCAAGTTTGCTTGTGCCAAGGCACATTTCGACACCGTCAGGGCACCAATTATGCCAGAAAGTCCAGACGAAGAACCCCATGGCAATCAGCAAAAAAAGCTCAAAAAGAAGTGCCGCACGGAAGTAATTAAATTTAAAAAGCGGCGTAGAGGGTCTTGAAAATACGGCTGCGCTATTTTGCAGCGTCGGCAGCTCGCAAAACGTAGGAGTGTTTTTATCGGACGAGGGCTCACCAGAGGGGGAAGCAGGGCTGCGGTCCTCGTTAATCAATTTGAATTTATTCGAATCCATCCAGCCTCGCATACTCATTTTGGTTCAAAAGACGATTGATCCGTAGCTCTAGTATAGTCCATTGCAGAATATTCATCTATTTTATCGGAATCTTGAGCTATAATGTGAGAGAGGGTTTTAAAAATGAGAAAAATTTATTGTAACGCGCTGAAATTATTTTGTTTAATTGGTCATTTAATGGGCTCTGGCGTCGCTGTGGGTTCGGATTTGTCAAATTACCAAATGAAACTTAGGCAAGCGGGGGTCGATATGCTTGAAAACCTCGAGGTTTCATATGTGTTTGGCGGCGCCAGTCTTGGCGATGATAAGGCGTGTGACCTGTGTAACGACTGTCTTGAAAAATTACAGCCGTCACCGAAACTTCGCTTTAAGGAATGTCCTGTTTGTAACAAGTGCAGTATAGATTGTTCTCATTTTACCCAGATGGTTTTTGCGCGTGCAGGCCTTCCTTTTCCCTATATTACAACCACGCAAATTCTTGAAATGGACCCCGCCAAACTAGAAAATAATTATCATTTATCTTCACTTGGAACCAACATCGGACAAATAATTCCTGGCGATATGTTGGTCTATAGAGGCCATGTGGTCATCGTCGAATCCATTCATAGCCTCGATTCCGGAGACATTGTGCATGCGACTGGTGGTAAAGACATCAAAGTTCCAGGACAGGGAATACAGCGCGAACGATTCGTACAGCTATCGTCCTTTCGTGGTGATTTGCTTAAAGTCGTGCGGCATTCTAAGCTCGCAGCATTGATCGGCAGCAAAGACGAGGGACGGCCATTTAAAATGCGTCGGGTTGAAAAAAAAGCAGTCGTCCATTAAATCGGGGGATTTAGCCGTGCGGCCTGAAGTTCTAAAATGATTTGAGAAAGTGTAGCGCGAATTTGGACTTCATCAGGCAAGGGCCACGAAAATTTCGCGGAGTCACATTCCGCTTGAATAGAGTTAAGGCGGTCACAGAGTTTCAATGCACCCACAAAACCAATCGTCCCACTAATTTTATGTGCTGATTTCGACAGTTCGGCGACATTTTTCTCGACAAGGGCCATATTAAATCGTTCGAGACTTGCGTCCAATGAATCAAGAGAGAGTGTCAGAGACTCAACCCAAAACTTCTGACTGGCCGTTGAATTCGGCAGCTGACGACACACGGATTCAATTATTTCGAGATTTAAAAGTGGTTTGTTCATGATTGAGTGCAATTTCTATTGACGCGTTAGTGATTTGTGATTTTGCCATACATTTCGATTTTAAGTCGTGATCCCTTATCTTTGCACCTCAATGCAAAAGGAACAAGGTGTAAATATATGGGGCGTTTATTAGGGGGTGCTAATTTATACCTAATGTCGGAAATCGACAGTCCGATACTTTGCTCATGAGCCTGAAGGTACTCAAGGATAGCAGGGCAGCCCACAGAGTTTTGGAGGTCAACGATGGGAAATATCATAATCGTAGAAGATAATAATGAAATACTTCATTATCTCTGCACGGTGTTGCAAGCGGCAGGATACACGGTCCAAGGTGTTGCGACCGTCCAAAAATGTATGGACGCGCTGCGCGCTAAAAGGTTTGAGATAGACCTTTTGATTCTAGACGTGCAGCTCGGTGACGGCACAGCGTTTGCCTTTTTAGAGCACCTTAAGGTGATCAACCCACTATTTTTGCCTAAAATTTGTTTTATATCGTCTAACAGGGATGCTGAAACGATCAAGACGGCGGTCTCCTATGGTGCGTCGGACTATATCGTAAAGCCGATCTTATCAGGAACTCTGCTGACTAAAGTGGGTGCCCTATTAGGGGGAGATGAGAAGGCAGAAGTATTTTCCACAGCCAATTGTGACTTTGAGGCGAAGCTCATAGGGATTGATATCTTTCAACCCGATGTTACTGTGACCGAGATTACAGAGGTGGGAATTCGCTTAAAGTCTTCAGTGCGCTTCCAGGTGGGCGGGCTTGTGCCGTTGAATATCGAAGAACTCCAGAAAATTTTGAAGCATTGCGCAGATCATATTGTTTTTAGGATCAAAAAATCTGAGAAGTTGCGATGGGGAAAATATGTCTCAGAGGCGGAATTTGTTGGTGTTCCAGAAGAAAAAATCACCAAATTAAGAGCGCTAACGATTCGTGGAAATTTTATTCCGGCTGGTGCGACTAAAAAAACGGCATAATTTGACCCAAAACGGGGGAGGAGGTCGTATCCTCCTGCTATATGCTTTGAATGTCTTGCCATAGGCCCAACAATTGAGATACCTTCACGGCTCAAACACTAGCAGCTTGTGCTCCTGGTCATTTTAATTGAATGAGGAATTTTCATGTACTCTACGCAAGATTTTCGTAAAGGTTTAAAAATTGAATACAATAACAAGCCTTGGAACATAGTGGAATTCCAACACGTCAGCCCAGGCAAAGGAAATGCTTTTTGTCGCACGCGGCTTAAAAATCTCGAGACCGGCCAGGTCGTAGAAGTGACGTTTAAGTCAGGTGAAAAGGTGGCCATTCCCGATGTTGAAGTACGCGAAATGCAGTATCTCTATAAGGAAGGAGATCGCTGGACATTTATGGATGTCGGAAATTACGAGCAGACGACTCTCTCTGATGATGAGGTTGGCGACGCTGCTAATTATATGGTTGAAAACCGTACTGCACGAGTCACATTTTTTCGTAGTCGCGCCGTTGCGGTTGATGTCGAGAATCACGTTGACCTAAAAGTGATCGAAACCCAGCCGAACATTAAAGGGGATACTTCTGGCGGCGGCGGCAAGCCTGCTAAACTTGAAACGGGTCTTACGATTCAAGTGCCTTTTCATATTAAAGAGGGCGACGTACTTCGTATTGATACCAGAACTAACGAGTATCTTTCAAAAGTGCAGTCCTAATTATTTGCGAATTCTAACGTTCTGAACGGCACATAATTATAATTTAAATTAGATTTTTAGTGGGTGATTCGTGGATTTGAAAAATGTTGAGCAGCTGATGGAACTCATGCGCAAGCAAGGGTTTAATCACGTTAAGTTTGAGTCAAAAGACCAAAAAATTGAAGTGACCATGCAGCCTGCTTCAGTTTCCGCAGGAATGTCAGGAATGCCGATGATGGGAATGCCTATGATGAGCAATCCGATGATGGGCAATCCGATGATGGGCGGTGCAGCCATGGGTCATTCGACCAGCCAATCAGCGACGAAATCAGAGCCAGCATCAGCACCGGCAAAGGCCGTTGCCAGTGGTCATGCACTAAAATCTCCATTTGTTGGGACGTTTTACCGTTCGACCACTCCTGGGTCGGATCCATTTGTAGAAATTGGCACACGCGTTCGTAAAGGGCAAAGTTTGTGTATCGTCGAGGCCATGAAACTTATGAATGAGATTGAGTCGGATCGCGACGGCGTGATTCGAGAGATACTTGCCGAAAATGGGCAGCCGGTCGAATTCGATCAGTCTCTTTTCGTCATTGAATAAGCAGGATAAAAACAAATGAAAAAGGTTCTGATTGCCAATCGAGGCGAAATCGCAGTCCGTGTGATTCGTGCTTGTCAAGAATTAGGAATCCAAACAGTCGCCATCCACAGCGTTGCTGATCGTGATGCGTTGCATACTCGGATTGCCGATGAGAGCATTTGTATCGGACCTGGGCCGAGTGCAAAAAGTTATCTTTCTATTTCTGCCATTATGAGTGCCGCTGAGATTGCGGGTGTTGATGCCATCCATCCTGGATATGGATTCTTGTCGGAAAATGCTAAATTTGCTGAGATATGTGAAAAGTACAAGGTTAAATTCATTGGCCCAAAGTCTTCGCATATTCGAGCCCTTGGCAATAAAGTGGAGGCCCGTGCTTTTGCAGAAAAAGCTGGCGTACCGATGCTTCCGGGGAGTATTGGAGCCGTCCAGACGTCTCAAGACGCCATGAAGCTTGCCAAAGAAATCGGGTTTCCGCTGATCATCAAAGCCGCTTCAGGTGGTGGCGGCCGCGGGATGAAGATCGTTCGCTCTATGGATGAAGTCACGAAACAATATGAACTCGCTCGCAGCGAGGCTTTAATTGGTTTTGGTGATTCTGACGTATTTATTGAGCGTTACTGCGAGCGGCCACGGCATGTTGAGGTCCAGCTCGTTGCTGATGAGCATGGCAACGTAGGGCATTTAGGTGAACGGGACTGTTCTATTCAGCGACGCCATCAAAAGTTGCTAGAGGAGGCTCCATGTCCGATTATGACTCCTGCCCGACGAAAAGAAATTGGTGACACGGCCGTTCGTCTTGCTAAGGCTGTTGGGTATCAAAGCCTTGGGACTGTTGAGTTTCTAATGGATGAAGATGGCCGATATTATTTTATGGAAGTAAATACAAGGGCGCAAGTCGAGCATCCGGTGACGGAGATGATCACAAGCGTAGACCTAATCAAAGAACAAATAAATATTGCTCGCGGGCATAAGCTATCTTTTGATCCCACAAAAATTGAACTGCGCGGTCATGCACTTGAGTGTCGTATAAACGCCGAAGACCCTGTGACTTTTGCTCCGTGGCCAGGCAAGGTTACCGCTTATCATGAGCCCGGAGGTCCTGGGGTGCGTGTTGACGGGATGCTCTATGCTGGTTACACAGTCCCGTCGTTGTACGACTCAATGGTGGCCAAGTTAATAACCTGGGGTCGCGACCGAGAAGAGTGTTTAGCGAGAATGCGGCGATCATTACGCGAAATGAAAGTGGACGGAATTCGGACGAATATCCCTTTTCATTTACGCGTACTAGACGATAAACGATTTATTGAGGGGCAGGTCACCACCAAATTCTTGCAAGAATGGGGAGTCTAGTCACTGACTAGATGGTGCAGTGAAAGTCCAAGCTGCGTATTGTGGTTTGCACTAAAATGCCCATTTAAAATAGTAAAATCCGTACGTATCAATCAGCACATCGCGGTCGTGACCTTTTCTCTCCGATTGCAATGAGCGCATTCGCTAGGGGTCGGGGTCTATAGGCAAAACTTTCCGCTTTATGTAAGTCTCCTCCTTGCCGATGAACCAGCATAACGGGAGGGTTGGATGAGTCCTGGGCTTCTAAAATTATTGAAGATTATCGAAGAGCAGCCAATGGAACTGAAATTGGTCGATCGATTTCTAATGCTGGTAAACGATGGTCCTGCACAGGACCGTGCAGCTTCAATCTCGAAACTCGCAAAAACTTTAATGCCAAATTATCCAATGCGAGCCATTGAAATAGCTTTCAAAGAATATAAAGCTGGATTTGCACGCGCAGCCAATATTGCGCTGATTATTGATGCTTTAGTGGTGTTAAAAATGCCGGAGAAATCGGCCATGATTCGCGCGGAGATGATGCGATTTTGGAATAAGCAAATATCTCAGGACGATCGAAATCTCGCTCAACTAGCGATTGAGGAGCATGTGACCATAGTCTTATCGCAGCAGGAAATCGCACAGCAGGTCCAAGTCATGGGAGAGCCGTTGCGCTGGGACGAGAAGTTTTATGGTGCAGCTGGGCTTGATGTGGCTTCACTCAGTTCGCTCGGTGTTCAGCCACGGAAAAAGCAACTAGCAAAGCCAGAAACAAAAAATATTGATGTCTTGAACATTCCGACCTTCAATCGTCAGCCTGCTCCAGAGCCGGTGTTTGCTCCAGAGCTGGTGTTTGAAGAACCACTGATTGGTGTAAAGTCAGGTTTTGTGCCTGGGACTCCTGACGAGGCAGACACTCAAAATTCCTACGAAGTTGAGAAGGAATTGGAATTTCTAGTCCCGCAGACCGTGGCGCTGGACTACCCAAAATCTCGATCTCAGGTCGAGCCTGAGGAGTCACAATTTCTTATTAAACGTGAGGGTTCTCAAAGTCATAAAAGCGAGGCGGTTAGTAAAACGAACCCAATCCTAGCTGAGCCACGAAATGACATCAGAGCTAGGATTTCTGTTTCTAGTAATGCGGATGGAATTCCCGCTAGAATTTTGCCTCCAGATTCTGTGCAGCAATCCAGGGCCAAGATTGGGATTCTGGCGCCAGCGAGTAGTCCTAGGCGGGAAGAGGTCTACAAATATAACCTAGATGAAGAGAAAGATGTAAAGGAACAGTTTAACAGGCTTGTTACCAATGAGGACTGGGAGGGTGTTTTAGAAAAATTGGGAGAGGCAATGGCCCTGACAACAGACGTTCAGTTTCTATTGAATGTTTTCGAACGAAAAAAACTCGAAAAAATAGATATACGGTTTGCGAAATGGTGGATTGATATTCTTCTGGCCGCTCGGCATGAGCGTCGTGCTTTGCGTTACATACAACAGAAATTAATCGACGAAGAAAGTTTAATTTGGGCAAGAATGACCTTCCCAAAAATACAGATGATTAGAAGTAGATTAGATTTAAGTCAATTGGAATGGCGTGAAAGTGACGGCGTGGCCTCCTTACGAAAAATAATTTTTGAATTGAGGCCTAAACTTCAATGTTATTGGGCATGTTCGTCGAAAGTTTCTTGAATAATTTGCATCTTCGATTATAATATTCCCTCAGTGAATAAAAATTCATTTTTTTGGGGGGTACTATGAGCGCTTCAAATGTCGGCGAATTTGATCGAGAAATCAAGCAGTTCTCGGAACGCATTGAACACGTTATGGCTGGTTTTTCATCACGGATTGTTGGTCAATCTTATATGGGGCAGCGACTTTTGATGGCCTTGATTGCGGATGGTCATGTTTTGTTAGAGGGCTTGCCTGGTCTCGCAAAAACACTAGCCGTCAAAACCATGAGTGAATTGACTGGGCTAAAATTCTCCAGAATTCAATTCACTCCTGATTTGTTGCCCGCGGATGTTACAGGGACTCAGGTTTATGATCCCAAGCAAGGAACCTTTCACGTTCGCAAAGGTCCTCTTTTTTCAAATTTGGTTTTGGCGGATGAAATCAATCGCGCTCCGGCCAAAGTGCAATCGGCGCTTTTGGAGGCGATGCAGGAACGTCAAATAACAATCGGTAGTGAAACCTTTCTCCTTGAGCACCCGTTTCTTGTCATGGCCACACAGAACCCTGTGGAGCAAGAGGGGACTTATCCGCTACCTGAAGCTCAGGTGGATCGTTTTATGTTTAAGGTTAAAGTTGTTTATGGAAGCGAGCGAGACGAAATGGAAATGCTGAGGCGGGCGAGTTCGGGAACCCTTACTGCGCCGCTAAAATCAGTTCTATCGCGGTCTGACATTATCGAGGGACGACAGCTAGTTTCAAAGGTTAGAGTTTCTGACAAGATCCACCAGTATATAGTTAGCCTTGTTTTTGCTAGTCGGGAACCGGCTCGTTATAAAATGACGGAAATCGTGCCTTGGATTGATACGGGCGCTAGCCCACGGGCCACGTTATTTTTGGAGAAAGCGTCTCGGGTGAATGCGTTGTTACAGGGTCGTGATTTCGTAACGCCACAAGATGTTAAAGATGTCGCCATGGATATTCTGCGTCACCGCATAACCCTTAGTTACGCGGCGGAAGCAGAACAGATCACGAGTGAGCGCGTGGTTCAAAAAATTCTTGACCGGGTTGAGGTTCCTTAAGGGAGCGAGTCCATCAATGTTATCTGCAGAAACAATTGCGCGTATTAAGGCTCTTGATTTGAGGGGTCGTCACATGGCGACAGATCTCATGTCGGGGGACTATGCAAGTGCGTTTCATGGACGCGGAATGGAATTCCACGAAGTCAGGGAATATGTTCCTGGAGACGATGTCCGAGGAATTGATTGGAATGTCACAGCGAGAATGAACCAGCCGTTTATAAAGGTCTTTCGCGAAGAGCGCGAGTTGACGGTCATGCTATTGGTCGATATTAGTGCCTCGTTAGCCTCTGGCCTGAAGCGATCCCGTCGGGATGCCACTGCGGAATTGGCGGCTGTTATCGCCTGGCTAGCGATTCGGGGAAACGACCGCGTGGGTCTTATGCTCTTTGGTCCATCGGTCGAACATTATGTCCCGCCTAGAAAAGGCCAAGGCCATGTGTGGCGAATTATTCGCGACGTGATGACTTGGACAAAACAGGGCACAGGTTCGAATATTGACGGAGCCTTGGATCAAGTGGCGAAAGTGGTCAGGCGGCGAGCGGTTTGCTTTGTTATTTCAGATTTTTTAACAGGTCCAATTTCCAAGTCGCTTGGAAGGGTTGCAAAACAACACGACGTGACGTGCGTACATATGGGCCAAGATCCTCTAGACGGAGCTATTATAAGCGAGGGAGGTCATTTTTTAGGTGGGGGCGTGAGTGTGTTTGTCGATCGTGAAACAAACGAGTTAGTGGAGGTTGATACATCAAATCGTTTTACTAGAAAGTCCATTGTTGACGCCCATCATCTTAGAATTCAAAACTTAGAAGACGTCGTGCGTAAGTCGGGTGCCGATATGTTTACGGTTAAATCCAATGATTCGGCCATTGATCCCCTGGCCGCTTATCTTCGACACCATCAAGGTCGGAGAATAAAAAGATGAGTAATCTTGTTAAAGACGATGCAAAAGCCGATGCAAAAACAACAGAATTGCAAAAAACTCCGCCTCATGGAATGAAGGGTGCACTTGGGCCGAGCGACACGATTACTCCTAAGCCGTTTTTGGTGGGGGCCTGTGTTATTTTGCTTGTGGCACTGTTCGCTGCAATGGTCATGTTTCTCATGGACTGGCAACGTCGTCGTCGAATGAAGATGGGGAATGAGAGCTCAAAAGTTCTTGATCCGACGGCCTGGGCAAGGCTGCGCGCTTCCATTAGCCTTATTAGAGTTCCGGGACTTGATCTTGGGAACTCAGAGGAAAATTTAGAGTGGAATCATTTTAGTAGTGAGGTGAGTCTTTGCCTCCGGCGAGCCCTTGAGCTTCGTATAGGATTGCCACTGGCCGAAAGTACCACCGAGGAGATATTGGCTCTTTTGTCTAAACGTCAAGTACAGCTGGAGGTTTTGACAGAACAAGAGCTACAGCAAATACTAGGTCGCATGGACCGTGTGCGTTTTGGTGGGCATAGAATCAATTGTGATGAGGGCGCCAAAATACTATCGGATTTGGTGGACTGGTGTCATCGATTGGAACAGGGAGTTCCGAGTGAGAAGGGGGAGTTGCGTGTCTTTGATAAATAATATTTTTTCAAGCTTCCCTTTCGCCATGCCGTTCACTTTTATGACGCCATTATGGCTCCTTGCTTTGCCGCTCATTTTTGTGCCTTTTTGGACGGATCGACGAGCTCGTCGTCATGCGATTCCGATAGCGAGCACGTTAATTATGGTTCCGCGTCATGTCCGAAAAAAAATTCCGATTCTTAGGCACGGCGGTTGGGTTTTGAGAACGTTAACATTATTATTAGTCATCGTTGCATTGGCACGGCCGCAGCTTGGAGAGCGTCAGGGCAAAAGAACCACCAACGGCATAGATGTGATGCTGGCCATTGACACATCTGGCAGTATGCGGGCTCGGGACTTCGAGGTTAACGGGCAGCGACCTGACCGCCTTGAGGTGATTAAAGTCGTTATTGCCGATTTCATCGAGGCTCGGCCTGACGATCGCATTGGCATGGTCGTTTTTGGAAGTGAAGCTTACACTCAGGCTCCGTTGACGTTAGATCACGACGTCCTTCAAAAATTTTTAGATAGAGTCGAAATTGGAATGGCAGGAGACGGGACAGCTATAGGCGACGGGCTGGCTGTTGCTATTAAACGACTGAAGGATACACAGGGCGAAAGTCACGTTGTCGTGTTGCTAACGGACGGTGCCAATAATGCTGGTCGTATTGACCCTGTGGCTTCTGCACAGGCTGCCAAAGCCTTAGGAATTCGCGTTCACACCATTGGGGTAGGTAGTGATGGAATCGTGCCGATTGTACAGAATGGCCGGGTATTTCATATTAAAGGCGACATAGACGAGGCCACCCTTAAGCGTATTGCAGATGAAACGGGGGGCGTGTATCGCCGCGCAGTCGACACCAATGCGTTGATCAATGTTTATCGCGAGATTGACAAGCTGGAGAAAAATCGCCGCGAAGATAAGGATGAGCATCGCGGTCGCGACATTTTTTCACCGATCATCGCGGCCGCAATTTTACTGCTGCTAGCTGAAGCATTGTGGCGATTGACAAAGTATCGGAGAGTTCCTGCATGATGAAGTATTGGAATCATTTGCAGGATTTGTTTATGAACTCGTGGCCGATGATGAGTTGGTTGAATGTGGCTCGCCTAAACTGGCTAGTCCTTTTACCTGCACTGGCGCTATTATTGTACCTAGCTTTTTACCGTCTTAGACTGAGACTCTCGATCGCACAATCATCCATTTGTATGGGAGCCCCTCGCTGGACATTGCGACGGATAGTATCGTGGTTAAAGGGAATTTTTATTAGCTTAGCTTTAATTAGCCTTATTGTTTCAAGCGCTGGGCCTCGGATTGGTTGGACTTGGATTGAAAGCCGACAAAGCGGTATGGATATTGCTGTTGCAGTGGATGTGTCTCGGAGCATGATGGCGCAAGATTTGGACCCATCAAGACTTGAGCAAGCGAAGCGACTGATTATTGATTTGCTCGACGTCTCTGTGGGTGACCGTATTGGACTGGTTGTGTTTGCGGGGGCTGCGTTTGTCCAATGCCCGCTAACCGCAGATCATGGTGCGGTCCGGTCATTTTTAGAGTTATTGAATACCGATATGATTCCTGTTGGAGGAACAGATATAGCTGGAGCGTTGGGGGAATCCCTTAGAGCGTTAGATGCGGGTGGGGAGGATAAGGGGCAGGGTAAAATAATTGTTTTGCTGACTGATGGCGAGGATCATGTAGGAGCGATCGACGCAGCCATGAGTGAGATTGTTAAATCAAAAGCAAAAGTAATCACTGTCGGCATGGCTTCGGAGGCAGGGGCGCCCATTCCAGATCCACAAGGTGGATTTCTTAAGGATAAGAATGGGAATGTTGTCGTTAGCCGCTTGAGTGAGAGCTCTCTAAAAATGATTGCTGAGAAGAGTGGCGGGGAGTATATTAGAGCCACTGACGTTGGAGCTTCAGTGTCCAAACTGTACCAGGACATCATTCGTCAAAAGGGCACGGTCCGCGAGACTCAAGCTAAAAAGGAGCGTCTTTGGTTTGAACGATATCAGTGGCCTGCTGCATTGGCGTTTGTGTTGCTAGTTTTAGAGATGTTTCTTGTCGATGTGCGCTTAACGGCTATAAGCGTTTTATTTGTATTTCTAGGATTTTTAGGGGCGCCGACGATTGCGAAAGCGAGTACGGCGGATCATGATCGATATAATCAGGCACTCGAAACATTCTTTGCGGGTGATGCGGCTAAAGCTAAAGATGAGTTTGAGGCGTTGGCCAAAGAGAGTTCGGGCGATGTTAAACAACGTGCCCTGTACAATCTCGGAAATATTATGGGTGCGGCAGGTAAATTTGACGACGCGGTTAAACTATTTGAGGCCGCCCTTGCTTTAAATAGCCAAGATCAACAGGTGCGCGATAATCTCGAGTGGGCAAAGAAAAACTCCGACGCCAAAAAAGAAAAGGACGATAAGGATAAAAAACCCGGGGACAAGTCTGAGGACAAAGATAAAAAACCTGGCGACAAGTCCGAGGACAAAGATAAAAAACCTGGAGACAAGTCTGACGACAAAGACAAAAAACCTGGTGACAAGTCTGAGGACAAAAAAGCCGACGACAAAGATAAAAAACCTGGCGACAAGTCTGACGACAAAGATAAAAAACCTGGCGACCCTGCTAAACAGCAGGCCGCTGAACAACCCAAGCAGCCGCAGGACTCCATGACTGCGGAAGAGGCCGAAAAACTCCTGAGAACAGCCAATGACAACCGCAAGGCGTTCGTGCCTATAAGCCGCCAAGGAAAATCATCGCCGACCGCCGTCAAGGAAGATTGGTAAAAGGGGACATAAAAATGGGTGAGCTATCGAAAATAATTATTTTGGCGCTTGTTGTGACAGGCTCGGCGTCGTCTTATGCCGGCACCATGACTGCAGAAATAGATCGAATGCAGTCCAGTCTTGACGAGCCTTTTAACATGAATGTAACCGTTCAGGGTTCACTAGACGGTGAATTGATTGAACCAGAATCAAAGGATTTCGAATTTAATAGAACGGGAACGTCCACCAATATTTCAGTTGTCAATGGCACGATCACCAAGGAAAGGCAGTATTCCTATCAAGTCCGAGCCCTCAAAGAGGGGCGTCTTACGATACCGTCTCTCAAGGCTCGAGTTGATGAGGAAGATCTGCAAACAACACCCTTTCAAGTGGAGGTGAAGGGCGGAGTCGCTGAGCCTTCTCGCGAGGATGTTAAGTCGAATACGAAATTAATTTTTGTGGAACGTGAACTGCCTAAAAAAACTATGTATCAAGGCGAGGTGATCATTTCAAAAATACGGTTATTAACAAGGGCCCAGCTAACCGGTGCAACCCCAAGTCGTGATGCAGCCCCCGATTGGCGGTTGATTGGCACAGAGGGCCAAAAAAATTCGGAGGTGGTTCGTGACGGGGCTAGATGGAATGTCATTGAGATGAGTGAGGGATTAATTCCTTTGAAAGTTGGAAAAATTAAAGCCCCATCTTTTGGTATTAGCGCAACCTGGATTCAACCGTCCGCCCGCAAGCAACGCAATCCTCAGAATATTTTCGATATGCTGCGAAACGGAAACCTTAGCATGGGGGAAGAGGTCAGTAAAAAACTTTTTTCAGACGTGATTGAGGTCGAAGTGAAGCCCCTTCCGAATCCAAGGCCGGCAGAGTTTTCCGATATCGTTGGGGCCTTTACTTTGACGTCCAACATTTCCAAACGTAAAATCGGGGCGGGTGAGACGGCAACAGTGACCTTGGAAATCAAGGGTCAGGGTGCCCTAGATCATATGAAAGACGTTGTCCTTACCATTGTTGGTGCGCGAGTCTACGCCGATAAACCGGTGTTAACAGAGAAAATTGAAGTGGGAGCGGGACTTGTTTCTACCAAAATTTTGAAATTTGCGGTGGTTCCAAATGCACAAGGCACGGTAGATCTTGGGTCTGTTAAATTGGCCAGTTTTAATACCTTCACAGAGTCCTATGAGACGATGACTGTAAATCTTGGCGCTTTGGAGGTGGGAGTTCCAAGTTTGACGCCGACTGGCACCGGTGCCGTGTCCTCTAATCCTGCAGTTCCCGCCGCTGGTTCTACAGAGGCAAGTGCAACGGCTTCCGCCACTCCAAATGCAGCATCTCCAGTGGCAGTACCGAACACTCCGTTGGTTCCCAGAGTTGTAACCGATCAGCCCGAGGTCGTGCGTCCTTGGTTTTTAGGGCCGGTGGCTTTGGCCATAGAAATATTATTGGTGGCTGGATTATTTGGGGGATTGATCTTGCGTCGTGGCTTGCGTCGCCTAAAGTCGTCAGCTCCGTCAGTCAAAAAGAAGACCGCAAAGCAATGGCAGGGATTGATCACAGAGTTAGCCGCAGGTGATCGTCTCATTTTTGATCGTGCTGTTGCCCAATTGAAAGAAATTCTTTCTGCAAATTCTAAAGACCCGCTGGCGATGACGTCTCGTGATTTGATTCTCAGTGCTGAGGCTATGAAATTTGAGCCAGTTCAAGTGGAGGTCCTACGTCGATTGCTGAAGGAGTTGGACCGACTTGCTTATAGTGATGCGTCCAATCAATCGCTAGAATCGTCTAGCCTTGCGGATTTGACGGCACTTTTGACCTACTGCCAGTCGCGGGGTATTTAATGCTGCCTCGAGATTTTAGTGAGACCTTTAATGCGGCGGTCAATTCTGCTGATTGGCCATTGGTTATAATTCTAGGCGAATCGGCCATTGCAGAGCAGAGTGCCTCAGTTCCAATGATCTATAATTTGGGACTCGCTTATTTAAAAACAGGGAATGCACCGCTTGCAGTATCAGTATTTTTAAGTGTGCCCCTCGCAGATCAAGATCAGAATTTTCGGGGGGCTTTGGATGAAGGTTTGCGCATAGCGGGAGCTTCAAGGGATGACTTGGAGTTAGGGGCTCACGGGTTTTATGGAGCTATGACAACCGTGGCCCGCACTCTCACGATCATAGATCCTTATAGTTGGTGTGTATCGTCTCTTGGTCTATCCATTTTGATTGGAATGCTGTTCATTTTTGGCCAGAAAAAATTAGCGAGACCAATGGTGCGTTCGGCGTTAAATTTTTCTTTGATTTTTTCACTGTCCATGACTTTGGTGGCAGGCATCGGCATTGGCATTGAATATTTCTATCAATGTCATTGGGGTGCGACGATCAGTAAAGACGTGGCCTCGATTAAGCCGAACCCAAATGAGGATGCAATGGTTTCCAAAACACTTAAGCCCGGAAAACCACTTCTCGTTTTAGGAGATGTGACAACGCCGTGGGTTCGTGTTATCGAATCCGACGGCGGTGATGGTTGGATGAATGCTCAGGAGCTGCGAGTTGTAACGATCACTCAGCATTAATCAAGGCATTAATGGCATTTCCATTTAATACTCGAACATGGATCAAATAGGTGTTGCCAGATTCCAATTTTTCCTCAAAGGCCTGGCGATACTCAAAGCGATTATTGACAGCGCCACGGCACTCGTCGTCATAGACAATTTTGGCAATGGGCTGAATGACGATTGTGTTGTCGTCGCCCACAACGGTTAATATCTTGTCTAATTTTACGCAGCCGATTAGTAGGTATGGGTGTTGACCCTTTAACACCAATTCTCGAGTGCCATTAGCAAGAGTGTCAATGGATACAGAATTTACTTGTGCATAAAAATAATCGTCCGCATCGTCGCGCGTTGCCGGAACAATTTTTAGAGTTATGGCGGAAGCATTAGGGCTATTCTTGACACTGATTGTATAAATTCCTGCGATCAAATGGCGATCTAGCTCAACGCTTTTGATGAACGGGGTTATTAGTTGCGTGCAAAGCGCCTGTGGGTAGTAAAAAGCTTGAGCTTGAATCTCGATGGTTCTACTTATTTCATTTACAGAGGCTTGTGCGGGGCCCATTTTATAGCAACTGCTGGTGAAAAATCCGTGGACAATAAGCTCTACTTTATCGTTATCGTCAAAACCTTGGGGAACAAATACTTTTTCAACTGGCGCATCTACTAACACCGAGTCATCCGCAAAGGCGGTGCTGTTTAGACTCGAGAATGCCACACAAATTAGTAATGCTTTTATCATAAAAACTCCTTCACTTTTTGTAAAAATTCCGATGTTAAAGGATCGACTTCCTATAAATCTCCCCCACTGGAGAGTTCTATAGCATCGAATCAATTACATTTGGAAGCATTGGCCGGCCAGTTAACATCGGAAAAAAATTGATTTTTGCGTGAAATGAGCGACGGCTAGTCGCTTTTGCGCCCGCGACTAGTCACATGTGAACGGATCTAAAGTCCCTTGGGTCGATAAGACGATCGAATTAAAAACGGCGCCTGGGGGTCCCAATTTTTTATCTGCAATGGAATAAGTTCCAGCTGCTGCCGTTGATTTAGGTGTGGCTGCAGGATCGGTTGGGGTGCTTGGGGTGCTTGCTGGGGTTGTTTCGACGGTTGGTGGTGTCTCAGTGAATATTTTTTTGACAAAATAGGCATAAAGCTTTCCATCAGATCCTTTTGCGCACTGATTCGGTTCATAGCCATCCGCAATCCAGCCGTCGACCATTGTCATCATCGGTTGACCATTTACTGTGGCGTTTTGGTAGGTGGCCGCCACGGTCGCTCGAGTGCAGGTAGCGTCTCTGGTAAAGCCCGGAACGCAAGTTTTAGAGGAGAACAAATATAGGCCAGAACAGGCTAAAACAGCGGGGGAACTGAAGACTTTTTCCCAGCAAGTGGTCGCAAGAGGAGTCGTCGGTGCTGCGGTTCCTGCGTCAATTTTGGGGCTACTGTTTGAACTGTCTTTTGAGCGAGGGGTCTCCGAAGCGTCAGGTGCGGAGCATGAAATGACTAAGTTTATGGCTAAAATCCATAAGACTAAGTAGAAATTGTGATTTTTAAGGAGGTTTTTCATAAGGTTTGCATTCTTTCTATTACTTAAAAATGTATTTATAATAACCAACTAGCGTATCGGAACGATTAACACAGACCAATCATCACATAAGTATCATCGGTAATTTGGGAAAAAACTTGAGCAGAAACAGTAACATGCCAAATATACTGGATTTTTTTGGTGCTTTTAGAGCACGCCTTTTACGGCGCATTTTTTGTCAACCTAGGGCGTTTTTCATTAAATACCTTATATGATTGAATAATAGCGATGGAATGTTTTTAAAAATGAGTGTAATGAAGGCGTGCAATGAAGACTGTGCCATGAAGACTGTGCCATGAAGACTGTGCAGAGATGTCACCAAAGATTAAGGACGGCCAAATGCCTGTCATAAGTTCCGATCCATCCATAAAAAATTCCGGTCTGCCCCTTGGGGCTGTGCCTAGTGTTTTGGCGTCTCCGTCATCCCATTCAGATGAGAGTGCGGCTGCGGATCTGCCTTCCAAATCTGAGCTTAAGCGCAGGCAAAATCGGCTTCAAGACCTTGGACGGCTTCTCGTTGAACTGACTCCTGGCAAGATGGCGCGCATTGAGCTTCCAGAAAAACTTCGTGCCCATGTGGTCGAGGCTCAGCGATTGACGGCTATGGGCGCACTTCGCCGCCAGATTCAGTACATTGGTCGGATTATGGAGGAGTTCGATACTCCTGCCATCGCTCGTGCTCTCAGAGATATCGATCAAATTCCATACATTAAGCCAGTCGTTGTAAAAACAGCCCGGGTGCTTGCCGCCGAAGAATTGATTGAGGGTGGGGACGAGGCATTGTTTACTAAATATTCAGGCCGTGTCGATAATGCAGACATGCAGCGATTGCGTCAGGCGGTTCGACTCGCAAAGAAAAACATTGCGTCAGGAAAAGGTGCTGCTCACGAGGCAGTTGTGTTAGCTTCTAAGCTTAAGAATTGCTAATCCACTTTAAAGGTTCGAAGCATGAAGCTTGTGAAAGTTGCTGCCACAGTCATCAATCAAACTCCTTTTGATTGGTTGGGCAATGAGGCCCGAATTAAATCGGCTTTGCGGGATGCCCGCACCAAAAATATTTCAGTGTTGTGCCTTCCAGAACTCTGCATCAGTGGCTACGGCTGCGAAGATGCGTTCTATATGCCGCATTTATCTGAACGCTCCTGGAAAATGTTGGAGGACCTGCTGCCCGAAACCAAGGGCATGGTGGTGAGCCTTGGTCTACCATTTTTGCATCGCGGTGCTTTATTTAATGTGATTGCAGTCGTCGTGGATGGGCAAGTGGCGGCGGTGGTGCCAAAAAAACTGCTTGCCGGTGATGGTGTTCACTATGAACCAAGGTGGTTCAAGTCCTGGCCAAGTGGGATGGTCGAAGAGATTACGGTCAATGGTCACGAGATTTTAATTGGTGACCTGTTCGTCAATTGCGGCGGAATTAAAATTGGTTTTGAAATCTGTGAGGAGGCCTGGGTCGCCAATCGTCCCGGAGCTGTGTTGGCACGTCTTGGCGTTGATATTGTGTTGAACCCGAGTGCCAGTCACTTTGCGTTTGGAAAACGTCAGATTAGGGAGCGCTTTGTTTCCGAAGGCTCGCGAGCGTTTAACGTCGTGTACCTGTACTCAAATTTATTGGGCAACGAAAGTGGCCGAATTATTTTTGATGGCGGCGCCATGATTGCAAGTGAAGGCCATATCGTGGGCTGTGGTCAGCGGTTCGGCTATCGTGATTTTGTAACGACTGAGGCCGTGGTAGACGTGGCATTGAATCGTATGGCACGGGCTCGCACGGGATCGTTCCAGCCATTGATAGGTAATGAAATCGGTCAATCCATTAATGTTTCTTTTGATTGGCCAGAAATAGAAGGGTGTGCATCAGGGGAGGCCACATGGGTGGAATCCTGGGAGTCTAGTAAGGATTTCAAAGCCGAGGAATTTTCTAGGTCAGTGGCTCTGGGACTTTTTGATTTTTTGCGCAAGAGTCGACTTCATGGCTTTACCGTATCCTTATCGGGCGGTCTTGATTCTGCGGCGGTCACCACCTTGGCAGCCTTTTCCCTTCGACTTGCCGCTCTAGATATCGGTGTCAGTGGTGTAAAAGAACGCCTCGGCCATATCACAGGCATTCACCAATTTCACAGCTTAGATGAGATTGTGCATTCGCTGATCGGGTGTGCTTATCAGGCGACTGCGAATAGTGGCGAAGCGACTGAGGCGGCGGCAAAAGGTATTGCCGAGGCCCTTGGTGTTTCGTTTTGGCGGTGGAGCGTCAACGACGTGTTGGAAAGCTATAAGTCTATTGTTGGGCAGGCAACGGGTACCAAGTGGGAGTGGAACGAGCACGATATAATTCTACAAAATATTCAAGCCCGCAGCCGTGCGCCGTCCATTTGGATGCTCGCAAACCTTAAAAATCATCTCTTGCTGGCCACCTCCAATCGCAGTGAAGTGGCCGTCGGCTACGCCACCATGGACGGAGATACCTGCGGTGGACTTTCTCCGCTTGCAGGTATCGACAAAGCTTACCTCCGCCAATGGATGGAGTGGTTAGAAATAAAAGGTCCGAGTGGTCTTGGACCTTTGCCGGCGGTTCATGCCATCAATAAAATGGTTCCGACCGCAGAGTTGAGGCCCCGGTCTCAGCATCAAACGGATGAGGCCGATCTCATGCCTTATGATGTTCTTGATGTGATAGAGCGCGCAGCCATCCGCGACAAAATGTCGCCAAAGGATGTTCTGATCACACTGACAGCTAAATTTCCGCAACATGCAGCCCAAGATCGAAAAATTTGGGTCACTCGGTTTTTTACTCTCTGGTGTCGAAATCAGTGGAAGCGGGAGCGTTATGCTCCCGGATTTCATTTAGACGATGAGAGCCTTGACCCAAAAACGTGGTGTAGGTTTCCGATTCTATCTGGAAATTTTATTGATGAATTGAGTCACCTAGATGCCTAATTTTCAATTGTCAGGTCTTCAATCACGATTTCTTGATTTATTATTGTCAAGTGGGGCTCTTAAATTCGGTAACTTCAAAACGAAATCTGGACGGACATCACCGTATTTTTTTAATACGGGTGCCTTTGATCATGGGGAAATATTGCATGACGTGGCTGCCTGCTATGCGGAGTTAATTATTTCTAAATATCCAATGGCCAATCATCTGTATGGACCAGCCTACAAGGGTATCACCTTAGCGGCCGCGACCGCGGTAGAATTAAATCAGCGCACTAAATCTGAGGTGTCCTTCACATTTAATCGCAAAGAGGCTAAGGATCACGGGGAAGGTGGGATGTTCGTGGGACGTCCCTTGGATTCCTCTCGGTCCATCCTGATCATTGAAGATGTGATGACGGGCGGCACCAGTATTCGCGAAACGATGAATCTTCTTTTGCCGCGGAAGATTCCAGTATTAGGTGTTGTGATTGGAGTGGATCGTCAGGAGCGGGGGACAGGAGATCAGCTGGCGTCCTTGGAAGTTGCGTCACAGTATGGGTTTCCTGTGTCCGCGATTTTGACCATTGATGACATTGTCAACGCTTTATGGAGCGGTGGAGACTCTGACGGCCAAGGCATAAATCGCCTTGGTAGGATTTGGATTGATGCTGACACTAAATCAAGGATCAACGAGTATCGAAACGAGTGGGGCCTCGTTAAAGCTTGAGAATTTGAGCGATTTCGTCGTCCAGCGAGTTTGCAAGAGCGTTCAATTGCATGAGTAATGGGTTGCGAAGTAATTTCTTCCGCGCTGCGATAGCGGCGTCGGAGGCGGCCTTTTCGTCGCTGATGCAGACTCTAAGTTTAGAGGTATTGGGTGTTGATTGCACGAGATCCGTTTTCACGCTTGCGGCGACCTCTGCGACAGCACCGCGAATCATGCGAATTCCGTGTGAAGCAGCAGATTTTTTATTTGGGTTTTGGCTGTTCATTTGCGCCACCACCTTTCCATCATTAGAACATTAACGAAACTTTCAGTCTGATATTCGGACAACCCTGAATTAACTTAACAGGGAAATGTTTGCCTAGGCGACCCAAATGGACCTTGCGTTCATGCAGGTCGGGTTCTGGCGGTGGGTATGTCAAGGTCCTTGCGCGAAAGCGCCAGAGGCATGCCATCTTGCACGTGGCTGATTTGTCGCATATTTTTTCTTGGTTTTGCGGATTTGCCATAGGTTTCATTTTTTAATTAAGAGCTCGTTATTTAAGTATTCGTGCCGATGCCCGACAAACGTCGTATGGGTATGATTCCGTTGGGAGTATTAACATCGAAAGCGATGATCGTAGCGAGTCGTCGTAGGCGTAGCACAAAAAATAGCATCAACAGGATAAGGAGCAAACAAGGTATGAACAACAAAAAATTAATTGGGATTTCAATCGGTATCGTAGTCCTCATCGGATTAGCAGCTCTTGTCATAAAGCGTAACACGCCTAAGGTCTTGCGTGTCGGCATGGACTGACGGCCACACAAAAAATTGTGGAGCTATACAAGACGTCCAATCGTATCTTGCCGCTTATGGCTGCGATGACGGCCAATGTTTTTGTGGAGGATCGGGAGCGTGCTGTAAAGTGTGGGCTAGAGGAGTTTGTGGCGAAGCCCATTCGCAGGGGTGACGTGGAGCGAGTTTTGTTGGAGGCTGTTAAATATAAAATAGAGCGTAAGGCTGGCTAACTGAAATTTAACGGGAGTTTAAATGATGCATAGAGCACAAAAAACAAAGGAAGATTCACCGGCATCCAGCGGGGCAAGGGAAATTTTGCGCCAATATCTCGCAGGGTCAGCAGGTCATGTGTCCATGTTACTTGTCCTAATGACCGTGACTCTTTTGGCAGCTGGAATTTTTTGGAATGAAAGACAAGAGTACGCTCGCCTGAATTTTGAGCGCGAAGCGGATGAATTGATATCGAAGCTGGTAGAGCGTCTTAGAAATTACGAGGATGGCTTGTGGGCAGGCGTGTCATTGATCGAGTCTCGAAACAACCAAATTGGTCTGGATGAGTGGACAAAATTTGCCACAGTTCTTGACCTTCAAAAAAAGTACCCGGGTATCAACGGAATGGGCGTCATTTTCAATGTCAGGAAGCGAGAAATTGAAAAATTTATTGCGGCACAACGTGTATTTCGCCCTGAATTTGGTATCCATCCTGAACATGAAAATAACGTTTATTTGCCAATCACTTATGTGGTGCCTGTGATGGGTAATGAGAAAGCGGTCGGTCTTGATGTCGCCTTTGAAGCTCATCGCTTGGAGGCAGCGATTCTAGCGAGAGATACAGGGTTGGCGCAGGTGACTGCTCCGATTGCGTTGGTGCAAGATAAAGGCAAAACACCTGGTTTTCTTTATTATGCGCCGTACTATGACGCAGACACAGCGGACCAGAAGGTGTGGACGAATGAAGACCGACAGGCGCATTTTATTGGTATGACCTACATGCCGATTGTGATGAACAAATTTGTGGAGGGTTTTCGTGGCAGCAAAAAAACACCTCGCATAAGTTTTAAAGTGAGCGATGGCAAAGACCTATTATTTGACGAACAAAACGTAAACGAATTCAATTTTGATTCAAGTCCGCTATTTACCAAAAAGGTCGACATCAAAGTCACCGGTCGGACGTGGAGTTTTGACCTGCAGTCGAACAAATTATTCCGGGCAGAATATCATTCACTTGCGCCCATTTTCATTTTGATTTTCGGGCTGGGGGCGACGGGCGCCATCGGGTTTATTTTGCAAAGGAATAAAAAAGGCTCCCGTTCACGCTAAATGGCACTGATCGCTAGCAGGGGGCTTACTTGCTGCTGACTACGGCGAATTTTCTCAATTTTTTCAGCGAGGCCTTCGTCGCTATTTGCAATTTCCGTGAGGAGCTCGTCAACGGTATTTAGTCGGTGCCCAATATCAAGCACACGATTGATAATTTTAGCGAGGTGCTCCGAGCTGAAGGGTTTGCTCACATAATCGCAGGCGCCTGAACGAAAGGCCTTCAATATGGCTGCGTCGTCGGCCATTCCTGAGACCATAACAAATGGGGTCGACTTGCCGAGAGAGCGAGTTCGTAGAATGAGTTCTGAGCCGTTCATATTTGGCATCATGAGATCAGTTAGTACGGCGTCGATTCTCCTGGTACGAAGAATCGAGAGCGCCTCGAGGCCGTCGCGCGCAATTTCAACCGTGTAGCCTTCCTTTGCGCCAATATCGGCCAGAATGTCTCGGATGTCATCGTCATCATCAACGACGAGCAGGGTTCGGCGATGTTCTCTCATTTTTTTGGGCCCTTTGGTTTGATTTTGATCCCATGTTTTGCTTTGGAATCGATTCTATCTGTGCTTTGACTGCTGTTGACCTTCTCGTTTAGTATAAGGCCTCTCGATACCACTTGCAAAGGAGCCAGAGGCGTGTGCTTGGAAATTCCGTCCTCATCACACACAAGGTAATCAAAAAATCCTTTGTAACGTTCTTTCCCTTCATCGCGTACGGGGCGGCCGACGACGATCCGCGCAGGATCCGAGGTCAAGCCCATGGCTGGTGAACTAAATGCAAATAATGAGCCTGCGTGGCGAGACCTAGTCATCTCCAGTTGTTCGTCGATCCATTTGGCCAGTGGTGGCTGATCCCATTCACCTTCACTGTAGCACCAGTCCTTGGGACGATCCAACATGGGGCAATGGTTACTGTGTGGACATGGGTAAAGGGCGACGTAGCCTGCCGCACAAAGAACATCGCGGAGTTCCATGGTCGATCTGGCCATTTGTTCTAGGGCAGGCTCAGCGATAAACACTAAACATTGTTCTTTGCGTTTAATGTGGTTATTGAGTAGCGTAATCAGCTTTCGACGAGCGGTATTATTTCGGGCTAATTCATTCCAAACGTAACCAAATAAATAAATATGAACCGTATCTTCACCTTCGCGAGTTGCAAATTGCTTGGGATCAAGGTCTTCGATGACGCGGCGTGTGGTTTTGACTTTGAGGTCCATTTCTTTTGCCAGCATGGCGGCGGCCTCTAACAATGGATTGCTGCCGTCAATCATAAAATACTCGGCATCGTGAAGGCCTAAAGCTAAGGTCATGGCCCCTGTTCCGCAGCCAATATCGTAGACGCGAACTTTTTTGCCTTTGAGTCGTTTTTTCCAACCGTGACGTGCATCAGATCGTTCATAGAGCACCGTGGCACGGGCCATATTGGTTAAGTGAAAGCCTAGAAGATAGGCGACCACCGTTTCCTTGGTGGTCACTAATTTTCTTGTGAGGTCGTCACGATGCTGGGTGTAAATTTCCCATATTTCGAGAATGGTGGGTTTGACCCCTTTAAAAATTGTCTTGAAAATAGCATCGGCACGGCGGCCAGTGCGGACGTAACCTTTTGGGGTGCGTCCTAGTTTTAGTACAGTCGCCACAAAGGCGTAAAATGGATCTGATTTCATGCCGTAATTCCAGAAAAATAGAACGTATACGTGCCCGTCCCAGAATGGTACAACGGTACTCATATTGTAACCTGAATTGCACATAAATGCGAAAGATATAGCATGACGTCTCCTGACAACAATATTGACAATCCCTCCGACCATAGCTCCGACCATAGCTCCGACCATAGCTCCGACCATAGTTTGGCTGGTAGTAGCCCTAATCCTATCTCCGAAAATAAAGAAGTGGAGCCTCTAAGTCGGACCTTGCACATTGGGAAGCCTTCGTGGTTAAAGACGCCCATTCCAACGGGAGAAACCTATTTCAACATTAAGCGCGACCTCCGTGAACGCAAGTTACACACGGTTTGTGAGTCCGCGAAGTGCCCAAATATAGGGCAGTGTTGGAATACCAATACGGCAACATTTATGGTGTTGGGGGACGTGTGTACGCGGGGCTGCCGTTTTTGTAACGTCAAAACCGGCGACCCAAATGGTTGGCTCGATCATGATGAACCACGTCAGGTGGCTGAGAGTGCTGCTTTGATGAAGCTAAAGTATGTGGTCATTACCATGGTCGATCGTGATGATCTGCCTGATGGTGGTGCGGCCCATGTTGGGTTGGTAGTTCGAGCGGTGAAAGAATTAAATCCGGGAATCATTATTGAGTTACTGGCCGGTGACTTCAAAGGAAGTGACGAGGCTCTCAAAATAATATTGGCAGAACGGCCCGATGTCTATGCCCACAATATTGAAACGATTGAACGCCTGTCGCCTCGAGTGCGCGATGCTCGAGCCAACTACCGGCAGTCTTTAAAGTCGTTAAAGCGTGTTCGAGAGCTTGCGGAGTATCGAGTTTTTACCAAGAGTGCCATTATGTTGGGCCTCGGAGAAGAGGAAGGCGAGGTTCAAAAAAGCCTTGAAGACCTAAGAGAGGTTGGGGTTGAGTTCATCAATATGGGACAATACATGCGCCCAACCAACAAACATCTTTCTATAAAGCGCTTTGCCCACCCAGACGAATTTGATCGCTTAGGGAAATTTGCCGAATCCATTGGTTTTGTGGCGGTGGCCAGTGCACCTTTAGTGAGATCGTCTTTTAAGGCAAACGAGTATTATGCTAAGGCTCAAATAAAATTAGCGGCACAAAATACCTTGTGAATTCATTCACCAGAGTCTGAGAGAAGGGGCGTCATTGAGATTCCTATCATTCATTGCGGCTATCCCCACCTCGTGCATAGGCTTCCTTGCGTGGCTTATTTACGTCAGTTCCTATCCGTTTGTGGGGCGTGAACGCCGTCGTATTCAATTCAATGTTGCCAAAGTATACGGTTTGCCTGCCCATTCAGAATTTTCTAAAATTTTTGTTCGTCAAAACGTCATGACTCAATTGGTGCTAACTCTTGAGACGATTAAGGGAATTTTCTGGCCGTCTGAGATTGAAGTTTTGGGGGCCGAGGAGGCCAAGAAAATTCTAAATGCGGCTTGCCCGGACTCGGGCATCATTTTGATTTCCGCCCACGTCGGCTCTTGGGAGTTGCTCGGGCGTGAAGTCTCAAAAGCCCTTGCGCGTCCGTTTTATGGACTCGCAAAACCAAGTCAATCAAAATGGCTGGATCCCATTCTCAATCAAATTCGCGAGAAACTGGGCGCAAAAGTTTTGTGGACAGACTCACCGACCCTTTTTGAAAACATGGCCTCGGTCACCGACAAGCGGGGCATCTTGGGATTCATCATGGATCAACGGCCGAGCAACCGTCAAAGCGGCTATCCTTGTGTATTTTTGGGCGTTCCAAATAGCCACATGGCTTCAGGCCCTGTGTACATGGCGGTGCGAAAAAATCTGCCTGTTTGCGGAATTTACCTCGCACGAACGGGCCAGTGCCAGTATCGTATTCATGTTAGTTTAATTCTTAAGTCAGAGCATGGTGAGGTTGACCAGCAAAAGGTTGCACAGCTCATGGCTGACGACATGTCGCGTATAATTAAGTTATATCCAGAACAGTGGTCGTGGAATTATCGTCGGTGGAAATAGGGGGCGCCAATGCAATTCACATTAGTCATAATTGGTTTGAACCAACGTATCGTTTTTTAGAGGCCGCGACAAATTAGGCCGTTTAGTTTTTTAGCGTGGAGATACAATTGGGTAGGATCACAAAAGAAATTAAAATTCCTCAGGATAGCCTAGAGATCCGTGCCGATTTGTTGGTGCAGCGTGAAACGAGTCTTTCGCGCTCGGTCATTCGCGGTATGTTTGATCACGATTGCGTCAGTGTGGATGGCCTTCTTTGTGATGATATTGGCTACTTAGTGCAGGGAGGCGCTTTTGTCGTATTAAAATACGATCCGGAAACTCGCTACAAGGAAAAGCCACGGGCACATAAAAGCAGTATTTTTGATATTATTTTTGAAGACGACCATTTAATCGTTGTGAATAAGCAGGCAGGATACCTTACAGTTCCTACCAATGCCCAAGAGACAAATACACTGGCCGACGCCGTAAAGTCCTACGTCAATAGGCGGCAGCCACGAGGTCCTGACATCACAGTAGTGCATCGCCTAGACCGCGACACGTCGGGACTTCTAGTGTTTGCCAAAACCGCTAAAGTTGGCTTTCTGATCAAGGACCAATTTGCGGATCGAAAGCCGGAACGTGTTTACGTGGCGATTGTCTCGGGAAGATTGCAGCAGTCGACTGGTACGATGGAAAGCTTTTTGGCAACAGATAAAGATTTGAATCAACGGTCCGTGGAAGAGGGCGAGGGCGGCAAACTTGCCATCACTCATTACACCGTGGCCCAAGCCTTTACCGACGCGACACTGGTGCGTGTGACTCTAGAAACAGGACGACGAAATCAAATTCGGGTTCATTTTGCAGAACAAGGCCATCCCATTCTTGGGGATCAGCGCTATGAGGTGGAAACAGCGCGGCACCGTTTGTGGCCTCACCGTCGTTTGGCCTTGCATGCAGAAGTTCTTGGTTTTAGGCATCCGGTCACTGAAAAAATGCTTAGATTCATGGTCCCACCGCCAAAGGAGTTTGAAAAATTTTGTTCGACGAGTAAGCCGTCGACGCAGGCCAAAAAATAGAGACAATATTGTGTCCATGTGGTTTTGAAATTTGATCGCGAGGTTTAGTATTTCAATTTCAGTTTCATTGATTAGTTTTTTTGTTGGTGGGGTCTATTTACTTGGCTTTGCAAGTTTGCCTATTGCCATTAACAGAAGTCGCACGCCGCAGGGTGCTACGGCGTGGTGTATTGGATTGATTTCATTTCCGATGATTGCCCTGCCGTTGTTTTGGATTTTTGGCCGCAGTAAATTCTATGGATATGTTGAAGCCCACAGGCAGGCTGCAAGTGAAATTAGTAATGACCTCGTCCAATATCGCAGAACCGTCACTAGTTTTTCAGCCGATGCCGTCCCAGGTTTAGAGTCTTTATTTGGGATCGTGGCCTCGGTCATGAAATCACCATTTATTAAGGGTAATAAAGTAGAGCTGTTAATTGATGGAGAGGCAACCTATCGAAGTATGCTCGAAAGTATTTCGGGCGCTACAAAATACATATTAATTCAATTCTATATTTTTCGAGACGATGAAATTGGCAACAAATTCGTCGATGCATTGATGGCTCAAGTTAAACGGGGCGTGGCCATATATTTTTTGTATGACAATATTGGGTCGTCGAAACTGAGCAAAAGATTCGTTAAAAGACTGAGCCAAAATGGCGTGAATATTTTTGCCTTCAAGACTTCGAAACATAAAAGTCGGATTCAGATTAATTTTCGCAACCATCGAAAGTTGTTGGTGGTCGATGGGAATACCGCTCATATTGGCGGCTTGAATATTGGAGACGATTACCTCGGTACCTACAAAAAAATTGGGGCGTGGCGCGACACCCATGTGAAGATTTCCGGCGTGGCGGTATTGGAGGCGCAATTGAACTTTATTAAGGATTGGTATTGGGAGGCAGAAAAAGTCCCAGCCCTCGATTGGACGCCGTTTGTGGTGGATGGAACCGCCAACGTCGCCGTCGTGAATACCGGTCCTGCGGATGACACAAGTTTTGCTGCTATTATTCATTTAGATGCATTTAACAGTGCGAAAAAGCGAATATGGATCGCAAATCCCTATTTTATTCCGGATGAACCAGTGGAGCGCGCACTTCAATTGGCCGTTCTTCGCGGTGTCGATGTTAGGTGTTTAGTGCCTAGTCGAAACGATAACAAAGTGATTCATATGGCGTCGAAAATCTACATGGATCGATTAGTGCGCGTGGGTGCCAAGTTTTATAATTATGCAGGTAGAAAGCGTGTTTTTATGCACTCCAAAACATTTTTGGTGGATGATCTGTTGTCGTCAGTCGGCACGACAAATCTTGACAATCGTTCGTTACATATAAATTTTGAGGCGCAAGCATTGATTGTAGATAAGGATTTTGCAAGTCAAATGGAAGTGATGTTTTTAAGGGATTTTGCGGCGTCGGTGCCTGTGGCCACTAATTTTTTCCGGAGGCGGTCGTATTGGTATCGCTTGACGGCAAAGGCTCTCAACCTTTCTTCGCCCATGCTTTAAGTGTTTGAGGTGTGATAGGCCTAAAATTCAGTATCAGAAATGAAAGCGAGTTTTGATGATTAAATGGAAAAAGCAAAGAATACTGTGGTTGACGATCATGGAGTTCCTGGAGTTGATTACAGCGGCGGTTGCGATCGTGTTTTCGGACGCAACCGGAAAATCTATCGTCCTTGGCGGAGCTATTGCTTTGGCTGGTGCCTCACTCTTTACCTGGGCCGGTGGCTTTTCTCGAATGGAGCGCGAGGGTTTGTTGACCCTTGGTGGGCCGTATAAATTTGTGCGTCATCCTTGGATTTTGGCAAGGTTTTTAATGGTGTTCGGTATTATTTTGATGTCCAGATTGCCGTGGCTTTTTTTGATGGCAATGGTGGGCTTAGGGCCTATGTATCGACGGATGACCCGCAATGAGGATCAGTGGCTGTATGCGCAAATTGGTCCAGTGGCCGCAGAATACAGGGCCTTTGTTTCTGGCTTTATTCCGCAGTTTCTTCCGGCAAAATTGCCGGTATCAGGAAAATTTACAATGGCAGATAGTTTCTCATGGCGGCGAGCTTTTTGGATGCGTCCTGGACGGGGCGGTCTAGCTTTGTTGGGTGTTGTTGGGTCCATTTTGGGAATGGCTATCTCGACAGAACATTGGGTCCCATTTTGGGGGTGGCGAGTAGGGGCGCTCATAGTCTGCGGTTTTGCCATTTTTTGGCTTAGTCGAGATCATGCTCGGTGGCAGGCTTCTCGCTAAAATTAGCATGTTATCTCGTTCCTGGCGGCGAAAGATTCACGTCTGCACAGACTTTAATCAGAAGTATTGGACATGGGGGGAGAGTCCCTAGGTGCCATGGCGGTGCCTTGCCGTTGGATTTTTGATCTTCTTTTCTTTTTTCTTTTCTCTTTTTTTCTGATTAAATAGGTTCTTGAAAGTTCCTCTAATCGTTTGTTTTCCTTACGAGGTTTTTACAATGTCCGCTCCTCGCACCTCACCGTTTCCTGATTTCTACGATATTAATGATTTGCTCACTGAAGAGCAGCGGCTCATTGTAAGCTCAGTGAGGGAGTTTGTTACGCGTCAATTTGCTCCGGTTATAAACCGATGCTATATGGAGGAGACGTTTCCGATAGACAAAATTAAGTCTATTGGGGCGATGGGTTTGCTTGGTGGCAACCTAAAAGGGTATGGCCTTGCTGGCATGGATGCGATTAGTTATGGACTCGTCATGAAGGAATTGGAGCGCTGTGATTCAGGGCTTCGCAGTTTTGCCTCAGTGCAGGGCGCTTTGGTTATGTATCCGATTCACGAGTATGGTAGCGAAGAGCAAAAATCCTACTGGTTGCCAAGACTAGGATCTGGCGAGGCGATTGGCTGTTTTGGTCTAACAGAATCTTACGGAGGTTCAGATCCTGGCGCCATGACGACGACCGCCGTGCTCAAGGGCGATAAATGGATACTGAACGGGTCAAAAATGTGGATCACCAACGGGAGCCTCGCGCAGATCGCCATCGTTTGGGCAAAGACACCGGATGGAATCCGTGGGTTTTTGGTGCCAACAAACGCCAAAGGGTTTTCAGCTAAGAAGATGACTGGCAAGTTGTCACTTCGTGCCTCGGTGACGTCGGAGCTCTATTTTGATAATATTGAACTTGAAAAATCAGCCATGTTGCCAAAGTCAACTGGGGGGTTAAAGTGTCCCTTGTCCTGTTTAACGCAGGCTCGTTACGGGATCGCCTGGGGCGTGTTGGGCGCTGCGGAAGCGTGTTTCGACGAGGCTGTTAATTATGTCAAGGATCGAGTCGTGTTCGGAAAGCCGCTTGCGGCAAAGCAAATTGTGCAGATGAAGCTGGCGACCATTGCGTCTCGCTTAACTCAGGCTCAACTATTGGCCCTTCGCCTTGGCCAGCTCAAGGAATCTGGAAAACTCCATCATTCACACGTTTCCATCGCGAAGCAAAATAACGTGCAATTTGCGTTAGAAACGGCGAGAACCTGTCGAGACATGCTCGGCGGCAATGGAATTATGATAGAATATCAAGCGATGCGACATATGTGTAACTTAGAAACGGTTTACACCTATGAGGGAACCAATGATATCCACTTGTTGATCGTTGGCAGTGAAATAACGGGGATTCAAGCGTTTTAATTTATTGGAACTGAAATGGTTCCGGTACCAAGAGTGAGGAATTTATGAAGGCTCAAAAAATAAAGTTATGGACCTGTGTTGTTTTGTCGAACTTATTTTTAGGCTGTAATATCTCTCAAAAGGGTGATCAGGTTACTGACAATAAGTCAGGAGCTAGTAAGGGGGGCGACGCATCGGCCTCTACTGCGCCGGTTATTCAGCCACAAAAGCAGAGTGAGCCTGGTCAGATCTTAAAAGTGACGGTTGACGATGAGGGAAAACTTCAGGACGTTTTAGTGCTACGTCGTGATTATTTTCCGGCTCCGAGAGTCGATGGTGTGTCGGTGCCATCTTGTTACGACAAAATCTCCGCTCACCTGGTAGTCGGTAGGCTTTCCTGTGGGGCAAACGGTAACATCACCGTTGACGTTGTTGCTGATCAGGTGATTCAGCAATGCAATACAGCCTCGCCCCCAATAGTAATTCCCGCGCACCAGGCACCTCCGGTATTGGCAGGGTGCAAGGGTCCAGCGAGCTTGCTTGTGACTCGATATAGTCCCGACATAAAACTTGAGATTCGTCCCTAGCTCACTAGTCCTTGAGTGATTTAAGCTTAGCAATGACTTCTGATAGTGTCGATGATTTAGGGTGTGCCTTGAGTTCCCTTATTATACCTTTTGCAAGATTAACTCGGAATGCTTCAATTTCGTCATAAACAATTTTCGCCGACACTCCGTGATCGATTGCAAATCCGCAGGCGCGAACATGCAACACCGCGTTAGCCAACGATGTGAGCGCAGATTCTAAATCTAGTCCTGCATCAATCTCAAAGCCACGTGCAAATTTGTCTGTCAGGCTTAAGCCAGAAAACGCCTTTTCAAAAAGCCATTTAAGGTCATATAAGTCCTTTTCAGAACAGCGGCTGACGATGGTGGCCATTTTCATACTCAAGATATCTTGCAACGATGCGACAGTAATCCCTCGCACCACATGCGGTTGCGCAATTCTTATGAAATTTTGATCTACAACAACATCAATTGTGAATTGGTGTTTGTTGATCTCAAACAGTGCGTTGTAGTACTGAGGCGTTTTTTGACCTTGCTTTAGCTTTAGGCCGCCAATTTTAGTCAAAGAATCGATGGCTGAAATGGTCGCTTTCATTGCGGACGAATCTCTCACAAAAATATCGATGTCATCGGACCTTCTATGGCCCGCGTAAAATCCTGCTAGTGCTGTTCCGCCAACCAAAACAATCCCGTCGATCCCCTGACAAAAGATGTGAATGATCGCCTTCAAAAGTCCCGCAGGCAAAATCTTCTGTGCTAATTCAAATTTTGGTGTAAGAGCCATACAGCCTCCATAGCCTGGCGCTTCTTTGGTGGAAGATAACGCTTATATTTGTCAAAGGAGTGCCATACTATGTCACCGAGAATGTCAACCGCCCCATAGAGCCCGTGCACTTCTACGGTTCTAGCCACTGCATCTAGGTTATTGTTCATTGCCGCAACAACAAACGTTTCTAAGTCAGGAAAGCGTTGGTCCCAAAGATATGCTGACTGAGTCCGCGTCAGTTCCACCAAGCCAGGCATGGCTTGCAACAAAACGTCACAAGAAACATTTAACCGGCTTGCAAGATGGGCTGCTGAAATGGAACCGATATTTACGAATTCTTCTGATTGTGAAAACCACTGGGATACCCGCTGACGAGAGACGTTCGCAAATTCAGAAATTTTTGATTGGGATACACCTCGGAATTTTGCGACAAGTTTTAATGCCAAGATATTCATTGAAAGCACTCCTATATTAAGCATAGTGCTTACAGGAAATTTGTCAAATATATTTAACATTCGTTTTTATTTAAAAATTATCCTTTATATTCATATAGTTATACTGGTGTCTGCGCAGGGGTGATGCCGCACAGAATTTCTTGGGCGCTTCAGGTCGAAGCAACAAAGCTAATAAAAACAGGGGTTTCCGTACTAGGGTCAAGAGCGAGATGACAGATCTTCGCCGACGCCGGAAAAAAGATCCCTTTGCATCGGCTTGAAGTACTGTGATACCGTTTTTCTAAGCATTTTTTCTCCTGATGCTTATGGTTGCTTACAAGCCTCATGGGGGAATAGGCTTAATTTAGCTTCTCAAAAGAGCGATAAATCGCGTATTTGTTTAATATTTAAATTGGCTTCTGAGTCTAGAAGTCCTGAGGGAGATAAATCGTGACCGCTTTAGCCATTAAAAAGGCAACCTATGACGATTTATTGAAATTGCCTGAAAACGTCGTCGGTGAAATCATTGCAGGTGAACTGATTGTTTCTCCACGTCCGTCTGTTGTGCATGCGAGAGCTGCGTCGATACTCGGGGGAACGTTAATTGGGGGCTTCGACGGCGGAACGGCAGGTCCCGGACGTTGGATTATTTTAGATGAACCAGAACTGCACCTTGGCGAGCATGTGATTGTTCCAGATGTGGCAGGATGGAAACGCGAACGATTTACACCTCCCGCCAAAGCAGTTTCTATTGAAATCGTACCTGACTGGATTTTAGAAGTCCTCTCTCCGAGCACAGGGCGTACCGACCGCATGCT
>CAMDKS010000018.1 GCA_945900755.1 Bdellovibrio sp. ZAP7
TTACATGACGCAAAATGAAGACGTTGCTACTAATAACTGTCCATATATTCATGACGCTTTTCAAGCTTTGTCTGCCTGGTGGTTTGCGAAAGATCATGGCAGAAAACATCCTGATCAAGCAACAGCTGATCGTAGTAAGACGCTCCCAGCGTAAGTGTCCCCATTTATCGGCAGTGGAAAGATTGCTTTTTTGATTTTGGGCTCTTCTGATGGATCCAAAACGTCTATTGAAATCAGCGGTGATAATCAAACCGGCCACTCTGCATAAGTTCCACAAATTTCACCGAGATAGACCTTCGGCGCAAACTAAAAAAATACCAAGAATACTTTAACGAAGGCCGCGTGCACTATTCATTGAACGGCAAAGTTCCTTCCCAGAAGGCCGGCGAAATTGAAATCAACAAAGCTGAAATTTCAAACTATCGGTCGAATTCGTATTGCCACGGCCGTTTTCAGGTCCCTGCAGCAGCGTAATTATTAATTCGCCAGCCACAGGTGTCAATTGTGCCGAACTAAATACTCCTTTAGTAAGGGATCGGCGAGTGTGATTCCATTTGGATCTTGATATACAACCGCTTGATCCAACATTTTTTTAAGCATCGGACCGCTGCTACCGGTTGAGGCCTTAATAGCGGACAGGAATTCCTTTCCATGTGGCTTGAGCACCGGACTCCGCATAGCGATTTCAGATAAAAATTTTCGTTCAAGCTCACTAAAATGAGAAAGAAATTCCATATAAACACTCGCTCTTTCGTCGACTACTTTAGTGATACACCGCTCGACATCGGCCCGGTCTAAAACCTTATTCAACAACTCTTCAGAACGCATTAGTCTAAAGCAGACAATGTTCATGCACTCTGGATTTGATTGCAGTCGGAGCTTTAAGTAATGACAGGTTTCAAGGTCTATCGACTGGTCGGATGTTTGAAAGCGCTCGTTTGCATAGGCTAAGTACTCCTCAGCTGAAATTTCAGATGCTTCTAAAAACCCACCCCAGTTTGCCAGTGGAGAAGACGGGTCTGCAAAAATTCGGCTGAGTAGATGTTTTTTCGACCCTAAAATAATGATGGGCAAATCACCGGGCAATTCCTGGAAACAACTTCTAAAGGCTGCCTCTGCGCCCTTAACCAACGCAATTTCTTGAAATTCATCAAACACTAACAAGCATTTTGAAAATTTTTCGTGATAAACGGCGCACTGTTTTAGAATTTCTTGAAATGGAATTTCACGCACATTGTGATCGATGCCAAGGGAGAATCCAAGGTCTCCCGTAATTGAATCAGTCGTCATGCTGGGGCGGATAGATTTAATCGCCTTAGTTAAATTGGAAATAAATGCACCGGTCGGATTTAGCATTGACATGGAATGTTCAAAGGCAACTCTGACTCGGTGATTGAAGTCATTCATAGAGCTGGCTCCTAGGAAATCCACAACTAGGACAAGGGCCTTTGGCTCGGCTTTTACAAAATCCTCTATGACAACGCTTCGGACTACGGAGGTTTTGCCCATATTTCGTTTGCCGAAATATACAAGATGACCCCCGTCCAGCGCTGTTTTCAATAACTGCTGTTGGTCTGATTTGAGGTTGCAGATTTCATTTCTCGGTAAAACAACATCAAATAGAAATCGATTTAACATGGGCATTTGTCAAAATACTCCAAAGGTGAAATGAAACTTATTTTATATTATAACAAAATGCGTCTTAAACGCAACGTCTTACACGCTGCGATAGAGTCGCAGCGATATATGTACCCAACAAGATCGCAGAGACGCCTGCGATTTTCGGCGTAACCCCGCAGTTAGCTGACCGGATTTGGACCGGCACTTTCCCAAAACTGGCGGTGGTCTAAAACCATGTTGACCATTGCTTGACCATCGGCCCCATTTCCCACCGCACCACAAAAAGAAACGGCCCTGATTTTATCAATCAGAACCGGGACTTATGTTGGTAGCGGGGGTAGGACTTGAACCTACGGTCTTCGGGTTATGAGCCTAAAAAAGGCGTTTGAAAAACATTATTAGAAACAGGGCGTTACCGGCATAGTGCTTTTGTTTCAGTAAGTTATCAGTCAAGCAGCGTAAAGCAAAGTAAAGATATTTGAAGCGTTGCTAACATGGTTACGGCCAAATGACGGCCATTTCTTTCAGTTGCTAATACCAACTATAGTTGGTACAATCACAAAGACACATGGAGTGGTACCGATGCCAATGAGCGGCAAAGACATGTTAAAACTTTTCCTTAAAGACGGATGGCAGGTGCTTCGGCAAAAAGGCAGCCATGTCGCTATCGGCAAGGACGGCCAAGTCGAAACGATCCCTATGCACCGCGAACTGGCCAAGGGCACCGAGCACGGACTCCTGAAACGCTTAAAGAAGAAAGAGGGCCAAACCAAGTGAAATACCATTTTAAATACTCTAAAGAAGGACCGGTCTTTTGGGCAAAATGTGTCGAGCTCGACGGCTGTTTCACTCAAGGCAAGACCTTGGACGAGCTAAAGGAAAATATGCACGAAGCTCTAAACCTTCACTTGGATGAGCCGGCGAATAGTAAGACAGCGTTTGCACCGCCCAAGAAATCTGTGAAGGGCCGCAATATTGTCGCAGTTTCCGTTGACCCTAAGATCGCGTTTGCTCTTAATTTGAGACATCTCCGTGCTGCTCGCGGTTTTACTCAAAAGGAGACTGCAAAACGGCTTGGGTTAAAAAACCTTTTTAGCTACCAGCGTCTGGAATCATCCAAAACTGCAAACCCTGAGCTTATGACCTTGGCTAAGATCAAAGAGTTGTTCCCTGAGTTTGATTTGGATGAGGTTGTCGGACTCTAAGAATATCGACAGCTCGAAATTGAGAAATGCCTTTGAATTTTGTCTCTTCAGGGAAAGAGATCCCTTTAACTCAACTTAACTAATAGTCCTGGAAAGATACCGGAGCTATAGAGGGGCCACTACTGACTCAATCGAAAATTCGACCATCTATCGGCCAATGGATATGATTTGGCGGAGGCGCTTTTTTTATGCCAAGACGGTGTTCCGAGACCAGATACCTCAGGTTGAACTTTAAATTTTTCTTAATCCAATTTCAGCCGATGCTTAGCCACTTAATATTCTTCATAGCAATACTTTGCCCCGTCATTAGCCGACTTCGGAGGGTTAAAGCTTATGACTCCTCCCCATACAATCAAACAGGAACCTGTCCACACGGCACTGTGCTCATATCGAGCAGCTGGGGCGCCCTCAATCGCCATTGGTTGCCATTGGTCTGTTGAAGGATCATATTCCGCACCATCATTGAAAGGGGTAAAGGGCGCACCACCTCCCCAAACAACCATTTTTTTACCGGTCCAAATAACAGTTGCTCCTCGTCGTTTTAGAGGTGCACGAATATTACTCATGGTTGTCCAACTATCGGTCTTAGGATCGTATATACCACCGCTTGCCTTATCGTCTTTGCAGGAATCCGTCTCCCAGCAACCATCCCAAACTATCATCTTGGTTCCAGTCCACACGGCATAATGCTCTCGCCTGGGTGTCGGTGCGTTGACAGTCGTTGTCGGCTGCCATTTATCCTCGATCGGGTCGTAACCCCCCCCTTTATTTGTTGGATCTACTGAATCTTCAGGATCTCCTCCCCACACAATCATTTTTGAACCAGTCCAAATCAGCGAGTGATCGTCGGCATACTTTGGAGCGTTGACGGCAGAAAAAGCCTTCCATGTATTAGTTTTAATATCGTAGGCGTGATGTTTCTTTTGATTTGTGCTTCCTCCACCACCAAAGACCAGTATAGACGATCCAGTAAATACCGACGGGCTGTAAGAAGTATAAGCAACGCCAACGCTTGTATTTACTTCTGACCACAGATTTAATGCTGCATTCCAGAGTCCAGATTTTGAAGGTTCATTACCAAATACAAAAAGCTTCTCGCCTAACCAGTGGGCCATCGTGTTGTTAAATTCGCCCGCAGGTGCTGACTTGCTTTGCATGAATTCCCATTTATTGGTTTTTACATTGTAAATAGCGCCCAATCCCGCAGCACTAATAACACCACCAGATGCCCTCCCTCCCCAAACAATCATTTTATCACCTGAAAAAAAAGCTTTATGACGATGCCTGGCTGACGGAGACCCTGCGTCAGAAATGCTGGACCATTTTCCAGCCTTATGCACGACAACGTTGGGAGGATCCGATTCACCGACAGGTCCCACCGGGCCGGTTGTGGGAGTGACAGTATCAGAGATTCCGTCATTATTTTCATTTGTTTTGGAGGTTGACGATTGAGGAATTGCATCACCGCCGTCCTTTTTTGTGGTAGCTCGGGTATCTGCAGAATCAGAACTGCAGGCATTAAATCCTGTCATTGTCAGTAATGCTATGACGTATACTTGCATGAAAATTCCCCCGTAATCGTTTTCTATGGCGCAACATCACACACATTGGGCATTAGTCAGCCATGTAGATTCTGCATCGGTTAAAGGAGCAAAAAACTTAAGAGAAATTTTAATTGATTGTAATTTCAACAATAATTTCGGAGCATTATAGTCCTGGCCACCTAGGGTCCGAGCGAGTCAAGACATCACGACTGTTACCCTACGGGGTCTAACTCATAGCATTGATAGGATTAGTGTAATTAAGGCATTGATGGGACAGCCTGAGTCAGGAATATATTTAAAAAGGTCCGGACATTGGCGATAGCCATTCAACAAAGCATCTACGAAACTCCGCAAAACCTCAGAACTAAGGAAATTTAAGCAAATTTGTGAAATTAAGCTCAAATGCCTCGCACCTGCCAAGAAGCGTAGACGTCGTCACATCCTGCTTCCCAGCACATAACTGATATAACGTCCATTTTTCAAATGAAGCATTCGAAACCAAACAACAAGAGCTCTTAAAAATAGTGGGACAACTCAGACTTTTTTGAACAATTCATTTGAGAAATTATTACTCTAATGATTTTGGGCTCAATGATTCCAAATTATAGGCGAGTACAATTGGCTTTGGCTCGTAATCATTTCGCTCCTTTTCATTCCAACCGCACATGTGTTTGAGACAGAGCGTCAGCATCTGATTGTCACCTTTGAGGGCCTTGTCCATTGCTGCCCTAATCAATTCATGACGGCACGAGACCATATTTCGGTTCCGAAAGGCGATAAAAGTGAGTCCCCAACGCTTTTCAATAGATCTTTCTATGGTATCCTCGGACACTTTGAAGAAAGCCGCTGTGTCGGCTAGAGTTGGCTTCATTCTCATAAGTTCAGACAACTGAACATCATCTATTTTAATTTGAGGACGAGCCATTTTAACCTCTACACGGTGTGTCTGATAAGATTTTACCATAGTTGAGGTGTGTTCAAAACTCGATCCTGCAACATTATCCATTGTCGATCATGCCGGTTGGCCGCGAGATCATTTATGGTTTTTTCCAGTCGCATTTTTGGCGAAACCTCCATGGGCTCGTACCAAGGCCGAAAACATATGTCTGACGATTGTTGACACCGATGCGCAACTGATTTCTGGAGAGATTTCATCATAGCCATGAGCTTTAAGAATCCAGAGCCTTGCTTCAATGATTGACCAGCAATATCCAAATATGACTCTGCGAGGACCTCCAAAAGGTGCAAGGCATCCGTCCTGCGCTGGTACCAAAAAGTGTGTTTGGTTTCTTTTTTTTGAAACTGAGAATAAATTGTGTAACCGATTATGTCTAGCAGGCTTAGACGCCAGCGTCTTTTAGAAGGCCGTGGCTTAAAGCAAATTCCGATTTTTGTCTCCATTCCATCCTTAAATGAGGTCGCATACCCGAGCCGAGAGTATCGCACCTTTTTTGGCCGCCCATTTTGCTTAACTTCAGCTAGATCTGGTAACCAGCCAGGGCATTTTACTGTCGCAATATATTTATCATTAACCTCAACATAGAATTGGCTAAACACCGAAGGATAACTCACGGTAGAAAATGGCCCGTTTTTATTTATCATCCAACCAATATAACTCTCTGCAAGTATGCTCGGAGTAAGCCATCTCATGTGGCCGAAGCGAACAGCCACATCAGTTATAGATGCTAAAAATGTTTTTACCGAACGCTCAGCATTTACTCGCCGATCCTCAGATGTGCACGACTCATTTAACAAAGATTTAAATTTCATTCCGACAAGAAACCTTAAGTGTTGGATCAAGCCTATACTTGGGGTGCGATCAATTTCTGACTCCCAACTTTTATCTCTTTCATAAGTAAAAGTCGTTATCTTGACTTCCGAAGCTAAGGCAGTCGTCAATGCTGTACCATACAACCGAAAAGCGGAATTTAAACAGCGAGCGTTGTGGTTCATTGCATTGTCTGCTGCCTCCCTTCCATTGCTTTGCTCATTTAAATGGAAGACGTCTTCATTGACCTTCTCGATAATTTTGCTATCACATTTACCCGTTAAAAAACCCTTGAGGTCGGACTGAATAGGCAATTCAGTAACTAAGCTGAGGCAGACTCTCATGCAATTCTCTGAATTTACTAATGAATCTGAGAAACCCCCTGGTACCTTCGCCCGTCCAACCATGAATCCTCCTAACATTGGTACTTTCCACGCAGAGCAACAGAGGTAACACATCCAGCATGGGAGTCCAAAATGAAATCAATAAAAGTAGGCGATAGTTCATGTGTAGCTGAACTTGTAAAGAAGGCCCTCATCAAGGCAGGTAGCAAACGTTTTTTAAGCAAATGCATAGGGGTCACTCGGAGATCAATCTCAAATTGGCTTAGTGGCGAATGCGACATGAAACGAGCGAACTGGCAGGCGTTGCTTAAATATGCCGAGAGTCCCTCCAGCAATGAAAAAGGAACTCGCCGGAAATGAGAGCTACCTTGATTTATCAACATTCATCCGACGACACGTCCTAAAGCCTGATTGGGCATCGTCGATTTTGACCCAAAAAATCACAAGTGCCATGTTCTCTTCTTTGGAAGGGAATGGACTCTTATTGCTAAAAATCCCCCGGAGGAAATGAGATGAATGTCGAAGTCGTAAAAAGAAAGCCTGTTGTAACAGATTATGCCACTCACTACGCTGAGATAGGCTGGCCAGTCCTTACCGTTGCAGGCATCACCGCAGATTTAAAATGTACATGCGGCAATGACAATTGCAAGGCGGCTGGTAAGCACCCAATGCTTGCAGACTGGCCGAATAAAAGCTCAATGGACCTTGAGGTCATCCGCAATTACTTTGCAAATCATGGAGACCTCAATGTCGGTATTTGCACGGGCCAGCGCTCTCGGCTAGTGGTTCTAGATGTTGACGCTAGAAGCGGTGGGCTTGAAACCCTTGAAGAGTGCCTACAACTTTACGGTGATCTACCTCTAACCCCAATGGTACATACAGGCGGAGGGGGTAATCACTATTATTTTAAATGTCCTCTAGGCGGCTTGCCCTCAAGAATATCTCTGCTACCGGGCATTGACCTAAAGTGTGAAGGAGGATACGTCGTCGCGCCTCCAAGTCGCCATTTGTCAGGCAAGGAATATGTTTGGGACACGTTTCAAGACATTGAATCCATACCTATGGCGCCTCTTCCGGATTGGTTGCAACACCTAATAGTTCGATCTGCCCAGATTCAAACTGATTCAAAAGTCGATTGGCAAAAATTCATAGACACCCGCGTGCAGGAGGGTGGTCGAAACAGCAACCTTGCAAAGCTCACTGGACACCTCTTGAGACGCTGGGTTGACCCCTATGTCTGTCTAAAGATTGTCTACGCCTGGAATTGCCTGTGGTGCGATCCACCCCTCGATTTTCAAGAGGTACTCGGAATAGTAAACAGCATCTCACGCATACAGCTCACCCAATTGACTCAAGGAGCAGGAAATGCCTAGTCACCAAAACTTGGAAAAGTTGCGCCAAGCCCAAGCAACGAAACTGTCGATTGAGGGTTCAAACCAGGTTGCTACCCAAGCGAAGATTATCTGGACAGAGCCCCCAGGCGATTTACCTCCACCCTTGCCGTCAGCACCATCAATGATTCCTGACATGATCCCGGTGCCCCTCAGAGCATGGCTACAGGACAACGCAGAGAGAATGCAGGTAAGCCTTGAATTTGTAGCCGCACCGGCAATTGTCGCTTTGAGTATCCTTATAGGTCGTAGGCTTGGTATCCGACCAAAGGCTTGGGATGATTGGACTGTAACCCCTAACCTTTGGGGACTGATTGTTGCGAGACCAGGTTATATGAAGTCGCCCGCTCTTAAAGCTGCTTTAAAGCCATTTGATCGCCTAGTAGCGCAAGCTCTTAAGCAACGCGAAAATGGTGCAAATGAACGAATTGCAAAGATCAACGGAGCCGAGGCCGCCATAGAGGGTGTAAGGGCAAAGATAAAATCAGACGCAAAAAAGGGCGAGTCTGATCACTCAATAAATGAAGTGCAATTAATGGAACTATGCGGAACGTTGCGAGATCTAAAAAAGGAATCTGCCATCTATTATACTAACGATGCCACGATAGAGAAGCTCGTAATGCTCCTGGAAGGGCGACCCTCAGGTATGCTGGTTCTTCGAGATGAGATTGCCGCATGGCTCAAGATGCTCGACAAACCGGGGCATGAAGCTGACCGAGCATTCAACCTTGAATCTTGGAACGGTGACGGACGACATATTGTACATCGGGTGAGCAGAGAATCAAATCACGTCGAAGGCCTTTGCTTGAGCATCCTTGGAGGGATTCAGCCTGGACGCCTGTCTGAGTACATTCAATCGGCGGTCTCCATGGGGTCGGGCGACGATGGTCTGATCCAACGATTTCAACTAGCAGTTTTTCCTGATGAATCACCACACTGGGAGAATGTCGACCGATACGCCAACAAAGCTGCAAAGAACGAAGCTTTCGCAATATTTCAGGCACTGGACGTTTTGGATTTCGCCAGTGCGGCCAGAGAATCAGAAGACGGAAATCCCTATGTCCACTTTGATTTACAAGGTCAAGAATTGTTCAATGCATGGTTGTCTGATTTGGAGAAGCGATTAAGGTCTCAGAAGTCTTCATTCCCAGCATTTGAAAGCCATCTGGCAAAATATCGGAGCTTGTTACCGAGTATTGCGCTCATTTTTCAAGCCATAGACTTTGCTGGCGGGGTTACTGATACTTTATCCCCAAATCAATCTTCAGTTGGACGGGCCATTGATTGGTGCGATTTCTTAGAAGCACACGCAAAGAAGATCTATTCAATAGTTCTCAACCCAACACACCAAGCCATCCGCTTGCTTGCTGATAAAATTAGGGACGGTCACATTCGAGATGGAATGACTGTTAGGGAGCTCTATAGACATCACTGGCGCGGTCTCGATACTCAGGAGAAAGTTGAGCCAGCGTTAATCGATCTTGAAAAGCTAAACTGGCTCAAAGTCACTGAATCACGGGGTCGTCTCGGACGAGCGACTGAAATCATCAAACTCAATCCAGCTCTTATAGAACTACCTGTTCGAGTGAAGGGGGAGAGGAATGACTAACTTCAAACCTCAGAATATTGCACTGTATGAGAATCCTAGCCCTGAATTTGGCACTTCTGGCACCACCCAGTATAGGGATGCCCCAGAAAATACTTCTCAGGCCGACCGGAAAATGGACTTAATCGCCACGCTGCCTGCTGGTGATGTCTTTAGTTACTTTGAAAATCACATTAGGATACATGTGCCAATCATTCAGGGTATGACTTCAGTATTAGAGTATCAGAAGAGGCCACTGTCAATTGATGATTTATGTGCCCGAGTAATTAATAGAATGGGCGGATGCCGAGACTTTTGCAAAAGACATTCTTTGGCTGACTCGTCAAAGGTACTTGAAGAGGCCATCGAAATTGGACGAAAACTCATCCCATACAAAATGAATCATTTATACGTCGAAGATGAGCTGCCAATTTTAAAGGGTCACAAAACTTGGACGCAGTCGACTAGACTACCTTTAGTGAGTTTTTCTCGAGCAAGTGCCATAGGCGAGGTGACAGAAGTGCCAAATCAGGCCTTCAATCGTGATCACTCAACTTCAAACCTCAAAACTGGAGGATTGCAAGATGAACCTCAATGATAAATACGACTCCGTTGTACTAACCCTCGACGAAACCGCCGCCCTCCTCCGAATCAGTCGTCCCACGCTGTTCGAGCTAATCCAGCGAAAACTCATACCTTGTCGGCGGGTTGGCCGGCAGTGGCGGTTTTGTAAAGTTGATGTTATAGCTTGGCTCGCCGGTAACGACCTTGTTTCGCGAACAAGGGGTAGGAAATGAGTGTTAGACGCGAGAAGCGGCAGGACCCTGCGACAGGCAAAGTTGCAGAATTTTGGCGAGTAGACATTGATATTGAATTACCAAATGGCAAGAGACGGCGGGTTCGCAAAGTTTCTCCGATTCAGACCCGCAGGGGTGCTGAAGAATACGAACGAGAATTGCGTCGGTCTCTTGTCTCTGGTGATTTCAAGAAAAAGGAGGTGGTGATACCCAATTTTGAAAGTTTTGCGAATGAATTTATAAACAGTCACGCTCTTGCCCACAACAAGCCAAGTGAGATCAAAGGAAAGCAACTTATGCTCCGCAACCATCTACTCCCAGAGTTTGGAAAACTTAAACTCACGGAAATTGACGGGCTAAAGATTGCCAAGTTTAAAGCCTCGCAAAGGGAGAAGTGCCTGAACAACAAAACGATCAACAATCATTTAATTCTTCTACGGACGATTTTAGGCAAAGCTGTCGAATGGTCGCACCTGGAAAAAATCCCGAGGGTAGAAAAGTTACCAACGGCGATTCCAAAAATTGATTTTTTGTCGTTTGACGAGGCCTCGCGCTTAGAACACGCCGCGACCCAAGAGACCCTTTGGAAGTCTCTGGTGCCAGTGGCACTACACACCGGGTTAAGGCTGGGAGAGTTATTGGCGTTGAGGTGGGAAGATTGTGATTTCGTGGCAAGAAAGCTACGAGTGTCGAGATCGGATTGGCAGGGTTACGTTGGCACCCCAAAAAGTGGCAAGGAAAGAATCGTGGCAATGAACGAACGAGTGATGACCGCACTCAAAGCTGATCGACATTTGAGGGGGGAATTGGTTTGGCCCAAGTCTGACGGCTCGGCTGCAAACAAAGACGACTTCAAGGCCATGATTGAGCGAGTTTGCCGACGAGCTGGGCTTCGGAAAATTGGCTGGCACACGTTAAGGCATACGTTTGCAAGTCATTTGGCAATGCGCGGGGTTCCGCTCCGGGCAATCCAAGAGCTTCTGGGTCACGCCTCGATCACAACTTCAATGAGGTATGCTCACTTGTCGCCGGATTGTGGGGCCAGAGCCGTTGACGCTCTGATGGCTCCGACGCCTGAGTCGTTTGTAGAGTTACGGCCAAATGACGGCCAAATAAAAAAACCGAAGTTTGCGGCTTCGGTTTGAATTGATGGAACCTACTGATTCCTTTATATAAAATTGGTAGCGGGGGTAGGACTTGAACCTACGGTCTTCGGGTTATGAGCCCGACGATGAGCCAATGCGCACCCTTTGTAGCGTAAAGAGGCCATTTTGGGCAATAGAAATCGCTATTAACCTAGATATCGGCTGGAAAACTCAACTCAGCATTTAGACCGATAATATTTGAAGAAATGATGAGCCCCAGGCGACCTTGCAAACACTCGATGAATGCCTTACGATTGCCCTAAGGAACAGCCAGGAATCCCTTATAGCGACAGCAAACGCTGCCACGACCCTGTCCAACCCCAATATTGTCATCGCCGGCGACAATGCTCGGGGGGCGGCGTTTGGGGCGCCTGGTAGTGGCCTGGGGGGCGATGCTGGCGGATAGGCCGGGGGGAAAGAACAAGTGGCCTGACTTAGTTCGCCAAAATTTTGGGTAATTCTTGGAGTTAGATTTTATGATCGCAGAGTCATCAATTAAGAACATGAATCCAGCGCTTCGGCTCCGGAAAAGAATTTCCGTCTCGTTGTTGATTTTCGCCGCAATTGGCCTGATTGGGTGTTGGTTTTGGGGGATTCATGGTGGCGGTGCCGCGCAGCAGATCCTCGAGCATGCGTTCGAAGGGGCGCTGGTTGGGGGGCTTTGTGACTGGTTCGCCGTTAAAAAAACTTACAGCGCTATTAAAAGTAATCATAGTGCCGTTGCGGAAGGAATTGGAACCTATATCAAACAAGAGATACTCAACGCGGGAAACATTCGTGTAAAGCTAACGGCGATGCTTGATAGTCCAGACGTGATGTCGGCCTTTCGGCAACGAACGATTAGTAAATTGGAGTCCAGGGATCAAATCGCCCAAGCACTTTCGGACCAGTGGCGCCCCCGAAGACTGGATGTATATTCCTGGCTGGCCTCGTTGGATTTGACCGACTCTGGTTATGATCAATTAAATGAGATTTTGTCTGACAAAATTGTGGTCGCGACCGCTAAAAATTGCCTCATAAAAGCAATCAAAGAAAGTGTCGAGTCTGACGCGTTTATGAAGTTGGAGGATCATCTTCGAGAACAACTATTGAATATAGTTGTAGATCTTGCGGCGAAAGCATTCTACACGAATCGCAAGAGATATTTCACGCACTTCGCGGGACAGATGGCGGACGGTACGATAGACCAGAAGACGGCCGATTTACTTCTCAGCGCGTTTTCTCATTTTAAGAGTGAGTACCTAAAAACTTGGAACCATCTCACGATAAAAGACCGCCAGGTGGCGGTGGAACACCTTGTTGATCCGCTAGTGGGCCAACTAATAAAGGCCATCGCCACGGTTGTTTACGGCGAGACCGAGAAAATACAAGCGGCGTCCACTCTTCGCGCGTTCGCTCCCGCCCGCCTGGCAGTCGAGTGGATAGTTGATCATTTAGCCGACGATCAGATGGACGTCGTCGCGAAGGCTGTGGTCGATACCCTCAAAAAAATTGACTCTGGAGAATTCGCGAAAACGTTCGAGTCACACACTCGCCTATACCTGGAGCTGATCCGGATCAACGGCACGGGCCTGGGCTTCTTGCTGGGCGGGTTACTGGGGTTCCTTCTTTAGTTACATTTTCGTCCCATTTTCTTGGTTTGAACCCTTACGATTCGACCTCGTCTTTTGAATTTTGTGACAATGATCGGATCCTAGTTTCTCTGCCTCAATGAAATTTTGAGGCAGAGCCCTCATGCGCCTCTCTTTGGGATAGACGAATACCGTCGAGAGTGACAGCTTTCGAAGCGCCGCCAACATCACTCGCCGGTTCAAGCTGATTGCAGTAGCAATTGGAGTTTTTTGAGATACTCAACCATAGAACGGCTCATACCAGAGCGGGATAAAATCGTAAATGAATTCCGCAGCATTGATTATTGCGGAGCTACTACTGCAGCAAATCGCGTCTAAAGTCATCAAAGGAAGTCCAGCCGAGCAGCCTCAGAATCTCGTCGGACATACTGACCTTTTGTTCGGGCACAAAGTATTTCTCGATATCGGCCGTGTAGTGCCAGTGGAGCTGTTCCTGAATGTTCGCGATAAATATTATCTTATACTTGTTCAGCTCCTTGACAGCGTTTCCCGGCTCGTCCGAGTAATGATTTATCTGGTGTCGTCCATACCAAAGCAGGCACTTCACCGGAACGGACTTCATGTCATTGTCGAGATAGTCACGTTGGTACTTTGGTGGGAAGCCATAGACTGGCCGGCCACCCGCCGCAATATCTAATATCGCCTTGGCGCCGCTGATTTCGCGCAAGATCTGGTAGGCAGTGTTCAGAATTGCATCCGTGTCCACAAGTAGGGCTCGCTTCTTTTCCTTAAAAGCTAGCTCTATCGACCCGTATTTCGATTCTAGGTCCTTTAGCTCCTGTTCAAGGCCTGCCTGCTTCGAGCCAAAATCATGCCAAGCTTCCTTCTTGCCGCTATAATGTTTGTCCTGACCATACGCATGCTCGTTGAATCCAACGTCATATTCTTGATCCATGATTCGGTCACGAAGGTCCCAGTAAAGGGTTACTGTAGCTTTCATGTGCTCAAACTTGGCCACGATAGCTGGCTTAACAGCGAGAATTGCGCTCTCCGCATTACTCAACAGATCACCTCTCATTTTGGGTCTCCCGTCTTTCCTAAACTCCCCAGCACTACAGACACGATAATGATACTAACGACGATCTGTAACGTCATGGCCAACTTTGCTTGCAGGCTTCTCGCGACGGTCCTTCCATCTCCGAGGGTCGCAAATGAACAGAAGCTCAGGTACAAGCCATTCACGAGCGCAGACGAATACATGGTCAAGTAGTCAGTCAGGAGCCGCAGGGATGGCTTTGTTATGCCGTCCGTCACCTGGGCGCCATCAGTCAAATCCCACTCCTCGTCATATTCACCAAGAGCCTTCTTCATTTCTGCTTGAAGGAATTTCTCAGCGTTCTGTAAGCGTGTCGAGCGTACCAACCACTTCTCCGTGGCATATCCGGGGATTCTTACGTTTGCCTTTTCCTCAACGAGCGAGGCCTCCGTGGGCTTCAGATTTCCGCCGTTAAGACGCTCGATTTCTGAAGCCAAGAATAGTCTGCGCGGAGCGTAGTACTCTGTATCGGGAACCCCGGCCAGGTCGATGGCATGCGCCTGCACCATCTTTCGCACGAATGCTTTGGTTTCATCAGCAAGAAACTTGGCGTAAGCGTCCGGAGAGGTCTCTACAAAGCGCTCCCTTAGTTGTTTGGCAGCTTCGCTGGCATTGAACCCTATCGTGCGCCTTCGTTCTACTAATTCGCTAACTCGCTCAAGGGACTCGATCTCCTTTAGCGCGTCCACTTGTTTGACGCTTCGCTCCAATTTCGACGGGTGCTGCTCTGGATCAAAGTGCCCGCCCAGCGCCATTAGATAGGCGTAAACGATTCCGAAGCCAAAGCAGGTAAGCAGAATCCACCGAATTGCTGCCCCAATGATGCGCGACTCCTGCCGAAGAAACGTTAAAAATATTTTGGCCTGTGACAGCAAGCCAATAATCGTCAGGGCGATGAATAGATTGAATGTCTCAAACCCCATCATCCGACTGAATCCGTATTCAAACTGATACCCAGAAATTAAGTCTGTGAAGGACATTCCAGTGTCGCTGGATGAAGTAATGTAGACCCAGGCCGTTCGCAGCAAGAACCACTGAGTCCTGTCGAAGTAGAAATAGAATGCCGTCATGACTAAGAGTGCAAATCGAAACCTATATGCGATAGCAACCAGCCTTTTCAAGCCGGCTCTGAGTTTCGGAGCGGCCCATCTGCACAGATGGAAGATTCTCGATCCCAAAGTCTTTCCTCTTTTCGACAGTGCTTCGCAGGACGGCCCTTGCAGACACGGTCCATCAACCCTATTTCTCCCTGAGTCCCGCCGACAGCCCGGCTAAGAGGTTAGTCCAAGGACACGTTGGAGCGACGAGCCAAGGAATCCGACGAGCTTAGCATGGCGATTTCATCCGGTCGATCCAAAGCGGCTGCTGCGGTCTGTGAGACGGCCTTCAACATGGCAACTTCGGGCGCCCATCCGGCCATGACAATGTTTTGGTTAAAGACAAGGCAAGGCTGGAGAGAGATGGGTAATGAACCTGCACAGGGCGGGGCAGGTACAAAGACAATTTACTCTACAACGTTTACTTCCGACGGAAATTTGATCCAGCAAATCATGCGTGAGGAGCTTGGATGTAGCTCCCCTGAGACTCAATGAACCCGGAAAACTGCCTGATTGAGGCAGGACGGCCAGAGTCCTCTGAGACATTGCAAATTATGGACTCGCCTATAGTGTTGATTTCATATTGAAAATTGGCACAATCATCATATTTTCCTTATGCCTTCCAAAAATGTGCCGATAGTTCGCGCAATGGCGTCGATGTGATCCAAAACCATTGACAGTTAATCGAGCGGGGAGGCGAACTCAATGAATCAGGTCTTTTTGTCACTTGTCGGAGGGTGTCTGTTTTTTAACGGATGTGTAGGGACTCTTAATCATCGTAAATTAAGTGACGATGTGTACGTATTTGATGTGGCAGGCACCTCCAAGGAAAGAGCTGAGCGGCAGTTTAATATTGAAGGCCGTTACTATTGCCCGAAAGAATTTGATATTGAAAATATTGAAAGCAAGAACAATCTATACACGGCGACTATTCGCTGCTTCGATCAAATTGAAAACAAAGCGGCTGAGGATCTAATCACGGCTAAATTTAATGCAAGAGAAAAGGATCGCTTGGAAAGCGACTCTAATGCCGCCGATCATTTCAACAGTATTAAAAAAGAATGTGCCCTCTGCGTCTCGACAAAAATTGTTAGTAGTAAATGCGAGGAAGTAGCGCAAGAGGTGCTTCGTGGCAGCTTTGACGATGAAAAATTAACAGACAACGCTTATTTGATTGTGGGTAAAATCTGTCTATCCGAGTCATCTAAAAACTATTTGAATCACTGTAAAACGGCCAGCATGCATTATCGCGACTCCGACGACCCAAAAGACAAACAACTGGCGATTAAATACTATCGAAAAGGCTGTGAGGCTAATGACGGAGAATCCTGTACAGGCGCATACCTGCTTTCCTCTTCAGTCGATAAAAAATTGGCCGCTAATATCTTCAAAAAAGTTGTTGAGATTGTTTCTAAAGAGTGTGCGAGTGACTACAAAGATTCTTGCGCCGATCTAGAAAAAATTTCAAACGAATGCGACCCTAGACTCACTCTTTGTAAGGATATTCGTCTGGAAGTAGCAAAAAATAATAGGAATAACGACGAAAAGCGCCTCGCAGAAAAACAGCGCCAAGACGAAGTGCTACGAAATGAGGAGGATCGTGCTGAAGAGAAGTCTGCCCGCAACCGTCAAATTGAACTGCAGCAGGAACAGTTGAATGCTCAAGAACGGGCTGCTAATGCCGCCGCTTGGCGGGACCTCGGCAACACACTACAAAAGAACCTGACACCACCTCCTACACCGGCTCCGACGCAGTTTAATTGTTCGACCAATTCTATCGGTTCTTACAGTTCCACAAATTGTTATGGGCACTAAATTTTGATGGTTATGTCGCGTCAGAGAATGGGACTCTAAATTTTGAAGCCAAAGCATCGGACTTCTGGCAGCTACCTACGTTAATACTGTAGCGTGTGAAGGCGTCAAGGTTGAGCTCTATGCCTGACATTGCGAGTTATCGGATACTTCGGAGGTATTGTTCAATTGCCAATGATACTAATTTCATATCAATAGTCCGATTGGGACAATTGATTTGGCCTGACTATTCTAACTAATGGTTTCGTATAGCAACTTTCCGAGCAAAGCCTACAAAAAGCATCCCAAAGCAAATTAAACGAGGGTTTAGGTTCTGCCGCCGACTGTTACAATAATGAATCCAGATGCCGACGTAACATCCGAGCGACCATTTGCAGACGATGATTTAGACCGAACCGACTCAATCAGTAATAGAATACCTACTACGCCGGATGAATTTCGCATACTTGAGACCTGCAATGACTTGGGCACTAATGATCTAATTCTCTTGCATTCTCCTTGCGCCCTTGCCTACGAATTAGTAGGATTCAGAATATTTTGAAAAGCATGCGGAGCCGAGCCGCAAGGTTCGAGGATATTGGCCCGTTTTTACCTTCTTAAAGAATCGTAACGATTATTTTTTGAACTGAAAGAGATCTTTATAAATGCAATCGATCAACTGCTATATCCCACGGAAAACTGTTCTCGATGGCTCTGAGGATTTCGTCGTCAATCTTTCGGCCCTCACGGATCTGACCGAGGCTGACGCGGCAGAGTTCCTTGATGCCAATGTCCTCACGTCCGGCATGGAAGATTTGGTCATGCAGTCTTTTGATCGACTGAGTGGCGGGCAAAGCAGGGGCATCTTCAAGCTCTCCGAGTCCATGGGTGGCGGCAAAACCCAAAGCATGATCGTTGTTGGGTTGTTGGCGCGCTTTCCTAGCCTTGCTTCTCCATTGTCTTTCAAGAAGCAGCCCAAATCGGTGAGACCCGATAAGGTAATCGCATTTTCGGGACGTGCCACGGACGAGAATGTTTGGGTATCAATTGGCAAGCAGCTCGGTGCCAATTTCCAGGCTGACTCTGCGCCATCCGAGAAGCAGTGGGCGAATCTGTTTGCTGAAAAGAGTATTCTCATTCTTCTTGACGAATTAGCATTTTACTTAGTTCATGCGGCTTCTAGAGGGACAAAGGAGCAGGGCGAGCGATTTTCGACTCTTACCGCTCTTGCACTTACAAATCTGTTTGGGGCCATTCGAGACTATAAGGAAGCTGGGCGAGTAGCAGTCGTCGTAGCTGACCTTCAGAAAGACTGGGACCAAGGTCACGAAGATCTCGCTCGCATCATGAGATCAAACGGTTCCCTTGGAGGCACAATTCAGAGTGCTGACAATGAGATGAGTAAAGGCGCAATTTCGATCTCGCCGGTCGACAACACGAAGGACGAACTTTATGCAATCCTTCGGAAAAGGCTTTTTAAAGAAACCAGAATTACTCCCCAGGAAAAAATGGCCGTCATCGACGCTTATTTTGGCGAACTTCAAATTGCGAAAAAGGCCGGGCTAATCGAACGGGCACTACCGACGATCCGCGAAGAACTTGAAGTCTCTTATCCGTTCCACTTTTCAACAAAGCACCTCATTGAAACATTCAATGACAACCCTGGTTTTCAGAAAACTCGTGATGTCATACGCCTTATGGCGGCTATCGTGCGATCAATTTGGGGAAAGGGTCCGCAAGAGGTTGAGCGGCACAATCTCATATCACTTGCATCTCCAGATTTAAATGTCGCGATAGTTTCCTCCCGCTTTAAAGAGATAAAGCGATCCCTGGAGGGGGCACTGCAAACGGACATTGCTAATGCCGGGACATCCTATGCGGAAAGCTTGGATGCAGGAACAAATGGACTTTCGACCATAATTGCAAAATGGATTTACGCAGCATCACTGTCAGACACACGTCCTCGAGGGCTATCAAAAGAAGAGGTTGCTGAATACCTCGCTGCACCTGGGGTTGATCTTTCCGGTCTCGGGCATGGCCTAGACGAACTTTACCGGACTTGTTGGTACATCGATCAGCTCCGCAGTGGTAAGTATTTCTTCAATAAGACTAAAAATCTTAACGCCCAATTAAACACCTATGTCAAAACTTGCTCCGACTCTGATCGGGATTCGGTCATCGACAACAAGTTGAAAGAGATGTTCGATCCGAGAGAGAAGCGCTGCTATCAACGCATCTTCATTCACGCCGATCTCACGAGGGTGACGCTAGAGCGAGACAAAACAACCCTTGTCATTTGTGGCCATGAGGCGCCCTATCAGGATTTTTTCGACCGCGAAAAATACAAGAATCGTGTTGTGTTCCTGACCTTAGTCGATCCGGCCGGACTCGTTCGTATTCGTAACCATGCGAGGCGTTATTGGGCGATTGAGCAGGTTCTGAAAGACATGAGCAGGGATGATGCTCAATATGAAAAAGCAAAGGGTGAAAGAACAACCATTCAGTCCGATTTGTTTTTGACAATTCGATCAATTTACGCCCGATTGCTATATCCACTAGGAGACCCGGCCACGGGCGAATCAAAACTTAACGCTGAGAACTTGCTCGACACCTATTTGGACCCGAATTCTGGCCAATCCATAAAATACGATGGCAAGGATAACTCAACAAAAGGGGAGCTTGTTATCGAGGCTACGCTTCAATCACTTCACAAGTTTCTGGTAATTGCAGCTGCGGCAGGCGCAGATAAAGTCAAACCCTATAGGTCCCTTCGCACTCGTGTCGAACAGTTTCTGTTTCCTTTATCTGGAAGGGTGGCCTGGGATCAGCTTGTTGATGCGGCGGCGAGCAAAGGAATTATGGTCTGGGCGGAGCCAGGAACATTGGACCGAATGAAGGATGTTCTTTTGACTGCTGGTGAGTGGCGCGACCAAGCGGGTCAAGTCCTTAAGCCTCCTTTCGAGGAGGTTACTGCGGTAAGCATCGAATATACTCGCGACACAAAGACGGGCCAAATTACAACTACGGACATTAGGCTTTTCCATGCCGATTCACTCTGGGTCAGTGAGGATTCAGGTACTCCCCGTAAGATTGCGCACATTGAAGCATTCGCTTCTAACGCAATGGTCCTAGTATTTCAGGCGCGGGACTCCACCGCAAAGAATAAGGAGGGGAAGCCCTATCGGGTCGAGAACCACATTGATTTCAAGCATGATTTTCTTCCCAGCACGACCGCCGGCAGTAGGATTTTAAAAATCGGAGTAGTTCCCCCGGATGCCAAGGCTAAGTGGACTTCCGACGGTACTGATCCAGCTAATAACGGCACTCCGTACGCAAGCGCTGGAGTCGAAGTTAGGGACGGCGCTTGTGTGAAAGTCTATGCCGAGAAAGCCTCAGTTCATAAAGAGATCAGCATTTTAGTCCCTACAAAAGGGACGGAGACTGGCTCCGGTAGCAGTGGATTCTCCCCAATTGCGCATGACAAACCCACCACCTTGGCAGGGAGAGCCCTTAAGGAGCTGGGTCTAGCCTCGCGATTAAATGTGCACACGTTCTTAAGCCACCTACCCACTGCATGCATATTTACTGGAGCAAGGGCGAAAGTCCTTAAAGCTGAGTCGGACAACCGCGTTTATGTTTCTTGGGACAGCAAGGCGCGGATCACTGCCGACCGGTTGCTCAAAGCATTTCAATATTTAGATAGTGAGCTACCCGATGCTGAGTGGGAGCTAGATGCTGCTTCGATTATTTTTGCCTCTGGGAAAGATCTTATTGAGTGGCAATCTAAACAGTCAATTGGAATCGCACAGGAGTTAATTACGCAATGAAAGACCAGCGAGACTCTCAGCCGACTTTCGGCATTGTTGACTTCGAAGCGGAACACGGACTGTTTCAAATCAGCCCAGATGCAGATGGAATCTGTACTCTTATTCTTGTTACTCATACTGAACGTGGTTATCCGAGGCGCGAGCTTGCCACGATCTCTAGAGGAGTATGGAACGAAATTTCAAATGCAGTATCGAACGAATTGCTTCGTGGAATGACCTCAGCTGAAAAAGGGGCGAAGCTTCCATCATTTCGACCAGGCACAATCGCCGTAGGTGCACTTATTACTCGAGAGTTGGCAGTTTTGCTTTGGTCACTTATGGAGGACAGTGAGGGTACGCATCCTGATGCCCTACTTTCGGGGTGGCGGCAGCTTGCCAGGGAGGAACGCTGGTGGCTTTATGCTCGAGCAAGCAATACATCGCAACGTCAGGGGCAGGGTTGGCGACGTGCGCTTTTTTTTGCCTTAAATGATCCAGCTGAGACGCGTAGTGCTCCTCGAATTTCTGAGAACAATGATCAGCTTCAAGGGGCGGTGCTAACCACTGACGGCGAGATGCGACGAGAAAACACCATGGCAAAGACTCAACGAGAGGTACCCAGCACTTCGACGCACGCAGATAAGGCTAAGGAGTCGATGGCTAAAGGAGATCGAAAACTCGGTAGTCATGCGCAAGACACCACCACGATAAGATAGCGAGTGTCTGCCCCATGTCTACAAAGCGGTTGTCCTTACTTGAAGTCCAGTTCCCTATCGCTCAGCTTTCGTTGGAGAGCCAGCTCGAACGTGATGCCCGTACTGGCAAAATACTCAATTCGCTTGGGAAATGGTGGGGCACAAAGCCAATCGTGCTGACACGGGCGATTATACTCGCTTCGCTCTTTGAAGCATCTGATGATAACGCTCGCTGGCCCGAAGATCTCCGGATTTTCTTTAAACTTATGTGTTTTGACAATTCTGGTATGTGGAAGCGTAGAAATTCGGATTTCTCTGAGATTTCCGCAAAAATTCCACACTCAAAATTTGTTTCGCTTTGCTTCCCGTTCGCAAACGCAGATGAAGCCGACCTCTTTCGTGACCAGAATAGCTGGGCGCTTCGCATGAGTCCTGAAAATCTCAAAAGGAAAGAGACCCTACAGAAGCGGATCTTTTACACTTTAGATCATGCGGTTCAGCGTCGCTACTGCCGTCGGGTCGAGGAAATCGACGGTCCTCCAGAGGAGAGTTGGGCTGAGATCAACGAATACTGCGGAACCAATTGTGACTCTCTCCAAGGCTGGGTCGAGCAGATTTCGCAGCGCCGCTACGGGAGGAAGCTGCGAGTTGGCGATGCGTTCTCCGGCATGGGGTCAATTCCTTTCGCAGCTGCTGAACTTGGGTGCGATGTCTATGCGTCAGATCTCAATCCGGTCGCTTCACTTCTGACTTGGGGGGCACTTAATGTAATCGCCGGTCCCAAGGAGTTTCACGCAAAGGTTTCCGCTGCCCAAGAAAACCTATTTAGGGACATGGATGATTGGTATCGCAGTGGGAAACTTGAGACTAGCGCCGAAGGTTGGCGAGCGACCCTACACTTTTATTGCGTCGAGATAATGGTCCCAGAGTGGGATGGTTGGCGTATTCCCATTTTGCGTACCTGTCAGATTTTAAAGTCAGCCAAACAAATATGGGTAGAGCTTATCCCAAACGAAGCTGAGAAGTGCTTCGACTTCAGGATTAATCATGGCGGTTCTGGCTTCGAGGCGGCTTTGCCAGGAACCAAAGAAGGACCTGATATTGTTTGTCCGCAAGCCCTATGGGACATCCTCCATCATCGGGAAATGACTGATAATGCCTCGCGGCGGATTAGTCTCAACACTCTTATCGAAAATCATGGTGGGTTGCGGCTCTGGGAAAAGACCGACTGCGTTCCACGAGCTGGTGATTTTTATCTCGAAAGGCTCTACTGCATTCGCTGGGAAAATGATGACGGCAAGACAGTATTTAGGGAACCGCATGCCCATGACATACGTATTGAAGCTGAAGTAACAAGCCAAGTGCAGACTCAATTACCAGACTGGCAAAATGCCGGCTGGGTCCCTGATTGGCGCATTCAGGATGGTCAAAAGACACGAGAGCTAATCAGGACAAGGGGTTGGACGTTTTGGCACCACCTGTTTACCCCCAGACAGCTTCTTATGGCGGCGGAGTATTCGAGGCGGATATCGGAGGTACCTAAAGATGTCCGTCCGGCTTTGATTCTCTCTCTAGGTCAAATTATCAACTACAGTGCCCGTCTTTGTCGCTGGGATTCCAGCGGCAACAGTGCGAAAGAGGTTTTTTACAACCAGGCATTTAACACTCTATTTAATTTCTTGGGGCGGGACTGGTCCATGATGGACAATCCAGCTAACTCTTCGCATTTCTCTCGACCGTCATTGGGAAAAGTTACATCGGGCCTAAAGGATGCTCGTAAAGTTGAATCTGATTGCGATATTTGGATAACAGACCCGCCATATGCGGATGCGGTAAATTATGAGGAACTCTCGGAGTTTTTCCTGGCTTGGTATAAGCCGCACCTTCAAGAATGTTTTCCTCATTGGCATACAGATTCAATGCGCGACACGGCAGTAAAGGGGAACGATGCACCGTTCCGTGTGTCGATGGCAGAATGTTACTCGAAGCTTGCGGCCAAGACGCCTCCCGATGGCCTGCAAGTGTTGATGTTCACGCACAAAGATACTGATGTGTGGGAGGATCTGGCACTTATCATGTGGGCAGCTGGATTACAGGTTAAGCAGGTATGGAGTATTGTGACCGAAACTGGGGCTGGTGCAATCAAAAAGGGCAATCATGTACAAGCTACCTATAACATGGTCCTACGGAAGCGGCCCACTGATGCCCCTATGGGTTTCGTAGATCTTGTTATTCCCCAGATAAATAGCCGAGTCAGGGAGGTTATAACTCACATGCGAGATAGCCAGGTTCAAGCTGGTGCAGTCTCTTGCGGCTACACTGATACCGATTACCTCCTAGCCGCTCAAGCAGTGGCTGCAGAAGTTGTCACCGGTTTTTCCAGTATAGATGGCATTGACCTCGAAGAAGAGCTGCGAACGCCAAATAGGCTGCGGGACAATTCGGTACTTCGGGCCATGATGAACCAGGCCAAACGCACTGCTGTAGATTTTCTCGTTCCGTTAGGATTGGAAGAGCACCTGCGCAGGTCTCCGGATGCAACTAGTGCGTACCAGTTTTGGAGGTCCCTCTCGCCGGAAGAGAAATTCCTTCTTAAATCGCTCGAACTGGAGTCCGGTGGATTGAAAAAGATCGGCACGTTCCAAGATCTTGGCCGAGCCTATGGAATTGCTGATTACGATGCGCTACTTGGGCAAGTTATCGCCAACGACGCGCGAACTAAACTTCCATCCGAATTCCCTCGACCCGATCTAACACGTTGGGCCGAAGTTCCAGCGAATGAGCGTGACCAATTCGCGCATAGTGTGACCCGCCACCTCTACCACGCTCTTCAGCTTCTTGAGGAAGGGGCAGATCCCGAGCGTGCACTGAAGCATCTCATCGACAGCACCAACTTTTGGGCCGATCGACATAGCAGGCACTTAGTCATCCTTAGCTACCTATATCAAACCACGGAAGCAATAGCCGCATGGGCCAGTGTTCGACCCCATATCCAGACCCTTCGCCTAGCAGTGGAGAATCATCGTGCTTGAATCAAGGAATCATGAGGCATGACATTAAACCGGTTCAGCTCTCGCCTAGGCAGCTTGTATAAATCGTTCCTGTTGGAGCGGCTGAATGGTGCGACCTCTTATGATCGGATAGCGGGATATTTTCAGTCAAGCTTGTTGGGACTTGCTGCTCGCGAACTAAAGGCAATCAAACGAGTCAGGATTGTTTGCAACACTGATGTCAATCCGGCGGATGTGCATGCGGTGCGTCAAGCCATTGGTCCTCGTCGAGAGGAACTTACAGATGCTCTCCTTCACATGATTTGGAATAGCGGCGATTTCCCACATTTGGTTGACGTCTATGGAGAGAAAGCGAAGGAGCGGTTGCGCATACTTCAAGAGCTGGTCACGCCAGATCTAGCCAATGGTCGGAGCTTTGAAATTCGAATTGTTCCCGACTGTGAATTTGGCTTCCTGCATGGGAAAGCTGGTGTACTGCACTATCCCGACGGACGGGCCACTTCCTTTATTGGCAGTGCCAATGATAGCGAACGAGCCTGGTCAAAAAATTACGAGTTAGTTTGGGAGGATGCGGGAAAAGACAGCGTAAAATGGGTGCAGGACGAATTTGAGGCTCTCTGGAGCTGCGGCTTTCCGATCAATGAATTTATTGTAAAGCAAATCGGTCGCCTTGGTCAGCGGACAATTATTGAACACATAGGCGATTGGAAAAAGAAACCCGAAGTCGGCCCTGTACTTGCTGAAGTCCCAGCATGCACTGAGCTGTTTGGGTTTTGGGATCATCAAAAATATTTCATCAAGAAGGCTTTTGATGAACATCGTCTCTATAGCGGTCTCGCCGGAAGGGGGGCTCGGTACCTGTTAGCTGATGGAGTCGGGTTGGGTAAGACTCTCCAGATGGGTGGTTTGGCGAAACTGATCGGAACACTCGATGACGAACCGATACTGGTTATAGCACCTAAAGCGGTAGTTTCTCAGTGGCAAGATGAATTGCTGGGTATGCTGGCATTGCCTAGTGCTCTTTGGACCGGTCAAGGATGGCTAACCGAACGTGATGAGTTTCATCCAGCTACAGAGAGTTCGGTGACGAACTGTCCGCGAAAAATTGCCATTGTTCCTACTTCGGCAGTTCTGAGTGCGGGCCGGAGTCGATATAACGGGGCATTGTCTGCGGAGTTGCTCAAACAGCATTTTAGTTGTGTGCTTTGGGATGAGGCACACAAAATTCGCCGCTACAATGTCCGGGAACCTCAAGTGTGGCAGCAGGCCCAGATGAACTTGCTTTATGAATGGGGCATGCAACTTGCTGCACGCACTAAAACCATGATTCTGGCGACGGCGACACCAGTGCAGTTACATCCCATAGAGCTTTGGGATTTGCTGGCGGTTCTCAATGTAAATAATCCGCAGGTGCTCGGTGAACGCCACAGTCGATGGCGTGATGTGTCCCAGCCGGCAATCTTCGATATTCTTGCAGGTCGCGTAGTTTTGGATGGTGCCTACGATAAGTGGGAATACTGGAAAGATCCCGTGCCACGTGAACAGAACAATGAGGTGTTTGGCCATGTGCGCAACTCCCTGGGTTTAGGTGAGACAGACGAAGTAGCCACGAATGCTGACTTTGATCGTATTGATCCCTTGGACCAAGAAGATATGGGGCGGATCAATCTTCGGGATTTGAACCCTTTCACACTTCGAGTTATCAAACGTTCCCGTAAACGTCTCGAGCAGGAAGGGAAACTGGTCCGCATTGAGATGGTGCCTGTAGGCGATAACCGCCCAGTCGTGTCAACCCATAGCGTCCGCCAGGCTTTGGAGTTGGCGGAACTGTTTTCGAAGGAGCTTCATAAACGCACCCCGGCAAGTGGTTTTATCAAAACCATGCTTCAAAGGCGTGTTGGAAGCTCGGTCCTTGCTGGGTTTAATACTGCCGTTCGGATGCTAGCCGAGCGTGAAGTTCAAGATGAAGACGGAATGGCCGAGGATGGCGACACAATTTATCCGCTGACGGGTAGTGAACGAGAAATTCTAGAGCGACTACGTGATCACCTGAATCGACAGCTTAAGACCGAGGGTGATCCGAAATTTGATAGAGTCCTCGAGATCCTTGAGTCTGAGTTCGATCGATCAAAGTGGCTCGATCGCGGAGTCCTCATTTTTTCCCAGTACTTTGACTCTGCATATGCGCTCTGTGAATTTTTGGCGCCGAAAATTGCAATTCCTATTGGGCTCTACGCTAATTCGTCGTCCTCGAAGCTATTCGATGAAGGCAAGGTTCAGTCCGTCGATCGGGATATCCTGAAGGAAAAGGTTAAGGTCGGAGCACTAAAGATTCTTGTTGGTACAGATGCTGCCAGCACCGGCTTAAACTTGCAGGGGTTGGGTGGGCTTATCAACTTAGACCTTCCATGGAATCCAACCACACTCGAACAGCGGAAAGGTCGAGTGCAACGTGGCACCATTGCAAAGCGCATCCCGTTCTGCAATTTGCGCTATGACGAAGGTGTTGAACAAAGGCTCTTCAATGTCCTAACGGGTCGTATCAGAGAGATCACAGACATCTTTGGCACAATTCCGGATTTCATAACGGATAAATGGGTAAGCGGGATGTTGGAGAATCGTTCTTTGAGTGAAAACGATCTAGTTAAAATGGTGACTGGCGAAGCGGGTAGCCCATTCACAGTTAAGGAAACTTACGAATACTTGGATGAATCATGGGAAAGCACTGCGGAGGTATTGAACTCTAAGGAAGCTGCCAGAGTCTTCCTAGAGAAATGGTAAGATTTTTTCATTGTCCAAAAATTGGTCTGCTTTTCAGTGAAATTTGTGGCCTACTAGGAACGAAACACGCTGTGAAAAAAATTCAAATCTATTTTGCCATTTTCATTCAATTGTCAGGGAGCCATGTTCAACAACAGTTAGGCATCCTCGACCATTACTATCATTGAAACACCTCCTGCAATGCCGCTAACACTAAGGCGTGAATACTTTTTGCCCCCGTTTCCTCAACCCTCACCTTGATTTTTTCATAGAGCTCCGGGCTGACCCTTATTGTCAGCATGTGGCTTTGCGCCTTCTCTTTTGGCGCCATTCGCGCCCGAAGTCTCTCATTAAGGACCTTTTTGGGAACTAGGGGTTTGTTGGTAGGTTTCATTCAATCCTCCTTGATTGCTGGGACAATTTAGCGGCCCCAAAGCCATTATACCGCAAATACAGCCCAAGCACCCAATTTTATAAGTACATTTTAAAATACAAAAGAATGAGTACAAAAATTGTACTCATTTTACTTGACCGACTGCTGGGCAAAGAATATACAGAGCCACCCCCGCGCCGCCGAGTGGAGAAAGGAGGCATCGTTGACGGCCAAATTCAACAGAACTTAATCACTTTAACTTTCAAAGGAAGAATGAAAATGAATGCAAATAATGAATCACAAAATGAGGCGCGCATGAAAATTGGGCCAATTTTCTTTAGCTTTAATGAAGTGTTGACTCGAATAGTCAACGAGGTGCGCAATTCGAACCGAATACAGTCCCTATACAAAGTGTTGTCTCAATCAGTAGAAAATCAATGCTTCGAAGAGATAGAAGGGGCATTGACTGGCGACAAGCGGCCACGTATTTGTTCGGCATCGGAGGCCGAGTGGGGACTTGTTTATATCACCGACGGGCCGCTTAAAGGTCGCATGGCGTATTATGACGATGATGACAAAAAGAACGCTATTGTTACTCTTCGAGATCCAACTTTGTCACAAGATTACCGCACAGTCGCGCAAAAACTTTTAGTGGGACTCCCGAATTATCAAAACGACTGGTCAATTTGTATGAACGGGATATGCAGTTGTGTCGAGCCACTTGCTCCCCCGTTTGATATTGATCCTTCTCAGTTTAAAATTTCGACTGAAGGCGCGCCACTCGAGCGAGTTGGGATTCTTATCAACGCCGTCGAAAAATCTATTGCGAACGAAATAGCAAAGACTGGTGCCAAGAAAAAAAGTAAAGTGCTTTTCAGTCCGGCTGTCAGAGAGCTCATAGAAGACGATGTTAAGAGGGCGATTGCTGATTTGCCGCGCATTAGACTTCCAAGAAAAGGTGAGATTGCGATTGTTACAACTGGAAAATTTGTTGGGACGGTTGGCGTCGTCGAGCCGACATCACAAGAGACGCTAGATAAGGTGGTCATATGCATGAAGCCCAGAACTAAAACTAAGATTACGGTAGATCAGTTCGATGTAAAGTTATTTCCGATGTCTCGAGTAGACTTTGACGAAATGTCGTCCCATCTTGTCATTTGAGAATGGTCTAAAAGACCATCCAATCCAGCCCAGATCAGTTTAGAAAACTCAAGTAGGCTCGTTTAACATCTAAACGAGCCTACTTCAATCTCCCTACTTGACTCCTTTAGCCACGACTTGAAGCTTTTCACCGCTAGAGCTAGCTACAGACTTGCTATTTTTTCGCTTAAAATCGTTTGAATTAGATTCGTAATATGGCGCCCAGTAGTTATCAAAATGATCTTTTGCCTCCAAATGTGCGTAGGCCTTCATAACAGTAGTAATAGTATCGTGGAGAACGGCTGCGGCTATTTGGAACCCATTGGGATTGTTTTTAATCCAATCTGTTGCAATAATGTGTCTAAATCCATGAGGTCCGAAACCATTAGTATAATCATACAGATACTTTCTAGTGAGCTCGGTTACCGAGCCTGAGATTGATAACACTCCCGCAGACGGCCCGACAAATAATCGAGTAGAATTTTTAGCCCCACCGAGGTACTTGCGGTGATCGAGGTAATTGGTAATTATTCGCTCATCGGGGATCGCAACTATCACGTCATACGGTTTGTGCTGTGCTCCTTTGGTGTTTTTGAAATCATCCGCTTCAAAGCGAACCCGCCACTGATCTCCAATTTTGTAAAGGTTTGGCTTAGCACCCAGACATGTCATGATTTCGTAGTTTTTTTTACGCAGTGGGTTGCACGAGAGCATGTAAATCAGTAGCCTGTCTCTGTATAGAATGGCCTGCTCACGCTTGGTAAGAGACTTCGACTGTTTATGTTCCATCATCGCATCATAATTTTGCTGAAATATGAATATCGCTTGCAATGGATGCTGCATTATCAAAACGTTGTCAATTGGCTCTAGGGTTCTAGATTTTTTGCACCTCTCAGCAGCCTTTTTATACTTACGGCACATTTGGTTTGTTTTAGCGCACCGCTCGAACCATCCTGTCGCCGCTTCTCCGTTTGCATAGGGAGTCGACTTAAACTCCGCTTCATGCTGAGTCAAATAGCCCGTATGTTCGCGCGTTAACGATGCCGCGAAAACAGGTAAAACTTTATCTCCTGTGGAGTTGAAACCTCGGCGTTTTTGCTTCCATTCAACGTAGCCTTTGATGAGGTCTGCTCGCACCAAAAGTCCCAATGAAATGTCGGCTTCCGTGAAATCCTTTTTATGACAACTGAGTAGGTAGCCAAAAAAACCAGAAATAGTACTCACGTTCATCTGTTCACTTGCTCCGCGTTCCTCCCCGCGTCGTTTTGACCATTGGCCTCGATCAGACCTTAAAAGGTCGTCCAACACAGGCGAAGTTTTGTACTCCACATATGCCAGCCATTCAGCCTTCAAGCGATCGGACCATTTATCGGACGGGAACACTTCAGAACTGTCAATCATTGCTTTCGACACATGACCAAAAACGGTTTTTTGAGTGGGCCGAGCCCTTCGGCCAAGAAGCATTCTAGTTCGCTCCAGACGTCCTGACAAAGTCCCGATTGGCACTTCGAACAGCTCCTCAAGCACTTCAAAATCAACCTCGCTTGATAGTGTCGGCAGCCTGCCCTTCGCCCACTCTGGAAAAGTTACGCTCGGGTGCCTGACTCCGGCGCCTACACAAGCTGACGTAAATTGAACCTTGTCGGCGGATCGAGTCCTTCCTAGGCGGGTCATCTTTATGGCGTAAATTTGCGCGAATGCCTCTGAAAAATCGGCAGGAAGGGTAGAAATATTCAAGACACTTGACTCCGTCAGAGATGTTGCACCCGTCATAGCCAACCACAACTTTGCCAATTTTCTTAACTGCGAGGCCGCGTTAGCGATTGTGCTATTGCTTGCTGGACTTGGAATTGCTTTGTAATACGCCACAAAAGCCTTGATATCATTTATCACTGCTGCCGCTGCAAAATCATCACCGACTGGTGAATCCATCGTTTTTGGAGCACCAGCGCCTTTATAAAAGAACCACATTTTTAAGGCACCTCGGCCAGGCGTGTTTTGACGTGGGTCGGAGGTGACATATGCACTTAACAGCTCCCCATAGGTCGGCGGAATCAATTTAGCTGACAAGTCTCTGGCCGTGTTTTCGGCATTAAAATTCGTAATGAGCCTAGTGGCCTTTTGGGAACGAGTGCCGAGGTGGACCTTTTTGAATTTAAGCATGACTCGTCCTCCCTCTGCGGCGCAGGCACTCCAGACCGATCGGGGTAATCACTAGTTCACCCTCCTCAGTGCGTGAGACAAGACGTTTTCGGATGAGTGCCGCGATAGCGCTATGAGTCGCAGTTAGTGAGCGCCCAAGGACTGTCGCTATGGACCTCAGGGCAGGCGGGCATCCATTTTTGATGGTCAGGTTCCTTAATGCGACTAGTGCAACCCGCTGAGCAGACGTCGGCGCCCGCAGGATTGGCGCTGATGGTTTTCGCCTGCGTAGGACAGCTCGGACGGCCTCGTGCGGCAAATTTAGTTGGATTGCGAGAAGCCTGCTGGTCGGTACAAATCGAGACCGCTGAATTGCCTCTTCAATAAGCATCTTTGTTTTTTGTTCTATAGTTTGGGTCATAAATTCCTCGTAAAAGTAATGGGTTATTAGCATGAAAAGTAAATGATTGAAAGTACATAATAAAAACAGTATGTTAAATTAATTAATTTTAGTTTAATGTTGGTCTTTTTAACGGTAGTTACATATATAATCTTTATTTTTACTTTTTATCAAAATATTAGTATTTTTTTAATCAATAAAATCAATAGATTACATATAGATTGAAAATTCGTTAGAAACTTTTGTAAATATTTAAAATACTTAAAAAGTAAAGGTATTTTCTGGGCCCCCAACGGCCGTAAAAGGCCAATATGCGATTTTTAAAAACGGCACTGCTCGTCGCTCCGGCACACTGGTTCGCCGCCCCGAGGCTGCGATGACCCCTATGTCCGGACCCTGTTATTGCTTCGCCCACAATGGCGAAATTCAAATATGCAGGCACTCCGCCCGGCCTGACGGCATTATGTGAATTACAGTCCATGTTTGACTCCTTCATGCGGCCACTTCGTGCCGCTTTAGTTAAATATCGGACTAAATAACGACCAAAAGTCCAAGAACATAAAAAAAGAAAGGGGGATTTTGGAGACCCAAAACAGGCCGGTGGCCCCCAAGAAATAGGGTATCGTCTATGTGGGCATTGCGACTGGCTGCCATTTCCTGGGCCATCTTGGCCACAAGGACTCGACCGTTGATGCGAACAACGAAGTTTGCCAATATCGGACGATCATTTTGATAAAGATGGTATTTTTTGGCGAGGTAACGTTCGCCCCGTCGGACACCGGACGAGTCACGAAAGGTCCACCTGACAACGGGCAGACCTTTATCACGGGAAATAAACCAAAGTCCTGAATTCTGGGATGCGTGGAACATAAAAAAGTCTCCAAATGTTTGGGCGATTATTCGCCTTACATTGGAAACATCGTCGGATTTACCCCTAGGACCGCTTTCATCTCTGAATATTTCAGAAATGTAATCTTTGGGACGTCCAAAACAGTAAACAATTAGTTCGGGTTTTGTGGTCTAGCATGTGGCCAAGCCGCGATTGGGATAGACTCATTCGCCATTTAACGACCTAGTTGAAATCCACTTCCTTAGTCAATTCGAAGTGTCACGTGGTAGAATGGTCGCTAACAACATCACATTTAATAGGAGTCTATATTATGTCGCTACCGGCATTCCAAAAATTTTTACGGCCAGTTCTTGAGGTCATTGCGGAGCATAGTCCGATGGATTCCGCGCGACAAAAGATACCAGTAATTATCGCCTCCAAGATGCGATTCAGTGATGAGGAAAAGGCGGAAATTCTTCCTAGTGGTGGGTCCAGGCTGCGGAGTCGATGTGGTTGGGCATTGACGTACCTCACAAAAGCCGGCCTGTTAGAGTATCAAAGTCGAGGTAGAGTTGCTATCACATCAAAGGGTGGCGAATATCTTAAAGACAATCAGGGCGACATCACGGTCGCAGATCTTAATAAATTCGAAACCTTCAGGGATTTTAGTCAAGTTGAATCTGGAGGATCCCCGAATGTGGAAAACGCCAATGCAGCTGAAATAGCCACAACGCAACATGATCCCGAAACACGCGTTGAGCTTGCGATGAAGGAAATAAAGGCCCGTACTGTCACTGAACTTTTGGAACTGCTTAGTCAAGTTGATCCAAGGTTCTTTGAACGCGTGATTCTTGATCTCATGATCGCCATGGGTTACGGAAGCAATACAGGAGGCATGGAGCATACTGGCCGTTCTGGTGATTTCGGCATCGACGGTATTATCCACATGGACAAGTTGCGACTTGACAAGATCTATCTTCAAGCTAAACGTTGGCAAGGTCCCATTGGCCGTCCCGACGTTCAAGGCTTTTATGGCGCCCTTGCGGGGAAGCGCGCTATGAAGGGAGTCATCATGACCACATCGTATTTCACCCAAGAAGCCAAAGACTTTGCAGATACTGTTTCAAATTCTCTGATTTTGGTGGATGGCAAAGCACTGGCAGGACTGATGATTGACCATTCTGTGGGGGTGTCTAAAAGAAAAATATTTGCCCTGGCTGAAATTGATCATGACTATTTTGACGAATAATCGCGGCGAGAGAAAATCGCATCTCTCCTGTCAATCCTGCCCACCAAAATCACTTTTTCTTGGGCTTAAACTTCACAGATCCGAGTCCCCTCGCATCCTTAATATAATGCTTAAAAGTTGTGGCACTGGTCGCATGGCCGGCCGCCTGCCTGACGTCCTCCAACGGATACGTCTTCAGCATCTCTGTAATAAAAGTGCACCGCAAATCCTTGAGTGTGTAGTGCCCACCATTTAGCTCCTGCTCAAAAAGCGATGCCGTCAACGTCGTAAATTTATCGGTCAACGTATCTGGGTGCATTAACCAAGTCGGAATGGTCTGAATCAGGTCGTAAAGTTCTTCTGGGGTAAGCACCCAGTTCGGCACTTTTCTCGCATCCCGATCCTTAACGGGGCCGTATTGGTTGGCCCGGCCATTGACGCCGTAGGTGACTAGCTGTTGTTGTACAGAGACGTGGTCGGTAAAAATAAAGTCGGGGGTTAGGCCCAGCGTTTCATTGCGCCGAAGTCCCATTGCATATGTCAGGGCAATGAGCGGCCACCAAGGATAGATATAATTAGGAGTCTCTGCTTGGCCGGGACCAACTCTTTTCAGCTCGTTCATTAGAATGGTCATGTGCTGAGGCAGAATATACTTCTCGTTGTCATTACCGAGTAGTGCTCTCTTAGCTTCGTGATGCTTAAGTACGGGATCGTTTTTACGAAATGGTAGAATTCGAATCGGAGGCACTTCCTCTGGCCGCATTTCATGGAGAAACAAAAGAAATTCGTTCATCTCGTAGACAATTTGTAGAAGAACCTTCTTAGCGACCAGGCGCCCCTCCCTAAACAGCCGCAGATTTTCGGAAAGATGGATATCAGCCGGGTCGTTGAGGAGGGCTCTTTTCCATACGTCTTTTTGTCTTTGCCATTCCAGGACGTCTGGCTTTCCGAGCTTTACAATAAAGAATGATAGGCCATATGATTTAAGATAATGAAACGCCGTCTGACGCTCTTTGGCGCCGGGCAAACGCAGGCAGATCCTATCTCGGAAGTATAGATCTAGAAGATCCTCGTCGATATGAGCCTGGCGGTAAGCTGCCTTTTCCTGAGCCTGCTCCGCTTCGAGGTCTCGGCCATTTAGACGGGCTACGAATTTTTCAAGTTCGGGACGATCATTTTGATAATGACGGTATTTTTTGACTGGATAGCGTTCGCCCCGTCGGACACCGGACGAGTCACGAAAGGTCCGCCTAACAACCGGCAGGCTTTTATCACGGGAAATAAACCAAAGTCCTGATTTCTGGGATGCGGGGCACATAAAAAAGTCTCCAAATGTTGGGGCGATTATTCGCCTTACATTGGAAACATCGTCAGTTTTACCCTTGGGACCGCGTTCATCTCTGAATATTTCAGAAATGTAACAAAAAAGTATCTACCCCTAACCAAAAGTTGCGGTAGCCTGCTACCGCAAAAGTGTCGCTTCTGCTACCAAAAAAGGGTTAGACTTTTGGTCTAACCCCTTGAATTTATTGGTAGCGGGGGTAGGACTTGAACCTACGGTCTTCGGGTTATGAGCCCGACGAGATGCCAACTTCTCCACCCCGCGACAGGGAGCCTTCTTTGTAGACGCGAAGGGGAGAAGTGTCAACGCTTTATTTAATCTTTCATGAGGTTCAGGGCGGATCCAGCCTTGAACCATTGAATTTGCTCGGCATTGTAGCTGTGCTTCGCCTCAAATCTGTCTTTTGTGCCGTCTGAATGCTCAATTTCGACGTTAAAGTTTTTTCCTGGGGCGAACGACGCGATGCCGAGGACAGAGAGCTTATCGCCTTCTCTGACTTTCTCGTAGTCGGCATTGTTGGCAAACGTGAGGGCTAGGCCTCCTTGTTTTTTGAGGTTTGTTTCGTGGATGCGAGCGAAACTTTTTACGATGACGGCACTTACTCCTAGGAAGCGTGGACACATGGCGGCGTGTTCGCGGCTAGAGCCTTCACCGTAGTTTTCATCTCCGACCACGACCCAGCGGACTCCCCTTTTTTTGTAGTCACGAGCCACTTCGGCGACCGTTTTAACTTCGCCGTTGAAGGCATTTTTGGTTTTTCCGATATCTTTTTCTAGGAAGGCATTGGTAGCGCCAAGAAACATATTCTCAGAAATTTTATCGAGGTGACCACGGAAGGCCAGCCATTTACCAGCGGGAGAAATATGATCGGTTGTGGTCTTGCCTTTTGTTTTGAGGAGAAGTTGGTGTCCTAAGAAATCCTTGCCGTCACCGGCCAGAAAGGGCGCTAGGAGTTGAAGACGAGGGCTTTTGGGGCTAACGACCACTTTTAATTTCGTGCCGTCTTCTGCAGGTTCAGCGAAGCCGTCCGTGCCTTTTACAAATCCAGACATTGGTAATTCTGCGCCCATGGGGGCACGGAGGCGAATTTTTTTGCCGTCTTTATTTGTGAGGTGATCGGTATAAGGATTAAAGCTTAGACTTCCGGAGATCGCGTAGGCTACGACCATTTCAGGAGAGCTAATAAAGCCTAAGGTTTCTGCGTTACCGTCGTTTCTAGCGCGGAAATTTCGATTAAAACTAGTGACGATAGAGTTCGGTGTGCCGTCTTTCATGTCGTCACGTTTCCACTGACCGATGCAGGGACCGCAGGCGTTGGCGAGGACCACCGCACCGAAATCTTCGAATACTTTGAGAAGACCGTCACGCTTCATCGTGTTGAAGATTTGATCGGAGCCTGGAGAAACTAAAAGCTGCGTTTTTAGTTTCAGACCTTGCTCGACTGCATATTTTACAATACTTGCCGCGCGAGAAATATCTTCGTAAGAGCTGTTGGTGCAGCTGCCGATAAGGCACGCAGAAATTCTATCGTGGTAGCCTTTAGCCTTCGCCTCAGCGCCGAGTTGAGAGACCGCACGCACGAGATCTGGCGTGTGAGGTCCCACGATTTGTGGCTCGAGCTCAGAAAGGTTGATTTCTATGACTTCGTCATAGTATTTCTCAGGATTTTTTTCGCATTCGGCATCTGCATGAAGATGCTCTGAGTATTGATCTGCGAGGTCTGCGAGGTCACTGCGCTCAGTGGTACGAAGATAAGTGCCCATGCGTTCATCGTAAGGGAACACACTGCAGGTGGCACCGAGCTCTGCTCCCATGTTGGTGATCGTTGCTTTGCCGGTACAAGAAATAGATTTCACGCCAGGACCAAAATATTCTACAATTTTATTGGTGCCGCCTTTAACGGTAAGCTTGCCACAGATCGCCAAGATCAAATCTTTAGGGGCCGTCCAGCTGGAGAGGGAGCCCGTTAGTTTGATGCCGATCATTTTAGGGTTTAAAAGCTCCCAAGCCATGCCGGCCATGACGTCAACGGCATCCGCACCACCAACTCCGATCGCACACATGCCCAGTCCACCGGCGTTCGGTGTATGGGAATCGGTGCCGATCATGAGGCCGCCAGGAAACGCATAATTTTCAAGGACAACTTGGTGAATAATACCCGAACCCGGTTTCCAAAAACCAATGCCATATTTTTTACAGGCTGACGTCAAGAAATCGTAAACTTCTTCGTTATCGTTATTAGCGACTTTCATGTCAAAGTTGGAACCCTTGCGAGCAACAATCAAGTGATCACAATGGACGGAAGAGGGTACCGCCACTTTTTTCTTGCCCGATTGAATAAATTGCAAGATCGCCATCTGAGCGGTCGCATCTTGCATGGCAACGCGGTCTGGGCGAAGCATGATGAAGCTTTTTCCTCGCTCAAACGACTTCAGTTCTGATTCAGAATCTAAATGAGAGAAAAGAATTTTCTCGCCAAGGGTCAATGCACGCCCTAATGTTTTGCGGTAGCGATCAAATTTTCCTTGGAGGCTAGCGTAATGTTTTGCGACGACTTCAGCGCGGGTGGCGCATACACTTATTTTGGTTTTAGTTGCGCTTTTTTTAGCAGGTGCCTTTTTAGCAGGTGCCTTTTTAGGAGATGCTTTTTTGGGAGATTTCTTAGCCATTGGTTGAGGTCCTTTCTCAAGTTTCAGATACTCTAAGAGTGCCACAACCCACGAAAAATTCAAATGTTCTTGGCAAAAAAAAGCTAGGCAAAAAATGCTGCCCAGCAATTATTATTATTGGTTACTACCTCCGCACTTGGTGGAAGGACGTCTACACTTTGTACTTATCGGCAAGAACATTCAATTTGGTAACAAGCTCCGTGAGTTCGTCTCCCTCCCGCAGGGTGAGGCGACGCGGAGGCTTACCATCAACCATCTCATCGACAAAACGGTTAATGGAAACCAAGGGGCCGTAAATTTTGTGGGTATAATGTACAGCAATATAGAAAGTGACGCCGATAAACGCCAAAATGATCGAACCGATGAATATTAACGGCGTCGATAATTTCCCCATCGTGAGGGAAGCGTCATTTCCAGTCAGCGTGAAATAAGTCTTAATTGCGATAAAAATGTCCGACAGCACCCAATACGTAACACCGGCGATCGCGGCGGAAAATATGAGGTTTACAATAACAAACATCAATCCCAGCTTGATTTGGAAGTAAGGTTCGACAAGCTTTGAGGCCACTCCGCCCCGACGCCCTGCTATTTTTATTGCCATAATAAGCGACCTCCATCCCACGACTCAACATTCCATTGCCGCACAAATCGAAACGAATCACAATTCATGATTATTAGTAGTGTAACAAGCTCACGCTCGGTTACATAGGGAGAATTTAAAACAGGCCGTTATTTAGGTCTAGGCAGCATGCCTAAAAAAACAGCCGCAGCTGGCGCAGCTGTTCTAGCTCTAAGAATCCATGGTCCTAGGCGCACGTCCAAAAACCCAGAATCCCGGGCGGCCTTTTCTTCTTTTGGAGTCAATCCTTTTTCCCCGCCTATCAGGGTCACCGCACCCACCAGGTCTGTGACCTTAGAGGATATTGTTTGTAAATCTTGAGTGGCATCAGGAGTCAGCATCCATTTATGGGAGTAAGCGGCTACGAGTAAAAGCGCCTCTGGCAAGCTTTCCACGGCCTCGATGGGCACAAACCATGCTCTTTTTGACTGTTTAATAGCCGAACGCATCAGCCTCTGCCACCGCTCGGCGGCCCCTTCATTAAGCCTAAAATGCGGCGTGTCCTCTTGCCTGAAAACAATAATCCGATCGGCCCCGAGTTCAATGAGAGGGGAGACGAGATCATCGACGTCACCAGGCTTTAATGCACCGAGCATGACACACCTTGACACGGGATCTTTCGCGGTAAATTTTCCGGTCACCTGAATCATGGATGCTTTTGATTTTGATTCAACGGTCATTGGACCTTGGCCAACATTTCCTTGGCCGTCCATCACTTCGATCTGAGCACCATCAACTAGTCGCAACACTTTAAGCGCGTGAACGACTTCGTCTTCGTTTAAACGCCATTGACCGGATGAGGTCTGCTCGCCAAAAAAACGGTATAAATGTGCCAACTGTTTGCTCCCGTTAGTTCTTGATAAAAGTAAGACAGGCCCAGCCCTCTTGCTCGCCTTTGTCGACTAGTCTCAGCCCTTCACGGGCGGCGAGTTCCGCCATCTCGTCGCCATCCTCGACGAGCACTCCTGAAAGAATAAGAATACCGCCTTTGGTGGTAATGACGGCTAGTTCAGCAATGATTTTTTGCAAGACGACATACAATATATTGGCCACCACAACATCAAACGGAGGCTTAAACTCAGGCTTCCCCTCGACCCCCCGCACCGGAGAACTCCCCTGCCAAAGTGGCAACGCAATATGATTCATCTTAGCATTATTCTCGGCCGCCATCACGGCGTCAGGATCGATATCGCTTGCCGCCACAGATTTAAACCCAAGCTTATGGGCTCCGAGGGCCAATATTCCTGTACCAGTTCCAACGTCCATGCACCGCCAGTTTTTAATGGACGCACCCGAGATTAATAATTTTTCAAGGCGGCGCAACACCACTTGCGTCGTGGCGTGTTGTCCCGTACCGAAGGCCATCGCAGGTTCTACAACAATCGGAATTTTATTGGCGGGAATATTTTTATCGTCCCAAGGAGGGTAAATATAAAATTTCTCCGTCTCAATGGGTTTGAAACTTTCTTTCCAACCTTCTAACCACTCCTTGGTTTCCATTGAGTTAATCACTAACTCTATTTCGTCAGGGAAATCTCGCGAAATTTGATTTTTAAGATCTTCCAGCAATTCTCTACTGTATTTATAAATCGAAAGCGGAAGAAGGTCTCCTCCTAGCTCCTCGTAGAAATCTCTTTGACTAGGGCCCGTGTACTCATTATCAATGTCGAGGCCGTCCATAACCCCCTCGACAAACTCTTCGATCCCGTGGCCTGCTAACCAATCCATTAAGCGAACTTTAGTTTGCCTCGCTTTTTTCATCGCTAATTGTTCAGTACGCTCTTTACTGGCCGCATCTTGATGTGGACTGGATGATGGAGTAGAAGCCAACATAAATGACAAACGAAGTTCAAACGTAAACTGAGGGTACGCCATTCTATAGATTCCTTAGGGGGTGTTGAAGCCGATTCATTCGATCATCTACTCTAGGGCCGCATCAACGCCAACGGCCCGAAAGGAGACAGAGTATATTCAGGGGTGGAGAAATAGCTTGTTTTTGACAATATATCATCTATCTTTAATCGAATTTTCGCACCTTCAGTCACTTTAGTGGCACCGATCAGGGCCTCCGCATATAATCCTGCTAGCCGTGTCCAGCCAGGATGCCTTGCGAACACACTAGCCAACGAGAGGGCGACCTCATTATACTTAGCCGCAACCTTGACTTGTGACCGCTTGGCTTCGGCCATCCTATATTCGGAAATGGCGATAGTCACCCAATCTGCACTTTCAGCATTGGAAAGGCGCGGGAGTTTCTCGGCCACCTTTTTCCCCTCGTTCAATTGGCCAGACCGAGTCAAGGCAAGCAAATATCCGGTCTCTGCTTCCCAGCTAGGGTGTGCCTTGAGCGATGCTTTAAAGGATGCCACGGCACGCACACTGTCCTCTGAACTTTTTGAATTAAGGTATATGGATCCCAGCAACTGGTGACCAATATAGTCCATCTGATTTTGAGAAACCATTTTGGTCAAGCGCTCCAACGCCAGTTTTTTGTCTCCATTTAAAAGCAACGCTCGAACATAAATATTGGCAGCAGCATCACGCAGCCCTGGGTCTAAGCGGTTATCCGTTTGCGTCAACTCAAAAGAACTAGCATATTTTAAAACAGGTTTCGCCAGTCCTAAGCGAAGTAGACTTTTACTTAGCATTAAGTGCGCTACGGGGTCCAGTGCGAGACCGCCTCCCATTTTGCCCAGATCTACGTTTAATTTAGTGATGGCCGCGCCTCTAGCCACGTCACCGCCCGTGGAGCTGCGGTTTGACAGTCTATTCGCTACATCCAATGCACGCCATTTTGCGACCAAATATGAACTTGGCTCCAAAGATGGAATCATTTTGATCATTGTATTCATTTCTTCTTGTTGATTACCCAGTAAGAGTGCTTTAAAGCGCGCATCAAAGAGCATTTGTTTAAGGGTTTTTTCTCCAGGAATGAGTGCTATGGCCTCGTGAAATAATTGCTCGGAAACATGTCCAGACAAAGACGAAGACTTAGCAAAAATAAGCATCGCCCTAATTCGTGGCAGCACGGCCTCGTTGGCGCTCAAATCTAATGTCGCTAAAGGTCGTAACAGCCCTTTCATCCCTCGGTAGGATAAATACCAAGCTCGAACACTGCACGCATAATTTACGGCCCACTTCGAGCATTTGTCTGCGCTAAAAACTTCGACCGCAGGCCATGCACCCGCTTGAACATTTAAATACTGAGAGTCCATGGGCGTTTCCATCGGAGCTATAGCGTGGCCTTTTCCATTTATTTTGTTGGCCCGTTGATTGATTAATGGGGCATTAGTGCGCCGAAAATTCTTGGACTGGTTAGACCACGAAGGCATATATTCCGCCAAATTAATTTGTAGGTATTGCGACCCAAAGGCCTGAACCTGGGTCCGCACGCCTGCCGAGTAATTCCAGGATGCCACTATAGTTATAACCACGCAGGCAGCGGTTGAAACGACTTGAAATAGAAAATTCTGGGCCAGTGAGCTTTTCTTTTCGATGGTGCGATTTTTAAAAAATGTTTCAATATCATCTTCTGGAGAACCAGTTAGTGGCTCTGGAGCCTTTTGCGTTTCAACGCCGCTACTCGCAGCACCTACAGGACCGATGACCACTTGAACGGGACGTAGCGACATCGTCAAAGGCAGCTCCGGGCCTTCGCCAACCTCAAAGTTAGAGCCAAGACCTGCGGGCTCGTCACTGGAATTTGGTTTTATTTTTTTGGCCGGTGCCACTAGTTACTTTCCTTTATTCAATTTTTTGAGTCACTTCCACGCCCCCACGTATCGGATCATAGGCAAAAACACCTGAATGAGGCGTGCTCCAAGACGTCTGAATCTCCAATAACCAGTTGATTTAATAGGATTATATATTTCAACCTCTCAGCCAAACCCCCGAACAAACCTGTCAGAAAACAGACCCTAGAAAAAAGGAATGGAATTTGGTACATCCCCTGCACAAGTGAACCACTGTTTTTAGGAGCAAAAAAGATGGCTATTTTAGAATTTCGTGGCGAGACCATTACCGATCCATCTTCGATCCAAACTGTTTTGGCGTCCCACAGCATTCCGTACGAATGTTGGGGCGTGCGATCAATGACTAATGATTCTGTAGAGGGAGTGCTCGCCACTTATGCAGACGACATTGCGCGATTAAAATCTCTGCACTCCTATGTAACAGAAGACGTCATTGCCCTTGATCCAGCCACACCAAATTTGGATGGACTACTCGCTAAATTTTCCCCCGAGCATCACCACACTGACGACGAGGTAAGGTTTACTGTCGCGGGGGAGGGTGTTTTTGAAATTAACGTTACCGAAAATGAACGCGTAAAATTTACAGCACAGCCAGGAGACTTAATCGTAGTGCCTGCTTGGCGCCGTCATTTGTTCTACCTTACGGGTCAAAAAACAATTCGCTGCATTCGTTTATTTAAGGATAAAACAGGATGGGAAGCGCACTATCCATATTCGCAGGCAGGCACAATTGAGCGCTCGTTACATTACTCAGTTTGATTAAATGAGTGACAATTTTTTGCTTAATTTTTAGTACCGTTTTTTTTATTTTTTTTGATTCAGACTATTGACAAGTACTCTCAATTCCCTGACAATGATTTTCCATTTCAATCATCCTTTACAAATTCCACAAACAGTGAATTTAAGTGCGGGCTGGACGATGATTTACAGAGCTTTTTCAGAAGCTTTGTGAATTGGTTATGCACGGCCAATCAACATGTTATCAACAGGCAATGCACAGCCCAAGGAGCGCCCTAACCCATGGTAAAGACAGCTGAATCAACACTCGCTCTAGACGGCCTCGACGATATCACCAACCAATCAGCCCACAAGAGTTTTTTGGGTCGGGAGTTCCTGACGTGGCTTTGGTATTTCACCGAAAATGATGAGGGCCGATTTGAAATCGAATTAAGCTCTGGAGCTATAGGCACCGCACAAATTTGGCTCGATGACCGTATTGTCCTAACCTCAAAAACCGGCAGGTCGCACGAACATATTATTAAAGGCGGCGTCCCCAGCACCAGCGACGAAGCTGCCATTTCTCTAAAGTCAGGCAAAGCCGTTAAAGAAATTAAAGTCGGCATCGACATAGACGGCACCGGCGTCTTCTTTGCCACTCTTGGCGGAGATGAACTGGCGCCAAAAGGTCTGAAGCTTCCTGACCCAATAGACACATCCGATCAAACCGTTCTCGAACAGCGACTTGAGTACGTGGCCGTATTTACGATTGCACTCGACACCTTGTTTGGACGATTTATGGATGAACGAACGGGCAAGCTGTGGGATACTACAAGTATAAAATCTATAAGAAATTGGATCCAAACTCGAAACAATGATGCAACGACCATTCATTAAGATGATTTTAGACCGCAGTCGCTGGCCCTTGTGGCTCCAGCAGGGCGTGCATTGCGGCACTATTTACCTGCACGACAGTAAGCGCGCGGATCTGACCAAGCAAGCCTCGGCCATGGCCTACGTCACCCTGTTTTCCTTGGTGCCAAGTTTAGCTGCGATTTTTACCTTGTTAGGACTGTTTTTGCCAATTTTTGGCGACAACGCAAATGTCATGAATGAAGGTCGGCAGTTTCTTTTTAAATACCTGGCCAACGGATCCGGATCGACCGTCGTCGATTACCTTGAGTCGTTTATGGCAGGACTTAATTTTAAAAAAATTGGAATGACTGCCTTTGTTGGCCTACTGGTTACTCTTGTGGTTTTGCTTCGCCAAATTGAGGAGGCTTTGAATCGCATCTGGATGGTGCACCAGGCTCGCCCGATGCTCACTCGTTTTGTGTATTTTTGGCTTTTCATGACACTTGGTATGTTTTCACTGAGTGTTATTTTAGGTTTAAGCTCCGGTTACTCCGTGACCGCATTCATTACCAAAAAGACTCTTGCCGTAGCCGATAAAGCAGACGACATTTTTATTCTATCAGCCGCATTTAATTGGGCGTTTACCTGTGGCTTATTTTTCTTAGCTTACAAAGTGATACCCAATTGTGACGTCACCAATAAGGCGGCACGTGGCGGTGCGCTTTTGGGGGGCACACTTTTCTACTTCATCAGTAAATTTTACACGCTTTATGTAACTAGTTTTGCAAGTTATAAAAGCGTTTACGGCACACTGGCCGCACTTCCTATATTCTTAATGTGGATTTACGTTTGCTGGGTCATTTTACTTGCCGGCGCTCTGTTTGCCTGGAGATGGCAAAAGGGCTGGCCTCCACTCAATGAAGACAAAACCCTAGAGTCTGCGACCACACCGCTGGATGAACACAGAAACCGAGAGCTCCGTGGTCTCCTGCCGCCCATCATTCTCGTATCGATTTATGATCAATTTAGAGCCGGAAATAGCATGACTGTTAGCGAGTTGGTAACACAGCTAGATCTACCCCATGTTTGGGTCAATGAAGCGGTCGAACTCCTTCGAGATCTTGGCTTGATTGCTTTTGCCAAGCTAGCCAATTCTGAAGCTGAAAGCATTCTTCCGACCCGGCCTGCGGATCAATTATCCATTAAAAAAACCTCTGACGAGTTTGACCTGCCTCTATCAAGTTGGCTCGCCACTTGGCCCGCTGGAAATTCCCAACGCCTAAAAGTTGTAACCGAACGATTGAAAGATGCGGCCAAAAATACGGACGCCCGCACCTTTGAAACATTACTCAACTAACACCCCGAGAATTGGTTTTTGAAGCAGAAGCTAGATGACAGCCTGCTGAATTGACAGATGAAACTGGCTACCACGCCCGCTAGCACTCTCAGCTTTAATGTTGCCACCGTGCAGCTTCGCCATCGCTCTTGCCAAACTGAGGCCAATTCCAACGCCGCCAGCAATGCGATTTCTGGCAGAATCAACTCGAAAAAAGGGATCAAAAATTTGCTCAAGCAGACCCTTTGGAATGCCCTCACCCTGATCGATGACAGAAAATAGGACCGAGTCCCCTTTTTCTTTTTTGCAAGCCAGAGTCACGACGCCGTGTTCTGGAGAATGCTTAATCGCATTTGAAAGCAAATTTCCAATGGCCAACGACAAGTAATTCTCAGCCGCGATAAAGGAAACAGGTGCTTCAGCCCCCAGAACCTTAACTTGTATTTGCTTGTTTTTGCCGAGCAGGGAAGCCTTCACCGCAACACCTTCAAGAAATTCCGCGGTGGTCACCACGGTTTTCACGTTTGGAAGGGCCCCAGCCTCAGCACGCGCCAATAGCAGTAAATCATCGACCGTACAACCCATCGACAACGACTCTTTTTGAATGGTCTCTAACGCCGAGCGATACTCCTCGGGCGAGCGAATCCTTCGCAAGGCAAGCTCTGCTTCTCCCCTAATAGCAGTCAACGGAGTACGAAGCTCATGAGACACATCACTATTAAACCGCCGTTGGCGTTCAAACGCATCCTCAAGGCGTGCTAGCATTCGATTAAACGTATCTGCAAGGTCGTGCAGTTCATCGTGGACCTGCGGCACTTCGAGACGATGCGAAAGATCTGAGCCAGATAACTGATCGGCAGCCCGTCGCATGCCAACTACAGGCGCCAAAGCGCGTCTAGCCATGATATATCCAGCCATCACGCACACACATAAAATAGCCGGAAACGCTAAATAAAAAACACTGCGCAGCTGACTAAGGGTGGCCCATGTGGCATCAAGCGGAGTGCCCACCTGAACAAGGGATCCCGTGAAAAGGCCACTGACGATCACCGGCATCGTGAGTTGACGAAAGGGAGCTTTGTCTGGTCGGTCCCACGACTCAAACGTCGAGGCACCCTGCTCAGCTCGCGCCATTGCGATCTTTGAAACAGGCAGTGGCACGTCATCACGAGTCGAGCGATTACGGACATTTCCACTTAAATCCACCACCCGAGCGTAGGCGTTTACCTCTCGTTCCCCACTAAAATTCTGCAAGAATTGATCAAGTCCACCTTTGACCAAGCCCTCCGATGACTTGGAGGCACGCATGGACTCCGCCGATACGAGCAAGGCTCCGTCTACAGATTTCAAAAGATCTCGACGCACCATGTTATAGATTCCAAAACCAACCATCGGCAAAAGAATCGCCATTAGGATGGCGTGGCCAGCAGCAATGCGCACACTAATAGGCAGCCTTGCATATAGATGCCAATTATTTTTTTGCAGAATTTTTTTAAATTTTAATAACGGCATATTGGCACATATTTCTCATATTGCATTTATACTGGAGGCTCAGGGTTGATCGAGCATGTATCCATGCCCACGAACGGTTTTTAACATCGGAATGTCAAATCCCTTATCTATCTTAGCCCGCAAGTACCCGACGTAAACGTCGACAACATTACTGTTTTGCTCAAAACCCATATCCCATACGTGCTCGCTCAACTCACTACGAGACACCACTTTGCCAGCATTACGCGCCATGTATTCAATCAACGCATATTCTTTACTGGTCAATTCAATGATTTGACCCGCTCGCGAAACTTCTCGACGGGCTGGGTCTATTTTTAAATGACCGACTTCAAGAATGGCTCCGGAAAAATCAGCGGTACGGCGACGAAGCAACGATCGGGCTCGCGCCAACAACTCATCAAGACTGAATGGTTTAGTCAAGTAATCGTCAGCCCCACCGTCAAGAGCCGAAACTTTATCCTTCACTTCGTCTCTAGCTGTGAGCATAAGCACAGGTGACAATATTCCGGTGGCTCGCAACGACTTTAGTACGTCAAAGCCATCTTTGCGCGGAAGCATGACGTCCAAAATAATGAGATCATAGGGATTCTCCGAGGCAAGCCATTCGCCCTCAATCCCGTCGTGGGCTAAATCCACGGCATAACTCTCTTCGCGAAGGGCCCGCTGCAGTAAATTTGCGATAACCATATCATCTTCAACAACTAAAATTCTCATAGTCACATCCTTCCCCAATTCGGCATTGTCGGCTCAACGCTATAAACTCTAAAATGGGTCTCGTTGCCCGGATTATAGTCTACCCTAACCAAGATGAGAAGCAGATTAGTGCAATATTTAATCAGATCTGGCTGCTTCGACACTTTCCCCATAAATCTGGTAACTTGCAGTACCAAATTGATGGGTTTGGCTAGTGACTCTAAGGACACCTTGCACCATAACTGGCCCAAAAAGGGTTTTTGCAGAGGCTCCAACCATTCGAACATACAACATTTGGTTGGACGGCGGGGGCGGGGCATGCACGCACGCTTGTGGGCTTGGAACCAACAAAAATTCCATGACTTCCGACCGATTATCTTCAAGCGGCACCATAAATCCCAAACTTCTTATTTTTTTTCCATCTAATGCTTGAAGGGCTGGGGGCACCCTGTTTGTAGCGAGGTCCAGTTGGCGGTAAGCACCCCAATCGACTGTGGTGTATGCACTCTCGTCTTTTTTACCCATTTTAGAGGTCCCATATATTGGCACCAAAATGAGTGGCAACAAAAGCCCAAGCCCAATGACCAGTTTCTTTTTCATCGACCAGGCGTCAGGATCTCTCAGTAAATTGTCATTTTCAGACACAAGACCTTCTTTCTATTCGTTCGCTCAAAATCTTGTGGCAAGTCCTTCGCGCATAGCGGAGCGATAGGCCTTAAACGATGCAAGCACGCCAACGAGACACCCGACCGCGAGCATGCTAGCCGCAAACACGATGTCCATCGTACTCACCCCTGAAATTGGAAAACTAATGGAGAACTTTTTTTCAATCCAAGGACTTAGTAAATATAGCCCTGCATACATGACCCCGGCCCCCGTCCCAATGCCGCCCAGCACAAGGCCGACCGCCTCTCCAGCCAACATCGCAAAAATCGCGCCCGGACCCGCTCCCACGGCGCGAAGTACCGTCATCTCACGTTGACGCTGCCCACTGATAATATACAACGAAACGAAAAGCCCCAAGATCCCTGCCACCACGACGCAAAAACTCACTAGGGACATGGCCGTCTCAAAGATCGACAAATTCTTCCACAGCTCTGCCATCGCCATCCCGGGCAAAATGGCCAGCAACGCATCCCCATCCCAAGTGTTCAAGGTACGTTGCAAATTAAGGGATTCCATTCGATTTTTGGCCCCAAGAAAAAAACCACTCACTGACGTCGCAACAAGTTTGCCGCCTTGCTCCTTGAAACTCCCATGGTCCTCATGGTGACCTTCCTCATGGTGACCTTCCTCATGGTGACCCTCCTCATGGTGACCCTCCTCATGGTGACCTTCCTCATGGTGACCTTCCTCATGGTGACCTTCCTCATGGTGGGCTTCTACGCCAATCTCGCGGTGTATTTCACCCAAGCCTCCAAGCGTGACGAACACCGATTTATCGAGCGGAGTTCCCGTCACTTCGAGAATACCAGTCACCGTAAATGGATGATCCTCGTGCTTCACAAATCCATCTCCGTCTTCAGTATGGCCATGGCTCAATACAATTTTGTCACCAAGGTTAAGGCGTTGCTTCTCGCCTACTGAAGCCCCAACCACAACATCACTGTCGCCCGAAAACACCTGCCCCACCCGATACGCGATCGACCGTCCATCGCGGTATTTGTAGTGGATAAAAAATTCTGGGGTTGTGCCTACCACAGAGGCCCCGCGATACCCATCTCCCAAGCTAAAGGGAACCACCCAGTCGACCTCTGGCTGTGCTTTTGCAAAATCTAGGGCTTTCATGGATATGTTATGAGTGGGAGATCCGACATGAAAAACAGAGAAAAGCAAAAGGGACAACGTACCACTTCTAGGCCCCACGATTAAGTCGACTTTGCTAATAGCGCCGCCGAACGCGTCTCTGGTAGCCTCGCGGATTTTATCCACGCCCACAAACAAAGCAACACTCATTGAAATGGATAAAATGGTTAGTACTGTAGGAATACGCCTATGCCACAGGGAGCGAAGGGCAAGAACCACGATGGGACTCATACTTGGCCTCCAGTCACAGGTGCTTTCGCTTTGTTAACAGATGAGAGCGCCAGCGAGCGATCAAACTGAGACGCGATCGTACGATCATGGCTCACAAACAATATGGAACTGCCCTCGCGCTTTGCCTGCGCAAACAAAACATTTAAAAAACCCGTTCGAGCATCTTCGTCCAAAGCCGATGTCGGCTCATCGGCAATGATGATACCAGGGCTTCCAATCAGAGCTCTCGCCGCAGCCACGCGCTGTTGCTGACCAATGCTCAAATCTGCAATGTTCTGCCCAACCGTGTCACGAACACCCAGCTGCTCTAGTAAAAATAAGGCTTCTTTATCGGCCGTCTGAAACCCTGCGGAAATTCGTCGCCCAAATTTACAAGGCAGCGTCACATTGTCGACCACACTAAGATAAGAAACCAAATTAAAGACCTGAAATATGAATCCGATTTCTTGAGCCCGAAATCGATCGCGCGCTCCGTTTCCCATTTTAGAAATCACCTGACCAAGCACCGACACGTCACCACTATTAGGAAGAAAGAGACCCCCGATTAAGCCAAGCAACGTTGTTTTGCCTGAGCCACTAGGTCCAAACATGAAGACTTTCTCTCCCGCTTCCATGCTCATGGCTGGTATTGAAATGACGTTTGCGGATTTAGAATTGTATCTAAATTCTACTGCGTTTAGTGCTAGGGATTGCATATTTTACACTCACAAAAATAACGATTCTAACCGTGAAAATCTCTTCGCAAGACTACGCCACTGACAGCAAAGGGAAAGTAAAATATTCTCAGCGGCCATCGCGCTCTCCGCTAAAATCGCCATAATCAATTGATATTACAGATAATAAACGTGGCTGTTGGGTGATTCATGCCATCCCTCGGGCCACAGTCTAATAGTTGGCGACCTAGGTCAGGGCTTTGACGGGCTGACATGCCCGTCGCCAACATTCCGCCACCCAATCGGCAAAAAAATCACCGAAAACAGTAAAGAAATTGCCGCTCGGAAACATTGGCACGGCAATTGCTTCACTAACCCTGGATTCATATCATTGCCAGAATTTCGACACCACGAACCAAGGATGGTCCCATGAAGTGGAGTTCTACATTAGTCAGCTGCCTTTTGCTCAGCGCACTTTCGCTAGCTAAGCCGCTTCACGCCAAGCCAGAGGGCGAGGGAGCTGTTTTTTCACAAATTATTTTACCGTTTCCAGCAGAACGCCCATTCACCTACGAATGGATGAAGTCGACCAACACCCTTGTTCTGCGCTTTCCAAAGAGCAGTCCCGCAGAACTCGACGCCATTAACAATTATGATGAGAAGTTAGTTCGCCGTGTTTTGGTAAAAGACCAAGGGGCTGAAGGCTCAGAAATTCAACTCGTTCTGAAAAATAAAAATGTACGCGCCGTGGTCACATCCCTTAATGACCCATTTCGAATCACGATCGATCTTTTTGACAAAACCTATACCGAGTCAAAAGATCCCGAAAGCGGTCTACCCCTAACCAGCGGACGCATGGGAACTGAAATACTAAATCCCGACGGTGAACTTTGGCATTCAGCCGCCGCACCAGACTCCGCAAAAGCCGCTGCCAACAAACCGGATGAAAAGGGAGGCTCAAAACGCCGCCTCCTTCAAGCCATGCCTGACGAAATCGATTCTCCGAATGACCTTAAAGCCGCCATCGCCAAAATTGATCCTGGTCTCGGAAAAGGTTGGGCCACATACCCTCCGTACATCTACCGCATGCAGCTAGCACCCTATGAGGGACGAGAAGCACCGTCTGGTGACCTATCTCCCCTACAAATTAAAGCCGTCTCAACCTCAACTGCGATGGCCGACTATGCCGCCAAACTATTTGACTTCGGTCACGAGGGGCGAGCCCTTGCTGCTTATCAACAGGTATTGCACCACGAGCCCGGTGTTTTTGAACGCGATGCCCTACACCTCTGGAAGTTTGCCGAAACTCACCTCGGACAAGGAAACTTAACCCTCGCTCAAGGTTATTACCAAACCCTGATTGAAAAACACCCTGACAACGTCATGGCCAGATTTTCTCGTCTTCGAAAAATTGATGTCCTAGCCCTCAAAGCCATTGCAGACGACGACAAACCTCGTCTCCTAGCACTCGCAAAGGAAATGTCTTCCATCCCAACACGCGATAATGCAGAACTCTTGGCCATGATCGCCATCCGCAACGTCTGGTGGAATGACGCGGCCATCGATCAAAAAACCCGCAATGTAATTCCCACCTGCACGGAAGAGGCTCAGGTCACGCTAACCAAGCTAGCACCCCGGATTGAGAATCCAAAAACGGCGTATCTCGCTTCAGTCCTAGTCGCCACTCGCCTAACGAGCAAAAATACGGCCTGGCAGAACAACTACGCCAATTGGCTAAGTACGTTCTTCACTCGCTACAAGGGAACGCAAAATTCGGGCGAACGGGACAATCTATCAAAGGCCGCAAAGACTCGCATCGCAGAGCAAATTCAAGCTCTATTCATTGAAGGAAGATTCACTGACGTCACAGCCCTCTATGAGCAGCTGCCGGCCGAAATGAAATCGATTGCAAAAGACCCTACGACTAGCTGGCAACTTGCGGAAAGCTACCGAAGCATTGGCCAGCAGGCACAAGCCATCCAGTTTTATTCCGGCGCAAGCAAGGCCAATGGTGCCGTCGACAAATTTAAATCAAACTTTTGGTTGGCCACACTCGCCAGCAAGCGAACCGTTGAACTGAAGGCGGAAAGCGGCAACCAAGCCACCATACGCTCTCTAGAGTCTGACGCGAAACACGGAGACGTGGCGATGTCTGATATTTGGCGCAAATTAAAGGCCGACGAAAAATCTGTTTTAATGACAGCCCTCGGTTCAGCTATGCAAGACGTCGCAGCCTCGGAAGCGAGACTCCGCACACCGCCCAAAATTATTTTGGAGCAGTACAAATCGGCACTCTCCGCAAACACCCCAAAGATCACCGGCACCTCGGGCACCTCAAATACCGATTGGCTCGGCAACTTTAGCCCATCTGGATCGACCGTAAAACTACTAGATGATCTTGGCAAGAAATTTGCAGAGTTAGGATTGCCAGCTGAAAGAAGACAAACCATTCAGTTAATGAAGTTTTTGAAACCAGAGCACTTGGCACAAGACAAGGAAGCGGCAAAACTCTGGGCCTCAGAATTGACCAAATTAGCTGAAGAGCATCGCAAGGCCGACGAATTTCTTGAAGCAGGAGAACTCTACACACTGGTGGGAGACTCCACAGCGGTGGCAGAGGGGCGAGCTGAAAACCTCTACAAAGGAGGCCTACTACTCTTTCGAGCGGGCAAGAAACAGGATGCCATAAAGGCCCTGGAAAAGGCAAAAGGAGATACAACCAACTTATTCTACTCGAAACTAGCGACCGAAAGACTTGATCAAGTAAATACCAAATAGACGGCCTTCCGAGCATGAATCAAACGAAACAAGAAAACGAATACGGTGACAAAAGAATTGCAAAGTGAAGAAGCAAAGTGAAGAAGCAAATTAAACCCCGAGGAGAAACGATCATGACCACGAATGCAAGTACAAACAGCGCACACGCCTTCCCGCCTTCACCAGTACGCGAAGACTATGTTTCTTACGCTCAAAATGCTACCGCGCAAACGGCAAGATCTACCACGGCCAAATATTTTTTAGCCGTTGATGACAAAATGCTACGAATTCAAGACGTCATCGAACAGATCGCCAATGCAAACGTTCCCGTACTAGTCACCGGCGAAAGCGGCGTGGGCAAAGAAATCGTCGCCAAGGCGATTCACAAAGCCTCCAATCGCAGAGACCGTCCTTTTGTTGCCATTAATTGCGCAGCCCTTCCTCCAGCCCTTCTGGAAGCCGAGCTTTTTGGTTATGAAAAAGGTGCCTTCACAGGAGCGCATCAGCGCCATGCTGGCAAATTTGAACAAGCACAATTTGGTACACTACTACTAGACGAAGTCACGGAGATGGAGCCTGCCCTCCAAGCAAAACTTCTTCGCGTCCTACAAGAAAAAGAAATTGAGCGCATCGGCGGCTCTGGGCCCGTGCCCGTTGACGTACGCATCGTCGCAACATCCAACCGCAATCTTGCCGCGGCCGTTGAGTCGGGCCAGTTTCGACAAGACCTTTACTACCGACTTCACGTCATCAACATCGAAGTCCCTGCGCTTCGCGATCGCCCTCGTGATATCGAACTCCTTGCAAACCATTTTTTAGCCCTCTACAGCGACCAGTTCAACAAACCGCTATTGAATTTCGCCCCTGACGCAGTCAATAAGCTAATGACGTACCGCTGGCCAGGCAACGTGCGCGAGCTGAACAATGTCATTCAAAGAACGGCCCTACTCGCACACACCCAGATCATCACCGCTCGCGACATCCCTGTTGAAATTGGACAAGAAATAAGTTCCGATAAATGGATCGCCGCCCTGCCAATCGGAAAATCACTGGCAGAAGTTGAAACGCAATTTATTTTGGAAACCCTAAAGTTTCATGAAGGCAACAGGACTCACGCATCACGCACCCTTGAAATTTCTTTGAGAACACTGCGCAACAAAATTAATGAATTTACCGCCGTTGGTCTTCACGTGACTGCGGCAAGTGGAGGAAAGTAATGAGTAACATCATTGGCGGCATGTTCAATTTTTCCGATAAATTGCAGATGGAATCGCTAAATCAGCGTACCCGTCGTAATGAGGTCATTACTGCAAATATCGCGAACGCCGAGACACCAGGCTACCGAGCCTTCGGCTACGATTTTGAAAAACAGCTACAGGCAATCTCAGCCACCGATGCGACACCCATGAAAGTAAGTGACCCACGTCACATCCGTAACGCGTACACAAAAGTCGACGGGTCCATTACACCCGACGTCTTCGTGAAGCCGACTGAGTCCGTTGACGAAGACGGAAACACGGTCGACATGGACGGCGAGATGGCTCAATTAGCTCAAAACCAGATTCTATTCAGGACAGCGGTCGAAACTCTCAATCGAAAAATTGGAACCTTAAAGTACGCCATTAGAGGAGGATGATATTTATGGGATTCTTTAAAGCAATGGACATTAGTAGCACCGGCCTAAACGCTCAACGCCTTCGTATGAACACGTTAAGCGCCAACCTTGCAAACGCCAACACCACGCGAACCGAAGAGGGCGGACCCTACAAACGCCGTGACGTTGTGTTTAGCGCCGCTCCGACGGGATCTCCTTTTGAAGATTTTTTGAATGGCACCCACGGTGCACAGTTAAGCAAAGTTAAAGTCGTGGATATTCACGAAGACACAAATGAACCTCGTCTCGTGTTTGATCCTACCCACCCAGATGCTAACGGCGAGGGCTATGTCGCCATGCCAAACATTCAGGTGATGACTGAAATGGTGAACATGATTACGGCGACTCGCGCCTATGAGGCCAACGCAACTGCCGTCAACGAGGCCAAGCAAATGGCCGTAAAATCCCTAGAAATTGGTCGATAATCGAATCACCTAGAAGGAGCCAAACATGAGCATTACATCAGCAAAAGGCGCGGCCATGGAAGTTCTCGCTCAAATGCGCGAAATCCAATCCGAAAGTCGCAAGCCGTCGGCCACCTCAATTTCGGATGGTGCAAAATCCGGAACTTCCTTTATGGACCACCTGAGCTCCAGCATTAATGAAGTAAATGAGATGCAGAAGAAATCTGATTCCATGTCTATGGATTTAGCCTCGGGCAAAAGTGAAAATCTCCACGAAACAATGATTGCTTCCACCCAAGCAGAACTCTCCTTCAATTTAATGGTTCAAATCAGGAACCGAGCCCTCGAAGCCTACCAAGAAGTCATGCGCATGCCCGTGTGATTTTCTGTTCTAGTCCATGTCCCCGTTAATTAAGAATCGGAGTTCTCAGTGGAAAATGTCTTAGTCTTTATAAAGAAGTTTACCGGCCAAATGACAGGATTTTGGATGTCGCTTTCTGCCACGCGCAAGATAACGCTGGGTGGAGTCGTGGCCTTAATCGTAGGTGCGATGGCCAGTGTCTTTTTCATTTCGACAGAAAGCTCCTCAGAGTATATTTTTACTGACGTGTCTCCAGAGGATACCCAATCCATCCTTTCCGAATTCAAACGCATGAACATTAGCGACTACTCACTCGACCAAAAAGGAATAAAAGTTCCCAAGGCCATTGCCCCACAAATTAGGATGCAACTGGCTCAAGAGGGACTCCCAAGCCACGGCATCGTAGGCTGGGAAAAATTCGACTCTCAAGATTTTACACGAACGGAATTTGAGCAAAATATCCACAAACTGAGAGCGATTCAGGGCGAGATTGCTCGGACAATCATGTCTATCGAAGGGGTCTCCTCGGCCCGAGTCCACCTTGTTAACCCAAAACACAGCCTTTTTGTAGAAGAACAAAAAGAGCCCACGGCGGCTATTTGGATTAAGACAAAACGCGGAATGGTTTTAAATGACAGACAAATCAAGGGCATTCAAAATCTGGTCTTTCGCTCGGTTGAAGGACTCAAAGCTAATAATGTGACGATTATTGACCAAGAAGGAGTCATGCTCACCAAAATCGAGAGCGAAGATTTCTCTTCCAAAATGACAAAAGAAATGCAGACCTACAAAAGCTCTGTTGAAAAAGACCTCGAAAATAAAATCCGAACATTAGTTGGCCGTGTGGCGGGCCAAGATCGCGTTGAAGCTAAAGTTGACGTGTCAGTAGATTTTACGTTAGAGGAGCAAACGATCAGCGAAGTTGATCCTGAAAAAGTTGCGGTACTCTCTAAAAGCACAACCGGCGCTTCTATGGAAGGCAACGGCCTAAATCCGACAGGAATACCAGGCAGCAAATCTAATATTCCAGGCGAACAAGAGCAGCTCTCCCTCACGACCTCGAAAGCTCAAAACAAACAAGAAAGCGAACAAATCAATTATGACGTCTCAAAAACTGTCGCCAAGAAAACCATGCCGATTGGTACGATTAAACGCATAAGTGCCGCCATCCTCGTCGACGGCAAACAAGATTTCCCCCTAGATGGTTCAAAACCTGTATTTGACCCACGTTCGGCAGAGGAAATGAAACAAATTGACGAGATCATCAGGAAAGCCATTGGCTTCCAACAAGGTCGAGATGAAGTAACCGTTACTAACATGATGTTCCAAATGGATCCGACACAGTCTCAAGCGATCAACGAAGTGAAGAAAGACAACCGCGAATATATTTCGACGTTGGTGCTCTCAGCTGCCGTAGCGTTCGCCCTCGTACTCTTCTTCATGTTCATGGTTCGTCCATACTTCAGGTGGCTATCCTATGACCCAGAGCGACGTGCTGAACAAACTCTGGCTGAAGAATATCGCCCTGAGCTTGATATGGGAGCCGGAAACAGCATTCAAATCAAAGAGGACGTTCCGTTCGAGAAGTTGGCCCCAAAAGAGCAAATTATGTACCTGGCTAAAAATGAACCTAAACGAACAACTGAGGCTTTGCGCATGTTGCTGAATCCTAATCAAGCGGGCTAGCCATTGACCGACCTAAGGGTTACTCGAGAAAAAACAAAATGGCAGACCGTAGCCGTCAAAATGGAAATAGTGAGGATTACAAATGGCGATTAATACAGACGGCCCCAAAAAGCAGGGTCGATTTCTAAAGAAAAATAGCAAATTGCTCGATTTCGTACAGATGGTGGATTTTAGCTTTGAAGAAATTTGTTCTCAGCCATTGGTTGGTTTTGACAATAGCTCCAGCACAATTATTCATTCAAAATTCCATGACCCAAAAAAATTAGCCACCGTAGTCAAACCCCACGCAACTCTTGACAACGACATTTTTGATCCAAATCAACAGGCGCTCGGCATCATTTTTCCTGCCGATTTCACACAAGATTGGCACAACGAGCGCCTACAAGGCAAGAGGCGCGCCCTCGGTTTTGATGAAGAAGATGAAATTGATTTCGCGGCAGTGGCTCGAAATCGCGGGGCAGCCGTAGCTGCTGCGGCGGCGCCGGCTGCACCCTCAAAAAGTCCAGATCCAATTCCTGCTGTGCCCGTGGAGCTTGCTCCGACACCTGCGGCCGGAAATGTCCTCGCAGCTCAGCCTAGTGACATCTCAAGCGTGGGGGCACCCGAAACTGACGGTAAAGTTGTGGCCTTGAAGGAAGCGGATTTGGCCTCGGCCATTTCCAAAGAGTTTGCCACGACTCATGTGGACGCCAAAAATGTAAAGGCCAACAATTCTGCTCAAGATGCGTTAGCCAACGAAAATAATCTTTCTTTTACCCCACTGCCGACCACCAGCGGCTCAAATCCGATCGCAGCCGAAGACCTTGCCATCGAATCGTGGAAAATGAAACAGGCCGCCGCCAAGCAAAACGAAGAGATGTTAAACGCTTTACGCGCAGAAGCCAGGTCCGAAGGTTTTCAGTCTGGGTTTCGTGAGGGAGAAGAAAAAGGACAAATGACTGGCCAGAAAAACGCCGCTCAAGTCTTCAGCAAAGTTGGGGATCTTTTGAACGAATTTGGAAATTTAAAGGGGCTCGTCCTTGAGAATGTCCAGAAAAATTTCTTCGAAGTTAGCCAAGCTATCGCCGAGTCTCTCCTCGCAAAAGAATTCAGCATTAATCCACAGGCCTACGCGACGATGATTCAACGGGTGATCAAGGACACAACCTCACCCAATGAGTTTAAGGTCCGAATGCACCCTGAAACTTGGCAGAAAGTTCATGAACTTGCAGTGCCAGAGCTAGACAATCATCTCGTTAAGGATTCGACCATTCCAGTCGGAGAATTTCGAGTTGAAAGTGCGCTGACAGTCGTAGATGTGAGTGCCAAAAAACTCGTGACTCAACTTCTTGAATCGGCTGATATTAATCTTTTCACTGACAAGAAAACTGGCTAAACCAAAATTCTTGCTCTGAGGCACTATGTCAACAAACTCAATCATTCGCACCTTTGACCGCAAGCAACTACGCGGCACCATGTCAAACATTGACTGGGATCCACAGGGACGCGTGTGCGACATTGTTGGGACGATCATCGAAGCCATTCTTCCAGGTGCTTCCATCGGCTCAATCGTGGCCATCACGGCACCTGTGGCTAGTGGACACATTCTGGCAGAAGTTGCAGGTTTCCGTAACGAGCGCGCCCTTTTAATACCATACTCCTCCGTTCAGGGAGTTGCCCCGGGCGCTTCTGTCAAGGGAATGAAGGTTCTCAATCAAATTCACGTTGGCGATCACCTTCTAGGGCGGATTATTGATCCTATGATGCAGCCATTATTCGGTCCGCCGCTAGATGCTGGAGAGCGATGCGACATTGCCCCGCTTGAACGTGAATCCCCAAATCCGATGACTCGGCAACGCATTAATAAGCCGTTTGGCCTCGGCATCAGAGCAATCGACGGCTTGCTCACCTTTGGTGAAGGGCAGCGTCTTGGAATTATGGCAGGCTCTGGAGTCGGAAAATCCGTGATGCTGGGCATGATGGCAAAACATTCGGACGCCGACATAAATGTTATTGGTCTCATTGGTGAGAGGGGACGTGAGGTCCGAGAATTCATTGAACGGGATCTCGGTCCCGAAGGTCTGGCGCGAAGCATTGTCGTCGTTGTTACTGGCGACCAGTCTTCTCTCCTCAGAATTCGTGCCGCAAAAGTGGTTACAGCGATTGCCGAACATTTCGCCTCGAAAAATAAAAAGGTCCTGCTGATGATGGACTCTCTCACACGAGTTGCGATGGCTCAGCGAGAAATTGGTTTAGCCGTGGGCGAACCCCCAACCACCAAAGGCTATCCGCCGTCCGTATTTTCTCTTCTTCCTAGGCTTTTGGAGCGTTGTGGCCCTCAGGCTGTCGGTTCAATCTCTGGACTTTATACCGTCTTAGTTGATGGCGACGATTTTAATGAGCCCATTGCTGATGCCGCTCGCGGTATTTTGGATGGACAAATCGTTTTGTCAAGGACCCTAGCGGCAAGACATCATTTCCCCGCCATCGAAGTCACGAATTCCATTAGTCGAGTTATGCATGACATTGTCGATCGTGAACACCAGGATACCGCTGCACACATTAAAATGCTCCTTGGAGTCTATCAAGAAAATTTTGATTACGTACAAATTGGCAGCTACCAAGCGGGCACTAATCCGCCACTTGACGAAGCCATTCGACTCATGCCTGCCATTGAAAAATTCCTGAAGCAAGAGCGGTCTGAGCAGTCGACATACGCGGCATCACTTGCAAATCTTGCTGAACTAATTAATGGTCCGAACCGATTTGATCCCAATGAAACGCACGAATGAAATTGCACCACCAGCGAGGAATTAATTAGATGCTTCAAATGGAAAAGAAATCACGGCGTCTCAATCCAGTCATCGAAGACCGCCAGGCGCAATTTGATCTCGAATCAGAAAAATTGACTGCCGTTAGGAAGAGGCGGATTGAAATCGTCGCGGCAATGCGGGCTAAACAAAATGAGTATATGTCAGGCGTTACCCGCTTAAATGACGAACGCGGCACCGCGAATCGACTAATGTTAGAAGCTCTAGAAACTGGTCTCGACTCGGTCAAAAATCATTGGATGAAACTTTACCAAGGAGTCATTGAAATCGAAGCCCATGAAAAAGCCCAATTAGAACTTATGAGCAAGGCTCACCGCGAACTAGAGGCCATAAAAACACTTCAAGCAAAATACCAAGTTGAAATCACGAAAGAAGAAGCTCGCCGTGAGCAAAAAACCTTGGACGAGCACTCAATTGGAAAATTCGTTCGCCAGTCATAAGCAAGGAGTACAGGCTATGAAATCACAATCATTTTTGAAGTCCCTTCTGGCTGTGAAAGGTGTATTAATTTGCTTAGCCCTCGGGCTACACCAAGGTTGGATACACCTGGGAGACCTCCCTCTTTTTGCAGAGGAAAAAGAGGCAAAACCTGATGCTAAGACTGATGCTAAGACTGATGCTAAGACTGATGAGAAAAAAGGCGCCGACGCGGCTGCCGCCTCTGCCCCTGCCGCCGGAGACAAACCTGCTGTAGCGGACGCCGCACCCCCGACCAAAGAAGAGACGGCCCGCCGTAGCTTTCTTTCTGACCTTTTTACACTACCCACACTTAGCGCTAAACAAGCCAAAAAAGATGAACTCGGAAAATACTTGGATCTTGCGGAGCGCAAACAACGACAAGTCGATGAACGCACCACTCAACTTTCTAAAAAAGAAGACCAACTAAAAATTCTCGAAAAGAGTATCGACGATAAGCTTTTAAAAATTGATTCCGAGCGTCTTTTCATTGCAAAGACTTTACAACAAGAAAAAGATCTCAAGGGCGAAAGAGTCGATAAAGTGGCCGAACTTTTCGCAAAAATGGAGCCCAAAAAGGCCGCGGCTGCCTTCGACAAATTAGACAAAGACTTGGTCGTAGCACTTATTAAGAAGCTCAAACAAAAACAAGTCACCACCATCCTAGAGAACATGAGTCCTGAAAAGAGTGTTGAGTTGACTGAATACTTTGCGCGAGTCAAGAGCGCAAAGGAATATGACATCTTGAAGGAATTGAACGAAAGTCTACGCAAGGAGTTTCAGGACTGTAAGGGAATGCCGACGGCCGATGCGTCCGATACTAAAGCAGCCCCGAAGGTCGAAACCCCTACTACTCTCAAGGAGAAATAATTCATGTGGACTTGGTGGCTAGCTGTCGGCTCAATACTGTCGGCAATTTCAATTGGAATTGGAGCCTTTGGGGCCCACGCACTTAAAGGCAGACTAACGCCTGACGACACGGCTATTTTTGAGACGGCTTCAAAATATCTGACCTCACAAAGCTTAGGAATAATTGTGGTCGCCTTATGCATGAGTCGCCTTGACAGCGTGGCTCTAAAAATTGCGGCCTATGCCATGACGTTTGGCATCTTAATCTTCTCTGGCTCATTGTACGCAATCATTGGGACCGGCCTACGTGGGCTTGGCGCCATTACGCCAATTGGCGGTGTGTTACTAATTGCCGCTTGGTTGTTAGTTGCCTTTGCGGCCATTAGCGCCCATTGGGCGTAGCCGCACCTTGACTTAGAGTGGCTTGGTCGATGAAGATTCCGCCGAGAACTCCCTCTTTAACCGGAGACTCCCTAGGAAGCACGTAACCGCACCGGACGCCAGCCATCGCCTGCATCCAAGGCTCCTGAGACAATAATTTAAATTTCGCACGGCAATGGTCGCGAATGGTGGTCGCTGACCACTCCCCTGGAATTTGAAACCGCAGCAGCAATGCCGCTCCTTGCCGAGAAAATAAACTTGCGGTGTACACCAGTTTATCGCCAGGAAATTTTGGCGCAAGCTCCTCAGCGAGAGGTTTTCCGCCCAATAGTTTATTACGTTCCGCGGCCACTTCTTTCGCAATGGGAAAAACGATAAATTTACCACCGTCTAACAATTTTTCTACCAAATCGAAATAGAGCCAAGCTGCGATGTCGTCGTGCTTTACGACCAACGCCTTTCCTTGGTCAAACCACATCGTGTAGTCCTTGCCAGTGTGTGTCCATTGCTGGACGTGCCAGGCGCCTATAAGCCATTTATCCTTCGTTGGAATCAATATGGCATAGACTCTCGTCACTTCTTCACGTCCGACGGCTTGAATCCAAACGCCTACTTGTAGAGGGTGCCCGTAGAGAGGATGGAGTAAAAAACCATCTTCTGGACAAGGGATGGCGGAGGTCTCACCACTTACATTATTCAGGGCGTACGCTCTCAAAAGTGACGCGTCCATTTTGGCGCCAGAAATCCTAGAGATGGATGACAATGCACCCTTTATTTGTGAGGTCGTGACTTTTATTTGGGGATGAAATAAGGGCTGAAGGGCTTTGTCATCCCCCAACTGAACGCCTTTAATAAGCGTTTGAAGGACTGCTGTTAAGCTAGGATCAACGTCGACAATGCCGGCTGGGTTTTTAGAAATCAACTGACAGGCGTGGGGCGGTGTGCCTTCTGGAAATATTTTTTTTCTAATCTCTTCGCGAGGACTTTGGTCCTTGAGCGATGCAGGTACAATTTTCTCCGCCTCGGCGGTTAAAGAAAAACTCAAGGCAGCCACGGCACTCAAAACCCAATTTTGAGAGTATTTCAACAAATATTGGCGTGAGGACATTAGTGCGTCCCCTTTGCGACACATGACCCACAACCTTTTTTGGCCAGCAAATCAACGGACTCCCACTGCCCAAATTCTTCATTGATCACCGACAATGCGTCGTCTAGAAATTCGTATTCACAGGTAAACAACTCTTGCATCAACTGTGCTTCAATACAGTAAGCATTGTAGGTGTAGCGGTCCATCTCAAGATCATAGACCACGCTGACACCCGCCTGCCGATCACGAAACTGCAGGATCGAATGGGCGAAGTTGTCTTCGGTGAGTTTCCATCCATTGCTTGGTGATGCGGCGTTTTCAAAGTCGTCCTCTGATTGATCCTCTGGAGAATCAAATGACGTAAAATTTGCAGCGGAATATAGATTTGAAGTACTCATTTTATTTGACCACCGTTTTTATAATTCGTTCGTTTGCATTTTGTTCGAAAGTCACAGTTTGCTATTTAATCCTAAAAACCAGTTGCTCAGCAAACCTCACCAATTCATCACTCTTCAACCTCTGCGGTAATTTTTTTTGCGCTTCTGAAGTCATCGTTCGCGCCCTAGTTCGAATCTCATCTGCTGAAAAAAGAGACAAATAAGTCAGCTTCCCCTGTGCCTGATCTTTGCCGACTGATTTTCCGGTCAAGCCAGCCTTGTCTATCACATCATCAATAGCCTGAAAGGCAAGCCCAATGCAAACTCCAAACTGCCTCATCGCCAAAATCTCCTCCCTACTGGCACCAGCACTGATGGCTCCCATGGCACAGGCCGCCCCCATCAAAGCTCCCGTTTTTCCTCGGTGAATTTGGTCTAGGGTGCCCGCATCACAGCTTCCCTTTCCCGTCCAAAACATGTCTAGATCTTGACCATAAACCATTCCTTGACCACCCGCCGCCACGGTCAACTCGCAAACCAGCTGAAGTCGATCACCATCAGGAATCAACGAGGACTCGGGGTAGAAACTCTCGTCAGAGAGAATGCGCATGGCATCTGTTAGAATGGCATCACCGGCCAGCAAGGCTGTGGCTTCGTCAAAGGCTTTATGCAACGACGGCTTGCCACGACGCCAATCATCATTATCCATGCACGGCAAATCATCGTGCGCCAAACTATAAGCGTGAATCATTTCCACGGCCGTGGCTGACGATAACGCTCGCCGTGGATCTTTTCCAAAAGCTTCACAGGTCAACATCGCCATCATGGCCCGTACTCGTTTACCGTCTCCTTCGAGACAGTAGCGGATGGCTTTGTGAAGTCTTGAATCGCGAATTGGCCACGCAGTGGAAATTAAACGCCGAAAGGTTAGATTAAATAAATCGAGATGTTGAATCGGTTTAAGCATTACGAAGTGGTCTCCGGACCATTAAAAATAACCATGCGATCCTTGGGTAACCTATTTTGCGCAAGCTCCCCGATGACCCACGGCAATAGGCTACACTCTGAGGCAAATACTTTTGCGGCTAAGCTTGCCACTGTCTCGCCAGCACTGACTGCCACTCGCGACTGAGCGATCACCTGACCCTCGTCATACCGCGCATTCACGAAATGCACGCTCGCCCCTGATTCCTTCTCATGAGCTGCGAGTACTGCTTCGTGAACATAATGACCATGCATTCCCTTGCCGCCGTACTTTGGCAAAAGGGCTGGATGAATATTAATAATTTGACCGGGCCAATCTGAATTGAGGGGCAACAGTTTTAGAAAGCCTGCCAACACCACCAAGTCAATCTTATGCTCCACCAGCCCGCGGTATAGGTTTTCACTGGCTCGTGCCTGATTTTTGGCCGAGAAATCTTCGACTAAAAGGGGCAACTGTGCGTTTTTTGCAATAGCATTGGCGCCAATATTTGGTGACGAACTAAAGACTAAGGCTACGTCGTAAAATAGTTTTGATTGCTTCTCGATTAAATTTGCAAGGGAGCGTCCTCCTCCTGAAACACCAACGGCAATTTTCAATTTATTTTTAATATTTAGGCTCATTGACCTGACCCGTGATTTTTTGCGGAGATCTCAAACGCGATATTAGTTTTTTCCTTTAAACCATTCCAAAACGAGGCTGCGTCCATGTCTTTGCCGCCAGAAGGCTTCAATCGCATGATCGACACCGTCCCTTGACCGCACTGCACGATGAGAGACCTTGATGGTTTATCAAAATGAATGGCTCCAAACGGCCCAGAGGCAGGAGCCATTAAATGCGGCCGCATTTCGGTGATACTAACTCGACGCTCTGCCAAAATGGTCCAAGATCCAGGCCACGGCTCAAACGCACGATAGCGATTCACAATAGTTTGCGCAGACTCGGACCAGTCGATAGCTCCCATGTCTTTGGTGATTTTTTTACAGAAGGTCGCTTTTGCGTCCTCCTGCGGCGTGCCGTTATACTCGAAATCGGTGGCCAGCTTTTTTAAGACACCAAGCAGCATGATGCCGCTTGCTTCAAATAATCGTGCAGTCAGCTGCCCGCTCGTCTCTGTCGATTCAATAGCAAAGTCTTTTTGTACAATAATATTTCCGGCATCTAGTGGCTTAATGGTAAATAAAATTGTGACGGCTGTTGTTGTCAAGCCATCGAGCAAGGCTGCGGGCACGGGAGTGGCCCCGCGGTATTCGGGAAGTCTACTCGGATGAATATTGATGGTGCCAATTCTTGGAATCGCCAAGAAAGCGTCCGATAGTATTTGCCCATAGGCAGCGGTAATAATGATGTCAGGTTTTAGGGCCGCAAGGTCTGCAAGAAACTCGGGAGACCGAGCCTTCTCTGGCTGTAGACATTTTATTTGATGCGCCTTAGCAAACGTAGCAACGGGCGGATCTTCGAGCCGTCCACCTCTACCCGAGGGCCGAGCTGGTTGGCTCACAACTCCGACCAATTCAAGACCTAAGGATTCTTCTGTCGATGCGTCGACGGTCCTGTCCACCAATTTTGAGGCCGACGCACGCTCACAAAGAAGCCTCAAAGGGGCGACTACTTCAGCCGGCGAACCCATAAAAATTATACGCATGATTATCGTCCAAAAGGCGGGCACAGATCGAAAAGGAGATCAATTTACAGGCAGACTATAGGCAACCGCTCTCGTCTGGTCAAGTGAACTCGTTATGTGCTAGGATTTCTGCGATCGAAATGACGATCAAAAAGACGACCGAATGGACGATTGAGCTGCCTATTTTCTGTCGCCTGCTCCCAGAAACAAAGTGCCGCAGGAGTTTAACTATGTCAAAAGATTTAATACTTTCCATTGACCAAGGAACCACCGGATCCACGGCACTTTTTTTGGACATTTCCGATCCTCAGCATCCATTTATCGCAGGCAAAGCCACCTGTGATTTCCCTCAGCATTTTCCAGCTCCGGGCTGGGTCGAACACGATTTAAATCAAATCTGGGATTCTGTTTGTCAAGCCATCGAAAAAGCGGCCGAGCCCCTTGGCCGAAAAGCGGCTTTGGCAAGAATTGCTGGCATTGGGATATCGAATCAACGAGAAACCATTTGTGTTTTTGATCGCCAGACTTCAACCCCCCTTTGCCACGCCATCGTTTGGCAATGTAGACGCAGCACGACTATTTGCCAAGACTTGAAGGCCAAGGGTTTAGAGTCTGTGATTCGTCAAAAAACGGGACTCGTGTTGGACCCCTATTTTAGCGCAAGTAAAATTTCGTGGCTCCTTCAAAATAGGCCCGAAGTGGCCGAGGCGTTGAAATCAGGTCGTGCCATCTTGGGCACAATCGACACCTGGCTCACACACAAATTAACGGGAGCCATGTCCCATGTGACCGAGTCGAGTAACGCAAGCCGCACGATGCTCTATAACATTCACACGGATAGTTGGGATGATGAGCTACTCAAGATATTTGGAGTGCCGTCGAAATCCTGCCTGCCTGAAATTCGCGAAAGTGCCGGCACGTTTGGCGTGACTAAAGGTGCGGGGCTCCTTCCCGACGGGATTCCGATTTCTGGGATCGTCGGCGATCAGCAAGCCGCGCTTGCGGGTCAGGCCTGTTTTAAGGTGGGTGAAGCAAAATGCACGTTCGGCACGGGAGCGTTCCTGCTTTTGAACACAGGAAGTAAGGCCGTCGTCCCCGGCAATGGAATTCTGACTACGGTCGCCTGGAAACTCAATGGAAAATTGACTTACGCCTTAGAAGGCTCTTCGTTCATCGCAGGTGCGGCGGTTCAGTTTGTACGCGACCAATTTAATTTCCTAGAATTTTCTCGCGACTCGGAAGAGCTTGCGCAAAAAGGTGCGGCAGCTCCAGAATTATATTTTGTGCCGGCGCTAGCAGGACTAAGTGCTCCGTGGTGGGAACCTACGGCGCGAGGGGCTCTTTTAGGAATGCATCGAGGAACCACGAAAAATGATGTGATCCGTGCGGCTCTAGAAGGAATTGCCCTGCAAGTAGCCGATCTCGCAACAGCCATGAAGACACTTCTTGGTGAGGATTTGAAAATTTTACGCGTGGACGGCGGAGCTTCCGCCAACGCTTTCCTCATGCAATTTCAGGCCAATTTGCTGAATGTTGCGGTGGATCGGCCCCGAGACATAGAATCCACGGCTGTTGGTGCCGCATTATTTGCGGGCCTAGGCATCGGCACCTACAAAAATTTGGAGGATTTAGTCGCCTCTCGCACGTCAGATAAAATATTTACTCCCACCACCCAACCCGAAGAACGTAACCGAATTCAGGCCATTAAACAAGGCTGGCTGCGAGCGGTTGAAGCGGTCAAAATCTTCGCGAAAAAATAAGCCGTGCAGAAAACCCGATCAAAACTCGGCAACTAGTGCCTACTAGCGCCGTGCTTTGTCGTTGTTAGAATTGAAGGTGAGATAATGAACGGATACAGAAACCCGGTTTTGGAGATACCCATTGCCCGCAACTGCCCTTCAACAATTGATCGACCTACAGAGGTCCCTCTACGACCGCGCTTTATCTGAGGCACGCGAGTATAGCGGAGCTGAGTCAATCACCATTGGCAAATACCAACAAGAATTCGAAGCGAGCTTACCCACAGCGTTTCAAACGATTACCGAACGCAAGCTTTTAACGGCCATGGATCGCAGCCAGATTATTTTATTTGGAGATTTCCACAGTCATAAACAAAATCAACGGGCGTTCCTGAGAATCCTCAGCAGCTATCAGAATCGGCCCGACCACGCACCTGTGATCGTCTATTTGGAGATGTTCAAGTCAAAAGATCAAGTACATTTGGACGCATGGCAAGCTGGAAAATTGACGGATGAAGACCTACAAGAGGCCATAAAATACGCTCAAACCTGGGGTTTCCCGTGGAATAACTATCGGCCAATTTTGGCCTACTGCCGCCATCACCAAATCCCACTCGTCGGCATCAATACGGCAAAAGGGGGAAAAGACAGTCTCGAAAAACGCGATGCTCACGCGGCTGGCATCATGCACAAATTTGGCAAAAGCCATGGTGCGGCCAAATCACTTTGTCTCATTGGTGAATTTCATTTGGCCGACCGTCACCTTCCTAGCGCTCTGACAACGCACAAATCGGCCACCAACACGGCCGCACCCCTCAGAATATTTGCCAATCTCGACAAATACTTTTTTGCCGACAGTACCGACAAGCTTCATCAACAAGATGAATATTTGGCGTTAAATCAACAGACCTATTGCGTTATAAATTCACCACCGTGGATGAAGTGGCATTCTCACTCCCTCTGCGAGGAAATAAGGCGAGTCGGCCCCATTTCCTACCTCGAAAAATCGGAGGGCCAAGACGTCATAGACCAAGGAATTAATCTCTGGGCTGACGACGATGAACGCTTGTATGCCGCTGAATCCGTAGACTTGGACCAGCAATTGAGGGACTTGCAGCAACAGATTGTAACGTTTTTAAAAATCAAAGTATCGTCGGATATTTTTGACCGCTTTAACATTGTTCACGGGGGGTTAGAGGATCAGCTAGTACACATGCCAAAGCGTGACATCAGTGCTTTTTTGGTTCGGGCTAGTACCGACGGATTTGCGGTCGATTTTGCGGGGCGGCTAGTTTACATTCCCATCATATCAATCAACAACATGGCGGCGGCGGCAGGGCAAGCGTTATTTGGCTCTCTAAGTCAAATGTCGGAAAACTATGCGGACGCTGACCAACGGTTTACTCAGCAATGTCTCAAATACACCTTCGGGTTTATAACCAATAAACTCCTCAATCCTCGGCTTCCTCTCCACAGCGCTGCCCAATTGGAGACCTACGTCGACTCGTGTAAGGGGAAAAAACTTCGCGGCTTAGCGGCGAGGCGGCGAGGTGTTGCCGAAGCTACACTAAAACTCCATGCCTGGATTTCGGAAAAATGCGTTGGGAAATTAAAGAAGTCGGCCATCGCACCTGCGATACCCGCTGCCCTTCTCAAATTAAATTATCTCAACTCAGATGATCTCTGTCGAAGCCTCGGCCAACTGATTTCAGAGCCCATTTGCCGGGGACTCGTTTCGGGAAAAATCGACACCGTCGATCTTCAAAAGTATTTGTTGCGAGATTGCAAAAACATCAAATCCGCCAAGGAAACCCTAGCGGCCATGATTCTTCTCATTGATTGAAGTTCGAGTAGAGTCCTGATTCAAAAAAGTCTTTTTCCAGTTGCGCTCCGCCGACCGGCATTTATTTCCAGAGCTGTTCGTATTCAGTCTTCAAGGGATCTAGCCTAGACTTGGCCATGCGAGTTTCAAAACTATCTTTTGGCCCTTTATCGGCGATCTGTTGCCAAATCTTGACCGCGTCTGGACGCTTGCCC
>CAMDKS010000019.1 GCA_945900755.1 Bdellovibrio sp. ZAP7
CAAAGTGGAGCCGGCGGGAATCGAACCCGCGTCCATACACGCGTCGGAAAAACCACTACATGCTTAGTCTTGTAATTTATCCTCTTGCTTTGAGCGCCCACAGACAAGCTCACAATGCCGCAGTCTGATTGTCGTCATGCACTAGACTCCAGACGGAAGTCTCTTACACCAAGCCACATTTATGACGCCATCCCCCAAAGCCGTAGCCGCTTTAGGTTCGACGACAGCTACTTAAGCTGCGAGTGCGAATTCGTTGCCGAATAAGCGTTGGAACGCCTTTAATAACCGGGTGACGTTCCCACCCCGGACATGCGCTTTGACTCGACGACCGTGTATGTCGAAACCATGACGGCCCCACAAGGAAAACATAAGTAGTGTAATTCAATTTTTTGCTCAGTGCAAGCGGCGAACCGCATCTGTAGTGTCCAATGAGCTTAACGAAGCATGAGGGACCAGTCATCGAAATAGCCTGCAAAAAGGCCCTAGACCGAACAAGTCTAGGGCCTTTTCCAAAAAAAACTAAAAATCCGAACTAGTATATTCCGTAGAGTTTTCCTGCATCTGGATTGCTTTGATTCTTATTACTTGGATGAACTTCATAGGGAAGGCGTCCAGTCGTGGAAGAATCAGACAGGAATAGGCCATCATTCATGGTGTCTGTTAGCGCTATATTGTTCACATTATTTGGAAGAACATCAGTAGTATTTCGAGGATCAGGTTTAGAAGGAACTCCAGGAGGAGTATAAGATGCGCCGCTCGAAGGGCAGCCGCCGGTAGGGCAACCACCCCCGCCACCGCCGCCGCCGCCGAGGCCAGCACAGCCTACGAAAGGGGCTGCTGCGAAGATCATGAAAGCTGTTTTTACCAGTAAGTTATGGAAACGCATATATTCTCCCAAGATAGTTAGAGGATTTAATTGCCTTGAATAAATCCGTAAAGTTTCCCGGCATCGTCTGGTTTTTTATCACTGTTACTTGGTTGCGCTTGATAAGGAAGGGTCTTCACTTCGCTATCACTCAAAAAGAGTCCACCAGCATTTTCGTCACTGAGTTTCATGCCCGCTAAAAGCGGAGCGAGTGCACCGCAGCCTGTCAACGTGCTCCCGAAGACGATGCAAATTATGCTGATTCGAAGTGTGCGAATGAGTGAAAAATTAAGGTATTTCATAGAAAGTTTCCTTCTGCGTTAATGGTTATTTGGACCGTGAGATGAATGTCGCAATTTGCTCTTTAGAAGGGCTTATCACGAGTGTGACCATGTCGCTGCCTGAAGTCTTTGCGCAGTCAAGACGGCCTTTATAGCCTGCGCTTATTGCGGTAGAACGAACGCTAAAGCCGGCAAATTTTCCGCCAATGTAGACAGCGGCACCGGTGTCGTAGTTTTTGCCATCTGAGGATCCGCAAAGGCCAGAGCCCGTGAATTCCCACATTTGTTGAGCAACATCAGTCGCAGAGCCAATCAATTTTCGGAAGGGAGTATACTCGCTAACAGATTTGTTCAAGGCAGTGATCGACGCAAAGTTACGTTTCATCACAGTAGGAAGCGCCTCTGATAATGAGAATTGATTTTTTCTTTCTGCGCCAATTGCATTTTCACCGAAGCCGACAACCACGCCTTGGATACTGGCTGCGTCAGGACGATCTTCTGCGGCCATAATAAGAGGAGCCTTAATTCCGGGTACTGCAGATTTCGGAATGGATATCATTATGAAGCTGGAATTTGAGTCTCGCAGGTTTCCTGACTTCTCGCTCATAAGTGGGCTTTCCAAGAATATGCGTTGAGTTATTTTGGAAACCGCTTGATCTGTTTTTGAGTCTGCAGAACCGACTTTTTCAGACTTGACTCCGACATTTAGAAGGAAGTACGTAACGCCCTTGGAATCTTCCATCAAGCCGTCATCTTTTCTCATAGTCAACTCAGGAAGCGTAACTTGATCGGCGCCGCTACTTAAGAAAAGAGTGATCGTTACTTTTTTCATGACCGGAAGCACAGCCACTCCGCCTTGCGCTTGGAATACATCTGCGAGTGAAAGAATAAGCGCGTAAGAATCGCCAAGGCCGATGTCGACTACAGTTCCGACGTTGCGAATAATCGCAGGATTGTTGTTAAGGTCGACGCCCATCAACTCTACATAAACGGTCGCGGGATATTGACCAGTCTCATCCATTGTTCCGCCTGCGACGTTTAAACCACTAGTGATGCTTTTATTGCATGCGGTAGTTACTAGTACTGATGCTGAAGCGAGTCCTAAGACAAGTCCAAAATTAAGACTGATACCTCTGACAATTGACATATATCCCCCAAACTTAAATGTTAAAAGCGGCTATCACGGAACCGGCCATCCAGTTCTTTAAAACCTATCGGCGTGGTTAGGCGTAAACTGAAGGATGTTTTTATAAGCCATTGATTTTAAACATTTAAATAGTAAAAAAAATGGGCTAATTGTGTTTGAAAATCACAGAAGTCTGTAATTGACAAGCGAAAATGTCACGTTGCTACTACACCATCAGAATGCGATGGCGCGTCGAGCAGCGGAGCAGAAAAAAACGCGGTCATCGAAGGGGTGCGTCAATTTGGCGCAAGTGGTCTCTTTTTGACGCAGGTTGGACTATTAATGCACCGCAAAAAGCAGATTGAAATGCGTAACCGACTGATTTTAAATATAATTAAATCGTTCGAGGCTTGGCATGATTGCTGCAAATTAAAAGCAACCGGTGTCCTGAGCACGCGGGCGTTTTTTACCTTAGTCTTCGGAGTATTAGCATGATGAATTTGAATTTTTTCCATTGGAAGCAGATTTTCACCATAGCCGCAGGGTTAGTTTTGGCGCTGCAAAGTGCGATGGCTCAGGAAGTGTCTTGGCAGACTGTCAGCGTGGCTGGCGAGGGTAAATCGGCCCTTTGCGCCCAAGATACGCTTTACACGTCCTATGCTGGAAATAGTGCTGCCCTTGTGTTTACGAATATGATTGTGGAATTGGCGCCTAATGCTGAACATAACTCGGGTGCAGAATTCGGGGGGTGCCGTATCGTGACTAAACTTGTGATTCCTGCAGGCTATTATTTGGCAGGTTTGAATCAAAGCACGGTTGCAGGCGTGGTGAAATCAGTTGGGGCTCGTGGCGAGATTCGTACGCGGCTTGATTTAAAAAATGCTCCGGGCCAATCGGGATCTGGACTCAACGGACGAATCGAAACTAGAACTCGTTTTGCTCCGGAAGATGAGATGAATCAGCCGATGTTGCTTTTAAACGGCTCCTTTGCCAGCAGTCCATCGGAAATTCAGAGTTTATGTAGGACTGGCCGTCAAAATAAAACGGCCCTTAATTTGGAGTTCAGAGCTTCGGTTAAAGGTCAGCGTAAGACGCCGGGCTCAGCCATCATAATCTCCATAGATAGCAGTGATGTTCAGCTAGATTTGAATGCTCGACTTGGCCGATGCCCCTAATTTTTGGGCGTTTAGAGCCTCGACAAATTGTCCTTCCATCGTTTTTGACTAGTCGCTGGTGCTCTCGCGCCAGCGATCAACCTTTTGGTGTATGATTTTGTGCGGCTTCATGCCGCGCAATTTTAGCGCGCGTCGCTGCGGCAGATTTGGCTAGGGACTGATCGACTATAGAAGCGACAATTGCAGTCAGACTTGTGGTTTTCTCGTCCGACATGTACTCAAATGTGATTCCTGCCTTGGTGCCAGATATCATGACTCGACGAATTTTTCCTGACACACGAAAAACATCGGCCGCCGAGTCAATGAATCGTCCTATGGGGAGGTGAATGAGAAGTTGATCCTTAGCTGAAAAATTGTGGATACCATCATTCACGCTAAGCAGTGCACCTCGAATACTTAAATCGAGAAGTGTCCCCTCAAATAGCTTTTCACCATAGTCAAGGACCTGAAATGCCACGGGCATCGACACTTTGAAACGTCGGCTACGACGCGGATTTTTATTTTCTAAAACCCCTCGAATTTTTGTGAATAGCGCATGTCGAGGGGATTCGTGCAAATCGATGTATTCATCGACCTCATGCCAACGAGATAGTTCGGTTCTATAGTCTTTGACCAGGGCGGTGCCGTCTCGAGTCATAAACAGCGTAGGCATAGGGCCGTCAGTCTTTTTTTCCTTAATTTTTCCGATCGTTTGTAGTGTAGTAGAGCGATTTTCCAATTCATCATCTACTAGCGCCAGTATTATATTGCGGCTTGAATATTTTACGAGATCCGCAAGGGAGTTTAAGACGACGAACGAAATTTTGGGGTACTGGCTCTTCATGAATCTATTGACAGCGTTTATGGTGTCGCTGTCGATGTTTGGTCCGGCAGCCATAACGACGAAGCTTTTGCGTTTTCTGCGCGGAGCCTGTAAGTGCTCGACGACTGATTGACTCGTTTTACCTTTGCCCTTTGAGTCTTCGCCGCCCGCGGCGGATTTGGAATTGCTATCCGATGACATAGTAAGATTCTCCGTTGACTTACATTGATTTCTTTAGGTCGTCCGAACTGGATGTTTCTTTTATAATTGCAACTTTGGCCAGTTCCCCATTGGCGATTCGCTTCCAGAGACTCATTTCTTTTGGGCTCCAATCTTGTTGGTTAAGGGCAGCGTCAAAACCTGTCCAGACACCCGATTGGGTGGCTAGGGCTATTGGATCATCATCCGATTCCGCTTTTTTTCGTTGGGCCAATAGGTTTGTATACTCCAAAATAGTGGCATTTTTTGATGACAATTGCCCCAAGGCAGAGAGCTCACTTTTTATGTTTCTAGCGCGCTCGGCCATTTCTTCGAAGCGCTCGGCGACGCTCTTGTCACCGGGCAACGCAATCAGCGCTTCGATCTGAGTTCGAAGGATATTCGCCTCGGTAGCAAGAACGCGCATTTTTTGACCGTGTGCGGCGCTGAATTCGAGGATTTTTTGGAGATCAAGTAACGTGTCAGTTGAGTTTCCCATAGCATGGGTAATGGCGGCTCGTAGCTGAATAATTTCTATTGTATCAATGTCGGCGTCGTCACGAGGTGCCACCTTCGAAAGGTCAATTAAGGCTTCCCGGTGGCTGTTTTCGGCGAAATATTTTTTGGCCAGGCGCAGGTTAGGGTTACTGCTGTAGACGACGGCTAACGTTTCAAACTCGCTTTTAAATTTGGCTAAATGAATGGACTGATTTAGCAGCTTCCTTGACACTGCGCCTATCAATTTCCAGTCATTCTCAGGATTTGTGTTGATGCCTTCAGCGATTACTTTGTCTTTCTCGACGGACGTAATTTTCGCTAATAGGGGCTCGTCAATGGAATCTATTGAGAGCTGATCGCCGATTTTTAGGAAAGAGGTGTTGATAGAGACCTCAAGTTTCCCTAATTTATTCGACGTTACAATGCCTGGCCACGGAATATTTTTCCTCAGGGAGGTCATGGCCAACTCAGAAGATTTTTTCCATGAGGCGCTTAGTTTTGTGTTGTTCAGAGGGATTGGGTCGGAGGTGGCAATGATGCCTTGGCTGGTAATGGCACTTATTTGCAGTTCAAACTTAGTGCCGTGGATTTTTAAAACGGGAAGAAAGGAAAGTGTCTCCTTAGGCAAAGTGCTCCAATTCTTTGGTGACAAATTTGTCGGTTGTGCGTGTGACGCTTCCGCAAGTGCGGGCTCAGACGCCTTCAAATCTACCAAATCATCATAGCCCCTTTGCGCACCGTCGACATGTAGTGGATAGACTAGCTGAGTTTCCAGCCGTTGCTTAGCTTCATCAGGGAAGCGAGCCGATAATCGATAGTCTTGTTGTTTGGAGATGGTGGTATGTAACGTCGTATGGTGGCGTGCTGATTCAAGGTCTAGGGTCACCGGTAAAGGCCCTGTGAGGGCTGCTACCGCTAGACCTTGAGGGTTTGAGGTGGCAAGAAGGACTCCTTGGCTTCGAATCGACACGCTGCCTGCGGGCGTCTGGGACCAGGGTGTGACGCTTACGGTTTTAATATCGATACTAGCGCCTGATTCAAGAGTCACGCGAGCATTTGAATTGGAGGTTGGAAGCAGCATTTTTAGCGTGGATTTGAAGCCATCATGTTGTACAAGGAGGCTTCCTTCTCGATCGAATGAGGACTGTGAATTGATGATGCATCGACCGCGATCATTTGTCACACAGTGGGATTCGAGGTTTTTGCTGTCAATCCATGTGACCTGAGCATCCCTTAGAATGCTACGGCCCGTGTAGACGTGGACTGTAAACATGGAATGTGCATTAGGTGTCTGCGCAATGAGCTCTTGTGCAGCCAGAGTAAATGTTTCCGCAATCTCCATAAATGGAAGTTCATTAGATTGTGATTCGTCACCGACCGTAGGTGTAATTTTCGAGTTTGAGGTCTGTGATTTATTATTAATTTTTGCAATTTTTGCACGTTGAGGCTTGGGCACGATGTACATTTTGGGCGCCAAAGAGATCGTTTTGGATTCACCCGCGGAGAGCTTAAAGGATTCAAAACTTGGCGCATAATAATATTGTGAATCACCCTTGGAGACAGTAATTTTATGGTATTTATTCGGAGAAATTTTTGTATCGAAAATAAACGTGCCGTAAGCATTTGTTTGGCCAAGGATTGAATGATCGAGAGTTACCACTGCGTCGGAAACAGGCATTCCGTCAGGCGTTTTCGCAGAAATATCAAAATGGACGTTGCCCACCCCATCATCACACGATGGCAACGATACTAGGCTAGAAGCAACAAGTATTTTTTTGAGATTCCAGCGCATCGAGGTTTCCTACATTGTTTGCAAAACTAAGTCGGGGGCTAATCGTCCGTTTTTTCTGGTGTGGTTTCTGGTGTGGCTGCACTGGGAGAAGGAGCTGTTTCGGGGGCTGCGTTGTCTACGGGAACCACAGTTCGATTGTTGAAGGTACCTTTGACATTTGAAAAATGAATCGCAACATTGCTAGCAGTCCAACTACTACCTGGGGGCACAGTAAAATCGAAAGACTTACTTTTGAAGCTCTTTATGCTGAAGCGATAGGCCGTCTTGATCTCTGCAATTTCATCGGTATTCGGTCTAATTTTGACATAATTTGGTGCAGATAAATAGAATGGCGGTTGTCCAGAACGATTGATTTTTGCGACAGCCCATATATAGCCCTCGGCCTTGATGGAATTTGGATTAGTGATATTGAAAGCCAGCGAAAGTTTGTTTCCAGTTATGGTGGCCTTTACCGCAGATATCTTAATGAGTGGCTCATTGGGTTCTGAAGCCGAGGAAGGCGGCGCATTTGTGGTTTGCGCTGCCACGGTGTCGTGCGCTGTGACTGGCTTTTCTGCGACGACGATTTTTTGAGACGTTGTAGGGATACTCGTGCCCCGACTTTCAGCCGTTGACGGAATTTCGACGGCAGTATCCGTTTCGAGCGCTTCGGATTTCACTGCGGTAGGAATTTTTTCGATCGTAGATTTGCTATCAATGATCGGACTATTTGACGCTAATTGAGCGGATTCTGAGTAGTAGTTTGCGGTTGCATCAGAAGGGTACGCAGCATCGAAAACTTTGTCGGACTTGACTTGGTAAGCAAACAGGGCCGTTAGGGATGTGGCCAAGTGTTCGCGAGTGCCTCGAACTTGCGATTCGAGGGCGATAACCCAAGCTATGCTACCGAGGGCCCATAGGCAAACAATGGTGGCCGCTGCGATGGCCCAGCGTGCGTGCCGTAAATTAATTCGAATCGTATGGGTTTTTGCCGATTCTACAAAGTAGACGACGTTGAGGAATTGATTGCGAGCCGTTTGAATTGGCGCGTTAGAATCTCGGTCCATCAGGCAACCTCCGAAAATCAATGCTATTTAAGTAACCATGATTCTATTTTACTCCCCGTCTAGGGCTGGTGCAAGGTTTAGAGCCAGAATAAGTCATCAGATAAATCGGGTCATGACTCGCAGGATTCGAATATATTTAGTAGATTTAGTAATTAGTGGCTAATGACCAAGGGGAGTTCTGGTGTTGAGAATTGGAATTATTAGAACGTCGAGCATTGGGGATGTGGTCCTAGGGACCGCATGCTTGGATTATTTGCGCCAAATTGCTCCCGAGGCGGAGATCATCTGGGTGGGTCGCCAGCCATCGTTGAAACTAATCCAGCAGTGTTGGTCAAATATCACCGCAACGGATCTACCGGCCCGCAGCAGTCCTCAGCAGTATCGAGATGTCGTGGCGACGTTGAAACGTTGTGATGCCGTCGTCGATTTGCAAACCAGCTTGCGTTCTCGCATCATGATGGCGTCCCTTAGACGATCAAAAGTGCCCGTGTTCTCGGCCGATAAAGCCCAATGGTTTCGGGTGAAATTAGTCATGATGGGTAGGCTGCGCAGTCGATTGGGAAAACTTTCATCTGCGAGCAAGGTTACGCCAGCCTTTCAGTATCAACTGATGCTCCAGGCGCTTCATCGAGCCTTAGTTTTTCTCAAAAAATCAGATGTCGAAGCCTTTGATAAAGCCAGGCCGTACCTTCCTAGTCATAATCTTGGGCAAATCGACCAGTCGTGGGTCCGAGAAATGAGTTTTGGCAACTGGTTGGCCGTTTCTCCTGGGGCATCACACGAAACAAAGCGTGCTCCAACCGAAGTGTTTTCGGATATTCTTCGCACACTAGCATTGCAGGGCATGGAATCGACGGCGGTTCCTGGACTTGTGTTTGTGGGTGGAGCTGAGGATAGAGTTGCAGCGGTTACGCTTATGGATCAATTACCCTGGCCATCTTCCGTTATAAATTTGGCAGGAAAACTTACTCTTGACCAAACCATGGTCGCACTTTCGAAGGCAAAAATGCTACTAAGTAATGACAGCGGCCTCGCGCATATTGCGGAGGCCGTTGGCACACCCGTAGCCGTATTGTTTGGACCAACCACCGAGGCCTTCGGCTTTTCTCCTCAAAGAGTAGGCAGCAAAGCATTTTCGTCGGACGTCGGATGTCGTCCCTGCAGCAAGCACGGAAAAAAAACTTGTCGCTACGGCGATCATTTGTGTTTTCAATCAATTGATGTGCGAAAAATTGCGAAGCACATTAACGAGCAATTGAGCATCGGGGGGGATGCATGACTGTAACCACCCGAGGGAGTCTTTTAATACATATTTTGACTAGTATGTTGATGATCATTTGGTCCTTTTTAATCACTTGGGTCATCCGTCCGATGCTGTGGGCTTCTGCCCTACTCAGCGATAGGATTAAGGAGCAATTGGAGGCTCGTCCAAATTGTAAAGATTTGGCTATAATGCTTGCCAGGAAGCGACGAGCTTACGACGACTGCGTTGTTTTCTTTTGTAGTTCTGCTGGCGAGTATGAACAGGCAAAACCCTTGATTGATCGAATGGCTAAGCGCGGCTCTGTTTTTTGCCATGTGTTCTTTTTTAGTGTCAGCGGCGCTAAATTCATAAAAGCGCGAAGTGACGACATGTCATGGTCAATGGCGCCTTTAGACGATGTCTGGAAATGGGGAGATATTTTTTCGGCTTTGAGGCCCTCAGAAACAATAATCGTACGTCATGAGATATGGCCCGCATTTTTGTGGCAGGCTTCATGCTGGAGTAGAGTGGTTGTGGTCAACGCGGTTGTTCCTTCACTCTTTGGCCGCCAGTCGAAAATAAGTGAGGCGCTAAATTTGGCCGTCAAGGGTTGGCTACTCATTTTTGTAGATTTTCTGTGTGTGGTGGATGTTCTCGACAAAGAATTTTTTGTAAAAAATCTTAAATTTCCGGCGAACAAAATTTCCGTAACTGGCGACACAAAGTATGACCGAGTGGTCGAGAGGGCCAGAAATAAAAAAACAACCGTGACGGAGCTCCGATCGTTGTTTCGTCAGGGGTGGTCGCCACAAGGCTGTGACATACTTCTAATTGGTGGCAGCGTTCATTTGCCTGATATTGAATTGCTAATAGGCGCTTTGAAAAGTGGAGCGGTGCAAGACGAGCTGCAGCGAATTAAAATCTTGCTTGTGCCTCATATAGTTACGGCCAATAATATCGCTAAAATATTTGATAAAGTGCGGCAAAACAATTTTAATTGCGAGTTACTCAGCGATGTTGAGAGGTCAGAGTTTGAATTCACAGGGTCGGCGCCCAGGATAATTATTGCGGATGAAATGGGGCGGCTTTCTGACTTTTACGGTGTGGCGGACTTTGCTTGGATTGGCGGCGCAGTTCACGACAAAGTACACAACGTGCTTGAGCCTGCGGCTTGGGGCATTCCGGTATCCTGCGGGCTCAGATTTCAGAATAGTCAGGAAGCTGTCGCTCTAAAAAGGGCTAATTTATTATTTTCTGCGGCTGATTCTTTAAGTCTGCGAGCGTATTTACTCGAAAATTTAGACGGCCTCGCCAAGAAGGGTGCTGACACGCTTGTCTTTGTTCAGGCTATGGCGGGAGCTTCGGACCGTGTGCTTACGGTCATTTCACAAAGAGTTGTCGGGGCGGTGATGCAATGATTCAGCGACAAATTATTGTAAACCACTCAGAATCGGAAACCCGCGTGGCAGTGGTCGAAAAAGAGCATGTGGCAGAACTATATATTGAGAGGCATAGAGACCGAGGATTAGTTGGAAATATCTACAAGGGTGGAATTCTAAGGGTACTGCCAGGCATTCAATCGTCGTTTGTAGATATTTGTGAGATGCGAAGCGCCTTTCTTTATGTGACAGATGTTTTGAATGACGATTTCATCGCACAAAGCCGCAAGCTGCTTGCTGATTCTAGCCACGACATGTCTCATTCTGAGCTAGAGCATGAACTTGAAAAAAAGTTGAAATGGAAGAAAACGGCCATCGAGAAGCTTTTGCGCGAAGGGCAGACGATCATGGTTCAGGTGTCAAAAGATCCCTTGGGAAACAAGGGGGCTAGGCTTTCGATGTTCATCACATTTCCAGGCCGATATTTGGTGCTGTCCCCTTACTTCAATCACATTGGCGTATCGAAAAAAATAGACGATGACGTCGAGCGAGATCGTTTGAAATCGGTGTTGACGCCGATCAAACCAGAAAATATGGCTGTGATTGTACGCACGGCTGCAAGAGGAGTGGCAGACGATATTTTGGTTCGCGAAATGCAATATTTGGTGGAGCAGTGGAAGAGTGTGCAGGAGAAATTTGCGGCCGCCGATTCGCCCGCGCTGCTTCACCGCGACCTAGAATTGACCCAGAGAGTTGTTCGTGAGCAGTATTCGGAGGAGGTTGGTAAAATTATTGTTGACGATGCGAAGTTGCATGAAAAAATCGGACGTTTACTGTCCGGAATTTCCCCTGAAGCTGAGGCGAAGCTTGCGCTGTATTCGGGGTCCACTCCCATTTTTGATGTCTATGGAATTGAGATGGATATTGATCGTGCCCTAAGTAAAAGAGTCGAACTGCCAAGCGGAGGCTACATAATTATCGATCAGGCCGAGGCCCTAACCAGTTTTGACATCAATACGGGTAGATACGTTGGCCGTAGTAATGCATCCGATACAGTGCTGAAAATCAATCTCGAGGCCGTTAAGGCGGTCGTGGCACAACTTCGATTACGCAATATTGCTGGCATTATCGTTGTTGATTTTATCGATATGGAGCGGGTGGCTGATCGAGAGCGTGTTTGTTCAGAATTAATTGAGGAGCTCAAAACAGACAGGGCTAAGACTAATGTTCTCAAGATTAGTGACCTTGGACTTGTGCAAATGACTCGAAAGCGCACCAGCGAATCACTTGAACATCTACTATTAGATGATTGCATGCATTGTGAGGGTCGAGGAAAGGTCAAAAGCATTGTGACAAGCGCCCACGATCTTTTAAGGGAATTGGCACGCATACACAACCAAACTGGCAAAACCATACTTCAGGTCCGTGTGCGAGAAGATATTCGCGATTGGATTCTGGAAGAAGAGCGGGAATGGTTTCAGGAAATTGTGGACCGTTGGGGATTGACGGTTCATTTCAAGCAAAGTGAAATGACCGTTGCTGGTCTCACGGAGCCTGTATTTCAGGTTGAAGCGGAATAGAACTCCGAGCAAGCACTGTTTTAGGGAGTCGGCAGGTCAAAAGCGCGCACCACAATCCATTTGCTTTCGCTATCAGACGTGGTTGTTGAAATCAATTCGGTGACAACATCTTTATTGATAGAGTCTTTGAGTCCTGGTGGTAGTTTGGCCAAGATCCAGATTTTTCCTGTGCTTTCAATAATGGCGTGCTTATTTGTTTCAATGGCTTTTAGCTTGCCGACAATGGCTCGGTGCCCAGCGGAAATTTCCTCAATCGTGTAGGATGTTGCGTAAAAACAGTGTTCTTTTCCTTCGATTCGTTCGTGTCCCAAGGCCGTTATGACGGTGCCCGCTACCTGAGTTATTTCAAAAAATTTGCCACCTTTGCAAAGAGGTGTAACTTTTTTTTCTGGACCGCCGGTTACTAGGGTAGACCTGTTTTGAGGCTTACCCACGGTGCTCACTTCGCCTTTTATTGAGCTTCCTTTTTCTTTAGGAACTGGACTAACTTCCGATTGACCCTGAGTGGCGGCAAGCCACAGGGCTAAGATGAATTTGGTACGGCTGATTTTTTTAAAGACCGACGGGTGTTGCATCAAATCACTTTTTATCAATGGTAACTGGGATATTCATATTGCCGCTAGGGTTGTCTTGACCAGAGGTCTGCCCCTGTCCTGTTTGTATTGGGTTCTCTGCGTGAGCGGCTTCTTGCTGGGCTGCTGACGGTGCGTAATTTTGGTTGAGAGCGTCGGGGTTGCCTGTGCTAGGTTCTTGTCCACCCTCAATCAATTCAGAAGGTAGGGCATTTTGGAGCTTGGCTGGTTCGCCGTCGGCTCCAAATTCAGGATTGGCGTTGGGCATGTTTTGATCGGCGTTGTTTCCGCCTTGTGGTGCAACACCTTGAGCCGTTTGATTGAGCGAGCGTTCAGCCTCGAATCCCTGTACCCCAACACTGGAAACATCTTTAATGGCGATTTTTCCAAGCTCGGTAAAGAAGGCTCCGCCTTGAGCCTGTAGATCAATGCCGCTAACTTTGACTTTGGCTTTTATGGCTAACGGCACGTCTAGGCCTTCGAGCGTTTTGCCGGTTAATGTAAAGTGGTAGATCCCCGCACTGGCGAATGTTCCATCCTTGAGCAGGCCGTCCCAATTAAGATTATGCTCGCCTGGCATAAGATTCCCGAGGTCTTCTTGAGCAATGACTTGGCCGGCCGAGTCACGCACTTCTATAAATGAATTGGCTAGGGGCTGGTCCACATCGAACGAGCTTTTCGTGAGCTTAGTTTTGTCCCATTTCAACATGCCGTTGCCGATATCGATTTCTTTTCCAACATAATTGACCATGCCAATGGCTCTGTCGGTGCTTTGGCTAGTTAACATGGTTTCTAGTGTTTTATTGACGTTCATCATTTGCTCAAGTCCGTTAAACTGAGCCATTTGCGCGGCCATTTGACTGGAGTCTTGCGGGTTGAGTGGGTCTTGCGCTTGCATCTGCGCAATGAAAAGCTTCATAAAATCATCTTTGCCGAGGGTGTTTTTTGGAGCTCTTTTGGGATTCGCCTTTTCAGCTAGCATGCTTCGAAACTCTTCATCCGTCTTTGCGGCGCTAAGGTCTCCGGATTTTTTGGCCATACGCTCGCGGTCAGTGTCTGCATTAGAGCTTTGAAGAAGTGTTCTAAAATCGATTTTTGGTTCGGCGTTTTTATCTACCGCCTCCATTTTATCGGCGACCGCGAGTTTGTTATATTCAAATGAATTGGGTGGGTTTACTGGAGCTAACTGTGATGGAAGTATAGTCATGGTGATTCCTCCGTATGCTTATCGCATCTGTAAAAACAGCCTTGGAGGGGTCATCAAACGCGAATTTCGAGGCGACCACTTCCAGTGGATGAAGCTGAATGAGAGCTCCAACGATTCGTAACGGGGTTCATGTCAGACAAGGCTCGGCTGTCACGAGGTGCATAAGAATTCTTAAACGACTGAACGTAGTCTACCATGTCGTTATAAGAGGCTCGTTGCTCCTGCGGATTTTGACCGAACTGTCCACTCTGTCCACGTTGCTGATGGCCTTGGCCTGCAAAACTATTCGACGACGAGTCTCCAGCCTTTCCAACTTCCAGCCCTCGTAAACTGATTCCTTGTTGGATTAAGCCTTCGCGGAGTCCCGTTACCTCCTTAGTAATCATATCACGAGCTTGGTCTGATGGTGTAATTATGCGAATGTCCAAATTATTGTTGTTTAGGTTAATTGCGACGTTAATTTTACCAATTCCAGGTGCTTCCATGTCTAATCGCATGGATCCGCCACCATTTTTAAACATCATTTGCGCGTGATTGAAAATTTTCGTAGATAGTGTTTCCTTAGGACCAGATTTCGCTGCGCCATCCAATTTCCCCGAAGTTATGGAGTCAGTGTCCCGAGATCCAAGGCTGTCTTGCAGGCCTTGGGAGAAGGATGTTTGGACGTCTCCGGCACGGTCGCTTAGCTGGCCTGACAGGTCTTGTGAGTCTTCACTATCGCTGAAGGATCCGCCGCCGAAGGATTTATCGCGAAGTGACGTAATAGCCAGGGTCTCTGGATTGATATTGGTTCCAAGATAGGATGGGGCATTTTGTTGTAGAGGATTAGTCTTTAGTTCAGCAGAAGGTGCCTCGGCTGGTTCCAGCGAAGCATTTTCCATCGTCCCAATGTTTTTTGCGGAAACTGTTTGCGCTTGCAGGCTTGCTTGAGCCGATTGTACGGAGCCAGCGGCTTGCGATTGATTTACCGTTTGTAAATTAAGACCACGTGCGAGTAAATGCTCTTGCAAGGATCTTTGAGTGGTTCCGTTGCCGCCAAAATCGACATTTATTTTCGACTCGGGACTCATTTCAAGGCCCATTTCTGCGAAGTGATCACGTGGTGCGACGTTATTTAAGTCTCCATTCGTGATAGATGCTGTCATTGATTTCATAGCATCCAATGCGGCCATCGAATCAAGGGGTGACTGTGCAGTGAGTAAATCACTCATATTTTGTTGTGGGTTCGAACGATCGGTCGAGGACATTTCTAGAGTGCTCGCTGGCGTAATAATATTTAGGCCAGAGGTTATAGCTTGTGCCAAAAGAGAATCACTTGGGTCCGAAAATGTTTGTGCTTTAGCTATTGGAGCAGCACTTGCTTTGATGGGGGAGGTGATGAGTGGTATGGCTCCAGAAAGTCCCGTTCTTGCTGGGCTAGCGACTTGTGGTTTTGCCATTGAACTAGGTTTGAGGTTTGCATTTGCAGCATTTTGATTCACTTGCGCCATATTAATAGGGGTGCTGGCTTGCGGCGAGTTGGCGACTGGGCTGGTGAAATTCTCTGGCATTACTTGATCACGAAGCTTGGGTTTTTGAGATTCGTCGCTAAGTTGTGGTGCTATGGGTGCAGCGTCTTGCGAGACCTCAATATTTTTGCTTTCGACATTGGACTCGTCGCTACCGGCAGCTTTTGCGGCGGCGGCCCGAGCTCGTTCGATGTATGGTTTAATCCCTTCGACTGGCAATCGCTGCTGCAAATTTTTAAGTTCCGTTGTCACTTGAGCAGGGTTGAGCCCAAGTGCGGTCAAAAATTCCATAGGAGTTACAACTTTTGAAGGATCTAGGCCTGCCGTTGAAGCTTTGTTTAGTAATCCTTGATCGAGCTCCAGCATCTGAGAGAGATCGCCGATCGTCATCGGTGTCTCCATAAAGGCGCTGACGTCTTGAGATGAAACCGCTTCTTTGATCCAGAGGCTGCCCTGCACAATGCTTGGTAGCGCTTCAGGGTCAAGCTTATCAAGATTTCCAGTCACGAATGCGAGGATAGCATTGCCATTGAGAAGAGAGTCGGAAGAAAGTTTCCCACCGATTTGCTTTTGAAGTGGAGTAAGGGATGACGGTATGGCTGTGGCTGCTGCACCAGCAGCGCGGATTCCTTGATCGGCGCTACGACCTGCCGAGGTCGCGTGGGCTGTGGGGGCATGTCTAGGAGCCGCAGCTTGCTTAGGTGAATCGATGGATGCGGCCAAGTCACTTGGTTTTTCAGCGGTGTCTATCTGAGGTCCACGTATTTGCGCCTTAGGGGAAGGACGCTCAGCTTTAGGAAGGTTGTCTGGAATTTTTGGAGTCGGTGCTTTGCCGTGAACTGTCTTGAGTTGGTTATCTTTATGAATGCTTGCCAACAGTAAATCAGTAAAACTTGGTTCATTAGACTTTGGGCCAATAGGAGATGGGTGATCAGATGCCCCTGGGACAAAATTGCCGCCCTTGACCTTTGGTGATCCTAAAAGATCATCAAGGTGGGCTTGGTTCTGGACTTGTCCTAGCAAGGGTTTCACTAAAGTTTTGCTCCGATGTTCCGATGACGTACGAAAATGCTTCCATAGTTCTTAAAGCACGAATTGTGCCAGAACTTCATTCGACTAATTTCAATGAGTTGGAAGCGAAAACGTCTCGGCAGCTAGGCAAAACTCGGTCTAGCTAGGCAATTTATTTTGCTATTAAGTAAGTGATCCACGTTCGACAGTCCATTTCGGACTTGATGGGCTTGAATTTTCCGTTGCCCTCTCCCTTTTTGGTCAGTCCTTCGGCCCAATAATGAACATCTTTAAATCCTGCTTCATGCAAAATATCGGTAATTTCAGGAATGCTCCATAAACGCCAGTCATAAGAAAAGACCCGATTTCTTCGTGCTTCTCCGTCCCGTTGAAAATGGAGGTGACATTTGATGTGATTATTAATGGAATTGAAGGTTTCTACTTCCCACCAGTAGGAGAATTTTTCTTCGCGATTGCGGCGTCGATTAACGTGTGGCATGAGATAATCTGGACCTCCGAAAGCATCCAAAATTAGAAGACCATTTTTTGAGAGTGCTTTTTTGGACGCCACAAAATACTCTTTGAGTCGTTCGCGATCTTTGATGAAAAAATACGAAAAATTAAGAGCGCAAATAACGTGAGACCGTACCTTGTGATCATGCAATACGTCGCCGTGGATCATTTCCACATTCATCAATTGGGCTTTGGTTAGATCTTTAGTGTGGTGTTTGGTTCCCCACTGTAATGCAGCGGAGTCGAGATCAATGCCGGTGGCTTGGTGATTGGGCCCAAGCTTGGACCACTCATAACAAAGCATCGCGGTCGCACAAAAGTCTTCTTGAAGGGTTGGATTTTTAGGTAGCGGACCGTCAGAGCAACGCTGCATCATGTTCCAAAGTAGCTCAGCGTCATGTTCGGCCCCTTGGACGGAGTGAGTGTAAAGAAAATATTTATCAAAGGGGGATTTCGGTTTAGCAGCCTTGCTTTTTTTTCCAACTCGGATTTTACTCTTGTCGGCGGTCAATTTTTTTGTCGTCATTTAGAGTTTTTCCTAGTCGAAGAATTGGCAGAGACCATTTGTGGGCAAGAGTTAGTTATTAATATTGGCTCATCTTGAGTCGGATACTGTAGCAGAATCCCTGTGGTTTGGTTGGATATTTTTGTAGCTAAAAGTAGCTCGTAACGTTATCATGAATCATGAATAATTTTACCTCCAAGGGAGGGACGCTGATGAGCAGCCAGTCGAGCATGATCTTGGCGCTAGTATTCGGGAAAGGTTCATAATGTCAGTTACAAAGTTGCTACTACAGCGGCGTTTTGGCCCTCTTTTCTTGACGCAGTCCGCCGGCGCCTTTAATGACAACGTATTTAAAAACGCTATGGTCATTATGTTGGCCTATCAGTCGACATCAGAGGCGAGCGGTGGTTTTTTAGTCAATGGAGCCGCAGGTTTATTCATTCTGCCGTTTTTCCTTTTTTCTCCTATCGCCGGTCAGATTGCGGATAAATTTGACAAGGGCACGGTGATGCGTTGGGTTAAAGCCTCTGAAATTTTGATAATGATTCTCGGCAGTATTGGGTTTTATTTGCATTCCATGGTGCTTTTATTTTTATCGTTATTTTTGATGGGTACGCATTCGACGTTTTTCGGCCCTGTGAAATACTCCATCTTGCCACAGCACTTAAAAGAGTCAGAGTTGATGGCCGGTAATGCGCTAGTGGAAATGGGCACGTTTATGGCGATTCTTTTTGGCACCATTCTGGGTGGCACTCTTGCGGCGCAGAGTGAGTCGACGATTATTGCGTCATGGATTATGGGGATAGCCATCGCAGGCTGGATTTTTTCAATTTACATTCCGAAGGCTGAGGCGTCGGATCCGAGTTTAAAAATCAGTTTCAATTTTGGTCGCGACATGCGCGACCTCATAGCCATATGCCGACAACGCGAGGGCATTTGGAATGCCGTTATGGGGATTTCGTGGTTCTGGTATTTCGGTGCTACGATTCTTGCGCAAATACCGAATTATTCACAACATGTTTTAGGTAGCAGTAATCCTAACACGACCACTGTGCTGCTTGCTGTTTTCTCGATCAGTGTGGGTGTTGGTGCCATTATTTCAGAAAAATTATCTGGCGGTGAAATTGAGTTGGGTTTGGTGCCGGTTGGTGCCTTAGGAATGTCGATATTTGCAATCGATCTAGCTTTTCTTGAAGTGGGTCGTGCGGCAATGGCGCAGATTAATTTGCCATTTTTGGGAATTATGAATGTAGAAATCCCCTGGCGCACGATGGTTGACCTCGCGATGGTGGGTGTGAGTTCGAGTCTTTTTATAGTGCCTCTGTATGCCTACGTTCAGAGTCGGTCGGATAGCCAAAAACGGTCGCGGCTAATTGCAGGAAACAACGTGTTTAATGCGATTTTTATGGTGGCCTCGGCTATCGTCACGATGATTTTCTACAAGTGCGGCCTTTCTACAGTCAATATTATTGCTGTGACCGCTGTTATGAATTTTGTAATTTGCACCTGGCTCATTACGTTAATTCCAGAGTTTGTGATGCGTTTTATTGTCTGGCTGCTGGCCAGTACTGTTTACCGATTAAAGTATGAGGGCCGCGAACTAATACCTTCTGTAGGCCCAGCTTTGATTGTCTGCAATCACGCCTCCTACATTGACTGGTTTATCGTGACGGCTGCATGCCGGCGCCCTGTGCGGTATGTCATGGAGCAATATTTCTTTGAAATGCCAGGGCTTCACCTTTTTGCGGCCGCCAATAAAAATATTCCTATTGTTCCAGCAAAAGTAGATGCCGTTTTGATGGAGAAATCTTTTGAGTTGATTTCTGAGGCGCTTAACGATGGACATTTGGTTTGTATTTTTCCGGAAGGGCAGATTACCTACGATGGAAAATTGGCTCCCTTTAAAACGGGCGTCAACCGCATTCTAAAAACCAATGATGTTCCCGTTTATATGCTGGCGATCAATGGGCTTTGGGGCAGCTATTTTTCAAGGTTGGGGGGACGTGCGATGAGTCAAACACCGACTCCGTCTTGGCGGGTCATTTCGATGATTTTTAAGCCGTTTTATAAAAGTGAAGACGAAAAAGACGGCACCATCGCCAACCAACTAGAGGCCGCGATGGAGCAAATGTGCACCGACACTAAGGGCTAGGCTTTTAAGTACCCAACTATTTTAATTGCTTGTGAGACCTAAGAAATTTGAATTCAAGGTCTTCAAGACCATCGGAACGGTGACGGGACCTATAGGGTGCCGGGCGGTCGGCAATCGGTGACTTGCGAAGCCAACGAGCCAATATTTGTTCTGCAGAGGTTCGTTGTTCAAGGTCTAATTTGCTAAAGTTCGCACTATGATTTCCCGCCTTGACGGTAAAAAGGTGCATGTCGTTACTTCGAACTCCCGACGGAAAGGCTCCGGCTGACCAGGGGTCAAATTCTCCATAAACAAACATAATGTGTGCAGCTTGGGTGGCGGCCCATTCTTTAACTAGATGCATGGACTCATTTGAGTACGAATAGCTGATGTCCTTTGGCGTGTATTGGTCGATGGTAAAGTCGTATTTACGCAGGTCTTGAAGGTGACTCGTCACGTTGGCAGGATTACCCAATTGCGTAGCTGCTTGGAAGTAATAGGAAAAGAATCCTTGAAGTTCGCCGTCTGTATATCCTGAGACACTGTTTACTTTGTTCAGGAAATCTAACATGACTTGCGCCGTAGCATTTTCGGGGATTTTTGCGCACCCTACATCTGGGTCCTCCGGATTTGAGTACTGCCAAAAAACAAAGTGACTCTCAAGCACAGAATGTTCAAACGCTATGTCTGCACTTCCGAGGTGTGTGAAGGTTCCTTGGATCATCGGTAGAATGTCGTCACGGTGCTCAAGGAGGCTTCGTTGAAAGCTCTTGAACTTGGCCCTGCAGGCTGCGTACTGTTGCCCGCCGGCGTTTTCTACGAAATCAATATAGCGTTCGTCATTGGTGCTAAATGATAGTGGAGCGACATCGGCTACCGTTCCGTCTAAATCATTGGGATAAAAATAACGGTGATAAACAGACGTCATGCCACCCTTACTCGCGCCGGTGCCAACCCAAGCTTGTTTATAAATCTTTTTAAATTCTTCGGTAATGTGATGAAAGTCGTCGGCAGATTGCTTGATGTCAAGTTTAGACCAATCTACAACAGCTGGTGTTGACCCCGAAAAAAATCGGTGCTCGATCTGTATTTGATTGGTGGCAAAGCGATTCATAATGGAGGTCGGACGCACTCCAAAGATGCTGTAGCCGCTAGTTTGCAAAATCATCGGTTCAGAATCTGAGCGGTGCAGCAAAACTAGATTTTGCTTAAACAAGCCTTGCTCAGAGTGCTGGTGGTCAATGGGCTGAGCGAATTGAATGTTGTATTGCTTAATCCCGTCTGGCAATGTGGGGTCTACTGAGGCTTCGCTCAACTCTAGCCCAGGAATGCACCTAAGTTTATCTTCGATGGCAGACGCGGCGTCGACGCATGCTTGAGTCTGATCGGGCGTGTCGGCCAAATTGGCGCCCATCTGTTCTCTTGGGCTCCCGCATGCTGTTAGTGCTGTTACTGTCATGATTGTCGATAATAAACGCATAGTACATCTCCCTAAAAAATAGCCATCATTCTAGCTCAACTAAATATACGCCAATACTAAGGACTAGGCTTTTAAGTACCCAGTACTTCGTGCGACGATGACACTCTCCAATATGGCTCGACCAGTTTTCACACCATCAAGGGATGCTGACACGATGCCGCCTGCAAATCCTGCACCTTCACCCGATGGAAAAATTCCAGGGTGACTAAGAGACTGCAGATCTTTTCCGCGCATCATGCTGATGGGCGACGACGTTTTGCTTTCAATTCCGACAACAGCGCTTTCGGCGCAGATAAATCCGCGCATTTTCTTATCATATTCTTTGACACCTACGCGAAGGGCATCGACGATGAAATCGGGGATAATTTTATCAAGGCGGGCGTTGGTGACACCTGGTTTGTAGGTGCTTTTAATCTCGCCTTTGGAATCACGACCAGCGAGAAAGTCGTTTAATTTTTGAGCTGGTGCATTGTAGTTTCCACCGCCGGCTTGGAAGGCTAGTTTTTCAAGCTTTTCTTGAAAACGCATTCCGTCCAGTGGATGACCGCGGTAGAAATCTTCTCGTAGGACGTTGACGACGATCGCTGCGTTTGCGAACCCGCTTTGTCGAGCGTTGTAACTCATGCCGTTGATGGCGAGGTGCTCGGCTTGGGCGTTAGTGGGCATCAAAAAGCCGCCTGGACACATACAAAACGTCCAGATGCCTCTCGTTCCAGACTGTGCAGCCAACTTATATTCAGCGGCGGTTGGGATTTTACAGGTGCCGAATTGAATTTTGTTTACGACATCTTGCGGGTGCTCGAATCGGGCTCCCATGGCAAAGGGTTTTGGCACGATGGCCAGTCCTCGGTCGAGGAGCATTTGATAGGTGTCGCGAGCGGAGTGTCCGATGGCGATAATGAGGTGATCGGTAGGAATTTCCTGACCGTCATCTAGGACAACAATATACCGTGCGTGATCGCCCCCATCACGGAAGTCAACAAAGCGGCGGCCAAATTTAAATTCGGAGCCTTGGTTGACGAGATGAGTTCGCATATTTTTTGCTATTTTAAGCAGGTAATCAGTACCGATGTGTGGCTTCGCGTCATAAAGAATTTCATCTGGTGCACCGTATTCCACAAACTGATCGAAAACGTGTCTAATCAGCGGATGGTTGCGGCCGCACGTCAATTTTCCATCAGAAAATGTTCCGGCGCCACCTTCTCCGAAACAATAGTTGCTTTCTGCGTCGAACAATCCTCGCGAACGAAGTCTGTTGGTGGTTTTAATGCGCTCTTCAACAGGTTCGCCACGATCGACGATGATACAGGCTTGACCAGCGTTGGCGAGAGTCAGGGCTGTAAAACTTCCACTCGGACCTGAACCAATGATTACGGGCTTGTGGCGAAAATTTAGTTCAGCGATATCAATTCCGGCGAGTGGGTCACTGGGAGCAGTGGGTTCGCTCACTGATACGAGAGTCGACTTGCTTTGATATACGGACGCTTCATCCTCAAGATCGACGTCGACTTGATAATGGAAAACGATCCGAGACTTGCGACGGGCATCGAGAGATTTTTTGGTGATTTGAACGCGACGGATACCGTCTACGGGAATTTCCAACATCGCTGCAATCTGTTGATTGAGAAGAATGTTGGCTGGAATCTCGCTGACGGGCACTTCAACATCATGAATGCGCAGGGTCATTGGGGATTTCTCCATATTAATATTCAGGCCTGATATACGTTATTATTAGAACCAAGTCCAGATTTTAATGATATTCAAGTGGAGATTATAACCCTCGCTATAATAAGTCCCTAAAAATACTAGGTTTGGCTTGAATATACGAAGCACTCTAGGTGGGGCTATAGCTTCACCTGTTCATGCAATTTGCTCTACTCGGAAGCGTCAGAACAGGCTACCTTGTGGCCTTCTGAACTAATTTGGTACGGAGCCTACTATGACCTTAAAGCCTATTATTGAAATTGCTAGAAGCCTGAAAATTGCAGAAGAGCATGTTGAACTATTTGGTCGAGACAAAGCTAAAATTCGGCTTGAGGCTTTGGCAGCGGCGAGAAAATCTCGGAGCAGTGGCAAACTCATTCTTGTATCAGCGGTAACGCCGACTCCCGCTGGCGAAGGAAAAACCACCACGTCGATTGGACTAGCTCAGGGACTTCGGCAGCTTGGAGAAAACGCAGTGCTCGCACTTCGGCAGCCTTCCATGGGACCGGTGTTTGGTCGTAAGGGTGGAGCAACGGGGGGTGGAAACTGCCGCCTTGAGCCTTCTGATGTTATTAATTTACATTTTACCGGTGATTTTCACGCCATCACTGCAGCCCACAATTTACTGGCGGCGGCGATTGATAATCGCATTCATTTTGGAGATTCTAAAATCGATCCCTTGCGGGTGTTATGGAAGCGCGTTCTAGATATGAATGATCGCAGCCTTCGCAGCCTGGTGACGGGCCTTGGCGGAAGAGCAGTTGGTGGGACACCGCGACAATCTAGTTTTGATATTACGGCTGCAAGCGAAATCATGGCCATTTTGTGTCTTGCGGAATCTCGCGCGGATCTGCGTTCGCGCATTGACAAAATTCTCATTGGCTACGACCGAACAGGTCTACCCATTCTAGCCAAAGAAATTGGTGTCACGGGTGCCATGCTTGCCATATTGAACGAGGCGATTATGCCAAATCTCGTGCAGTCGCGCGAGGGCACTCCTGCGTTTGTGCACGGAGGACCGTTTGCCAATATTGCTCATGGTTGTAATTCAGTGCTGGCTACGCGCATGGCACTTGCGCACGGTGACTGGGCGATTACTGAAGCAGGGTTCGCGTTTGATCTTGGAGCAGAGAAGTTTCTAAATATTAAGGCAAGGTGCGCTAAGCTTGATCCAGCCGCCTTTGTGATCGTGGCAACGGTGCGAGCCCTTAAAATGCACGGTGGAGTGGCCTTGAGTGATCTTACCAAGCCTGATGCTCGCGCTGTTACACTGGGTCTAGAAAATTTGGCCGCTCATTTGGCTGCGGCAAAGACGTTTAACAAACCAGTGGTTGTGGCCATCAATCAAAGGGGCGAGGACACGGAAGAGGAGCTAGCGGTCATTCATCAATACTGCGCGAGCGAGGGTGTGGCTTGTTCAACGGCAAATATTTTTGCCCTTGGCGGTGAGGGTGCCCTTGATCTTGCAAAAAAGGTGATGGCTGCCGCTGCCGTTGGTGCGAAAGTGGAGCTGAAACAGCTTTATCCTTTGGATATTCCTTTAGCGCAAAAAATTGAATCGATTGCTCGTACTATTTACGGTGCAAGCCATGTGACATTTACGAATGAAGCAGAAAATAAACTGAAGCGCGCTGAAAAAGATGGTTTTGGTGGGCTGCCGATTTGCATGGCGAAAACTCCAAACTCACTATCTGATAATCCAAAAGCTCTTGGCCGTCCCAAAAACTTTGGCATCACGGTTCGCGACATTGAAATTGCCGCCGGAGCGGGATTTGTCGTGGCCCTAACGGGCGATATTATTCGCATGCCGGGCCTTCCAGAACGGCCTGCGGCAGAGAAAATTGACGTGGATGAAGCGGGAAATATCCTAAATTTAATGTAGCGGTGCTGCGGAAGGTACTTGTCCAACGAACGAGGTGACGATTTTTGCTAGTTCATCGGGCTGGCAAACATGTGGTTCGTGTCCAGCATTTTCAACTTCAACGAGCGTGCTTCGCGGAAGGTGCTTATGTAGAAATAAGCTATTTCCACGAGGGACAAAATAATCGTCATGCCCGACGACTACTTGCGTGGGAGCGGTAATTTTTGTGAGATCTTCCCATTTATTAAATCTAAAGGCCGCCGATAATTGACCGAAAACGGTGAAAATAGGTACTTTTTGTTTCTGTTCAATCAGTTCCCAATCCTGAGCTAATTTCTTACGAACGGCGTCACTGGTCGCAGCGGACGTGAGAAGTTTAGATAGGTCGTCAAAAAAAGTCGCATGGTTGAACGATCTTAATAGTAGAAGTTTTATCGCCGGCCAAGACATGCGCATATGCCCACTGCGGCCTATGGAGGAGGCGATGACGGTTAACGACTGCGCCATCTTGGGGTGTTCTAAGGCGAAGGTTAAGGCCACCATGCCGCCCAGACTTGTTCCAACGATGTGAGCGCTTTCAATTCTTTCTTGCTTTAAGATCGTGGCGACTTCATCGGAAAGCGCTGTCAGGGAGGACCAAGGGCTCATTTGCGTGGTCGATAGACCGAGGCCTTTTTTGTCGTAGGTGATGACTTTGCAAGATTTCGCAAGTAAGTCGTCCCATCCAAACCAGTGTTCAGACCAGCAGCCAAGGCCACGGATTAAAACGACCGTGGGGCCAGTGCCACGAATTTTATAGTGAATCTTACCGTTGGTTGTTTTGACGTATGGCATAAAAGTCCCTAGATGTTTGCGGCTGTGGAAGCAGAAATAAGGTCATTTTTAAGGTCGTTGATGTGTTCGATGCCAATCCCTAACCGAACTGTTTTAGAGGTGATGCCGGCTAGTCGAGCCTCCTCAGTCGGCAAATCATCACCAAAAAATATCAGACACGGAGCGGCCAAGGATTCGACACAACCTAGGCTTGGGGCCAGACTAAATAGTTTGAGACTATTGAAAAAAATATCAACTCCAGATTCTGCACACGTGAGTTCAAAGGTGACGGCAGAGCCGCCGTCGCCGTTATTTTGTTTTTGCCACAACTCGTGATCTGGGTGATTTTTTAATGCAGGATATCTAACCTTTTCAGCCCAAGGCTGAGTGGTTAGCCACAAGGCGAGCTCATGAGCATTTTTGGAGGCCGCCTGAGTCCGCAGTCCATATGTTTTCATGCCGCGTAGAATGAGCCAGGCACTATGTGGATCAAGACATCCACCAAGCGTGATCGCAACCGGGAAAACCTTTTCGATTAGTTCTTTGCGACTAATGATCATTCCGCCCAAAGCGTCACTGTGGCCTCCTGCAAGTTTTGTGAGGCTATGCACAAATATATCGATGGCAAATTCGCCGTGGGCTAAAAATCCTGCAAAGGTATTATCCAAAACGGTCAAGCACGACGCCGCACGTGCGGTTTTTATGATCCAATCGAGATCATGAATCCTAAGGCTTGGATTGGTCGGGCTTTCGAGGAAAACAAGTTTCGGCGGATGGTCGCTTTGGCAAATTTTTTCGAAGGCAGAATATTCATTGCGACTAATTCGAATGGTCTCAACTCCGAAGCGAGCGAGAATATTTCCCAGCAAGAATCTAGTTGGCTTATAAGACTCAGTAAAAATGACGGCACGGTCGCCCGCATTTAGAAAGGTCATGGCCACGGCCGTCAGTGCTGCGATGCCGCTGGCCGTGGCTAGGGCATTGTCCCGGCCTTGTAGATCGGCCAATAGGTCCTCGAGTTCGCGGACAGTTGGGTTACTAATCCGAGAATAAATGTAGCCTTCCTCTCTGTTGGTTAGCAATCGTCTCAGGTGAGCCATGCTGGAGGCAACGTACTTAGCGCTTTGATAGATTGGGGATACGAGTGACCTGTTGCCATCAGGAGGGGGGCAGTGCGGGTGGTGTACGAACTTGGTGTCATGTCTTAAATGCCTGATATCATTCATTTTCCGAGTCCTTTAGCCTCTGATCAAATGGCTAGGCTCGCCTTAAGCGAGGATTCATTGTACATCATTACAGGGACTTCTATATCTGCGCCCATTGTGGCAGATTTCAGGCAATATGGCATAGCTTTTATAGTGTGACCCTGAAACCCTTGTAAAGTTTGCGTGACAAGTAGTTTTAGTCTTGACAGTGAACCCCATTTTGCACCATATTGCCCCCTCTCTTGGTGGGTAAATCTATTGGCAGTTGCTATGGAGCGCTATATTAAGAGTTTTAGTTTAAGAAGTGGGCTTTTTGGGAGAATATCATGTACGCAGTTATAAAAACGAGCGGTCGTCAGTGGACAGTTAAAGAAGGCGACGTTATCACGGTTAACCGCTTAGCTGCGGCTGCTGGTGAAACAGTTACTTTTGACGAAATTCTGATGGTTGGCGGAGCCAAGGTTCTTATTGGCGCACCGATTGTTCAGGGGGCAAAAGTCGCCGCAACGGTTCAAGAGCATTCAAAAGGCGAGAAAGTAACAATTCTCAAATATAAACGTCGCAAAAACTATAAGCGTATTCGCGGTCATCGACAGGCGCTTACGACAATCCAGATCGGTAAGATCTCGGTTTAAGTTTGAAGGAGTAAACAATGGCAACCAAAAAAGCTGGTGGTAGTTCTAGGAACGGTCGCGACTCTAACCCACAGTATCGTGGCGTTAAGATGTACGGCGGACAAAAAGTCGTGTCGGGCAATATTATTGTTCGCCAAGTGGGAAGTACGTTTCACGCAGGCAATAATGTTGGCTGTGGAAGTGACTTCACATTGTTCGCTCTTGTTGATGGAGTGATTAAGTTTGAGCGCAAGGGCAAAGATCGTCAGCAGATCTCTGTAATCGCTGAAGCCTAGTCGAACGGTGCAGCCTCTAGCCGATCTGAATGAGATCGAGACCAAGAGTCTGTGCCAACGAGATTGTTGAATCGAGCGCCTTGAGCTTAATCATACAAGCAGAGGCGCTTTTTCATACACACGACGTGTTCAAAAAGTAAACAATGTTTAGAACATAACCCTAAGGTGCCACACATGAAGTTTATCGACACAACAGAAATTTTTGTAGCTTCGGGCAAGGGTGGTAGTGGTCTCGTTAGTTTTAAAACAGCGAGAAACATGCCGCGCCTAGGGCCTGATGGTGGCGATGGTGGGCATGGTGGCGATATTGTTTTTACGGCTGCACCGCAGCTTAATACTCTAAGTTCTGTTCGCTATAAGTGCCGCTTCGTTGCAGAAAATGGTGTTCGTGGCGGAACGAGTGGTAAAACTGGTCGATGCGGCGAAGATTTAGAAGTGGGAGTGCCCCTTGGCACTGAAGTTTACGATTCGAAAACGGGACGTCTACTTTGCGAGATTCTTGTTCCGGGTCAACGTGAAGTCGTAGCAGAAGGCGGTCGCCGAGGCTTTGGAAATCTCCGCTTTGTGTCGTCGACTCATCAAGCACCTGAAGACTATGTCGCGGGACAATCTGGCCGCGAATTTGATATTAGACTTGAGCTAAAGCTACTGGCTGATGTTGGTTTAGCGGGCTTGCCGAATGCTGGTAAATCGACTCTCTTGAGTGTCCTTTCCGCAGCGAGACCCAAAATTGCAGATTATCCTTTCACGACACTCGACCCTCAACTTGGGGTAGTGGAGTTGAAGGAACGAGGCGAATATAATTTACAGTCTTTCGTGATGGCCGATATTCCTGGTCTTATCGAGGGCGCAAGTGAGGGCAAAGGTCTTGGCCACGAGTTTCTTCGTCACCTTGAGCGCACTAAAATAATTGCTTATATTGTCGATGCATTTCCTATCGACGGCGTGGAGCCACTAGATACGTTATCTCTGCTTCAATCAGAGTTGACGGCTTACGATAAGAAGTTGGCCGCTCACAAATCAGTCGTCGTCTTGAACAAGTGTGACCTTGCGGCCGGCGAAGAGGGCGGCGTTGAACGTTTAGCCCGTCTTAAAAAAGCAGTCGAAAAGCGTGGGCATCAAGTATTTGTCATTTCTGGCGCCACTCGCATTGGTCTTGTTGAGTTGAAGGAAGGCCTTTACGAGTTAGTTCAAGAGGAGCGTATCCGCTTTGAAGCTGAGTTGGCTGCACGACTGCCTGTGATCAAAGGATTAATGTCCGCCATTGCCTTGGGCGTTGAAGGCCACGGGATGAAAAATTTTACTCAAGCCATTAAAGACGGGCGAGCTTTTGCCTATGGGGCCCATCCTGCATGAGCCAGAATCCTGATATTATTTTCTTTGGCGGAGTCTTTGATCCAATTCACATTGGACATATGGATGCGGTCAGGATCGTGCAAGACGAATTTCCAAAGGCCAAGATAGTTCTTGTTCCTAGTTTCGTACCGCCAATTTCCAGTGAGGAAATAAAGCCGGTGGAGACTGCCTTTGTAGACCGAGTGGCTATGTCGGTCGTGGCGTTTGACGAGTGGCCAAGAGTTAATGTTTCTTCGATCGAAGAAGAGTTAGGCGTACCAAGTTACACGCACGTGACCTTGGCAGCCCTTTCAGAAGAAAATCCAGGATCGTCCTTGGCTTGGATGATCGGGGCAGATCAGTTAGCGAATTTTTTACGTTGGAGTCAGCCAAGAAAAATATTGGAGCTTGCGTCCTTGATCGTCCTTCCGCGTCCGGCCAGTAGTCCGATGGATATTCTAGAGATTTCAAAGCAAGTGGCCTCGTCCCTGGGATTTAGTACAACTCTGGATGAAACCGAGATGCGAATTTATCTTGATGGGGCCAATTCTATTTATGTGCTAGATAAAGCTCCGACGTCGATTTCGTCAACAGAGATCAGAAAATTAGCCGCAGAGGATCTTCAAAAAATCTCCGGCAAGGTGCCGCCTGTCATTATGGATTATATTGCGGATATTGGGCTGTATCAGCAAGGAAGCGGCATTGAAAATTAGGTCGAGAGAATTAGTTTAAAGGCAATAGTACTCCGAGTTTCGGAGAATTTTAAATAAGGTAGGTTTCCATGGCGAACTATAATGAACTAGGGCAAATTGCGGCATCAGCGGCAGTAGACAAAAAATCCAGCCGAATTTCTCTAATGGATGTACATGGATTAACTGACATGTGTGACATCGTTCTAATATGCTCGGCCGAGAATGAAAAGCAATCGGCCGCCATTGCGGATGCGATTGAGGATCATTGCAAAAAAGTTGCAGGCGTAAAGCCTTATGTTGTCGAAGGAAAGCAAGTGGGAAACTGGATCCTCATGGATTACGGATCACTCATTGTACATATATTCCTCGCGGCAGCACGGGATTATTATGCACTTGATTCGCTTTGGCCGTTGGCAAAATCTATTCCTGTCAAAAGTTCTTGAACTGAGCCGTTGTGAAGCTTCAAGTCATTCGCACGGGCAAAGTCTCACAAACTAGCATGATTCCTCTTGTGGCCGATTACCGCAAGCGGATCGGTGCATTTTTGCGCGCAGAAGATTCTGAAATTAAGCCTGATGCGAACCGCGACAAACGAAATGCGAGCAAAAATTCGCAACCGATTTATAGCCCGTCGGTGGGCGAGTATTTAGTTTTATTAGACGAGCGCGGCAAACAATTTAGTTCCCAGCAGCTTGCAAAATCAATGCAGGGCTGGCTCGACGATCCAAGAATTAAGACGCTTAGTTTCCTAATAGGTCCGCCGTATGGCTTTGATGATGCCACGCGCGCGTCGGCCTCGGAAACGTGGTCTCTGTCGGCCATGACGATTCCGAGTGATTTCGCCTGGCTGTTAGTCTGGGAACAACTATACCGATCGATGACTATTCTCAAGGGAATGCCCTATCATCATGACTAGTGCTCTGCCTGTACACGTCAACGCCAATGGATGACGGTGGCGGTGTTGTGATACACCTGCCCAATGATTTGTACTCTTTGTGAAATAATGCTGCCACGCTTTGTGTTGCCTCCTGCCGTCTGCTTCGAGTGTGAGGCGGAGGTTTTAGCGTGTGCGATATTGCACACAGAGAAATTTGGCGAGAACAATGTATTCGTCATTTTTGAATACGAAAATTTCGTAAGAGAGTTGGTTGTACGCGCAAAAATAAAGAACGATGTTGTCGCCCTGGGATTTATTTTAAAATATCTGACGCAGTGCGCGCAAGAAACCATCGCAAAATTTGACGACTCCTCGACACTTGTCGTTCCTGCGCCGCCAAGTTTTTGGGGACGAATGCGTGGCCGATTTGACCTCGCACAAATGGCAGCTTTGACGCTTTTTTCTCATGCCGACGTTTTTACTGGGGTTTTGCCAGGAACACTGCTTAGGCCAAAGCGGGCAGGTCGGAATATAGAAAATGCACACAAAGGCATTGCTAAATTAGAATCTTTAATGAATTTTAATAAAACTAAAGAAATGGCCAGGCTGCTCGAGCGAATTTCTAGGGCCAAACGTGTGCTTGTAGTTGACGATGTCATGACAACGGGTTTCACTATGAAGACCCTAATCGACCAGCTTAAGATGCTTGGCGCTCAGTCTGTGGACGGGCTGGTGTTGGCCTCATCCGCTGGTGCCAATGGTGACGGGTTGAATGATTGGTTAGACGATGAGTTGGATTAAATTCCTGAAACGCTAATATGAGGTTGAGAAGTCTATGACGATGCTTGAAATAACTATGTCACCAAATTCTGTTGTGAAGGCGGTTGTACCTGCCGCGCCGTGGGACGACGCGAAACTCACGCCTATGCTTCGCCAATATTATGAGATCAAACGTACCGTGTCTGATGCCATTGTGTTTTTTCGCATGGGAGACTTCTTCGAGATCTTTGGCGCCGATGCCGAAGAGGTTGCGCCAAAATTAGATATCGTTTTGACCGCGCGCGAAAAGGGCGATCACACAAAAATTCCCTTTTGTGGCGTCCCGCATCACAGTGCAAAAGTGTACTGGCTTAAATTGGTAAAGCTTGGCTACAAGGTCGCAATTTGTGAGCAATTGGAGAGTGCCTCCGAAGCCAAAGGATTAGTGCGACGGGGTGTGACGCGAGTATACACGCCCGGTAGCATGGATGAACTCGAAGGTTTAGCGCAAGACATGCCCAATTATCTGTTGGCGTGGATGGATATTCCTGGCCGTGACGAAGAGGTTTTGGCGGCCGTTGATGTGTCCACAGGAGAATTCCGAGTGGGAGCTATCCAGCGAGGAGAACTCCTTCAATATGTTCGCCAATTTAATCCTTCGGAAATATTGGTGCGCAGGTTTGCCGTGCCCATCGTGCAAAAGGGAATAGAATCGTGGACCAAAGAGCATCAAATTCGCATTGATATTTTGCCGGAATCACCGATGAAAGACGAGGCTCTGCAAAGAGAGATGTTGGCTAGAGCATTCGGGGGCGCAGATTTAGCCGATCAAAATTGTGGAGTCGTAGCGGGCGGCGGCGCCTTGGTGTCGGCAGTACTAGCCTACCTTGAAAGTTTAAGTGCGTCGACGAATCAGTTTATGCGCATTGAACCGCTTGAAGAGGCCGATTCCATTGCACTCTCGGAGACGGTCATCAGAGACTTGGAAATATTTGAGACCAGTCGCCGCCGTCAAACCGATGGAAGTTTAGCGCGCGTCATAGACCGTACCTTAACACCAATGGGGGCGAGAGCCTTTAGGCATTCGCTCGCACATCCGTTGGTTCGAGCAAACTCCGTTTCAGCCCGACACAATGCGGTTGGGGAGTTGGTAGCTGCGGGCGAGGTCAGTCTTTTAAGTTTGCGTGCAGAGCTAAAAAATACCGCTGATATAGCTCGTTTGTCGACGAGAATCCTTGCAGGATCTGCAAGCCCGCATGAGCTTTCGTTGGTGCGCAGTTCGTTGATGAAGGCAAATGTGATTTCACCAAAGATTTTGGAAATTGCACAATCGCCCTCAGCTTTGGCGGGGATCGCTGTTAATCTCGTCGCCGCTTCCGAAGCGATGATCATTCTGGATGACGTGATGATAGATTTTCCTGAAGGTCTGGGCACCGGTCGAGGTGTGTTTAGAGTTGGGTATGATCAATTTCTTGATGAGAAAAACAAACTCGCCATAAGTGGTGAGGAGAGAATTGCCCAGTACGAAGCGACTCTTCGCGAGCAAACCGGAATTTCTAGTCTCAAAATTAAATCTCACAAGTCTTATGGTTTACTGCTAGAGGTGACAAAGTCGAATTTGTCACGAGTGCCATCGTCGTTTATTCGTCGCCAAACCATGACCAATGGTGAGCGTTACACAACCATTGAACTGAAGGACCTAGACGAAGACTTGTCCAGTGCTACGGACCAAGCGATTGCTCGCGAAAATCGCCTTTATCAAGAATTACTTGAAAAGCTTCGGCCGTCACGCGACGGTTTGATGAATGTGGCACGAGCGATCGGTGAGCTCGACATGTTGCAGGGGTTTGCTTGGCTGGCACTCAAAGAAAATTATGTGCGCCCGACCCTTACAGATCGTCCCCGACGATTGACACTTAAATCATGTCGGCATCCGGTCGTGGAGAAATTTGTTGGACGCCATGATTTCGTTGCAAATGATGTCATGATGAATGAGGGAAAAAGTCAGCTGTTGATTACGGGGCCAAACATGGCAGGGAAATCGACAGTCATGCGTCAAACGGCCATCGCGGCTATTTTGTGTCAGGCTGGTTCGTGGGTTCCTGCCCATGACGCTGAGATGCCAATATTCGATCGTATTTTTACGCGAGTGGGTGCAAGCGATGATCTGAGTCGAGGTCAATCTACGTTTATGGTTGAAATGAGCGAAGCGGCTGAAATTCTGCGGCAGGCGACGTCACGAAGTCTCGTGATTTTAGACGAGGTCGGACGGGGTACCTCTACAACGGACGGATTGGCTATTGCGGCCAGTATCCTTGAGGATTTGGCTGATCGGGTGGGCTGTTTTACTATGTTTGCAACACACTACCATGAGCTGGTACCCATGATGGCGACTCGTAAAAACGTCGTGCCGATGCAAACAGAGGTGATTGAAAAAAATGATGGAATTGTTTTTACGCACCGATTAATTGGGGGTGCATCAGCCAGTTCCTTTGGAATTGAGGTTGCAAAACTTGCGGGAGTGCCAACTCATGTTATTGAGAAGGCGAAGGCCCATCTGCTCGCCTCACAGGCGAGAGAGTTGAGTGAGAAACTAGACGTGAAATCAAGTTCAGTCGTTTACGATGGGGCGGAGCCTGTCCAGGCAGTGCCGGTTGTTGGTCCCTCAGTTGAGTGCATTGACACAGTTGTTGCCCCAACGAAGGTGCAAAAGGGATTGTTTGGCTTGTCTGCTGATATGGAATCAGTGGTTTCTTTTGGTGCCGGTGGCCATTCTGGGCTCAGTCGAGTGGTGTCGAGGCTTGAGGGCATCAAGATTCATAGGACCACGCCACTTCAAGCCCTTAATATTATTAACGAACTAAAATCGATGTTGATTCCTGTGCAACATCGTGGTTTATTCGAAGATGAAATTCAGCATCAGTAGGGAATTGTTCGGTCAGTGCTTGCCTTGAAGGTAAGGCGTAGGTATATTCTTTCTCTAGTTTTCCCGTTTAATGTTGATGATAGATCGCAAAAATTGAGAGCGTCAAAGGGGAGTAAAATGGCTAAGGCAAAACCAAAGAAGTCACCGGCTAAAGCAAAACCGGCTAAAGCAAAACCGGCTAAAGCAAAAGTAATTTTAGCTAAGGTTAAAAAGGCTCCGCCGTCGCCCTCGAAAAAGGGCATCAAATCTGTTTTTAAGGCTCTAAAAGCATTTGTGACGCCTAAAAAAGCAGTCGTTCCGACAGCTAAAGACAAGACCCCAGCGTCGAAAGTTAAAGTGGCTCCCGTTGCAGCACCAAAGGTAGAGGCTGCTCCTAAGCCCACCGGCGATGTGTTAGGGCTGAAAGCAAAGACAGGACAAGTAGTCTTAGGTGGAGTTGCAGCCTTAAAGGTCCCGGCAAAGACTTTGCTTAAATTGATTGCGATTCCTATTCCCGATGAAGTTAGAGGCCTCTCACCAAAGGCTCCGGTTGTGGATCATTCCGAGGACGTGACTCCTCGTGCCACTCATCAAAGTGACCTTTTCACACAGTCCGAAATGACTGCGTTTCTCTCTACTTTGCAGGCCGAACGCCAGTCATTACTCAACAAGGCTAGGGCGGCTGTTGAGGGCGGTAATATCGCATTGGACAAAGATGAAATGTATGATGAAGTGGATTTGGCCTCGGCCACGGTCGACCAGAATCTGACGTTTCGCCTCCTTGACCGTGACCGAAAGCTATTGGGCGAAATTGATCATGCCATTCAAAAAATTGAAACGGGCGAATTTGGCTACTGTGAGGGCACTTATGAGCCCATTCCAAAGCGTCGTCTAGAACTCCGCCCATGGTGCCGCCACAGCGTTAAGTATAAGGAGCAATTGGAGAAATTAGAGAAATCCGGTCGCGGCCTTGTCGATGAAGACGCTGAGCTTTTGGATTGATTCCGTGAAATTCTAGCAAATCGCTACTTAACCGTCTTAGGGCGGTTTTTTTTGCAATCCCTGTGGCTATTTTTTGAGCATTTAGGTATAAGGGGCTCCCGTTAATAGGAACCATTAGGCTCAAGCCTAGGAATGAAAAGGACTCGGCAATTATGACGAAGACGCACGATCAAAAAGAAATCATTAAATCGTCCCTGTTTCAGATGATCGCCATCTGTCCCGAAGAAACGAAGGATGTCCTAGCAGAAGAACTTAGGATGTTAGGGGCACAGTCCGTTGATCCGCAATTTAAAGCCGTTCATTTTGAGTGTGATGAAAAACTTTTTTATGAAGCCCACCTGAAAATTCGTTCCGCATCGCGTCTTCTTCGTGTTGTTAAAGAGTTTGCCGCTAAAGATGAACGTATGCTTTATGATCAGGCTAGGCGTGTAAATTGGGGAGATGTGTTAACTGTGAAAGGAACATTTTCTATTGAAGGTGTGCCTGGAGAACGCGGCGAAGGCGTAATGACGTCTAATACTATTTCAAAACGAGTGCGCGAGGCCATGCAAACGTGGTTTCTAGACAAAAAGGGCGAACGTGTACTTGTTAATCTTGAAGATCCAGATGCTACATTTATTGCATTTACTCGCGGTGGTCGCTGTATCGTTAGCGTAGATACCTCTGGGAAGTCGATGCATAAACGCGGCTACCGCTCTGACAAACATCCCGCGCCGTTAAAAGAAACTATGGCGGCATCCCTCCTCATGAAGCTTGGCTACAAGGGTGACGTTCCATTGTATGACCCGATGTGCGGTAGCGGCACACTGGCCATTGAAGCGGCGTCCATGGCCCTTGGCAAAGCGGCACTGATTCACCGTAAAAAGGGTGAATTTGGCTTTGAGAGACTGGCTTTCTTTAATTCTCAACTATGGCGCGAAGTACAAGAAGAAGCTCGTGATGGAAAATCCGACGAGCTCGCGATGCCAATTTTTGCCTCGGACATTAGTGCGCCCTACATTGAAGCGGCGCGTGATAACGCATTACGAGCGCGTGTCGAAAAATTCATTAATTTTTCAAAAGTAGATTTTTTTGAATCCGATGCGCCCGCACCCACAGGTTTGATCATTACTAATGTTCCTTATGGCGAACGAATTAAGGGTGAGTTTGATGGAGATGACGAGATGTTTTTTAAAGCGATTGGTGACAAGCTAAAGAAAAGCTACACCGGTTGGCGCGCTGCAATTTTGGTAGCGGAAGCATCGCCTTGGAAGTCAATCGGACTCAAGCCGTCTCGTAAAATTAAATTGCTAAATGGCAGCATTGAAGTTCGTCTTTTAGTTTTTGACTTGTATCAAGGATCGAAAAAAGGCTCCCCAGAGCAGAGAGCCTTAAATTAGAATTTAGAAATTAGAAATCTTAAATCCAAGCGCCATCAAAATTGGTTTTGCGGGTAGGCTCGGCTTTGTTTTTTCCAGGGCCGAACATCGGAGTAAATGGATTAGATTTACTGCCTTTTGACGCGTCAACCATTTTAGAATCAGTGACCGGAAGGCGGCTGATATTTTCAGCTTGTTCAGCACGAATGCGCATAACAAACTTAGAACAACAAGCATTGCAGGTGAGATCAGGATTGGACTCGCCTGTGTAGGATGGGTGCTTCATACAGATGATTTTGCTGTTCGACATTGGCATTCTCCATTAGGTAGTTCATTTGGGGACAGGGCATATCCCTAAAGATGCACGACTCGTGCCAACCAAGAATTGTAACAATAGTCTTTAATATCAGCAATTTATGAAGACTTCAGGTAGGCGGTGCGTGTCAAATTTGTGTACACCTTGCGGGTAAATGCAGAGTTTCCCTCAAGAAACCGGTCTAACGACGCTTTGCCCACGGACAGTAACTTAGCGGGTTCTTTTACAGTCCAAATTGAGACCACCCCCAGAGCAAGGCACTGTTCGGGACACAGCCATACACCTGGGGACGCTTTTCCCTCCGCTGAATCAATCGCACCACTTAGCTGAAGCATCAACATTTGATCGTCAGTGCCGCAACTGAATAATTCGCTAGACGGGTAGTTGAGGGCGCTAAAAATCGCCAAAAATTGTTCAAGGACAGCAGGGTTAGTGCCGTTCAGGAGGGGTGACTTCATAAACAAGTCTATTTCAGCAGCGGACAAACTAGGGTCTACGGTACTGCTTGCCTGATTTCTAGGAGAAGCCATCCCCACCGAGGTGTTTTTTGTATTTGTTTCCGAATAGATGGAAAAACCCGCCCCATTTGATCTTGGCAAATTAACATTATTTTGAACGGCATGGCCTGTGCTGTGGCTGGATTCAGGCGAAGCGGACGACCCGTGTTTTTGCCCATTTCGCTTTCGGCAGTATTCGGCTCGCACTGCGTCGCCTGCGGCATGAAATGCGGACTCTGCTTCTGAAAAAAGGCCAATCTGTTCGAACAAAACACCCGCTTTTGCAAACTCGTTGACTAAGGTGAAAAAAACCGCAAGACGTTTGCCGAGGGGGCCTTGAGTTTTGACATCGCGAAGAAGTACATTCGCGGTATCCGGGTGCGCTAGAACAAATAATTTCACGGCTAGATCAGTCCGATTCTTGCCGATTAGCTCGAAAATCATAGAAGCAACATGTTCAGATTTTGAGAGTGGTGCAATGATGGGCCCATCAAGATCGGTATTTTGAAACGCTATAAACAGGAAGTCTAACATTGGTTTTGAAGGATTGAATCGAGCCATTAAAGCTTCATTTTTTGAAATAGCGACCAAGCAACGAGCGGTTTTCTGCAGATTCTTTGCTTTAAGCCAGCAGTTGGCCGCGGCTTCGAAGTTTCCCGCCTTTTCAAATGACTCCGCCGCCTGCAAAAAATCAGGGATTTTAAGGTAAATTTCTGCGGCTTCTGAATGGTTGCCATCGAGCACCAAGCATTTAGCGGCATTTTCGTGTTCTCCGGCAAGAGTAAAGCAACGAGCCGCATCGGTCCACCATTGATGCCTACAGTAAATAGCAGCAGCTCGATTAGGCTTTTGCATCCGCAAAAGAACAGCGGCGGCTTCGTGAAGCAAATTTGCCTTTTCGAGTGCCGCGATTGAATCGCGAAATAGTCCGGCCTGTTCGAGCATTTGTGCGGCAGGTAGAACTGATCCACTGCGAATCATTTTTAAGGATGTTTTGTAGACCATTTTCTCGTTAGGCGACATTTTCTTCCGAAGTGAGCGATCGTGTGGAGTTGTGCGCTTTTCCTTAACCGGAAAATTTTTTGCCCTCTTGCTTCTGTTAGTCCATAAACGCGTTATATGCATGATTAACGCAATGGATGCGACAACAAAAAGGACAAAATAAATGTAATAGCTTTTCACTAAATCACCGGCCCATTTAATTCGATGGTTTTATAATGCGTACGAAAGGCCAATTTGTGTGAAGGTGTCTGTTGCACTTTGGGCCGGATTTCCGGGGATCTGAGTTTGCCCGATGGACATTGTATAACTTATCTTCAAAGAGAACTTCTGATTCAATCGAATTCCAAGTCCCATTCCGGCTTGGGGTCCAGGCTGGGTCATATCGAAATGATCGGTAGTCCCATCGGCTTCGACGGTTGTAATAACGTAGTGTTTTTGAGTGACGCCACAGAAAACGTAAGGGGTGATAATTTCGCCGTTGTATAGTACTAACGTTAGATCGACTCCGTTGCTTGAGATATTTGAACGGCTTTTAAAATACGAGTAAGTATTCGTGGACGCAACGGCGTGGAAGCCTGTGGTTGACGCCAGTTCTTCGCGGTGTGTAAGGCCTACGCGGAAATATTCTCCCAGATCTAAAGACAGTGCTGCGGAGCCGGCGCCAGACTCTACTTTTTGGTAACCGGCATTCGATTGCGAGTGACTGCCGCCTAACGTCAAGTGCACGGCTCCGAAGGCTGACGATGATATGAAGATTGCCGCGAGCAACGCCATTTTCAATTTGATTAAAGCTAATTTCATATGAGGTTCTCCATCTTGATTTTGAATCCTATCGGCACAAATTAGGGAAATATTTAGCAACGAATGGCGGCTAAATCTTTCTCCTGATCCTGTATTAGTGTAGCATGCAAATAGGGTGTCAATTATTTGACGGGAGATAAGTCTGTGGTATCTGAATATAGACCTTGTGTGGTTGCGGTGTTTACCAAAAACGATGGCAAAATATTGGTGTGTGAACGCTCTGACGTGCCTGGGGCATGGCAGTTACCGCAGGGCGGAATAGAGCCGGGAGAGGGTGCTTTAAATGCTGTTTATCGCGAGATGAGGGAGGAAATTGGGTGCGATCGATTTAAGATCACAAAGGAGGCTTCTGGGTTCGTCAAATATCGATTTCCCGAGGATCTGGGAAAAAAAATTGCGAAAAAATGGATTGGTCAGAGTCAAATCTGGTTCTTAGCGGCCTTCGAACCTGGATTTGGTCCAGATATGGCTTTGGGCGATGGAGAATTTGTTGGCTTTGAATGGCGTGATATTCAGGCCGTAATGGATGGTGTTATCGAATGGAAGCGTGAAGCCTATAGAGAAGGACTCTCAAAACTTGGCTTACTAAATTAAAGAATACTTAAGGAATGTGACATGAGTAGAATTGGCCTGTTAAATTTGGCGTGGGGATTTTTGCTAATATTTATGGCGGCATGTGGCGGAGCCTTTGTTGCTCTAAATGCGACGGATCAGTTTATGGCAGGCGTGACATCTCCGGTCTGGGAAACGATGCTCCAAGCAAGTAGCCATGGGCACACATCTCTCTTTGGAATGATTCACATCATGCTTGGTTTAACACTGGCCTATAGCAAAGCTACTGTGCGAGAAAATATACTCAAGTCCATCGGACTATTTTCTGGGTCATTTGCCATGGGGCCATTGCTGCTCATTCGTGCAGCCATTGGCCCGACGTTGACAACTGAGGTCAACGGCATCTTGATAGGGGTAGGACTGTCTGGGGCGCTTGTGGCGATTCTTTACCACTCTATTGGCTTGTTTCGCCGAATCGCCATGCGAGGCTGAGAAAAATGCGAATCGTATCGTTAGTGCCAAGCTTAACTAAGACCGTTTGTGATTTCGGACTACAAAAAAATATGGTTGGATGTACCAATTATTGCATTGATCCGCCAAATCTAAATAGAACATCGGCTCGCATCGGTGGCACTAAAGACCCAAACATAGAAGCCATTTTTAGCCTTGCTCCCACGCATGTATTAGTCAATGAGGAGGAAAATAAGCCGTCGGATATAGCCATTTTGCAGTCGCGATTCAACGTGCTCAATACATTTCCAAAATCTCCATCTGACGTCCCAGATCTACTCATAAAGATGGGGGACTTTCTCGCATGCCCCGAAATCGGGCGGCAGCGGGCGGCAGTTCTTCAGAAGGCTCTAGCTGAACTAGGTGCAAATCCTCATGTCTTTAAGAGCCTCGGGCGACGTTTTGCCTACCTTATTTGGCGGGACCCCTGGATGGCGGTGTCAGAGGACACTTACATATCGAGATTCTTGGAGTTGTTTGGGATGGAAAATGTCGTTAAGAGTGACGCTCGATATCCTGTTGTTGAGCCTAAGGAATTGGCCTCATTAACCCCAGACGTACTGCTGATGTCCTCAGAGCCGTGGCCGTTTCGAAAACGCGATGCAGGCGCCTGGCGTGAAATGGTTGGGGATACTGCCGCAAAAATTTATTGGATTGATGGTAAGGTGATGAGTTGGTATGGAGCGACGACCCTCATGGCCATTGAAGAAATTTGCAAGGCGAAACAAAACACTAAAAGCGATGAAAAACAAATAGCGAAAAAAATTGTGCGTCGAATGTAGCGCTATGTTTTATCAGTTAGGGTTTGAATTTTTTCAAGTATCGCTCGAGCGCTCGGTGCCGAGTCCTTCGTCACAAGCTTACGGATGGATTCCGCGTTGCACGTCATGGCGGTCCGAATTTGCAGCGGATTATTGAGTACTGCGATCAACTCTTTCATTGCAAGTCGTAAATCGACCCCCCTATTAATAAAGGCGTTCAGCTCATCAACGGAAAATGGCTTTGTTAGAAATCCATCAGCCGACTTTACAAGCTTGGACATGTCGTCGGTTACGGGCTCACCGCTAATTAGCAGAATTGGAATTTCCGGATGGAGCTTTCGGATTTTGCCCATCAAAACCAGACCGTCTGTTTTGGGCATTCTTATGTCGGTTAGTACGAGATCAATTTCTCGAGTCTTTATAGCCTCAAGTGCGTCCTTGCCGCTCTCCACGACCAATATCTTAGAAAAGAATTTATTCAAATGGATTTTGAAAAATTTCAAAAGACTGCTGTCGTCGTCTACGATTAAGATGTGGCTTTCACGATCGTATTGACGAGCGAGCTTTTTTTGATCCTTTAATGAAGGCGACTTTTTTCGGGGTACACTTTTCATGAATTCCTCAACAAATTAATTATTTAACAATGACGAACAGAAAAAAACCTAACCCAACCAATGTCCAGTAAGAGATCTCCTATAGATTTCGAATTTCGTTGATGGCTGCACTAGCCATCTTTTTCAAATTTTCATTTGCGTGCTCAGATTGCGTTACTTCGGTGAAATACCTTAAAGCTTGTCCCTCATCTTTTAAATTCTCGCGCATTAATATTGCAAGATTAAAGCGTGCCTGTGGACTGTCCGCGTCGATTTCGAGAGCTCTACCAAAGGTTTCTTGAGCCGCGGAGAATCGACCCGTTTTCCTTTGTACGACCCCTAGCCCAATCATGGCATCTACATTTGCTGGGTCTGCATCAAGGGCTTTCTTGTAGTCGTCTTCGGCCATGCTTGCTTCCTTGGCTGCAAAATGAAGATTTCCGCGGTTCACCAACGCAGGCGTATACGTGTCGCTAAGTTTTAGAGCGTGATTATAGTGGTCCCTGGCTGCGGCTGTTTGGCCTTTTCGTTCCGCCAATACTCCTAGGATGTTGTAGAGTGAGGCATGATCCCCACCGCGGTCGAGTGCCTGCTCAGTAATAAATTTAGCAACGGAATCTTTGTCATCTTTTAGATAGCTAAACGCGAGGGCTGCATAGCCCGGCAAGAAGGCGCGATCCTTGCCTATTAGGTCCGTCAATATCGCATGGGCCCGCGTGCGGTCGTCATTAGCGAGGTAGGTCATGGCTAAGGTGTACCGATATTTGAAAATCTGTGCAGGATCTGGGCGCTCCATAGCGCTCAAGTTTGATTTTGCTTCAGCAAGCATATCGAGTGCAGCCGGGATACGACGCTGACGTTGAAGAGTCACGGCCAAGTCAATTAAAACATCAACATTCTTTCTCTCCTTCCGAAGCGCTTGTCTAAAGCTCGACTCCGCAGCCGCCAATAATCCGAGGGAAAATTCATTGCGACCGCGTTTCAGCAAGTCGGCCGCTGTGGAGGCGCCGCTAAGCTGCTTGATATTTTGCTGCAAAGCGGGGCGCTCTTTGGCCGCAGGAACTCCCTTGAAAAAGACCTGCCAATTAAATGCGGCATTGGCAGGCACGTCACCACGGGGATCGGCAATCATGGGAGCATCTCTCTTATCCACATTGACGACTTCAACAACGTCCATATTCTCGGTGCGAGTTGTTGGGGCTGGTCCCTTGGTTGCGCAGGCCGTGACCCAACAAAACGCAGCAGCCACAGTCAGGGATTGCTGGGATGGTTTTGAAAATGACAGAAATTTCTTCATAATTAGTGACTCCACTGTTGCGGCATTTCCGTACTTGATGCTGTCGACAATTGATCTGCGGTTTGAATCTGATTGGATTTTGAGTGAGCACTGATTCTTAAATCACTCTCCGATGCGGAGGCTGTAGCCGTACCTAGGTCTCCGCTATTGTATTCACTGCCCGTGTCATTGGCCCGGCCCGTCCCATTTCCGTTTGTCAGAGCTTGAGAGCTTCGATTGATCCACTCATTTTTCGCATAAGACTGTGGGGATCGCTGTTTGCTCAGAAGGTTGTTGCCGTGGTACCTTTTGGAAATGTCTTTGAGGCGACTAATGTTTTGATTGAATCTAGTCTGACTTTTTAGCGTCGTCGGCTCGCCGGTACGTGCGGGAATGGACGTGATTTCATCGGCGAAATCTGCGGCAGCTTGGCCGAGCATGAAGCGAGCCTTGGGGCTAATATTTGCTTGGTCTAAGCTTGCTACTTTGTCGAGTCGCGTAACGAGCTCAGAAAACAACTGACTTTTCGTCTCGATTTGTGCCGAAAGTTGTTTTTTGGATTCATCTAGTCGACGCTCGTTGAAGACGCCTAAGGCGTGCTCTCCGAGCCGCATATTTGCATCCGCAGAAAGGCGTTTGTAGGCATCACCGAGGTCAAATTTTGCCCTCTCGATCTGCTTGTCGATGCTGTCTAGGTCGTCGATCGCAGTTTGCTTGTCACCAGATTGATAGCGAATATTTGCAAGGCTTAGTTCAGATTCTAATTTTTCTCTAGTTGTGCTTGAGAGGGCCTTCCTTTGTTCTGCAAGGTTGAGCGCTTGACTGTGCTCGCCTCCCATAAGTAGGTAGGATATGGCTGTGTCGTACCCAGAAAGTTTGTCGGCCTTTGATTTGCTACCGTTAGCTCGCAGTTTGGCCGCTTGCGCTGCGCCTTTAAAGTCTTCCTCTGCGAGGGCCAGTTGTTCCGCTCGGTCAAGCCCAACCCCATTTTTCGCGTGCTCGGGGAATTTTTCAGATAGCTTGATGTATGTTTTTACGGAGTCTCCAAAACGCATTTGGTATTCTTGCGACCGCGCAACTAAGTAGGTCATGTCGCCGCCAAATTTCTTATAGCCTTTTTTCAGGTACACTTCTGCACTCGCCTGTGCACGAGAATAGTCGCCAGAAATAGCAACAAAGTAGGCTCCATCTCGCCAGATCTGCTCGTTTCCTGGTACCTTCGGAAAGTCGGAAGCTACTTTTAGGAGTAGGCGGCCGGCATCGTCCGTTTTACCTGCTTTGGCTAGTCTTGTAGCCTCTTCATTGGAGGCCGAAGACAATACTCCGAGAAGTTCGACTTGAAGATTTTCGCCGAGCGTATTTGATTTTTCGAGTTTCAAAAAATTTGAGACACTTTCAATAACTTCTTTTGGTTCGCCGGTTCGCAATTTTGCGAACACTAGCCCACGGATGGCAATGGCTCGTTGACCGGTCGATGGATTTGACAGGAGTGCGCGCTGCCAGAAGCGACTGGCTTGCTCGAATTGGTTGTGGTCGCGGTTTGTGCTGGCTGCCACTAATAGTAGATCTGTTGACCTGGATTGTCCAGGAAAGCGATTGGCATGCTCTTCGACCGCAGCTTCTAACCGATGCAGGGATTCAAGGGTAGGTGGATGGCTCACTGGATCAATGCGTTTTTGGACCGCAGATTCAAAGCTTGAGCGCCAAATTTTTTCTAGGGTGAGAACTCTTTGAAAGTGCGCTGCAGTGAGGATGGCCTCAGGAGTCTTGAGTGAAGAAATGAGTGCACCATACCGCTTTTCAGCCTCCTGTAGGTTGCCAGCGAAATATTGGCAATTAGCAATTTTAAGCCGTAGGTCGGGGGCCGTGTCTGTATTTTGTTGATCATCGAGTAAAATCAGGTAGTGGGTTGATGCCATGTTAAACTTTTTTGGGTTTCCGGAGGCAAGGCCATCCTCATAGTAGGTCGCAGCCACGGCCTCGGCCGCACTTCGAGATAAGCCTTCCATATATCTAATGACGTCAGGGTCATCACGGTGCTGATTTCGCCAGAGTGACTGTTGTGGTAAGAGCATGCTTAGTTTTTCTAGAGTTTCTAGACGGGATGCCTTTTTTTCAAGTTGACTCTCACTTGCGGCCTTTGCTTTGAGAATATCTGGGTACTCGCGACGAAGCGCAAAGTGTGAGGCGGCGAGATTTCCAACGTTAAGTGCCTTAGTGTGTAGGTTTGCCGACTGATATTGCTGCATCAGTACTAAGGCCGTGCCCGCACCAAATATTTGGTAGTCCTTAGAATTTAACACTTCTTTAATCTGCGTGTCGTTGTCATTCTCGTAGAGAGCGAGGCCGGTAAGTTCCGCGATATCGTGAGCAATGCGATCTTTTTGCCGCACCGATTTTGACAATACTCCGGGTGCTACAACGCGCCGTGCAGCCGATATGGCAGCGTTGGAGTGGCCAGCCTTATAGTTTGCCCAGGCTAGTCGGTAGTAGGTTCTCAGTTCGTCCAAGCCTTTGTCGGTTTCATCGAGTTCGGCAAGAATTTTTTTTGCCCGTTCGTAGTTCTTTATGGCGGTTTCAGGGTCCCCACTTTCGAAGGCTCCGTCGCCGGAAGCGATATTTCCATAAAACGTGAAGCGATCTTCGCCTGTGGCTGCAAGCTTCTTCCAGATTTCAGCTGCAGTGCGAGGCTCATCGTTGGCTTCGAGCAACGTTGCGCGGAGGTACAGAGCATCAGTTCTGTAGGCAAAATTTTTGTGATTTTCTTCAATAGATTTCAATATACCAAGTGCTGTCCTTCTCGAATCTTTGTCTGATCCATCCGCAATTGATTTTTTTAGGGAGGCCAATTCGGAATGCATCTGTGCCAAATTTAGGAGTACATAAGGACGATTTGTCGCGGTTGGGGTTTTTTCTAGATTGTCATTGTAGCGATTGATGGCCGCATCAAGAGTCGCAATTCGTTGTTCTATGAGGACTTTTTCCTTGCCGGTATACATACTCTCAAGCCCGTCACGGGCGCGTTGATATTCTTCAACGCTCGAGGCCTTTTTTTTGCTTTCGTACTCTTGGAAGGCATCCCAGAAGTGCTGGTATGCAACGAGTGCCTGTGGGTCGGGTATTTCGCCCGGATCAAACCCGGGTGGTTGAGCTGCGAGTGCATTCATAGGTGCAGCCAGAGCGGCTACAAAAATGCTGCTAACCATGATTTTCTTGCTTATCGAGGCCATTGGGAGGCTCCTCCTTGTTCGACGTCACGAAGGTTATCACTAAGAATTTGCACTTCTAGATCTTTCTTTTTTTGGTTTGACTCATGCTGATTCTTGATTTTGACATTGGTCAGGTACTCGAGGTCTCCTGCCCACTTATATTGACGCGCCATGCGCTGGTTTATGCCATTCTCAAAATGGGCCATGATTCCTCCCAAGCTCTCTCCACCGTAGGTCTCCAAAACGCCGTTCAAGTGGTGCAGATCTTTGCCAAGGGCTTCCTTTGTTTTGTCCAATTTTGCTATGGTCTCGAAAACATTTGCTAGATCGCTGCCAGCTTTGTTTTTTAGGTTTTTGATGTTTGTATTGAGATTTGTGATGACGTCCTGCCAAAGAGCCCACGTGGATCGGCTGTCTTCGTCATCGAGGGAATCTAGAATTTGTCCGGAGGCCGGTTCATAGCCTGCGATGATTCGAGACTCTTCGTGAAGAGACGACGCATATTGCTGAAGGATGTATAGGATGTCGTTTAGTCGGCTTTGCTCGACGATATTGTTGGCCTGAATTTTTCTGATCTCCAACAGAGTGTCTAGCATATCTTGACGAGCGGATGCGACCTTGTCACCCAGGTGGTTTTGATCGGAGGCGGTGCCTAACTGAGGTGCAGGAGATTCTAGCCCGTTTTTATCCCCGGGGCTATTTTTTGCTGTTGCAGACGTCGAAGGAATCGTCTGGTTTTCGGCCGCTATTTTATTTAGTTTTTCCCATTTTTGAGCCAATCTTACTAGTTGCTCTGCTGGTGCCGCCCAGGTCACCCAACGCTTAGCCTGACGCGCTAATTGCGAGCGTTTTTCAAAGAGCGACTGCCTGCGGTGTTCGCTGGCCGAGAGCTTTTGTTTATCCAAGTCCGTCAATACGCTAGCAAGTCTTTGACGCTCGGTAAAAGCCAGTTTTGATCCAGCGAGTAGCACGTCGTCGGCGAGCCGGTCATATTGCTCCATACTGTTTGCCAGTGCAGGTTTGAATTGTCGAAGATCACCCTTTGCTATGGCATAGATAAGTGCTCGCTCCGCACCGTCAACATCAGCGAGGCGCTGATTCATTTCCGACATCTGCCTAAACATAGCTAAAATTTCTTCTAACTCTGGAGATGCTGCCACTTGGCCGCGAGTCAGCTTTGCAAGCCTAAGGGCATCCTCGTGACGAAGAGATGGTCCGATGAATTCTTTTGATAGGGCTCCTTGAATGGCTGTTAGTTTTGTTGACGTTCCCGCAATGCTGGCCTTGGCAGCTTCCAGGTCCCCAGAGCGTAAGTCAAGCCAAGAGAGTAGCACTCGAAGTTGCGTGGATTCGTCGTGGTCTGGAAATTTGGTTAACCAAAGATGTGCAAGCGACCGGGCCTCGTCATCGCGACCAAGTCGAATGAGAACAAACGTTTTTTCAAAGGCGGCTTCACGGTAAGACTCGGAGGAGTCGGAAAGTTGATTGTAGGCAGCTAGTGAGAGCTCTGGTTTTTTATTTTTCACGAGAACTCGCCCCAAGGACAGCCGAGCATTATCCTTAGTTTTTTGGCTCAGGCCGTCAATTTGAAGCAATGTTTCCAATTGGGCTGTGGCCGTGTCCCAGTCTTTGTCACTGATCGCGATCAAGGCTCTAAAAAATTTAGCTCTTGCTTTTGTCTCGGGTACATCGGCACGACCATCCACATCACTTAACCAGTCGATGGCTAAGCTCCTTCTCCCAACGTTGTTGCCAGCCACGGCCGTGAGGTACTTAAGTTCTTCGGCTACGGCTGCAGGGTGCTGCATGGCTGATATGGTCGACAGAAATGCGGAGAGCTCCTGCTGATTCGTCTCACTGGACTTTGTGGCAATGCGAACGAGGCGTTCAAAGGTTTCTGTCAGGTCCGACATGTCGACGGATGGTTTCGTTGTAAATGTGGCAAGGTAGCGCGTATAGGCCCTTGTGGCTCGCAAAAGTTGACCTTGCTCCTCGTAGGCTCGTCCTAGCATGAATTGTGCCTTTAACCAGGTTTTCGGTTCTGGCTTCTGTGACAAACTTAGAAAGGAGGAGGCCTCGTTAATGACCGTTAACCAATCTTTGGCTTTGAAGGCTACGGAAGCGTATTCGAAGGCACGCATGGCCTCCACAAGGTGAGTTCCATAGCCGGACTCATTTGCCGTGCGTGGGACGGCCGAAATCTGTTGATCGAGATCTCGCAGTTTTGCCTGGGTTTTTTTAAATTCGCGTTCTGGAGCCCCGACTTCTGAGTCCCCACTGTTTTTAGGCGTTTGCGCACTGACTGGTGACAGTCCTGCCATGCATGCTGCGACAAAGGTAAGACTTGGAAGTAGTATAGATCGACTCATTTTATTTCGACCTCCGACATTTTTGCCACGGGCTGTGAGCCGTCACCTTTTGCGTCGTTTATTTCGATAGAGACAGTCTTTCTTGCTTTACCATCGGCAACGTTAAACGTGAATGATTGCTGAAGGCCCTTCTTATTCCAGGATGGCATCTCGAGGCCGTCGGTGCTCAGGGGGGCGAGCGTGGCTGTCAGATCGATGCGATGTTCACCGGGTTGCAGTGGTCCGTAGAATAGAGGGATCGATCTTGTCGGCATCCAGAGGCCGGCAGGATCTATTTGATTGTAAAGGGTGTTGCCGTCGAGGCGTGCAGTTAGTGTGCGAATTATAAATTTTGTTTCATTTCCAGATTTCACCTCGACCATGACTTGATTGTCAGTCACCGAAGCTTCATAGACTCCACTGCGTAGCTTGCGAAGATCGGATTCAAGAATTTCTATGCGCCCGTCATATTCATTTATTTTTTTCTGAAGCTCTTGAATATTTTTTCCAGAGGTCGTGTTCCCCTTGATGCTGGTGGCAGCTCGTGGCGAATAGGTTTGAGTTGGTTTACTTGCCTTGATCGAAGTTCCTGCGGCATCGGCATCCTCGTCGAGAGTTAACGGGCTGGCCTCTTTGTCCAGCAGGCGCCGATCAAGCTTATCCAAGACACTTTCAATTTTTCTATCCGGTTGCTTCGGAGATTTCGTGGACGATGCTGCCATACCCAACTCGGATGTCAGCAGTAAAAAAACAACGCATAGATAGGCAGCGCAGGTTTGTTGTTTGACTAGGTTTTCTGGTCTCATGGTTACCTCCGGACGGTTTGTGATGCGGATTTGCTGATACGGACAATGGGTAGTGAACGGCGAAGCAGTGCGCCTTCGCGCATTGGGAGACGAATTTCGTAAGACTGAGGAAGTGGTTGGTCAATTTTTGTCGTAGTAATGCTAGCGGTAAGGCACGGATTTAGTTTGGCAATGGAATCAGGAGATAGGAGTGTGACCTTTGAAATATTCCGCATGGTCATTGGCTTTGAAAGGGAAATGATGTCGGGTGAGGTCTGGTTTTTTTTCAATTTGACCAGCCCAGTCGCTGTGAGCAATTCATAGGTTCGCGCTGCAGCTAAGAATTCCGCATAGAAATTTTTGCTAGCGAAGCCAAACGATGATGATTTGTAATTATTAATAATGCTTCCGAGTTGCTTTGTGCCAAGCTCTTTTGCAGCTTTGCTCATGCCGCCACGTCCGTGATTATAGGCGGTGATGGCCAGTGGCCATGAATTTAGGCCGCGATAATTTTCCAAAAAAAGTTGCGCTGCGGCATGGGTCGCTTTGTAAGGATTATTTCGTTCGTCGACGAGAGAGCCGACATACATGTACTCGCGTGCTGTGTCTGGCATAAATTGCCAAATTCCGGAGGCCCCAACTTTGCTTTTTGCCTGCAGATTGAACATTGATTCCACAAACGGAAGTCGCGTCAGGGTTACCGGTAAACCATATTGGCGAAAGGCCTTTTCCATGTAGGGCATGAATTCTTGGGCTCTTGTAGCCGCGGCAATAAACGTGTCAGCAAGTCCTCCCTGGCCTCGAAATTTGATGTTGCCATTGTAAAGACGAGCGAGCGTGGACGGATCTTTGCTATAGACGTCAAAAATACGTTGTTCAATCGGACCAAATTTTACGGCGGCTTCTTTTAATTTGACGAACCGCTCGACCGCCACATCATAGCGGGAGATGTAGTTTTTCACGAGATTGGTTTGTTCGCTTGATGCGACTGAGGTGACATTACCATCATTAGTAATGTAGTGATCAAAATTGATGACATCAATCATGACCAACGGGTCAGTGAGATCGTGAATAATGACGCTACTTGACTGATATTTTTGAAAGACGGCCTCCCAAAACCGAACTTGTCGCCGCACGAAGGGATCGGTCGGAAAATCTTGATCGGCGTTTTTTGCGACAGTTGCATTTGCCTGACGCTTAATTTTGATGGTGTGGTTCGCCCCAAGCAAATTGGACGCAGGCAAGCCAATCGTTGCAACGATTAATAGCTGCAGCGCTTTTAGGTGGAAAGTTTTTAGATTTGCACCAACCATTCGCTCTCCATAGCCAACCTATGCAAATTCATTCTTTGCGACTCAATGAATTCAAGTGGCATTCATTATTCATTTTAACCCTTGTTTCATGGAGATCCAAAGCTTCTTACCGCGTCAAAGCATTGACGATAAAGGAATTGATGCGCTAATGTTATGTTCTTGGCAGAAAGTTTTGTTTTGACCAAATTCTGAAAAGTACATATCGCACCACTATTAGCAGAGTCAATGTCCCCGAGGTCGGCGTGTCTATCTGATGGCTAACGCCCCAAGATCTGCGGTTGTTTGCAGATGTGGTATGATTATGTCAGAAATTTTGATCGGTGAAATGTAAGCGTCCAATGCCGAGGTAGAACCTGTGTCCATTTCTCATTTACCTATTATTGACATCGGACCCTTGCGCCGCGGAATCGGAGATTCTGAGGTTGTCGCAGACGCCATTGCGCAAGCCTGCACGGACACAGGATTTTTCTACGTCACTGGCCACAACATTTCCGAAACCCTGCAATCCAGACTCACGGATTTAAGTTCAGATTTTTTCGATCAAGATGACGCCTCTAAAAACAGAGTCTGTATGGCCAAGGGCGGGCCTGCGTGGCGCGGATTTTTCCCTGTGGGTGGAGAGCTAACTTCGGGCGTGCCTGACATCAAAGAGGGAATCTATTTTGGTGCTGAACTTGGGGCTTCCCATCCTCTTGTGTTAGCGGGTACGCCGCTCCACGGCCCCAATCAGTTTCCTGACTATCCTGCCGAGTTGCGGGACGTGGTGCTGGAATACATCAGCGAGATGATTAGTCTGTCGCACTGCATCATGCGAGGTGTTGCTTTGAGCCTTAAACTTCCACCCAACTATTTTGAGGAAGGTGCGATGCGTGATCCTCTCGTTTTGTTTCGCATATTTAATTATCCGGTTCCTAAGGAAAGTGAAGTCAATGAGTGGGGAGTCGGTGAGCACACTGACTATGGCTTCCTTACCGTTTTAAAGCAGGGGGATAATGGTGGGTTAGAAGTGAAATCAAGGGGAGGGTGGATTTCAGCACCGCCGATTCCGAATTCCTTCGTCTGTAATATTGGAGATATGTTAGATCGATTGACCGGAGGTCTATATAAATCAACGCCGCACCGAGTGAAAAATTCCTCTGGACGTAAGCGGATGTCATTTCCATTTTTCTTTGATCCCAACTTTTTTTCTAAGGTGGAAATTCTTCCCCTTTCTAAATCAAAGGCCGAGCTCGATGATTCTCTAGAACGTTGGGATAAAGCCAACCCACATGCTTTTGAGGGTACCTACGGTGATTACGTCATCAGTAAAGTGGGCAAGGTGTTTCCAGGTCTAAAATCGAAAGTAATTTCAGGTAAATAGGCCTTTGAAAACCCCCGATAAAAGGGAGTCTTGGCCATGGATTGCGGCCCAATTGAACATTTGGCCTAGGTTTTTATTGGCTGGAGCGATTTTGGTTTACAAGTGCAGGTATCTATATAATGGTCATGATTCATTATTATCGGGCTGTAGCGCAGTTGGTAGCGCGTACGCTTGGGGTGCGTGAGGTCGTGGGTTCGAATCCCGCCAGCCCGACTCAATTCCCCAAATCAAATCACATGTTTTAAAAAATTAGCTCGCGGTAAAAAGTGGGAATTCCACTGCGTGGGAACAATAATTGTGTCCTCGGCCCGAACTCGACGAGAAAGCCCCATTCTATTCCCATGTCACGGGATGTGGGCCTTGCCTTGGTCGGTTGACAGTGGCAATTAGACTAGACTCCAACATCAGTTTGACGCCATTCGAGGAAAGTTGAGATAAGGCAGAACAAATATTTAATTGAGATTGCTACAATCAAAACTATTTTTCGTACCTATTACAGTCTGTTACAATGTTTCCCCTAAATCTTGTTGAATTCGTGCCGAACAGGCTCTCGTCCGCATTGGGCGGGCAGGACTAACTCTGAAAAATAGATGAGGCGAATATGGAATCAGCTCCGAACAACAACTTCAGTCAGCCAAAGATTGTTCATTATTTTTTAAAAGCATTTGTAAATTATGCCAAGTTTGACGGTAGGGCTACTAGAGAAGAGTATTGGTTCTTTTTTCTGGCTCATATTGTGATCGCAGTAATCACATCTTTCTCGCCTGCTATATATACTTTATACAGCTTAGCAGCCATTGTACCTGGTGTTGCTGTTGCCTGTCGGCGCTTGCATGATGTTGACAAAAGCGGATGGTTTTATCTGATTCCGATTTATAACTTGATTCTATTAGCCACAGAAGGAAACCCAAACGAGAACATGTACGGCTCTGTTCCGGGCTTGGAAATTGCGAAAGAAGTGACGATCAATGATGTCATTGGAAAGGCAAAAAGTATGGTGGGCCAGGCCAATCCGCAAGGAAATGCCGATGAAATTGCCAAACTATTTGAGCTCCGGAAGTCGGGCGCCCTAAGTGAATCCGAATTCGAATCAGAAAAAAAGAAGGTCATGGGCTTATAGTTTAAACTTTTGATGGCCGCTAGTTTTGTGCAAGCGATTCGCGATTTATGGGTCGATAGCATTGGTGGTTTTTCTTTAATATATTCGGGAGAAATTATGAAAAATAAATATATTGCTGCGGCCCTTGGTTTTTGGGCGGGAATTTTTGGACTTCACCATTGGTACTTGGGCAACACAGTTCGTGGTATTTTATATCTATTGTTTTTTTGGACGATGATCCCATGGATCATATCACTGATTGAAAGCGTGATGTTTTTGGCAATGTCCGATAACGAGTTTAACGCGCAATATAATCACGGCCTGGTCCAAAATAGTGCTGCTACATTAGCGCCACATGGCGCCATTTTTTCGCTAAAGAATCGCACCTCGGCTGGGTCATCAAGAATCAATACTGCGGAGCTTGCCAAGTTGTATGAATTGAAAAAAACAGGCGCATTGACAGAAGCAGAATACGAAGCAGAAAAGAAAAGGATGATTGCTTGAACTTGGGGAGCGTGAGGTCGTGGGTTCGAATCCCGCCAGCCCGATTTAATTTCAATAGGTTATACCCCATAATCGCATTTTTGGTAGCCGACTTGGTTACAAGCAGTGTCTTTCAAAACCAATAAATTCAGCCTCACATATGAGTCACATAAAGTGAGTGGCAGGAAATTTCGAATTTTTCGCGATTCCACCCGACTTGGGCGAGTTTAAAAATCGTTTCAGGACGATATTTGTGGGGGGTAGTAAAGCAGGTGCCTTCAGTCCGGGGCATCAGTTCGGACATTGTTTCCGTTACTTGGTTCAAAAAATCTTTACTGCTAAAGGCCACTTCCTCTTCGCATTTTTCATGGGAAACGCAAAAGACAAAACCAGTGACGCTGACATTGGGGTGACGGGTTTTTGCGGCTTGCAATTGCTTTTTAAGCTTTTTTAACCTGGATTTGATGTGCGAGGCATTAACATTGTAGACAACTTTTACTTCAATGATATGGCTAATTTTTTCAGTCTCTGGGTCAAGAATGGAAATATCACGTTTCCCTTTCTCGCCTTCGGCGATTTCTGACGTGTTTTCAGTAATGCCACTACCCCAATTCAGGAAACAGAAAATCTCTCCATTGATCCATTGCTCGCAGCTTGGGCCAAGTGAAATTCTAGCGAAGTGCTCCGCTTTTTCTTGTGCTTTGAAATAGGCTTGCATTTCGTAGAACAATGAATGGATGTTTGCCAAAATTCCCTCTTATTTTTAAGTTTTATTTTCTTGCTATTTCTCTAACTTCTTGACTGCGAGGAACGGCCCAGACAAGCGATGTTTTTTAATCCATTCTTCGCTCAAACAGGCATAACCTCCCTGACCCCATCCTACTCCCCAGCTGTTGGCCGTGAGCATGCAGTACTTTCCTTCTCGGGAATGAAGGGATTTAGGTAGCTCAAGATATCCGACAAATGTGATGGCGTGGCCCTTCGCATGATCTTTGCGGGTATCGACGGGGCCAGAATCAGCCGCAGAAACAAAGCCTTTGGTTGCAAAAAAATTATCGGACAAATTTAATGCGGCCACAACTGGCATCCCTTGTTGGGTTGCCGAAACCGCGTCATCCAAAGATTCAAGACGTTCATAATCCATGACTCTGACGCGGCCACGATTCAGACAGCCTACGGCTAGCGGTATTTGAGTATCATTATTTTCAACAGGCTTTGACACATAGGGACAGGCGTCTTCGTCGGGAATATTCAATTTTCCTTGTCCACTGCTAAATTCAAGACCTGCCTCCACCGGTGCCCCCTTCATGGCACAGGGTGTGGATTGACAGTCTGGGCGGCTGGCATAGTAAAAATATTGCTCTGAGAGATCTTCTACCGGCCCGTTTTGGGCCAGTAAAATCTCGATGGCTCTGGTTCCCGCAAACGCCGCACAAGTTCCACGGTTTCCCTGATTCCTGATCGGCACGTCAAAGGCCGAAGGTATGATCTGGACTTGAAATTGAGCCTTTGAAATTGATTTTGTTAGGAGTCGTTCCGGCACCTGTGAGGCGACGGCCATTTCAACTAGATTTTGCTTACGCATGGGGATTTCGGTTAAAAATTGTTTATGTTTTTGCCGCCAAAGATTAAGAGTTTCCGCATGTTTTTGCCGCCAATCTGCAATCTGTGTAGCGTGATCGCTGCGCATGTCCCCCATTTTTTTTGCCATTTCCGCGCGCATCTTGGCCGCTGGTGACGAGCCTTGCGAGCTTGGTGACGTAGGTGGTTGGCCATCACGGGCTTTTTTTGAGGGTGATATTTTGTTTTCAGGAGGTGGTTTGGAGGAATCTGTCTCAGGAGCACCTTGATTAATGTCCTCGATAATGGCGAGTACTTCGATGGGTTGGTCGGAGTTCTGCTTAGACGAATGAGACGTCAACTCCACAGCGCTGCTTGGACTTGAAATTGAGCCAACGGCTGCCAGAAGAAAGAGCGATCCCAATTGCCACATAGATTACCGCCGTTGTTTGCAGATTTGAGAGAAATAATTATGGCTCGCTGATCGAGGTCTGCCAGCACTTGAGCACGATCCCACCAGCTGCGCCGTAAAGCAATGAAATCAATGCAACGGCAATTCCTGGGCCCATGAATTCGGGTTGATCCATCACATTCATGACCTTCTGGATATTTAGAAATTCAGCGCCTACGCTTAGACCAAATAGACAGTTGCGAGCCCAGATTAGTTTCGCGGTCTTTGGTCTTGATATGGCCAAAAACGTGAGACAAAAAGTCGAGCCTATGGTCATTATAATTGCGGTAATCGCGTACACCTGCGATAGATGACCTCCCTCCATGAGGAGGGCCGTCGAAATGCACAGGAATCCGACGACAACACCTAAAATCAGTCGGAGGCGTTTCATTTTGCACCCCCGCCCTGACTATTTTCTTGCACGGCCTCACTCCCTTTTTCAAGCTGGCCCGTATCGCATGTCCCACCACTCTTCAACGCATAAAGAACAACAAAAAGTGTAAATAGAAGGAATAAGATTTGTGATAGTAACATCCAAAATCCTAGATTCGATTTCATCTTTTGACGCAGCCCATTTCTGGTGTCTCGGTCCAAAATAGCCTCGGCGTGAGCGTGACCCATTCCAAGAGTGATCAGCTTTAAAGCGGCTGCATAGATCGGGGCTAGCAATGCGACCGCAATGCCGGGACCGATTAACGCCGGTTGATCTAGTATTGACAGGACGTGCAGAAGCCCTAGGCACGCTCCAAGAGCTCCGGTCGCAAGTACGGTGTTGCCGAAGAAATTTAGCTTTTTAACGCACTGAGTGTGTTCGTCATTTGTGATGTGACTGCCGGCACTAAATCCTAGCATCTTAAGCCAATTGGGTTTGCAGAAAATAGGATAAACGGAGCCTGTGAACGCGGCCGCGGCGACGCCTACAATGAGCATGGCGGCCAAGTCCAACACCTGAGTTAAATAGCCACCCTGCCTTATTAGGCCGGAACAGGTCATAAAAGCGGCTAAAAATAAACCTCCCATCAATTGATAGGCAAGTCGTGAGGGTGGCTGGCTCGACGAGGCATCAAGAGACAAGTCAGCGGCGTTCGCACGCTCAGTAAGGCTTTCGGTGATAGCATCGGTCACCAGGTACTTAAACCCGAGTCCGTAGAGTATTGGCACAAACGCGACCGCAATGCCGGGACCGATTTTCTTGGGTTGATCGAGTACCGACATAACGTGCTGAAGTCCCATGCTGTTTCCCATCAAACCACTGAGTAGGGCTGCGTGGCCGAAAAGATCCCAGAATCCCACAGCGGATTCCGCCGCGCGTTTATCGGGAATAGTAACTCTCAATAAGCCGTATTTAAATCCGCTCCAAGCACCTCTAATGCCGTAGCCCATAATGGCAATACCAAAAGATGACCCGAAAACGATCATGATCGCGGTGATTGCAAGCGAATCCGCGAGATAGCCGCCCTCCATCAAAAAACCTATAAATATTAGAAGAAATGCTCCGAGAATGCCTAAATAGAACCGAAGTGTTGCCACACGTCAGATTTCTCCTATGGAAAGTGATGATTCCTTTAAGAGTACCATGAGCAGGACTCACAAAACAAATCCGTCAAAGGTAGATTGATGCCTAGTTACTGTTAGGGAGAGTGTGCTATGCTTACTCAAACCCTTCACTTGGAGAACACTATGAGATTATTATTTTGCTTAGTAGTCGCCCTAGGATTTAGTCAGTTAGCTTTTGCAGACGCTCAGTGGCCGACTTGGCTTACAGAGGAGATGGTCAATGGCAAGTTTCATTGTCAGAGCACCAAAGAATACACTATCGACACAGAAACTCAGACGATGACCTTCGTTCAAAATGGGGCCACACGGACTGGAGCGTATAGCGTCACGATTGCTTCTGATCGTGTTTCATTTTCCATTCATAATACTTGGCTGAATTTTTGGGAAAACGGGAAAATTGATTCGTTATTTCAGGATCCCTGTGAAAAGGTTGCTCCCTAATCTTTGGGGTAGGGGCAGTGGCGGCAATTACTTTCGCAGCAGTGGCCACGTTTTAGATGATAATTTGCCGTGAAGACTAATAATCCTGAGTGTGGATCAATATAGTAGTCTTCTGTTGGATCAGAGGCCTCGTCAGTGACGGGGCCTTTTTTTTTAAATGAGTGTAGTGCCGCAAAATTCAATGTTTATGAATTCATTGGTGATTTTATGCAGCTCTGATATGAGCCGCTTTATGGTTGAGCAGCTCAAAAAACTTCAATGGTGGATCACACAGCAAATTTGCAATGCCGAAATGTCCGATTACAAGCGGCCATCTGGTCCTATAGCGGACAATGACCACATCTTCGGCAAGTGGATGGAACATGATTTTCGCCGTTATTTTGATATTGTAGTCCGACGCACTCCACTCGGCCAACCGTGGTGCAACGGAATTGGCGAGAGGTTTCATCGAAGTCTGAAATTAGAATTACTTAATAGAGTAGGCAGCCTTGATGTTACCGGTATTCGACGATTGCCCGTTTGCTACCAGGAATACATGGGCTCTCCTCGGTTGCACGCAGTGTCGAGCGGAATAGTTACAAAAAATGCTCTACTTCATTTTAAATAGTATTACTGGAGGAATTTTTGTAATAAAATAGTTAGGCTATCTTTAGCCCAACTTTGTATTGAAAATACCTAGAAAATGAAGTGAGTTGCAACTTGTCATTGTATCTGAAAATTCTTCCACCAGCACAAGCAGTCATATGGGATGAGTTAGATTGTATTCCTAAGGAATTTATTTTATACGGTGGAACTGCAATTGCGTTGCAATTAGGGCATCGTGAATCTATAGATTTTGATTTCTTTGGATGCAAGTCGTTTGATCCATTTGAGTTACTTGCAAGCCTACCCATTTTAAACACTGCAAAAGTCCTTCAAAGCCAACCAAACACTTTGACTGTCAGTGTAAAAAGAGGCGATGGTATAATAAAAATGTCTTTTTTTGGTTTGCCAAATTTTCCGCGCATTGCAAAAGTATTGGTTGCGGACAATGGCCTACAGCTTGCCTCCTTGATTGATCTTGCCGGTACAAAAGTATCAGTTGTGCAGGTTCGTGCAGAGCTAAAAGACTACCTTGATATAGATGCCATTTTGGAATCAAAATCAATGGATTTGCTCACCGCATTGGGTGCTGGCAAAGTTCTTTATGGAGATAGATTCAATCCTCAAAGCACACTAAAAGCGCTTTGTTATTTTCAGGATGGGAATGTTCACTTGCTTCCAGAGGACATTAGAAGTCGATTGGTGAAGGCGGCGTCGAGTGTCGATTTAAATAAAATACCGATATTACCTTTTTACGCACAATCCGTGGAATAATTATATGCTAGATTTTACACAGATTTCTGAATTAATTGAAATGGCACCAAGAATTATTTGGTTTGAAACGCCGGTCCAGTCTTTGCAAGACCCTATTCGATTTGTTTCTTATGCAATGCAATATGCTACTCATGACGATATGATGACGATTCGTAAGCACCTGTCTGATGACGAATTTTTGGCCTTACTTGATAAAATTCCTCCAGGAATAGTTGATGGCAGATCTTGGGCCTACTGGAACGCAGTGTTAAATCGTTATCCAGCCCCGGAGATGCCTAGAAGGAAAATAGGTTGAAAAATCTTAATGGACCCACAGATTCTGCTGAAGAGGCAAAAATCGAAACCCAACAAGTCCCGCAATTCGATACTTCAAGGCGCCTTGATTCTCTATTTCAGAATCCCTGTGAAAAGGTTGCTCCCTAATCTTTGGGGTAGGGACAGTGGCGGCAATTACTTTCGCAGCAGTGGCCACGTTTTAGGTGATATTTCGCCGTGAAGACTAATAATCCTGAGTGTGGATCAATATAGTAGTCTTCTGTTGGATCAGAGGCCTCGTCAGTGACGGGGCCTTTGTTTTTTGAATGATCCACTATGGAGCTACAATGCCTTCACGAATGGCAAAACGCGTGAGGTCTACTTGATTGTGAAGGTTAAGTTTTGCCATGATGTTGGCCTTATGTCGATCCACTGTTTTGGCGCTTATGGTCAGGTGGGATGCGATCGTTTTGGCCGATTGACCCGACGCCACATAGCGTAAAATTTCCAATTCACGAGTCGACAATATTTCGTGTTTTGCTCCCTGAGCCTTTTCTGAACCATTGCCGATGCGCTTGGGCTTAAAACTAGCTTCGCGCCGTGAGGAATCAGCAAGTGCAGACTCATTTTTGGCATGAATGGATGGACTAAGGTAAATGGATTGACCGAGAATCGCCGCACGAATGGCAACAGAGATGGAGGTCAAGGACTCTGCTTTGGCCACAAATCCAGAAGCTCCTGCGGAAAGGGCTAAGTCTAGATTGGCTTGATTGCTAAAAGCAGTAAGGAATATGACTCGAAGCGTTGGAAGCTGTTGCTTCGCCTCTTTAATCATTTCAAATACGTTGCGGCCGGGCATGCCGATGTCGACAATAACCACATCAGGGCGATGAGATAAAATTTGATCGAGTCCACTTTGTGCATCATAACTTTGGCTTACAACCGAAAATTCGTGGTCGGAATTTATGGTGCAGGCTAATCCGAACCGAACCAATTCATGGTCATCAATAATTGACACAGTAATTTTACGATTGATTCTGGTGTCAGCAGCATTCATAAGCATCTCCCGTATGAAACAAACCAAGGGAACACAGAACTCATCTAACACAATACACTATCCAGCAATGTCATGCCTAGTCTGTTTTTAGAGTCATTTGAATAGCGAGATGATCCTATGGCGTAGGCGCAAAAACCCAGCTGCTAGACCTGCTTAAAGCATCTCAACAATCACGGCACTGGCCTCACCGCCGCCAATGCAGAGTGTGGCAAGCCCCCGTTTTTTTTGTGTTTGTTTGAGCCCAGTCAGAAGTGTTACGAGTACTCGTGCTCCGCTCGCGCCGATCGGGTGGCCCAGTGCCACAGCTCCGCCGTAGATATTTACTCGCTCAGGCGGTAGTTTGAGATCGTGGATGGCTGCCATGGTTACCACGGCAAAGGCCTCATTAATTTCATAAAGATCGATATCTGATGTGGATAGGTTTGCTTTTTTCAAAACTTTTTCAATGCATCCTACTGGTGCGGTGGTAAACCAAGTTGGCTCTTGGGCGAACGATGCGTGGGCCACAATTTTTGCGATTGGTTTTAGCCCTTCTTTTTGGGCTGTTTCCAAGTCTGTAATCATGAGAAGTGCGGCGCCATCACTAATTGAACTGGCATTGGCGGCGGTGATGGTTCCATTTTTGTCGAAGGCTGGGCGGAGGTCTTTAAGTTTAGCAAGATCTGCGGCAAACGGTTCTTCGTCCAGGATGGCAAGTGTCGAGCCTTTTTTGGTGACCAACTCAACAGCTACAATTTCGGATTCAAATTTTTTCTCTGTGATGGCGGCTCGAGCCTTTTGATAGCTATTCATAGCAAAGGCATCTTGATCGTCGCGGCTAAAGGAATATTTTTTTGCACACTCTTCGCCGCAGTTTCCCATCGCCACGTTGCCGTATGGGTCCCAAAGACCGTCATGCTGCATGTGATCTTTCAATTCTGCATTTCCAAATCTTAGACCAGCTCGTGAGTTTGGAAGTAAGTGTGGAGCTAACGTCATGTTTTCTTGGCCGCCCGCAAGAACGATCTTCGCATCACCTGCACGAATGGCTTGATCGGCGAGCATCACAGCTTTAAGGCCAGAGCCACAAACGCGGTTGATGGTGGTTGCGCACACGGATTTTGGCAGGCCTCCGTAAATAGCTGTCTGCCGTGCGGGAGCTTGTCCAACTCCTGCTGTCAGAACTTGACCCATTATAATTTCGTCAATTTTTTCAGGATTGATGCCTGTTTTCTTTACACAATCTTTAACAAGCGCTGCGCCGAGGAGTGGGGCTGGGGTGCCAGCAAACATGCCACTAAATTTTCCAATAGCAGTGCGGCCTGCGTATACGATTACAACGGGATTAGACGACATTTTAGACTCCTTAAAATTTCCACAATTCCAATTTGAAAACCTAATTAAACATAGCCAGAGGGGGAATGTCTAGGCTATGCTTCGTAAACGTCGATTTAGGCGTTTCCCGACAATTTTTTTAACAGTACAGGGCGATTTATGCCCGCGAATCCTAGCTAGCCAAGTGCCTTGCGAGATAGATTTTTAAAACCGAGACAGCAGCAGGCTTTTTTTTGACCAGCGGCAAGGAGTTTAAGATGACGTTTAGGCCAAAGTGTACCCTAAAGCTTTCCAATGGCATGGAGTTTGTGGGTGAGCTTATTGGTGCACCACTAGAGGCGGCTGGCGAGCTCGTTTTTACGACGGGCATGGTGGGATATAGTGAAGCTCTGACCGATCCCTCATACTTCGGGCAAATCCTACTTTTTACATACCCGTTGATCGGCAATTACGGGATACCTCCTCTCCACAGAGATATTTCGATCGAGATGTCTCAAGGATTTGAGAGTGACCGCGTACACGCTAAGGCGGTGATCGTTGGCATTGACAGCGCTGAGGCGTTTCATTGGTCTAGTCGTCAGACGTTGGATGCTTGGCTTAAGGAGCAAAATGTTCCAGGAATCGCGGGCATTGATACTCGTCACCTAGTGCATGTTATTCGCGAAGAGAAGATGGTTTTTGGACGCCTCATTCCCGACAGCAAGAATACTTCGGAGTCGGCGACGACTGCGTCCAAATTTTTCGATCCTTCAGCTCAAGAAATTTTGCACGAAGTTTCGTGCAAAAAATCTTTTAGACTGGGTAAGGGAAAAAAGCGCATCGGAGTTGTTGATACAGGTGTTAAGTGGAACATACTTCGTCAACTGATTCACCACGGCGCCGAGATTGAGGTGTTGCCATGGGATTCTGATCTCAGCAAAGTGGACGTTAGTGCTTGGCTTTTATCTAATGGACCGGGAGATCCTCAAAAAACGGGGGACTTAAAAAACAGAATTGCAGGATTGCTCAAAGGAGACAGGCCAATTCTAGGGATTTGTTTAGGACACCAATTGCTGGCCCTTGCAGCGGGTGCAACCACATCTAGGATGAGTTACGGGCACAGGTCTCACAACCAGCCTGTGCAATTAGTTGGTACTCGCAAAGGATTTATCACCAGTCAAAATCATGGATTTATGGTGGATGAAAAATCTCTCCCAAAAGATTGGGAGGCTTGGTTTGTCAACGCGAATGACCAAACGGTCGAGGGTATTCGTCACAAATCGAAGCCATTTAAAAGTGTGCAGTTTCACCCCGAAGCCGCCAGTGGTCCTAGAGATACTGGCTGGATCATCGAACAATTTGTGAAGGAGCTTTAGCCTATGCCACTTCATCCCCACTTACTTCAACTGGGTCGAAAACCAAAAATAATTTTGCTGGGCTCTGGTGGTCTTACAATTGGTCAGGCAGGAGAATTTGATTATTCTGGCACACAGGCGGTGAAAAGCTTGCTTGAGTGTGGCAACGAAGTCATCGTCATTAATCCAAACATTGCGACCGTGCAAACGAATCCGCAAGCCGGCGTCAAAGTATATTTGTATCCGGTAGAGCCTGAATGGATTGAAAAAGTATTCGCAGTCGAAAAACCAGACGCAATCGTCGCAGGGTTCGGAGGGCAGACGGCTCTTAATTGTTTGATGGCTCTTGAGGATAGTGGGGCGTTAAAGCGTTACAATGTTTTGAATTTAGGTACCCCTGTCTCCACTTTGAAAATGACGGAAGACAGGTCATTATTCGCAAAAAAAATGAAATCTATTGGCATGCCAATCCCTGATAGTTATGCCTGTGAGACGCAGTCTGAATCAGTAAAGGCTGCAAGCGCCATTGGTTATCCTGTGATCGTGCGTGCAGCGTTTGCCTTGGGGGGCCTTGGCAGCGGTTTTGCGGCTAATGAGAGTGAGTTGACGGCTCTTGTGGGTATTGCACTAGCGATATCGCCTCAGGTGTTGGTGGAAAAGTCTTTACGCGGATGGAAAGAAGTTGAATACGAGGTCATGCGTGATAGTCAGGGCAATACGATTGCCATTTGCAACATGGAAAACTTTGATCCCTTGGGCATTCACACAGGCGACAGCATCGTAGTTTGTCCGAGTCAGTCGCTGTC